>JALNYZ010000025.1 GCA_023229575.1 Prolixibacteraceae bacterium
ATTCGCTTCCTAAACACGACGACTTGTGCACCCCTGCTGATAAAATCTATCAGGATTACCTGGGTGCAGTGAAATTCGGTAATATTTTCTCACTGGATATTGGACCGGATTACAAAGGTGAAATCAGAGAGATAGATGTGAAAACACTGCATGAAGTAGGCAAGATGATCAGGCAAAATAAATCTGATAAATCACGTAAATAAATAGAATGAAAAAAACACTCGCAGCCATTGCGCTTTCTCTTATTTTACAATATGCTTTTGGTCAGAAAGAAAACGCGATCATTGTGGAAAGTCCAAATAAGGATGTGGAAGCTACCATTAGTCTGACCAATAATGTAGTGCGTCTTACTGTGTCTAAGAACAACGAGTTGGTTTTACGGGATTCTCCTTTGGGATTGATTATGGACGGTAATAATACAGGTGTTAATGTTATCCTGGCAGGACCGGCAACCAAGAAGACAATAGACGAAAAATACTCTTTATTTGGCAACCACACCCAGGCAATAAACAATTGCAAAGAAGTCTCAATACCATTGAATAGCAAAGGAATAGTCTATCGGTTATTGATCAGGGCTTATGATGATGGTGTTGCTATACGTTATATTATCCAGGCCAATAAGAAAATGAAGATTGAAGGCGATAATACCGCATTCCCCATACCATCATCGGCACAATGTTACTGGGCATACAACCTTGGCGGTGGAGAAGGGTTGCACAACATTTCTTCATTTGCCGAAATGCCAGATAATAAAACTTTCATGGCTCCGTTGACCATCAAATCCGGTAGTTTTTACCTTTCGTTCAGTGAAGCTGATTGCCGGCGTTTTCCTGATTTAAGCTGGATAAAAACAGGAAACCTTTTGAAGGCAAATTTTACCACTACACCAAAAGGTTGGGAAGTTGACGCCGGAATAATTACTTCACCCTGGCGTTTAGCTATCATTGCCAATAGCCTTACGCAATTGGTAAACAGTGATTTGATAATGAATTTGTGCGAACCTCCAAATACAACTTTCGATTTCAGTTGGGTGAAACCGGGTCGTGTAATGTGGCAGTGGTGGAGCGTTGGTGATCCTATATTTGAAGATCAAAAAAACTGGTATGATGCTGCTGCCCGTCTTACCTGGGAGTATTATTTGATCGATGCTGGCTGGAGTAAATGGAGTCAACCGGGGAAAGACCAGTGGCAGTGTTTGAAAGAGGCAATCGATTATGGTAATTCAAAAGGCGTTAAGAGTATTGTATGGGTACATTCGAAGGAAATACCTTCCCGCGATGCTATTCGTACTTATTTGCTAAAAGTAAAGCAAGCCGGCGCTGTCGGTATAAAAATTGATTATATTAAACCTGCCACACCTGTAATAATGCAATGGTATGAGACAGCTTTGGAGGAAACCTGCAACCTTCAATTGCTATGCGATTTTCATGGTTGCGTTAAACCTACTGGATTACGGAGGACCTGGCCTCATGAGTTAACACGTGAAGGTGTTCGGGGTAACGAATACCAAATGACGCGATACAATCGGGTAGCGCCTAAAAGTCAGGACGTGCTTAATCCTTTTACCCGCTTCATTGCAGGCCCGGCTGACTTTACTCCTGTAATCTTCAGCGAAAAGGAATTGAACGGATTTACATGGACACACGAATTGGCGCAAGCCGTCGTATTTCTCTCTCCTCTGACACATTTTGCCGATGCCTATTATTGTTATTTGAACAATCCTGCAGAAGACATCCTACGTGACTTTCCTGTAACCTGGGATGAAACCATAGTCCTTCCCTGCACCGAAATTGGCAAAGTAGCGGCTTTCGCCAGACGAAAAGGTAACGAATGGTGGGTGGGCATTATGAACGGAGAGCAAACAAACAATATATCATTTGACTTGAACTTCTTGAATTCAAGCGCATTGGCAACTATTCTTTCTGACCGGAACGATGCGATCAATGCTTTTGTGCGCGAAGAAAAAATGGTTAAGCGGAGTGATAAAATCAATCTTCAATTGGCTCCCGGTGGTGGGTACTTTATGCGGATGAAGTTGATTAATAACGTTAACGCACAAATTAAGCAGGTGATTGTTGATTCAATTTCAGCAAAACCGTCAATTGATCCTGCTTCATACCAGGAAATCAGAGGAGGATTAACAAATAGCTATTTACAGTTTTCGCGGAAAAAAACCGGTAGGGTTGCTTTTTTGGGAGGTTCAATCACAGCGATGAGCGGTTGGCGCGAAAAAGTATGCAAATACCTCACTACAAGGTTTCCAGAGACAAAATTCGACTTTATTCATGCAGGTATTCCATCTACCGGGAGTACTCCGGGAGCCTTCCGTCTTGCTACAGATGTATTGGCGAAAGGGAAAATTGACCTGCTATTTGAAGAAGCAGCAGTCAATGATAACGGTCAGACTGCAGAAGCAGACATCCGTGGCATGGAAGGCATTGTTCGCCATGCTCTAAAAGCCAACCCGTTTATGGATATTGTACTCATGTATTTTGTTGACCCGGGTAAGATCCGGGATTACAATACCGGGAAAACCCCTTTAGTAATCGAATCCCATAACAAAGTTGCCATTCATTATAATCTTCCATCGCTTAATCTGGCTAAAGAGGTTACTGACCGAATCAAGGCAGGGGAATTTACTTGGGGTAAGGATTTTAAAAACCTTCATCCTTCCCCCTTCGGACAAGAGCTCTATTCTAAGTCAATCCGTTCGCTGCTTGAAAGCGGCTGGAAGCAGGCAGAAGTTCACAAGGGAAGGGTGCGACATGCCATCCCAACACAAATTGATAAATATTCCTATACCAGCGGTAAATATGAAGATATTCATAAAACCAAAGATAGAAATGGATGGGTCATCAACGAGAAATGGGCCCCGACTGATGGAATAACTACGCGAAAAGGTTTTGTTGATGTACCAATGCTGATTTCCGAACAGCCCGGTTCAACAATTACATACAAGTTTAAAGGGACTGCAACAGGTATTTGTACCGTTACCGGGCCAGATGCAGGGATTATTGAATATAGTATTGACGGAGGGGAATTCCGGTCGCGGGATCTTTTCAATACAAATTGGAGCAGTAGACTCTATTTGAACCAGTACCTTGTTTTCGGAGATACCCTATCTCCTTCAAAACATGAATTGAAAATCCGGATTTCAGAAATGAAGAATGAAAAAAGTACGGGCCATGCATGCCGTATTGTGCATCTTCTCATAAATGAAGCAAAATAGGATTAATAAATAAAAAAGAAAACCGGATGTTTAAGAGACTTTTTTTTGCCCTTTTAATATTAACAGGAGTCTTGTCACCTGTTTATGGTCAATCCGGATTAAATAAAATACCTGGAGGAACTGTATATCATACGACAATCCGTGACAGTACCTTAAAATTTGACCATGCAAATTACTCGGTTTTCATACCTGACAGTATTCAGGAAATCAGAGGAATATTTATTCACCAGCACGGATGTACGATGGAAGGCCGTGGAGCCTCAACAGCGTATGATATCCAGTACCAAGCTTTTGCAAGGAAGTGGCATTTGGCAATATTAGGCCCTGATCTATACCCGAAAACCAACTCCAATTGCTGGGACTGGAGAAATCCGGAAGAAGGATCCGGCCCTGCACTTCTAGCAGGGCTCGATAGTATCGCGCAACTTTCAAACCATCCTGAACTTAAAATTGCACCCTGGCTTCTCTGGGGCCATTCGGGAGGTGGGTACTGGGTACTTGCTATGATCAATGCATATCCCGATAGGATTATTGCAGCAGTTTGCTATTCTCCCGCATTCGATCCTCATTTTCCCTATCCGGAGGCAGCGTCCAAAATACCGGTGATAATCCGTCATGCAGGCTCACGTGACTTTAATAGCGTAAGGGCTAATTGCTGGGGAACCGCCCTCCATACGTTTTCAATATTGCGAAACATGGACGGTCCGGTAAGTATTGCCTATACCCCGCGTCAGAACCATAACCTGAGTTATATACGTTATATAGCCATACCTTTTTTCGAGTCGGTTCTTGCCCAACGACTTCAACTAAACGGTTCAAAGGTTCTAAATGATATGGACCAGAAAAAAGCATGGTTGTGCGATACAACTACTAACGCTAATGTTCAGGTTTATAAGGCATCATCATTTACCGGGGACAAACATTCCATGTCGTGGCTTCCCGATTCCGCATGCGCTGTAAAATTTAAAGAATACATAACAACAGGATCCGTGCAAGATAATACTGCACCATTGGCACCGGAAAATTTAAAAATAGTTAAAGGAAAAGATTCCCTAACGCTCTCATGGACCGCTGATGCAGACCTTGAGTCCGGGATCGGGCATTTCAACATTTACATAAATAACCAGCTTTTTGCACGCTATCCTTCCACTGGGGATTTCCAGACTTTCAAGACCAACGGGGATGATGCTGTTCCTGTTATCCCACCTGTTATGACATACATGATTTCAGGTTTTTCAGAAAATCGGATTGACACAATCGCCATAACTACCGTCAACCGATTTGAAATTGAGTCTCCCAAAACAAAATTGTTTATTTCTAATTTACCATAGTAAAATTATGAAACATCTTAATTGTATTCTGGCTACGCTTACCTTAGCAAGCTATGGCAGTATTTACGGTAAATCACCCTCTCTCCATTTACCTAAATTAGCAAACAGTGATAAACCTCGAAATGTCGTATTTATTCTTTCCGATGACCATCGTTATGATTACATGGGCTTTGTAGGAAAGGTTCCATGGATCAAAACACCGAATTTGGATCGCATGGCTGCAGAAGGTGTAAATATTAAGAATGCATTTGTAACTACATCACTTTGCTCCCCAAGCCGTGCTTCTATTCTAACGGGGTTATACTCACATACCCATAAGGTAGTTGATAATTCAGCTCCGCTTCCCGAAGGATTAACCTTTTTCCCGCAATACCTGCAAAAAGCTGGTTATCAAACCAGTTTTTTTGGCAAGTGGCATATGGGCAACGACTCCGGCGATCCACAACCCGGGTTTGACCAATGGGAAGGGTTCAAAGGGCAAGGCGAATATTACAATCCACGGATAAATATAAATGGGGTATGGAATCAATATAAAGACAGTGTTTATTCAACTGACCTGCTTACTGAACATGCCATTAAATTTATGAAGAAGCAAGTAGAAGAAAAAAAGCACTTCTTTGTTTATCTGTCTCTAAAAGGATTACATGATAATTTCCAGCCAGCTAAACGACACAAAGGTTACTATGCAAACAAAGAAGTTGTTCTCCCTGAGAATTTCAATACTCCTCACTATGGAATAAAACAACTTCCAACTATTGACCCAAAAACAGGCAAAGCTGCACATGGAAAGGAATATTACGGAGAAAATATGTCCCCCAACTGGGTCAAGAATCAACGTGAAAGTTGGCATGGCGTTGATTATTCATATCATGGCCGTCCATGGAAAGTTCAGGTAATTAATTATTGTGAGACATTGCTATCTGTAGATGAAAGTGTTGGTTCTGTTCTTGACTATTTAAAAGATGCCGGTATTGATGATAACACTTTGGTTATATATATGGGCGATAATGGCTTTGCATGGGGAGAACACGGATTGATAGACAAACGCCAATTTTACGAAGAATCGGTCAGGGTTCCGATGTTGGCACGTTGTCCTGAATTATTTAAAGGTGGACAAGCATTGGAAAAAATGGTACAAAACGTGGATATTGCCCCTACTATATTGGCATGTGCAGGATTGGACAAAGCAAAGAAAATGGTCGGTAGCTCATTTATTCCCCTGTTGCAGGGAAAAGATATCAAATGGCGTAACCGTATTTTCTATGAATATTACTGGGAACATGAATTTCCGCAAACGCCTACCATGCATGGAGTCCGCACTGACAGATACAAGTACATCCGATACTATGGAATTTGGGATACAAATGAGTTTTACGACTTAAAAGAAGATCCCAATGAGATGCATAACCTGATTGATGTACCCAGACTTCAAGACACCATTAAACAGTTGGACCACGATTTATATGATTGGTTAGAGTCGACCGGGGGAATGTCAATTCCACTTAAACGAACAGAACGTCCTCATTTTGATCATCGTAATCAAGGATTTTATTAATCATGAAAAAAATATTCCTTCTTTTTATAATATTGACTTTTAACATATTTGGCCTGTCTGCCAAACATTGCGTGTATATTTCTGCCCTGGGTGATGGCCGGAATACCGGTACCAAAGAACAACTACTGGCTTCACTGACTGGAGCCCGCGACCGGGTGCGGCAACTTCGCCTGGTCACCTCAATGAAACCACCCACTATCACCATTGATGGCAGGGATAATGGTCGCACCTTCGATGGCTTCGGTGCCCTTAGCGCTGGAGCTTCCTCTCGTCTGCTCTACGATTATCCGGAACCTGAGCGCAGCCAAATTCTGGATTATCTCTTCAAACCTGGTTATGGGGCAAACCTGCAAATACTTAAAGTCGAGATCGGCGGTGACAGCAACGGCACTTCCGGTTGCGAACCCAGCCACATGCGCAATCCCATGGATCTGAATGGTGAGCGGGGATACGAATGGTGGCTAATGAAACAGGCCAAGGTCCGCAATCCTGATATCAAGCTTTGGGGTCTGCAATGGTCCGCTCCTTCATGGTTCAAAGGCGGGTTCTGGTCCCAAGACAACATCCGTTACTTGCTGGCGTGGCTGAAACTGGCCGAAGATCAGGGACTCAAGATAGATTATATGGGTGGCTGGAACGAGAGAAAACCTGATGCATCATGGTTCATAGCTTGGCATAAGGCTTTGGCCCGGCATTACCCGCACATCAAGATTGTCGGTACTGATGGCATTGATAAAGAGAGGTGGACTGTGGTGGACGAAATGAGCAAAGATCCTGACTTCTATACTGCGATCGATATTATAGGGGTTCATGACCCTTACGGCGCACGGACTGGATATGAACATTGCCCCGTGCCGGTTGCGGCGCTGCAGTCAGACAAAAAGATTTGGGACAGCGAGTTAAGCGCTCAAGGGCATGATGTGGGGGCAGTGCCGCTGGCTCGTGCGCTCAATCGCCAGTACATCGAAGGCCGGATGACTGCCAACATCACTTATTCCCTAGTCTCTGCTTGGTACGCGGATTTGCCAATCGCCGACACCGGCTTGATGCTGGCCACCTGGCCATGGTCCGGATGCTATAGGGTCGGAAAAAATGTTTGGGTTCAGGCACATACGACTCAATTCACTCACATCGGCTGGCAATACATCGACAACGCCTGCGGTTATCTACCCAATGGGGTTAGCTATGTGAGTTTAAAAAGTCCTGATTCCCGAGATTTTACAACCATAATCGAGACGATGGATGCACCTGGTTCGCAGCTTGTCGAGTTTGCAATTACCGGCGGGCTCCCTGCCAACCTTGTTCATCTCTGGTCCACCGATTTGTCTTCAGCTGATTCAAATGACTACTTTGCCCACCAGCAGCCAATCAGTCCCAAGGCCGGCAGCTTTTCGCTTGTTCTCCTACCACGCCATATCTACACCATCACAACCACCACCGGTCAATCCAAGGGCGCCGCTCAGTCGAAAGCCGGACCAGAGGAACAAATGCCGCTGCCTTACAAGGAAGATTTTGAATCCTATGGTGTCGGCAGGTTGGCCCGTTATTTCACTGATCTCGGTGGGGCATTTGAAACGGCCCCTTGCAGCGGCGGTAGAAGCGGACTTTGCTACCGCCAAGTACTGACGAACGGACCGATCCCCTGGGGACCAGGGGCTGGCAAGATACCTCCAACGACCCTTATGGGTGATCCACGCGCATGGGGTGATTACGAGGTCGGCACCGATATACTGCTAGAGCAGGAAGGTTATGTGGAATTGTTGGGGCGCATATCGGCCCAGCGTGGAGCCAAGGTTGCCGGATATCATCTGCGTATTAACAGTGATGGACAATGGATCCTTTACAGTCAGGACCTGGATCAACCAGACACAAACCTGGCATCAGGTAAAGTCGGGTTCAACGTTGGGACATGGCACCGCCTAGGCCTACGTTTCCTCAGTTCGAAAATCGAAGTTCTGTTCGATGGTCGGGTCGTTGGCAAATCGCTCGACGATCGCAACTATACCGGCCAGGTTGGTCTGCAGGTCATGCCCTGGCGTAATGCCCGGGTTGATAATATCTCGCTGACCAAGACCGGCCCGTGGCCGTCTTTTGTGTCGCACTCACAGATGAAGGCTACGGCCACAAGTGAACACACGGCCAACATCGGCGGTTATGACTATACAGTTGTCAATGCCATCGATGACCGGACGGAAACAGCCTGGGGCGCTGAATGGCAGCCCAAAGCCTCCTTGCCTCAATCCATCACACTCGATCTGGGGTGCAATGAAACAGTGCACGGGTTAGTTTACCAGCCGTTATTGCCCCGAATTTGGGGCGCTGTCATAAAGGGTAATGAGAAAGGTTATATCACCAGCTACCGGATTTGGCTTAGTCGCGATGGCAAGAAATACGTCCCGGCCACTCAAGGAATCTGGCCGGCCACTTGCTCTGCCAAGATTGCTGTCTGGCCCTCACAAAAAATCCGGTATGTTCGCCTCGAAGCCCTCGAGGCCGCCAATGGTTCTCCAATGGCCGGTGAAATTTACATATCCACAAGTCCTCTGACAGGAAAACCATGATTTAATTAAAAAATATGAAGAATATATTCCTTCTTTTTATAATATTGGCAATTAACATATTTGGCCTTTCTGCCAAACATTGCGTTTATATTTCTACCCTGCAAGATGGCCGGCATACCAGTTCCAAAGGACAACCAATGGCTTCACTGGCTAGCGTGGATGTTCCGGTTTTGGCACAATATCCGGAGTTGGATCCAGAGCTGACCAGTATCACACCTTTGAACATGCACGGCGATTTTTATATTGCGCAAAACGGAAGAGACTCCTGGTCAGGGACACTAACAGCACCGCGGACCGGCGGCACTGACGGCCCTTTTGCAACCTTAGATCGTGCACGAGATGCTGTGCGGGCTGCGCGGGCCAGGGATGCCTCTCCTCGTGCATATACCGTAATTATCAGGGGCGGGTTTTATCCCCTTGGTGAAACACTGGTTTTCAAGCCGGAGGATTCAGCTACCGCTGACGCACCAACGACTTATGCCGCCTGGCCGGGTGAAAAACCTGTATTCAGTGGCGGACGGCGCATTACCGGCTGGCAAAAGTCGGCAGATGGCAATACCTGGACAGTAGTTATCCCGGAAGTCCGCGACGGGAAATGGTATTCAACACAGCTGTTTGTCAACGGACGGCGATGCACGCGCGCCCGAATACCCAATGAGGGGTTTCTTCGCTCCGATGGCCCGCCGCGCTTCAGCAAAGAAACACTACAGAAACTTGCTAGCAGGACTCTTGGTAAACGTGGCCCGATCACCGGAGACAATGTCAATAGGATGGGGATGAGCTATCAGGGCGACGATCTCAAGCCCTGGGCAAACCTGCAGGATGTGAATCTGCATGTGATACACGCCTGGACCAGCGCGATGCACTGGATTGACGGCCTTGACGAACAGAATCACTCGGTGCTCTTCACCGGCCCGAGCCGCTCTCCTGGTAACGATGAGCGCCAGATGCCTTATTATATCGAGAACTTACTGGAAGGGCTTGATTCACCGGGCGAATGGTATCTGGACCGCAAGACTGGTCTCCTGACCTATTGGCCAATAACTGGCGAAGACATGACCTCTGCCGAAACAATTGTTTCAGTGCTTCAAACCCTGGTGCGCTTCGACGGCACGGCAGCGGATGGTAAATTTATCGACGGTCTGATATTCCGTGGCCTGTCGTTTCAGCATGCCGATTGGGGCCCACTAAACCATGCACTGGAAAACGACGGATATTCAGGCTGCCATTTTCTTGAGGCCGCTGTCAGCGCTACAGCTCTTAGATACAGTGTTTTCGAGAGGTGTGAAATCACCCGTTCCGGCGGTTACGCGCTCTATCTGATTGACGGATCTGCTTTCAACCGCGTTCAGCAATGTGAGATTCACGGCATGGGTGGCGGTGGTGTCCTTATTGGTTCGCGCTGGTCATCCTCCGATATTTTCCAGCATCCTATCCCGCCGGATGATTTACAGGACGACCTGCTAGCCCGTTACAATGTTGTGGACAACTGCTTCCTTCACGACAATGGACAGATATTTCTTGGAGTCATCGGTGGTGTGTTCATCGCCCACAGCCCCTATAACAAAGTTACCCACAATGAAATCTGCAACATGCCCTACAGCGGCGTGACCATCGGACGGCGGCTGGATTACAAATACAGCCATGCCCATCACAACGAGGTGGGCTGGAATCATATCCATCATATCGGACAAGGCGTGATGAGCGACATGGGCGGCATTTATACAGAGGGTGTCTCGCCCGGAACGCGCCTGCATCACAATCTTATTCATGACGTGAACTGCTATCGCTATGGCGGCTGGGGACTTTACTGCGACCAAGGCAGTAAGGGTATCCTTCTCGATCACAACATCGTATATGACTGCACAGAAAGTGGCTATATGCAAAACATCGGCAGTGGTAACATCATCCGGAACAATATCTTTTACTCCGATACCGTGAGCGGACAGTTCAGCGTCGGAAGAAAAAGGCATCCCGATGCAGGCAAGGACTTGATGACTGTCGAACGCAACATCATTGCCAGCTTGAGCGGCGAAATCCTGGCACGCTTCTGGAATAAGGAAGATGCCATGCACTTTGACCAGAATATATACTGGAAATCCGAAGACAAGGAGTTGCGCTTCAAGGACTGGTCGCTGGATCAGTGGCACGGGATGGGACAGGATAATAATTCGATCATCGCTGATCCCTTGTTTGTGGATGCCGCGCACCATGATTTCCGTCTCAAACCCGGATCGCCTGCTGTAAAGATCGGATTTGATCCGATAGACACGAAGGAGATCGGACTTTACGGATCGGCCTCTTTTACAAGGAATTCCGGACTCACTGGAGCTGTTGTCCCTCCGGTGGCAGTTCTGGACGGCCCATCTTCGATAGCCAAGGATGTTGATAAAAGATACGGAACCATTGAGTTTCCTAATAACACAGGAGACCCTGCAGGTGAAATCTCACATTGCACTTTTGTATATACTGCAGGAAGCGAAGGCGTAAAACCAGGTGAATCGATCTGTTTCCGATGGGATTACTGGAGAACCGCTTCCTCCTTCGAAACCAAGCCCGAAATTATTGCCAAAACTCAAAATGGCGCTGTCCTGAGTGGCATTGCTGTGACTCTTATAGACGCAACCTGGCCCAAACCCAGGTATACCCCTCTCTCTGTTTTAAAAGTTGATAACGGTGAAATTCTGCCTGGAGAGAAAGTTAATATTACATTTGCGATGCGATTTCCTGAGGTAAATAATCTGGAAGGCGGGATTTATGCCTTTATACTGACTTCTGATGGTAAAGAAGTCCGGCTGAAGGACCGAATCAGTCTCTATGCTTGCAACCGTGCTCCTGAGAAACTGTCATGCACTGCCGAAGCACGTCCGATAAAAGGACAGAAAGGACGGGTTACCATTGCAGTAACAGATAAATACAATAACCCAGTTACAAACTTTACGGGGACAGTTCAAATCACCGGAAGTACTCAATCCGATCTTCCTGCGTTCTATACTTTTAAAGAATCGGACAAGGGGTTCAAACATTTCGAAGTTACCTTCCGTCCGGGTGTCGTCACACGGATTACGGCATCGTATAAATCAATAAAAAATATAAGTAATCCGGTATTGCCCCGGGAAAATACAGAGCCGGGGATATTTTTCGGGGATATTCACGTCCATTGTGAGATTTCAAGCGATGCCGTGGGTTCACCGGATCGTGCGTATGAACATGCGCGAAATTTCTGTGGCCTGGATTTCGCCGGGTTAGCGGATCACTCTCCACGCGGGGAAAAATACGAGCGACTTATAGCCGCCGGCAACCGGTACAATTCACCTCAACATTTTGCTACTATTATTGGGTTTGAATGGAGTACCGGACGCTATGGGCACCGGAACGCTTATTATCCTGATGACAAAGGGCCGGAGCAACCTGATAGTGTTGGAGACAACACAGCGCCTTGGTGGAAATTTCTTGATGAGCACAATGTCCGGGCTCTAATTGTTCCTCATCATCCCAATATGCAAGGGGGACTCAAGGCAAATGGAACACCTGTGTGGGGTCCCATGGACTGGTCTAAAATCAATAACAAGTATCAGAGAGTCGTAGAAATCGAGCAACACCGGGGATCTTCTGAAGCACCTGGTGGGCCGAATCCGGAACTTCGTATTTACGGGAAGGATCTCGGATCAAGCGTGCAGACGGCATTGGCGATGGGTCATCGGCTGGGATTCATCGGTTCGACAGATACACACTTAGGCCGCCCCGGTATCGGGAAGGGAGAAGAGGGATTAGCAGCAATCCTCAGTCCGGAACTGGAAAGAAAAGCACTCTTTAACTCCATGTATGACCGCCATTGTTATGCGACAAGCGGGGCTCGCATCCTTATATTCTTTACCGTAAACGGGTTTCCGATGGGGAGTGAAGTCAAGATGGGCCCAAAAGACCCAAGAAATATTTCTTTCCGTGCAATCGGCACTAATAGCATTAAAAATGTCGAACTTCTCAGAAATAATGAAGTAATTAAAACCTGGAATGGTACGGCCGATGATATAAGCGGAGCATTATCTGTTAAAGAGGAAATCGGGCAGGGAGAATGGTACTATATCAGGGTAACACAGACGGACAGGGAGATGGCCTGGTCAAGTCCAATCTGGGTGGATAAGAAATAAAGCATTAACAGCATATTTATACTTTTGGCATTATTTTGGCACAAAAGTTTTTATAAATGATTATAACATGAATTACTGTATACTATTTTTATTGATCCTTATCCAATTGACCTCCAGTTTGCAGTTAGCTGCGCAGGAAAAGTGGACATTGAACGATTGTATCAACTATGCACTGAAAAATAACCTTCAGTTACTGAACGCAGATATGGACAAGCAGTTGGCTGAGGTGAGTTACCGTCAATCGAAATGGAACAGGTTGCCTGCAATTGGAGCAGGATCGGATGCGGGAAAAAATTACGGCAGATCTGTGGATCCCAATACCAACGGGATCATCAATACCTCCTTTTTCAACAACTCCTACTATTTGGGTACTTCGGTCGATCTGTTCCGTGGTTTCATGTACGAAAACCAGATCAGGTACAATAAATTCAAAAAAGAGGCAACTGAAAACAAACGGATCAATGCTGCAGATGATTTGGCTTTCTCGGTAATGAACGCCTTTTTCAATGTCATTTATTTCGAAGAACTACTGAAGATTGCCAATGAGCAAAAAGCCCTCTCTGAGCTGAATGTAAAGAAGATAGATATTTTAGTCTCAACCGGATTGAAGTCCTATGCTGATTTTCTGGAGGTGAAAGCCAACTACGAAAAGGAAGAGCTTTTCCGCATTCAAACTGCCAATAATATCGCAACCTCATGGATCAGTCTGAAGAAGGCATTGAACCTTCCACCCGAAAGGCAGATCGTGCTCGTTCTTCCTGAAACGGAAGATGTTTTTTCCGGGATAGGTGCCAATATTCAGGAACTCTTTGAGCAGCATACCTTCCGCTCACCATACATCCGTTCTTTCGAGGGTGAATGGCAGGCCAGTCAGAAAAATGTGAGCATCAACAGGGCCAGATTTTCTCCCTCCATCAGGCTACAGGCCAGTTATAACACCGGTTACTATGAGACCAACAAAGATGCAAATGACAAGATTATAGCATTCAGTGACCAGATTAACAACAACCAACGACAGTTTCTGGGTGCGACCCTCACCATTCCGTTGTTCAATAAAAATTCAGTCAGGTTTGACGTACAAAGCGCCAAAATTGGGGCAGAACAAGCCCAAACAAGACTTACCATTGCCAGGCAAACGCTTCTGTACGAAATGGAGGGAAATTACAATGAACTAACTGCATCGGGCAAAGAGCTTCAACAGTCCGAAAAACAGATGGAAGCCGATAAGCTCGCATTTCAGGCAGCCCAGAAAAAATTTGATCAGGGAATGATCAATGCCATTGAAATGTACACGACCAAAAACAGACTTGCCAATACAACTACTCAGGTACTGCATGCCAAACTAACCTATGCGGTAAAAAAACGAATACTGGAGTTTTACAAAGGAAGCAGGTTTTGGGAATAGAGGGGGCGAGCGGGTGACTGGGACGAAGAGGACGAAGCGGACGATCCCAATTTCGAACCAGGGAACTACCTTGAACCTGTGGTCCCTGAGCTTGTCGAAGGGGGAATGTGAAAATTGGGAAATATGAAAATGTGAAAATGCGCCGATGAACTGGTCCCTGAGCCTGTCGAAGGGTATAGAAATGCCAGGAGATCACCGTCTGCGGTAACGTGTTGAAAAATGGTTCTCAGATTGTTTCGGACAGAAGGAACAAATAATGAAAAGGGAATTATCTAATGTGTTGTAAATAAGGTTTGTCATGGGAATGGATAGGGTTATTGAAAAGAAGAAGGGAATTCAGAAGAAGCATATTTTCTGGGTTGCTGGGGTTTTGCTGATGGTTTTTTTGATTTTTAAACTGGTTTTTGGCGACCATTCTTCAGTTTTCCGTGCGGAAAAGGATCTACTGACCATCGGTAGTGCGGAAGATGGAATATTCAACGATTACATCACGGTAATCGGTCAGGTGGAGCCGATCACAACCATTTTTCTGGATGCGGTCGAAGGTGGAACAGTCGAAGAACGAATGATAGAAGAGGGTGCAATGGTAAAAAAGGGAGATGTCATCCTGCGTCTGGGGAATCGCCAGTTGTACCAAACCATCCTGAACAGTGAGGCCGCGCTCGCAGAGAAAGAAAACTACCTGCGCAGTACCAGGATCAGTTTCGAGTCGGAATTGATCCAGTCAAAACGGAATATTCTCGACAGTGAATTCAAGGTTATCCGCAAAAAAAGAACCTTTAATCAGTACGAAACACTGTACAAAGAGGCGCTGATCTCGAAGGAGGATTATCTTCAGTCGAAAGAAGATTACGAATATGAGGTCAATCTACTGACCATCAATAAGCTTAAAGTAAGAAATGACTCATTGCTCCGGACTACTTCGATGATTACCCTCGAAAGGGACCTTGGGAAGATGCGCCAAATGCTTGATCTGGTTCATGAACGTCTGGGCGATCTGAATGTAAAAGCTCCTGTCGACGGCCAGCTGGGCATGCTGGATGCAGAAATAGGGCAATCGATCAACGGAGGTCAGCGCATTGGCCAGATCAACGTGCTCGACAATTTCAAGGTAAATGCCAAAATCGACGAACACTACATCGACAGGGTGGTTCGTGGGCTCGCAGCATCTCTTGACCGCAACAGCGCCAATTTCAAACTTGCTGTGAAAAAGGTCTATCCGGATGTACGTGAGGGGCAATTTAAAATTGATCTGGTTTTTGAAGGATCAAAACCGGAAAAGATAAGGACCGGTCAGACCTATCATGTCAAACTTGAATTGGGCGAGTCGCAAAAAGCATTGATGATTCCGCGCGGAGGTTTTTTCCAGAGTACCGGCGGTCAATGGATCTTTGTTTTGACCGCTGCAGGAACAGAGGCAATCAAACGACCTATCAAAATAGGCAAACAGAATCCGCAATATTACGAAGTTTTGGAAGGACTGAAAGCTGGCGAAAAAGTGATCACTTCGGGGTACGAGATGTTTGGGACGAATGAGCGGATCAGCTTCAAATAGCATGGGGCAGAGAGCATGGAGCAGAGAGCATGGGGCAGAGGAAACGCTCTGTACAAGCATTTATTGGTTATTCTAAGTTGCTTGGGCGTGAAGCAATGGGTTTTCCTTAATTCAACTCCATTCTCAACGCCCTACGCCCTCTGCTCTCTGCCCCTTGCCCTTTGCCAAATACAAATAAACTCAAATATTAACGAATAGAGTGTTGGGATATGAGCCAACCATGCTCTTTGCCCCATGCTCTATGCAACTTTTACATTATGATTCGGACAGTTAGCTTGAACAAAGTCTTCCGCACGGAAGAGATCGAGACCAGTGCGTTGAATGACGTGAGCCTGCACATTCAAAAGGGTGAATTTGTAGCCATCATGGGGCCTTCGGGTTGCGGTAAATCAACTTTGCTGAACATTATCGGCTTGTTGGACAACCCTACCTCAGGCGAGTATTATTTCGATGGCCACGAAGTCGGTGGGTTTAAGGAACGCGACCGGACTTTGCTCCGTAAGGGGAACATCGGGTTCGTGTTTCAGAGTTTTAACCTGATCGACGAACTCAATGTATACGAAAATGTTGAACTTCCGCTTATTTACCTGAAATTAAGTGCCAAAGAGCGTAAGGAGATGGTCGAAAAAGTACTGGAGCGGATGAAAATCAGTCACCGGAAGAAGCACTTTCCGCAGCAACTGTCGGGTGGTCAGCAGCAACGTGTGGCCATCGCACGCGCAGTGGTTGCCAATCCGAAGCTGATTCTGGCGGATGAGCCAACCGGTAACCTCGACTCGAAAAACGGGCTGGAAGTGATGAACCTTTTGACTGAGCTCAACCGGGAAGGAACCACCATCGTGATGGTTACCCACTCCAAGCACGACTCAGAATTTGCCCACCGCGTGGTAAACCTGTTCGATGGTCAGGTGATTACCGAAGAGGTGAAGAAGCATATGATGGAAATGAAGATTTAACCACATGGGGTATGGTGCAGAGAGGGTGGAGACCGGGGAAGGGAGACGGGAAACCGTGCAGGGTCGTCTAAATTATTCACAATGTCCTAATTATTTTATCAGTGAAATAATAACATAACACTAAATTATGAAACAAATATTAATCGTCATTTTCTATTTAATTGGTATTGAGAGCGCCTTTGCACAAAAAGTAACTTTAATGCCTTATCAGAACCCCAAAATTTCTGTTGAACAACGAGTGCAGGATTTATTGGGAAGAATGTCATTGCATGAAAAAATCCTGCAAATGCAACACTTGAAAGATGTTCCAGGAAATGAATCTTTCAATGGAGAAAGTTACGGTTGCGTTATGAATGCCCGTTTAAACGCCAGTGAGGCGAATAGTCTTCATTCTAAAATTCAAAAATATCTGAAACAGGAAACCCATTGGGGAATTCCAATATTAATTTGCACTGAGGCTTTGCATGGAGTTTATCAAGGGAATTGCACCATTTATCCTCAGGCCATCGCGCAGGGAAGTACTTTTAATCCTGATATGGTTACTCGTATGGTAGAGCTGGTTTCTAAAGACTTAAATGCAATGAACATCAAACAAGTCAATTCACCAGATTTGGATATAGCCCGGGAGTTACGCTGGGGAAGGGTCGAAGAGACCTATGGTGAGGATCCTTTCTTGATTAGCGAAATGGGTATTGCGTATGTTAAAACAGCACAAAAAAATGGCATTATATGCGCACCTAAACATTTTATAGCGCATGGCAGTCCTACTGGCGGACTAAATTTAGCTTCCATAAGTGGTGGTGAAAGAGAATTAAGGTCTATCTATTTGTATCCATTTGAAAAAGTAATAAAAGAAGCAAAACCACTTTCAATAATGAATTGTTATAGCTCTTATGATGATGTACCCATTGCAGGTTCGCGGTATTATCTTACTGATTTACTGCGCAATGAATTAGGTTTTAAAGGTTATGTATATTCTGACTGGGGATCCGTTATAAGGCTTAAAAGTTTTCATCATACGGCTGCAACCAATGGAGAGGCAGCTAAACAAGCAATTGAAGCCGGTATTGACCTGGAGGCGGCAAGCACTTGTTATCTCGAATTAGAAAAAATGGTGCATGAAAAACAAATAGATATTAAGTACATTAACCAGGCTGTAAGCCGTATTTTGTATGTAAAATTTGCAAGTGGATTGTTTGATAATCCTGTAGATGCAGGAATGGATATAAATACAGTTATTCATTCCACCGAAAGCGTAGCGTTAGCCAAAGAAATTGCCGATGAAAGTATTGTATTGTTAAAAAATGACAATTCCATTCTCCCGCTTTCTGTTGATAAATATAAATCCATCGCTTTGATCGGGCCAAACGCCGATCAGTTTCAACCGGGCGATTATTCCTGGAGCCGTAGAACTGAACAAGGTATTACGCCATTTCAAGGATTAAAGAACCTTGTTGGCGACAGGGTTAACATTAATTATGCCAAAGGTTGCGAAGTATGGAGCCAAAGTAAAAACGGATTTCAGGAGGCTATTGCCACTGCAAAAAAGAGTGATATTACAATAATTGTGGTTGGCACCGAAAGCGGCACCTTTACAGACAACAAAAATGTTACCAGTGGCGAAGGTTTTGACCTTAGTGATGTCAAGCTACCGGGAGTGCAGGAGGATTTATTCAAAGAGATTAAGGCAACCGGAAAGCCAATAATAGTTGTACTTGTAGCAGGTAAACCACTGGCTATCCCATGGGTCAAAGAAAATGCAAATGCTGTACTGGTTCAATGGTATGGTGGTGAGCAGCAAGGAAATGCTTTAGCAGATGTGTTATTTGGGAAAGTCAACCCTTCAGGCAGGTTAAATGTTTCGTTTCCGCAATCGGCTGGACATTTACCCTGTTATTACAATTATCGTCTTACTGATAAAGGATTCTATAAGCAACCTGGAAGTATTGATAAACCAGGTCGCGATTATGTGTTTAGTAATCCTCATCCGCTCTGGAGTTTTGGTTATGGACTTAGCTATGCTACTTTCAATTATTTGGATGCGGTTATTGACAAAGATAAAGTCAAAGCCAGTGACATCATTACCATTGATGTCAAAATTCAGAATAAGGGAAATGTCGATGGTAAAGAAGTTGTACAACTTTATGTCCGGGATGTGGTAAGTTCGGTAGTTACGCCTGTTAAGCAGTTAAAAGCATTCAGCAAAGTATTGATCAAAGCTGGCGAAATAAGAACTGTTCGTTTGACATTACCCGTCAATGAATTGTCTTTATATAATCAAAGTATGAAAAAGGTTGTAGAACCCGGAGAATTTGAATTACAGATAGGCACTGCTTCGGATGACATTAAAATCACCAAAACAATTACAGTTTTGAACTAATTACACAAACACAGATGAAACGACCATGATAAAATCTATCACACACAGGCGGATGATTATTGGGAGTTCCATATGGCCACTGAAAAACAATATTATTAACATATGAAAATTAAACCTACTTGTTATCTTTATTTTATTTGCCTCGTTGCAACACTTGGAGGTTTAATGTTCGGTTTCGATATTGCCATCATTTCCGGTGCAGTGCCGTTCATTCAGCCCTATTTTGGATGGAACGAGCTACAACTGGGTTGGGGGGTCAGTTCATTGTTGGTAGGCGCGATCATTGGGGCTTTCGGTTCCGGGATTTTAACAGACAGGTATGGCCGCAAGAAGATTCTTATTATTGTTGCTTTGTTTTTTGCCCTTTCGTGCGCTGCCACTGCCTTGGCTTCAAGTTCATTTACCTTTATTTTGGCCCGGTTATTTGGAGGGCTGGCTGTAGGCGCTGCATCAGTCCTTTCACCTATGTATGTGGCCGAGGTATCTCCCCCAAATAAAAGGGGGATGCTAGTGGCTATTTATCAGCTTACGATTGTCATTGGCATTATTATCTCCTATGCAATTAATTTTTGGTTGCATGATGTGGCCAACAATTGGCGTTGGATGTTTGCCACAGGCATTATTCCCTCGGTACTATTTTTCACCGGACTGTTTTTTATCCCTGAAAGCCCAAGGTGGTTGTACAAAGCAGGATTCCGGGAGAAGTCGCTGGAAGTGCTTACCAGAATTGGAGGTATGGCATTGGCCCAGGTCGAGATCAGGGAAATATCCGAATCGTTAAAAGATAATTTTGCAAAGGTAACCCTCAGGGAATTGTTTAAACCGTCGTACCGGAAGGTATTGATGGTTGGGTTCTTTTTGGCTATGCTTGTACAGGTAAGTGGCATTAATACAGTAATTGATTATGCCCCTAAAATATTGATTGCAGCCGGAATTGAGATTAAGAATGCCCTTCTTCAAACCTCCTTGATAGGCCTTGTCAACGGCCTGTTTACTTTTGTTGCCATAGCGCTTATCGATAAAGTAGGCCGCCGCAGGCTTTATTTGATCGGTTCCATGGGCATGGCAGTAACATTGGTCATGTTGGCATTATCATTTTACTTTAACCTTGGCGCTTTGCTTACTTTGGTTTGTATCATGTCGTTTTGCGCATTTTTCTCTTCCTGCATTGGACCCGTCTTCTGGACCCTTGTATCGGAAATATTCCCGAATAAAATACGCGGTACAGCCGTTGCCTTTGCCTCGTTTACCCAGTGGGTGTTCAATTTTTTGGTTGTGCTGCTGTTCCCTTACTTTCTTGAGTTGGTTGGCGGCGCAACAACTTTTCTGTTCCTTGCAGCCATGTCGTTGTTGCAGTGGTTGTTCACTTATATGTATGTGCCTGAAACAAAAGGTAAGTCGCTGGAGGAAATTGAACTCATCTGGATTAAGAATGAAACTGGGCATTGAACTCATTTTAACCGAGAATGATTAACGAACTATTGTTTAATAGTAAGAACTATGGGATTTAAACCAATTAAACACTGGACCACTCTTGGATTGGCTATGATCACAACCTTTACAGGACCATACTGTAAGTCACAAATTCAAGTTAAATTGCCAAATATTCTTTGGATTGTCAGTGAGGATAATAGCGCTTATTTTACAGGATGTTATGGCAACTCGTTCGCCACTACTCCCAATATTGATAAATTAGCTGGTGAAGGGTTTTTATATACACATGCTTATTGTCCCAATGCCGTTTGTGCTCCCTCGAGAAATACAATTATTACTGGAGTTTATTCTTCCTCGAATGGTCATGAAAATATGAGAAGTAGCTATTCCAAATCAGCGGATGTGCATACTTATCCTGAATACCTGCGCAAGGCTGGGTACTATTGTACCAATAATTCTAAAACGGATTATAATACTTCTGGTATCAATGCTTCAGAAATATGGGATGAAAGCAGCAATAAGGCACATTATAAAAACAGACCTGTAGGGAAACCATTTTTTGCAGTTTTCAATCTTAACACTAGCCACGAAAGCAGTATACATAAGCAAATACCAACAAAGAAATTGAGGCATGATCCTGCTAAAGTAACTTTGCCGCCTTATTCTCCTGATACACCTGAAATGAGGCACGACTGGGCGCAATACTATGATAAAGTTGAAGATATGGATGCTGAGGTTGGTGTGTTGCTCAAAGAACTTAATGAAAATGGAGAGGCTGATAACACCATCGTAATGTACTACGGTGACAATGGTGGCGTTTTACCTCGCAGCAAACGCTTTGTATATGAAACAGGTACGCAAATACCTTTTATTATTCGAATTCCTGAAAAATACAAGTCATTCTTTCCTGCAAAGGCACCAGGGGGAAAAGTGGACCGGTTAATCAATTTTGTTGATCTTGCTCCAACGTTATTAAGTATTGCAGGTGTTTCCATCCCTGATTATATGCAAGGAAATGCATTCCTGGGGGAACAAAAAACAAATGATCCCGAATATTCTTTCATGTCGCGGCAACGAATGGATGAACGCTATGATTTAGTGCGGGCTGTGAGGGACAAAGAGTATCGCTACATCAGAAACTATATGCCATTTCGTATTACTATGCAGCATGTTAATTATTTGTTTATGGCCCCATCTGCACAATCATGGGAAAATGCATATAATGAAGGAAAAACTAATTCTGTTCAGAGTAGATTCTTTCAGACAAAACCAGTGGAGGAGCTCTATGATTCAGAAAAGGATCCCTGGGAAATCAAGAACATGGCAGGTAAGCCGGAATATGCTGATATACTGGAACGAATGCGCAAAGCTGAAACAGACTGGATGAGAAAAATATGGGATGTCGGTCTCATACCAGAAACAGAATATAAAAATTTCATGGGAAATAAATCCATATACGACTATATGCGTTCTCCTGAATGCCCGTTTGACGAACTAATGAAAGCGGCTGATTTGGCCACATTAGGTGGGAAAAGTAGTCTTAATACCTTTGTGAAATATTTGAAGAATCAAAACAGCGCTATTCGATATTGGGGAGTAACAGGCTTACTTATCCTTAAAAATGATGCCAGACCTGCCATTTCTGCCCTTAAAGTGGCTTCAGCGGATAAGTCTGGTGCGGTGGCAACGCTTGCAGCCGAAGCACTCTATGGCCTGGGTGAAAAAGAATTGGCAAGAGGATTTTATATCCGTATTTTACAAGACACAATAACTTATGATAATGATGACCAGAATTTTGCGTTGAATAGTATCGATGCAATCAATGATCATAGCCCTGAAATAATAGCCGCTATTCAACAATTATTAAAAGAAGAAGATCTTACTTCAAAGGGACAGGCAAGCAATACCTATCGTACTTTAAACTGGTTATTCAAAAAATGGGAAATAAAAGATAAGTAAACATCTCTGACAGATAACGTGTATCTATACCATGACAGACTGAAGATACAACAATTAAAAAATAAATCTATGACACCATTTGAAAGATATGTTGGGATGTTAGAGGGGAAAAAAGTCGATTTTGTTCCACGGACTCCAATCTTAATGCAATTTGCAGCAGAGTTTATCGGGTCAAATTATGCATGCTTTGCATCTGATTTTAAGACCCTGGTCAAATCCAATGAGAAATGCGCAAAATATTTCGGTGTAGATCAGTTGAGCTGCATCTCTGATCCCTACCGGGAAACACATGGATTCGGAAGTGAGGTTAAATATTTAAAAGACGCCCCTCCACGAAGTACCCATCCGTTAAGTGAAAACACAGATATGGGACTGCTGATGGACCCCAACCCATTAAAATCCGAACGGATGCTCGACAGGGTAAATGCGGTGAAGTTATACAAAGAGAAGTTTGGCGATGAATATTCGGTGTTAGGCTGGGTTGAAGGTCCGGCAGCAAGTGCAGCAACGCTGCGTGATGTAAGCATTTTTCTGATGGATTTAATCATTGATGAGCCCTTTACCTGCGAGCTCATGGATAGGTGCCTCGAAACTTGCATTTCCTTTGCCAAAGCGCAAATAGATGCCGGAGCAGATACGATCGGTATAGGGGATGCCATTGCAAGCCAGGTATCCCCCGACATTTATGAGAACCTGATACTGCCGCGCGAGATGAAATTAATACGGGCCATAAAGGATATGGACGCCTACGTGAAGCTTCATATTTGCGGAAATATTGCACATCTTCTTCCGGGAATCTCTAGTTTAGATATTGATATTCTGGATGTAGATCACATGGTAAACTTGGCGGACGTTCGGGCAATCCTCCCTAAAAGGGTAGCCATTGCCGGAAATATCGACCCGGTTGAAGGCATACTTCGGGGCACTCCTGAATCGATAAGAAAAAGAATCAACGACGACTATCAATTGGTCGGAAACCCTTACCTGGTGAACGCAGGTTGCGAAATCCCTTCCGGTACCCCGTATGAGAATCTTAAAGCTTTATGTGAACCAATTCGATATAGATCAGAATGAGAAATGCACTATTTTAGTATTTAAATCGGTTTAGATTTGGAAATTTAAAAAAAAGTCATACATTTGGGTCAACCAAACTAAAGAAAACGGTAACCTTATGAAGGTTATCATAAAACAAGAATGAATACCAACTTAATTTAAGAGATTTCTTTATCAAAATTTATCGGCGAATTTTTTTATTAAAATAACTAAACCGGTTTAGATAATATGTAATAATAATTTATATTAATAAACTTAAATAGATTGCCTATGAAGAATTGATTAAAAAAACAGGGAGGTAATCGCTTTACCTACCCTGTCGATCAGTCGAATTAACTAAAATGAATGTAGTAAATCCACTAAATGACAAATTTATGAAAAAAAACAGAACCTATGGGCTGAAGGATGACATTGGCCTGTTAAAAATGAGTAAACTGATGCGTTTTACCATTTTTATCTTATTGCTTTCCTTTTCGCAGGCTTTCGCGGTAAACCCTTTATTAATTAACAGTAGCAAACCCTATATTGACAAAGAGTTTGTAAACCAGGCACAAAAAGCCGTTTCCGGCAAAGTAACCGATTCCTCTGGTGCACCATTGACTGGCGTTACCGTTGTGATAAAAGGGACTACAACAGGGATAATTACCGATAGTGATGGTAAATATTCTCTGTCAAATGTTCCCCCAGGTGCAATATTGGTATTCTCGTTTATTGGCATGAAGACACAAGATGTTGCTGTTGCCGGAAAAACGACAATCAATGTCGCCATGGACAATGAGACTGTTGGAATTGAAGAAGTTGTGGCGATCGGATACGGCGTTCAGAAACGTGTAAACGTTGTTGGATCAGTAATCTCGATATCAGGTTCCAGCATCCAATCAATTCCGTCCTCATCTACATCGACCGCTATTGCCGGGCGTCTTCCCGGCGTTGTCGTTATACAGAAAAATGGGGAACCGGGTAACACTGGAGCCCAGATTCTTGTCCGTGGTCGTGGCACCCTTGGTAGTAATACAGGCCCGCTCGTTATTATCGATGGCGTTCAGGGGCGCTCGATGAATGATATTGATCCAAGTGATATTTCCTCCCTTTCTGTATTAAAAGATGCTTCTGCGGCTATCTATGGTGCCCAGGCTGCCAACGGCGTTATCCTAATTACCACCAAAAAAGGAGAGAGTGGAAAACCAAGGCTAAACTACAATTTTTATCAGGGGTTCATGACGCCTACTGTGATACCTGTAGTATGCGATGCGGCAGAATATGCCACGATGATTTCTGAATATCAGTCATCCAAAGGTGCAACCCGGACTTTTTCGGATGCGGATATAGCTTTATTCAAGAGTGGTGCCGATCCCTGGGGACATCCGAACACTAACTGGTATGGTGACCTTATTAAAAAATGGACTACCACCTCCAGGCACAACCTAACCATTGATGGAGGTTTTAAAGGAATGACCTATTATGTCTCCCTTGGCTTTAAAGGTGACGAGTCAATGTATAAGCAGTCTTCAACAAGCTATAAACAGTACAATATCCGTGCAAAATTAGACCTGCCAATCACCGATTGGTTAAAAGCCGGTATCGAGACAGCAGCCTTCCAGTTAAATCGCCTTTATCCATACAAGAGTCAAGATGCTATTGTCGGGCAGTCAACTCGTCTTGTCCCAACGTCAAGAGCCTACTGGCCGAATGGACTGCCTGGCCCTGACATCGAGTACGGTGATAACCCTGTAGTTACTTCTACTTTTGCAGGGGGTAAAAACGATCAGAAAACTTACACGTTACAGAATACTTTTAATGTGACCATCACTCCTCCTTTCGTTAAGGGACTTGCGGTGAATGCCAACTTTAATTATGATGTTATCAATTTTTACAGCAAGAGATTTTATCAGCCTTGGATTTTGTATTATCCAAATTGGAATCAAGTTACAAAAGACCCTAATACCGGATTCATTACAGATATGGTGCTATCACCGACACTAAGGGGACTTAGCTCTTCTCAAAATGAGGAAGATTATAAACGGACAATTTCCCAAACCGGTAATATAAACCTGACCTATGCAAAAAAAATCGGGAATCATGATCTATCCATATATGCTGGTTATGAGCAGTATACAAATAACAATAATAGTTTTTACGGTTTCCGCCAATATTATATCTCAAATCTGATTCAAACAATGTCTGCGGGTGGTGATCTGAATAAGAATACTACAGGTAGCATGTACATTTATGCCCGTAGATCATTGATTGGTCGCGCTACCTATAATTATAAAGAGAAATACCTTGCAGAGTTCCTTTTCCGTCGCGATGGTTCACTTAAATTCCCACCCAAAAGCCGATGGGGCAATTTCCCGGGATTTCTGCTCGGATGGCGTGCATCGGAAGAAGATTTCTGGAAAAATAACATCTCTTTTATCAGTTACTTTAAGCTAAGGGCATCCTATGGTGTAATGGGGATGGATCCAGGAGATCCATTCCAGTATATGAATAAATTTACTTTAGCTCCGGGAATGGTATTTGGCACCGCTTCCAATATTGAAACAGTTGTTGGGCCACCAACTGTTGCCAACCCAAACATAACCTGGGAAACTCAGACAACCCGGAACATTGGGTTCGAATCAAAATTTATGAAAGAACTCTTCCATCTGAATTTAGAATATTTCTTCAACAAACGAGAGAATATTCTTGCCCCAAGGAATGCTTCTGTACCTGATTTCACAGGTCTTTCACTCCCGAATGAAAATATAGCCCGTGTTGATAACCAAGGTTTTGAAATTGAAGCAGGGGTACACAAAAAAATAAGATCTGATTTGCGTTTTGATCTTACAGGAAACTTCAGCTTTAACCGGAATAAAGTCGTTTTCATGGATGAACCTGCAAAGTCAAAACCCTGGCAGTCAGTTACCGGGCATCCTTACGGGGCATGGTTGATGTATGATGCAATTGGCGTTTTTGCCAACCAGGCAGCAGTTGATAATTATCCCCATTGGGCTGGAGCACAACCCGGCGATATCATCTTCAGAGATGTTAGTGGTGATGGTAAGATTAATGCTGATGACAAAATACTGATTGACCATACCGATGCTCCCGAGGTTTTCTACGGTATTAATTTGGATGCTACCTGGAGGAATTTTACCCTTTCTGTTCTTGTCCAGGGACAAGGGAAATACTTACGGTTAAATGTCTATGATGATAGACGGGGAGAAGATGGTAACTATTTTAAATGGACTTACGACAACCGTTGGACACCTGAAAATACAGTAACCAATATTGGAAGAGCTTATAGTAGGGGTTCATTTTATTGGGAACACAGTACGAATATGAGTACCTACTGGCTCGATAACGTAGCTTACGCAAGGTTAAAGAACGTTGTCCTTTCGTATAATCTGCCCAAAAGAATTTATAAGTCTTTAGGAATCGCCAACGCCAGAATTTACTTCTCAGGGAATGACCTTGGCCTGATATACAGCGCTACAAAAAAGTTTGATCCTGAGGTAGATGGTCAGGGAGTGTATCCTGCAATGAGAACATTTGCCTTTGGTGCAAATATTACGTTTTAATTAGTGAGAAATTTTAAAACAGTATAAATTATGAAGAAGGTATTTTATTACATAATTTCGATAGTTATGCTGTTGCTTACTTCAGCAGCATGTACTAATGTACTGGATCAACAGGCAGTTGATTCCTTTAACAATGATGTGGTATTCTCTGATATTAACCTTGTAAAATCCTACGTGGGATCGTGCTACGTAAGGATGGGCGGACCCTCCTGCGATTTAGGGTTAACGGCAAGGGATCTCCTTGCATCTGCAACTGATCAAACTTTAGCTAGTTTTCGTACTGGAAGTATGGATCATATGAAAGGGGATTTAAGCCCTGATCAACTTGGTTTCTTTGGTAATAACGCGATGGGTGGATACCTTCGCTGGAATAATCTTTACAGTAATATCCAGAATGTAAATACCATTATTGCAAAGGTTGATAATGTACCTGCTGCTACAGCACTGGAAGAAGCTCTTAAAACGCAACTAAAAGGCGAAGCCTATTTCATAAGGGCTTATGACTATACCACACTTCTAGAATGTTATGGCGGAGTAGTTTTAGTAAACCAACCTTTCCAACTGGGTCAGGATTTTCTGACAAATAAAAGGGCCTCAATCGCGGAGACGAAGGATTTTATCCTGGCGGATATTGCCAAGGCAATTTCACTTTTGCCTGCTACCATGGATCAGGGCCGTGCTACACGTGCAGCAGCAGCTGCCATAAAATCAAGGTTACTCCTTTTTTGTGCTGGCAAATTGACAAATGGAGGATATCAACCTGACAATCCCCTGGTATCTTTCCCGACAGGCAGCCAGACAGCCCTTCTCCAGGCAGCGAGAGATGCTGCAAAAGAGGTAATGAATGGAACCTATGGAACATATTCACTTGTAGGGAACACTTCAGATCCTCTCTTACCTCTAACAGAAGCACAGGTTAAGACATATTCGGATAATTACTTTTACATTTTTGATCAGAAAGGGAAATGGAACAGCGAAACCATTTGGGGAATTCAGTATGCGCTAACTGGAGGTCCTTATCCTTACTTCGGGTTAAATAGGGCGCTTTCACCAAACGGTTATCACTGTGCTGGAAATAATCCACCAACAGAACCGGCTGTTCGAAGTTTTGAAATGGCCGATGGCACGCCTTTTGTCTGGGATAAATATAAACCGGGAGATCAGTTCCTTCGTACTGCCAGTGCGGCACAACTTGCAGACGATCCCCTCAGAAACCCGTACAATGGTCGCGAACCTCGTTTCTATGCAACTATTTTATATAATGGCGCCAAATGGCAGCCTCGTGGGAGTGACTTTGCTGATGTGGATCCAATTGGGATTATTCAAACCGCTAACTACTATAATAATGACGGTACTATTCGCGGTTTTGGACTTGATACACGACAAACGCTTGTTGAATCGTGGAACGGAACGAAAACAGGTTACTACCTGAAGAAATTTCAGGATCCGGCCACTGTGGGACAATACTTTAACAATACAAATACATGGGTCGTATTCCGTTATGCCGAAATATTGATGAACTATGCTGAAGCTTGTATTGAGCTTGGAGGCGCTGACCTGCAGAATGGCCTTGACGCCCTTAACCTGGTGCGTAACCGCGCCGGCCTTCCCGACCGCGTTACTACCGATCAGGCAACAGCTAGGACATTTCTTCGACATGAAAGGGCAATTGAATTTTTCGCTGAAGGACACCGCTGGTATGATCTCCGCCGCTGGATGATTTTTGGAAGTGTGGTTGAAAATGTTTATGGGATGAAGATCAAAGAATTCACAAATGGAAACATGGAATGGAAGTTGGATGTCACCGACAAAGAAGATATAAGAACCTGGGGGAACGATAAGTTCTATTGGTTACCTTTACCACGAAGTGAAATAAACAAAGCGCCGCAATTGCAACAAAATCCCGGGTACAATTAAATGATGGAAAAGGAATAATGCAAAATTAGATTCAAAAAATCATTACTATTTTCTACAATCTCAGCATCTCTTCAGAGAAGCTGAGGTTGTAGAAAAAATATCCAAAAAAGTATCACAATAAATAGAAATGTATGCTTCCCATTGAAGTTCTTTCATATAATTAAGTTTTTAGCGTTGATTATAAAAAAATGCAATTTTCTAAAATTTAAACCGGTTTAGATTTTGAAATTTAAAAAAAAATACATTTATTTGTATCACTTAAATAACTGAAAGTTGAATCAAACTTATGAGTATAACCATAAAAGATATTGCAAAAGATTTGAAGGTGTCAAAGACTACCGTTTCGTTTGTTTTGTCTGGAATTGGTTCTTCAAAGGGGATAAGCGCCAGTACGCAAAAAAAAATCCTGGAATACGTCGAAGAGAAAGGATACCAACCTAATTTATTGGCAAAAAGCTTGTATACCGGAATAAGTAACACAATAGGTGTGATTGTTCCTTCTATTGGTGATATATTTTATGCAGAATTAGTCAAGGAGTTTGAAGTTGAAGCAAAAAAAAGTGGTTATATATTGACCATATGCAGTTCCGAAAGAGATGTTTTGCAGGAGGTGAAAATGATTCGTATGTTAAGAACAAAACAGGTTGATGGCCTGATTATAGCGCCTACTGAATATTGCGGACAAGAGTTGAAATCCCTGTTGAAGGAGAATTTCCCTTTCGTATTGGTAGACCGTTATTATCCAGACCTAAAGACCAACTATGTTGTGGTTGATGATGTAGAAACGAGCTTTGTTTTGGTGAATAAATTGATAGCCCAGGGGAAGAAAAAGATCGCTTTAATTACTACCGATACACGTATTACTACAATATCTTTAAGAAATAAAGGATACAAAGATGCGTTAAATGAAGCAAAAATACCCTTTGATGAAAATTTGTTTTGCGAAGTTAAGAGGAACAATTATGCACACAACCTTATAGAAGTATTGGACAATCTCTTGGGAAAAGTTCCGGATATAGACGGATTTTATTTTACAACCCACTATTTGGCCCTCGAAACAATATTGTATTTTATAAAGAAAAATATAAATATTAGTCAATATGGACTTGCCTGTATCCACCGAAATCCAATATTTGAGACATTGGCGCCCTCTATGTATGTTGCCAGAATACCTCTCGACGAGATGGGTCGTGAAGCTGTGAATATTTTGCTAAATGAGATGAATAATAAAACGGGAACTGGAGATAAGATCGGATATGAGATATCATTGTCAAATTCTATTAGTAACTAAAAAATTTCATCTTAAACTAAACCGGTTTAGTTTAAGATTGACATATTAATTATATAAATAAAAGGACTTGGTGCCTGTTGCCAATAAAGAGCTGCAATATTATTTGATTATCAATGAGTTATGCATATAGGTCGCAGAAATATTTTACGTTACCAAACAAATTTTAATAACTTAATAAATTAGGAGGCAATTTTATGAATGACAAAAGAAATTTTTCGAGACGAAATTTTATTGGTATGAGTGGCGTTGCAAGTGCAGGCCTTGCCTTTTCCAGCAGTCCGCTTATCGCACAATCTGTTGTCAATGGAGATTCGAATTCCGGCAAAAAGTATAAAATAGGAATTGTAGGATGCGGCAACAGGAGTAAAAACATCATCGGTGCATTAAACAGTGTTCCTGAGATTGAAATCACCGCCCTCTGCGATATCGTGGAGCACAAAATGGGACAACGTGCGGCACTGATCAAAAACGGCCCCAAACCGCGCTTTTACACCGATATGCACCAGATGTTCAAACAGGATGATCTCGATGCGATAGCGGTCATCACCCCTAACTATACACATAAAGAGTATGTCATTGCGGCCCTGGAAGCAGGTAAGCATGTATTTTGTGAGAAGCCTATGGCCCTAACTGTAGCAGATTGTAATTTGATGATTGATGCGGTCAAACGAACCCATAAGTCCCTTCAGATCGGTACTCAACGTCGGCATTCCTCAGATTACAAGATGTTGGTTGAGAATATCCGGACTAAAATTAACGGGAAAATATTGTATTCTGACCTATTCGATTACAGGGGCGACTGGCGTGCGCCTGAAGCTGATGAATATCCAGCAGGAGTAGGTTACTGGCGGTTGGACCAAAGTAAAAGCGGTGGAGTGGTTTATGAAATGGGGGCCCACATTATTGACGTTAATAACTGGATATTTGATAGCGAACCCATATCTGTTTCCAGCATCCAGGGGATAAATAATCTTTCACTTCGTAAAAGAAATTCGATGGACCATGCCGGGGTACTCGTGAGATATGCCAATGATGCACTGATGAACTATGGTAGCAATGTTTATAACTATGGTGCCGCCGCAGCTGATACCTTCTTTGGGGTAAATGGTTCTGTACAAATGGGTAGTGGACAGATTTCCATTAAGTATGGTAATCCGAAAGGAGTTGCCCAACAGGGGCTGGTGATCCCGAAACCTGAGTTGATATCACTTCCCGGAGGAAACCCTGAAGGAGAAGGCGTTATTCAGGAATTAAAACATTTCGCCCTGGTGCTTGCAGGTAAAGAGAAAGCTTATCCTGATGGATACATAGCCCGCCAAACGGTTCAAATATGTGAGGCTTCCGTACGTTCAGCAAAAGAGAGAAGGGAAATTGATGTTAAGGAATTGGGATAGGACTATGTCATAAGTATATATTTCCAAGCAGTTATTAACATTTTAGACGAAGTTTTGACAGAAAAAATAAAGGAGGTATTATGAGTTCATATAAAAATTATTCTCGTCGGAGTTTCTTCAAGACTGGTATGTTGGGCACAGCCAGTCTTGGATTATTGGGAATTGCTAACGGGAGAGAAATTGCAACCGGAAATTTGCCCGTAGAAAATGGGTTAAAACGTTTACCCTATAAAATAGGTATTCGCCAGGCAAGCTTACGAAATCCTATTGATCCGAAGAAAAACATGGTTGCAAATTTTGACGCATTGAAAATCGCCCGCGATATTCCTGGAATTATTGGCCTTGAATTACAGGTTGCCACCGGAAATCCAAACCTGTATAACCTTGATGTTGCGCGTAGGTATAAAGCCGAGTCAAATAAGTGGGGAATGGAAATCCCAAGTACTGCGGGAATATGGAGTAGTAAGGGAGCATGGAACCCTGATGCGGCAGAAGAGATCATACGCTCTATTAGGGCTACCGAGTTAGTGGGAGCTAGTGTAATGTTGATCGCTTTTTTTGGAGGAAGTGCCCCTGAATTGTCAGATGTAAGTTTTTATGATCGTATTGTAAAAATATTAAAAGAAGTTGCCCCACGAGCTAAAGACGCAGGCGTTATATTGGGTTTGGAAAATTCTCTCAGCCCGGCAGACAACAAAAAGCTGCTGGATATTATTGATGACCCGAACGTACAGATATATTATGACCTTGAAAATATGTACAATTATGGTCACGGACAGGAGGCCGTGCCAGGCATCAAACTTCTGGGAAAAGAACGGATCGCTGCAGTGCATGTGAAAAATAATGGACGACCGATATCCAGTAATTGGCGGATTGACTGGGCCCATGCATTTCAGGAACTAACCGATTTACAGTATGAAGGATGGTTGACTTTTGAATCTGACCATACAAGCCACATCCAGTGCATCAAGGAGACGGAGGAGAATATCGACTATATAAAAAACCATTTTCAACCTCCTGTCTGTTAAAGAGTGAGGTTATCTATACGAAGACTTTAATAATCAAATGCAAGAAGAAACAACATTGAAAAAGGTAGTAAACGCATTCCAAATACCTTTTAAAGAAAAAATGGCCTATGGCCTGGGTGATGTAGGGAATAATTTACTGTTTGACATGGGGCAGATCTACCTGTTAAAGTTTTATACCGACACCCTGGGTCTACCGGCAGCAGTAGCAGGCCTGGTCTTTTTGATAACTAAAATCTGGGATGGCTTGGCGGATATCACAGTTGGTACTTGGATAGACAACAGGAGAAACATAGGCGCTAGGGGTAAATTCAGGCCATTTATGCTCTATGGAGCTTTGCCACTTGCCCTGATAACTATAGTCAGTTTCACAACTCCTGATTTTAGTCTTACTGGCAGAACAATTTGGGCTTATTTAACTTACATGGCCTTTGGGACAATTTACAGCATTTTCAATATTCCCTACGGGTCGATGATCCCTGCCATGACACAGAATTCTGTTGAACGATCTGAGCTTGCTTCTTTCAGGTGGGCTGGTGCCAATACCGGGTTACTTATTACCACAGTAGCGTTTATGCCAATTGTTACTGCATTTGACAGTATGAAAACCGGATACATTGTTGCCGCATCGGTGTTCGCCTTTTTAGGCCTTTTATTGCAATTGACCTGCTATGCAAACATTAAGGAGAGGTATGTTATTAAAGAACCTGTAAAAGTCAAAGGGTCTATTATTTCCAATTATAAATCATTGTTCAGGAATGCCCCATTGTTGGTTTTAAGTCTGGTGAATCTTTTAACCTTCTCTGCTTTTAACGTAAAACTTGCTGTCCAGGTTTATTATTGTCAATATACGTTACATGATATTTCTATTGTCCCGTACCTGGGGTTTTTCAGTATTGGGTGTGTGTTTATCGGGATTGCAATGGTCCCGTATTTTGTTAAGCGGATTGGTAAAAAATCAACTTATATTTTAGGCAGCGCAATCTGGGCAATAGCCGATATTATGGCTTATGTTTTCGCCAACAATTCTATCTCCTTTATCGCATTTGCTTGCCTTGCTTTTTTCGGGACTGCCTTTATCAATACCTTAAACTGGGCGCTTGTTTCCGATGCTGTTGAATATGGGGAATGGAAAACCGGCAACAGGGGAGAAGGCCTTGTCTATTCATTTTTCACCTTTTCCCGGAAACTTTCTCAAGCTCTTGCCGGGTTTGTTCCAGGCCTTGTTTTAGCTGTTGTTGGATACGTACCCAATGCTGTACAGAGTGTAACTGCGTTAAAAGGGATTAAAGGGCTGATGTTTATTTATCCTGGTATTATGGCTGTTGCTACCATTGTAGTTATGAGCGTTTTCTATAAACTTTCCGACACCAGGTACAATGAGATTGTTGGGGAACTTAATGAACGTAAAAGAATAAAATCTATATAGATTGAATGACTAATATAAAATTCATGAAACTAAACATAGTATTCTTTCCATTGGCACGAGTGACTTTTTCAATGCCGGATGCCGAAGATAACTTCAATAAATCCTGTGCTTTACTTGAGGGACTCTTTGGGGCCATCAACAGGCCTGAAGGATTGATAACCTCTCCCATGATGTTATCCAATTTTGCGGATACAATTGTTCAACCTGATCTGATAATTTATCAATGTACCACCTTCATCGGTGGAGATTTTGTCACAGAGCTGACCCGGCGCTTTAATTGCCCGGTCATCATCTGGGCATTAAGGGAACCCTCCATCGATGGGGGGCGTCTGAAACTGAACTCCCTGACGGGAGCATTCTCTGCTGGGAACAGCCTTTATATGCAGGGCCATGATTTCCAGTTCGTATTAGGCAGCCCGGATGAACCGGAAGTAAGTAAGAAAATCCATCAAACATTCAGGGCGCTCGAGATGGTAAAAAAACTGAAAAACCTGGTTATTGGGGTGATCGGTTCTCAACCGGCCGGGTTCGGATTTGGTGCGGTGGATGAAGCTCAACTGGCAGGGAAACTGGGAACGCGAATAATACAAACAGAGGCTTCCGGAATCATGAAAAAGGCAGCATCCTATACACCGGATGAATTCTCAGCTTCGCTTGCCGAACTCAAAAGCCATTCCAGTGGATGGGAAAAGCTACCAGAAGAAAGCCTTCAAAAACATAGTCGTTTACGCAAAGCTTACCAGGATTTTATAGACGAAAACAAAGTCGGGGTCATTGCCTCCCGTTGCTGGCCGGATTTCTTTACCGATTTTGGCGCCCCAGTCTGTTCGGTATTGTCCCTGCTAAATGACAGTGGGGTTGCAGCTTCCTGTGAAACCGATATTGGTGGGGTCATCACCATGTTCATCGGCTCTGATCTAGCCGGTGGCCCAACTTATTTAGGTGACCCTGTTGCGATTGACGAAAGCTGTGACGCCATTGTTTTCTGGCATTGCGGGGCCGGAGCCACTTCCTTGTCCAGAAAAAAAGAAGGTCCTCAACTGGGAGTGCACCCCAACCGTAAAATTGGACCGACCATGGAATTTGGATTAAAAGCAGGGGAAGTCACCATCCTTCGCTTGGGAAAAGATCAACACGGATTCCGCCTGTTTGTCATGAAAGCGGAGGCCTTGGATGAGCCCCGGAAATTCCTTGGCACCTCTGTAACTGTCCGTCCAGAAGGTGGCAAATCTTTAGAAAAGGTGGGCCAGTTTATTAAGGACGGTTGGGAACCGCACTTTGTTGTGGCCTACGGGGACATCGTGCAAGAATTGCGGTTGCTCGGCGGCTTCTTAAATATACCCGTATGGGAATATTAATTCAGAACATAAAAATAGGGTTTCATGAACTTCAGTGAATTTGCAAAAATAAATGACCATCTATTGATTAGGGATGTTCATGACAGGTCATTTATCCCCTACGGGAAAATAATCACAGGTTACAATTTCTCCGGTTTAATGGATTTCATGGAGAAGGAAACTGGTGTCCCTGACCAGGGGAATATTTACAAGGCCTCTGTCCCTGAACTGGAACAATTCCCTGTCAAAGAAAGGCTTGAAAATAAATTTTATGGTGAAATGCCCATCGAAATTGGGTATTGCAATGGGAAGAATACAACCTTAAACGGGCTGGAATACCATATTGGCAGCGAAATTAATATTGCGGTTACTGACATGGTGCTGATGCTTGGCAAGTTGCAAAATGTCATTAACAATAAATACAAATCAGAAGAAGTTGAAGTATTCTTTGTACCAAAAGCGACTGCTATACAGCTTTATGAAACCACCCTGCACTTCAGCCCATGTAAGACTGATCCTGAAGGGTTTAAATGCATCGTGATATTGCCACGGGGAACAAACGAGCCACTGGTAAATGATAATGCTAAACATGGAGAAAGACTTCTTTTTGCACGGAACAAATGGCTGCTGGCCCATCCTGAGAGAAAACCGCTAATAGAAAAAGGGGCCTGGCCTGGGATCACTGGAGAAAACCTTGAATTGAAAATATCCTGAGCCCTGCTGCGGCTAATGACCAGGTCCGGATTGATAAAAACATTTAGAATTGATGATAATAAATTTAAATAAAAACAAGATGGAAGATATTGAACTAAAAAAACTTGAAGAAAAAGCAAATGAGATCCGCAAAATGACCATCGATGAAATTGGGTTTCTGGGAGTAGGCCATATTGGAGGGGCATTGTCAGTGGTCGAAGTATTGACAGTCCTTAATTATAAATATATGGATATTTCGCTCAGTACTCCTAAAAAAAAGGACCGTGACAAACTTGTGCTCTCAAAAGGCCATGCAGGCCCGGCTCTTTACTGTATTCTGGCCGATATTGGTTTTTTTCCAAAAGAGTGGCTCCATACCTTAAATAAAGGGGGGACAAACCTGCCCAGCCATTGCGACATGAACAGGACCCCCGGCATTGATATGACAACGGGGTCATTAGGTCAGGGAATTTCATCTGCTATTGGTTTGGCATTGGCCAACAAGATCGATAAGATTGAAAAAAAGGTATACCTGATAATTGGAGACGGCGAATCAAATGAAGGTCAGATATGGGAGGGGGCCATGGCCGCTGCCCATTTCAAACTCAATAATTTAATTGCATTTACCGATTACAATAAAATGCAAATCGATGGATATGTTCATGAAACAATGAACATTGAGGACCTAAATTCTAAATGGGTCGCATTCGGGTGGTTTGTTCAGCGGATAAACGGTCACAATTTCAGAGAGTTGGAAATGGCGATCGACCGTGCTAAGGAAGAAAAATGCAGGCCATCCATGATTATTTTGGATACCGTGAAAGGGAAAGGGGCATTTTTTGCTGAAGGGAGACTGGATAACCATAACATGAATTTTAATTATGACACGGCCAAAGAAGCCTGCCGCATTTTGGGATAACGACTAATATTAATTTTTGATATGATATTAATTTAAATAAAATGAACAATAATAACAATATAGAAATGAGGGCAGTTTATGCCCAGACATTAATCAAACTTGCAGAAGAAGATGACCGCATCGTATTGCTCGAAGCCGATCTGATGAAAGCAACGGGAACAACCGTATTTAAAAATAAATTTCCTGACAGGATATTTAATGTTGGGGTAGCAGAGGCGAACATGGTAGGAATTGCCGCAGGCCTTTCTGCCGGTGGCAAAATACCATTTGCAGCCTCTTTCGGTTGCTTTGCGACCCGTAGGGCTTATGACCAGTTCTTTATCTCGGCAAATTATGCACAACAAAACGTTAAACTTGTTGGCACTGATCCCGGAATTTCAGCCGCGTTTAATGGTGGTACACACATGCCATTCGAGGATGCCGGTATAATGAGGAATATTCCAAAACTGGTCGTCTTCGAGCCTTGCGACCCCGTATCCCTTGGAAAACTTGTCATTCAAAGCGCTAAACACAAAGGAAGTACCTATATGAGGCTTCACAGAAAAGCTGCCAGGGTTCTTTACCCGGAAAATGAAGAGTTCGAACTGGGCAAAGGAAAAGTGTTGGTAGACGGTACCGATGTTACCATAATCGCTACCGGTGTAATCATGGTCAACGAAGCGCTGGCTGCACAGGAACTGCTGGTAAAAGAGGGTATCTCCGCTGCCGTAATTGATATGCATACAATCAAACCCATTGATACTGAACTAGTCTCGCGTTATGCAAAAAAGACGGGTGCAATCATAACCTGTGAAAACCACCAGATAATAAACGGCCTTGGGTCAGCAGTTGCCGAAACCCTTTCAGAAAATTATCCCACTTTAATGAAGCGCATCGGTATTAATGATGAATTCGGAGAGGTAGGTACACAGGATTACCTTCAGGGACGTTTTCTATTAACCATAGAAAACATCACGAATTCTGCAAAAGAACTCTTGAAAAAGAAAAAAGCAAGCTCAATTAAAATTTAACTGAATTTTCGAATGAAAATTATAGCCGTGGGAATGAATTATAGGGCGCATATCCGGGAATTGGGCGATCCAATGCCGCAGGAGCCTGTTATCTTCATGAAGCCAAGTTCTGCCATTTTGAACAATCATGGGACATTTGTTATTCCTGAATTTTCAAAGGAAATCCATTACGAAGCTGAACTGGTGGTTAAAATTTCCCGTTCCGGAAAATCAATAGGGGAGCAATCTGCGAGCGGGTATTATAATGAAATTACTGTCGGAATAGATTTTACAGCCCGGGATATGCAACGAATATTGCGCGCGAAAGGGAATCCGTGGGAGCTTTGTAAAGCTTTTGACCATTCTGCTGCCTTAGGCGAATTTGTCAATACCGAACATTTAAAAGATAGGGAAAATATTGAATTTGGGCTCAGAATTAACGGGAAAGAGGTACAACATGGATTCTCTTCAGATATGTTGTTCGATTTTGATAAGATAATTGCCTATGTGAGCCGTTTTATTACACTTAATGAAGGCGATCTTATTTATACAGGCACTCCTTCAGGAATTGGTCCAGTTAGTAATGGCGATTTGCTCGAAGGATATTTGCAAGGGACTAAGGTGTTGGATATTTTAATACAATGAGTGCAAATTAACAAAGATGAAGGAGGTAAATTACAAATACACACCTTTTTAAATAAATATTTATGGAAAAGATTATTATTGGTTGTACACGTGCAGGATTGGCTCTAAAAAAAGAGCTAGTCCCCTATTTGGAGAACAAAGGTTTTCAGGTGGATGATGTGGGAATGAAGGAAGACGGGGAATTTGTGCCGTACCACAAATCCGCAGCCGCCGTAGCAAGGGGTGTATCAGAAAAAAAATATAAAAGAGGGATTGCAATATGCGGTACAGGGGCCGGCAGCGTGATCACCGCCGCCAAGTTCAAAGGGGTATTCCCCGTTCATGTGACCAACACCTATATGGCGGAAAAAGCTTCTGCTGTCAATAATTGCAATGTGCTTGTTTTCGGAGAATGGCTCACTCCTCCCCAGCATGCCTTTCAGATGATTGATGCCTGGCTGAATACTGAATTTACATCAGGGGTTACTGATGATTGGAAAGTTTTCCTGAAAAATTGTGTTACTGAAATTGAGGAAATTGAAGATGAACAATTTAAATAGATCGAATAAGGTGCTTTCGGGAATTAAATATTTCTAGTCATAGTGTAAATCGAATTAACAGTTTAGGAATGAGGTTTAAGTTTAGTCTGAAAAAAAAGTTAATGGGTTTGATGTTCGGAGTCTTGCTTGTTTGTTCTGCGACCCAAGTCACGGTTGCGGGGAACGACAACCAGTACTGGTCAAATTATCTATTCAAACTGTACCATACAGATAAAGTTTCCATAATGTTATTTACTGAGGCGAAACTGTATGGTAATTTCAGCAAGCCGGGTCTTTATTTGCTTTGTTCGCGGGTACAATACAAACTGTATGACCACCTCGATCTTCAGATGAACAATACATGGCTGAAGGCACGAGATAGCAAGGGTGATTTCATTACTCAATACCGGATTGAGCCGGAGGTCAATCCGCATTTTACCACCGGCAACAGGAATATTCTTTATTTCAGAAACAGAGTTGAAATTCGACACATTGAAAATAAGGGATGGAACAATACCCGATATCGTGGACGAGCTCAATTTACAATGAAGTTGTCAAACTCCGGACCTTTTCACTCGGTTTTTACCGATACCGAATTTTTTTATGATTTTGCCGCTATGAAGCATCTTGAACAGCGGACAACTCCTTTCGGTATGAATTTGAGCTTAGCCAAAAACATTGAATTGCAACTATTTTATATGATTCAGCGCCAAAGAGGATTGGAGGACTGGTTTTCGAATCAGATCATTGGATCATTGCTTACGGTTAAACTTTAAGGCAAGTACAACAAGGTGTATTAAATAGATTGAATATTTAAAAAGAGAATAGTATGACAGAAAATGAACAGATTATAAGGGAACTTGTGAAGCGTGCACGCATAGCACAGGCACAGGTGGAAAATTATACACAGGAGCAGATTGATAATGTCTGCCGGTCGGTTGCATGGCAGACATATTGCAATGCCAACATCAAGGTATGCGCTGAGACGGCAGTAGAAGAGACCGGCATGGGAAACGTTGCCGATAAGATCATCAAACACAAAGTCAAGGTACTCGGCTCACTACTCGAGTCGCTTAAAGGCAAAACGGTAGGTTTGGTTGAAGAGAATGCCCTGCTTGGTATCCGCAAATATGCCAAACCGGTTGGGGTTATAGGAGCGCTCACCCCGGTAACTAATCCAACGGCCACACCTGCCAGTAACGCCATTTCGATTTTGAAAGGACGCAACGCCTTAATCCTTGCACCGCATCCGGCGGCGAAGCGGTCGGCCAAAGTCGTCTGTGATTTCATGCGCGCCGGACTGCGGGCTGTGGGAGCGCCTGAGGATCTGGTGCAGTTTGTGGCAGAACCATCGCTGGAGCTCAGTCAGGAGCTGATGCGTCAGGTGGACCTGGTGCTGGCGACCGGCGGCCCTGGTGTGGTGAAGGCGGCCTATTCGAGCGGAAAGCCGGCTTACGGCGTTGGCGCCGGGAACGCAGTAGCCATTGTTGCGGAAGATGCGGATATTCAGGATGCCGCCCAAAAAATATATTTCAGTAAAGCATTTGACCATGCGACCTCGTGTTCGTCGGAAAATTCCATCGTTGTTCACGACAGAGTGTATGATGCCCTGCTGGACGGATTGCGTGCTCAGGGAGCATACGTCTGTTCTGTACAGGAACGGGATGCATTGGAGAACGTACTGTGGGTACCCAACAAGAAAGGTGTTATCACCATCAACGGGGCAATTGTGGCAGCCTCAGCGCCGAAGATTGCTTCGATGGCTGGGATTGAAGTTCCTGATGCGACTCGTTCGCTGGTGGTGGAGTGTGCCGATGTCCATGCAGACTCCCGCTGGCGTGGTGAAAAGCTTTCGCCGATTCTAACAGTCTGGCGCTACAGGGACTTCGATGAGGCGCTCGATATCGTCAAAACATTGACCGATTATGCCGGTGCGGGGCACTCATCCGGTATTCATACATTCAACGCCGGCTACATTGAAAAGCTAGCCCTCTCCCAGAAAAGCAGCCGCATTATGGTGCGTCAGCCGATGGCCCCGGCCAACGGCGGCAACTTTTACAACGGGATGCCTTCGACGGTCTCCCTGGGCTGCGGCACGTGGGCAGGCAACAGCACAACGGAGAACATCCACTGGAAACACTTTATCAACGTCACCTGGGTCTCAGAACCGTTTGAACCAATCCGTCCTCAGGATGGTGAGGTATGGGAAGCATTCTGGGAAAAATTCGGAAAATAAGCATAATGCAGTGATCCTTTGTGATCTGTGCGAATTGGAGTTGTTTTATTTAAGAGGGATTATTTTATGAAATTATTTGAGTATCAGGCCAAAGATCTGTTTGCGAAAGCAGGGATTCCAGTTCCAGTAAGTCGCTTGATTGAAAATGCAGGGGAGTTGGATGCCGCAATGAAAGTATCCGGCTTGCCTTGTGTACTGAAGGCACAGGTATTGCGCGGCGGGCGTGGCAAAGCAGGACTGATTCAGTTTGCCAAAACAGAAGACGAATGCAGAAAAAAAGCGAAAGCTCTTTTTGACGGGCCGTATGGAGTCCGTAAGATTCTCGTTGAGCAGGCCCTGAATATTGAAAAGGAACTATACCTGGCGATTACCGTCGATCCGCTATCTGGGAAAGCGTTGATCATGGGATCAGCGGAAGGTGGCATTGATATTGAAGAACTGGCCATCAGTGCCCCGGAAAAGATTGTCCGGCAGCACGTGGACATTACACAGGGCATTCTGCCGTATCAATTGCGCAGTGTGATGTTCGGGCTTGGCTTTGAGGGTGATGTTTTTAAACAGGGGATGAAGTTACTGAAGGCCCTGTTTGAAATCTTTCAGGCAAAGGGCGCCGAACTGGCCGAGATCAATCCGCTTGTTCTGACGGTCGAAGGCAAGCTGGTTGCCGCCGACGGTAAATTTAGTATTGATGACAGCTTTGCCGCCGGTCAGGGAGAAATGAAGCGCACACGGGATCAGTTCGATAGCGACATTGAGTTTGAAGCAGCCGAGGCAGGTTTTCCATATTTAACGTTTGACGGGGACATCGGATTGCTCTGTGCCGGCGCCGGCCTTACCAACACGGTATACGACCTCATTATCGATTATGGTGGAACGGTTTCAAACTATCTGGAGTTCGGCGGACCGAACTACCGGCGTGCGGTAGAAGCTATGGAATTTACCTTGCGTGGTAACCCCAAAGTTATTCTGGTTGTTACATTCGGTACCATTGCCCGTGCCGACGTGATGGCGCAGGGACTTGCAGATGCGATTGAAAAGCTCAAACCGTCCGTTCCGATTGTGACTGCCATCCGGGGGACCAATGAAGAGGAGGCCGCAAAGATCCTGAGAAGTTTGGGATTGGAGCCATTGAGCAACACGGAAGAAGCGGTGAAAAAAGCTATAGCGTTGTGCCATTCAGCCGGTTAACCGCGAAGAAACGTATAGTGTTTTAAAATATAAAATAAGACCAGGAAAATGAGTGTATTTATTGATAAAAAAACGCGTGTGCTGGTTCAGGGAATTACAGGGAGCGAAGGTAGCTACTGGACCCGGCACATGATTAATTTGGGGACAAATGTTGTGGCCGGAGTTACACCGGGCAAAGGAGGCCAGGAGATCGAAGGAGTCAAGATTTACAATACGGTACAGCAGGCCGTTGACGCAACGCAGGCGGATGCCGCTTTGCTCTTTGTACCACCGAAATTCGCCGGTGATGCAATTTTTGAGGCACTGGATGCAGGAATCCGCAAGGTCGTTGTTACAGCGGAAGGTATTCCGCTTCATGAGGCTATGAAGGTACGGGCGGAAGCGCTTTCCCTTGGGGCTACTGTAATCGGTGGAAATACAACCGGTGTGATTACCCCTGGTGTAGCTATGATGGGATTTTTGCCTTATTGGATCGAACGGGTTTACAAACCAGGCAGAGTGGGAGTTATGACCCGCAGCGGGTCGCTGACCAATGAGGCTACGGCGATGATGGTTGAAGCCGGCTATGGCGTTTCATCCCTGATAGGGGTTGGTGGTGATGCCGTTCCGTTCACGCGGTTTGCCGAGTTGCTGCCGGCGTTTGAAGCCGATCCTGAAACCGATGCGGTACTGATGATAGGTGAACTGGGGGGAAGTATGGAGGAAGAGGTGGCCGCCGCAATAGAGAACGGTGCGTTTACAAAACCGTTAGTCGCTTTTATTGCCGGGCGCAATGCCCCGGTGGGGAAAAAGATGGGGCACGCCGGTGCTATTATTTCGGGAGGGAAAGGGACCGTTGCTGGCAAAGCAGAGGCTTTACGTGCGGTAGGCGCATTAGTGGCCGATAAACCAAGTCAAATTGGAGAACTTATTAAAGTAGTATTCAAACACAAGGGATAAAACTATACAGATTGCTGATGAACCTGAAATCAACACAAACGAAACTTTTATCTTTTGCCATAGCCCTGGGCGTTTTCTTTGCTATTTATTTTGCCCCTCTGCCGGGTCAGATATTGAACAATGGACATATTATTGCCCTGAATTCTGAAGGGAAAACCGTTCTGGCGACCCTCGCGTTTGCGGTAATACTCTGGATAACTGAAGCTATCCCTTTCCCTGTAACGGGATTGTATGGGTTGGTGGTTCTTGTCTTAACCAAAGTCGTTACATTAAAGCAAGTGGTTCAGGACAGTTTCGGTGATCCAATCATTCTGTTTTTCATCGGAGTATTAATTTTTTCCGCCTCATTTTCAGAGACCATCCTTCTTCGCCGTCTGACGATCCTTATGCGTTATCGTTTGGGGCACAAACCGAAGCTGCTGGTGCTGGCAGTCCTGACGATGGGTATGCTTCTTTCCGGCGGGATGGTGGAAATGGCAGTAGCTGCCATCATGTTGCCGATCGGCGTATCTATTCTCAAAGATGCCAAACTGGAACCGCTTAAGAGCAATTTTGGCAGGGCGCTAATGATTGCCTGTGCCTGGGGACCCGCAACAGGCGGAATATGTACCCCCGTTGGTTCCGGTACCAACCCGCTGACGATTGGTTTTATGCGTGACCTGGCGGGAGTTGATTTTACATTCCTCGACTGGATGGCATTTGGATATCCAGCCGCAATCATGATGCTCCCATTTGCATGGCTGATCCTTATCAAAATTTTTCCCTTCGAAAAGGTTGACCTCAAAATCACGAAAGTGGATTTTCAGGAACGGCTTCGCGAGATTGGCCCTGTGCCCCGAAAGGAAATTTTTCTGGTGGCTATTTTCGTTTTTACAATGTTCCTGTGGATTGCAGCGCCATGGATAGAAAAATGGAGCGGCGGAAGTATAACTTATCTTAGTATCTCGTTTATCGCTATTGCCTCTTCCTGCCTGCTGTTTCTTCCAGGCATCGAAGTTATGACATGGAAAAAGGCGGAGAGTTCTATCTCATGGGGCAGTGTGATCCTGATCGCGACGGGACTTGCCTTGGGAATGGCGCTGTACAAAACCGGCGGGGCGGAATGGCTGGCATGGATCATGTTCAGTAAAATAGGGGCTTTACATCCGTTAGGAAAAGTGTTCGCTATCGTGATGGGGGTTTCACTGATCAAAGTACTATTTTCCAGTAACACGGTTAGCGGAATAATCATGGTTCCTCTGGTGATTGCACTGGCTAAAACACTCGGCATAGAACCGATATTATTGGCCATCCCGGCCGGGATTACCTCGTCGTTGGCATTTATTCTGGTAACCTCGACCCCGACCAACGTTATCCCATATACCTCAGGTTACTTCACCATCAAAGACATGGCCAAGGCAGGTATCTGGATGACACTGGCTTCATCTGTTTGTATTACGATCTCAATAGCGGTGGTGGGTAAAATGCTCGGCATGGTGAACTGGTAACCTGTATTTTACACGATTATCTTCTGAAAATGAATACTGATAGTGCATCTACGAAAAAGTTGGCTGTCATTTTAAAAAATAAATGAGTTTGAGATGATAAAAAATAAAAACTGAAAAAGGACAATCCATTATGTCACTATTTCTGATATTATCCCTTGTGGGCGTTATTGTTTTTATTACCCATACCCTGGAAGCAATTACCGGATTTGGATGTACGGTTCTGGCTTTCCCATTTGTTATTGCATTGATGGGAGACATTGAACAGGCCAAGATTATCCTTTCCATTTTAGCTTGGATACTCGCAGTTTATTTCGCTATTACAAAATTTAAAAGTATCAACTGGAAACAATTTGGAATCATTGCCCTGTTCGCTGGATTAGGGATGCCAATCGGTATGTTACTGTTCAAAGCCTATAATCCCTTCCTCCTGAAGAAAGTACTTGGCACATTCATCGTTTTATCTGCGGGGATTCAGTTGACAAAAATATTCGTCCCGAACAATAAAATAAAAGCACTTCCTTCCTTACTCAATTACAATTTTTTGTTCCTGGGCGGGATCGTACATGGTGCTTTTGCTGTTGGAGGGTCGCTTATTGTATTATATTCAGCAAAAAAAATTCCGGATAAAAGGCAATTCCGGGCTACCATGACCCTTTTGTGGACAACGTTAAATACCATATTAGTGTTGCAGTACTTCCTTGAAAAAAAAATAACAGAAAAAGTGGGATTTGATCTGTTATCCCTGCTGCCTTTTTTGATTGGCGGTATTGTTCTCGGGGAGGTAATCCATACGAAGGTAAGTGAAAACCTTTTTAAAAAAATTGTCTTCTTTTCACTTCTTTTAGTGGGAATTATAATGGTTATCATCAATTAAAATCCATTATATCAGAAAGATATGAATACATTAAAAATAATTCCATCCATTCCATTAGTGCTACTAACCTTGTCGCCATTCGAACCGGCCGTGGCACAAAAGCCCAATGTAATTTTCATATTAACCGACGATCAGGGTTACGGTGATCTTGCCTGTAATGGAAACCCCTGGATTAAAACTCCGAATATGGATAAGCTTTATTCGCAGAGTGTGCGGTTTACAAATTTTCATGTGGCTACTACATGTGCCCCAACTCGGGCAGGCCTTATGACCGGACAATACTGCAACAAAGTAGGGGTTTGGCACACCATTAATGGCCGCGAAATACTATCAGCAGAAGAAACAACATTACCCCAAACGATGGGAAAAGCAGGATATAGTACTGCAATTTTTGGTAAATGGCATTTGGGTGATAATTACCCTTTTCGTCCACAGGACAGGGGATTTGATGAAGTATTAATTCATGGTGGCGGAGGGGTCGGTCAGCAACCAGATTGCTGGAACAACGATTATTTTGACGATACCTATTTGCATAATGGGAAGCCGAAAAAATTCAAAGGATATTGCACCGATGTGTGGTATTCGGAAGCAATAAAATTTATTGAAAAAAATAAAAATTCTCCTTTCTTCTGCTATATTCCTTCCAACGCTCCGCATGGACCTTACAATGTAGAAGACAGGTATAGTGAATTATACAAAAACAACCCTAATATTCCTAATCCGAATTTTTACGGGATGATCACAAATCTGGATGAGAACATAGGCAAATTACGAACAGTGCTCGACAGTCTGGGTTTGGCTGAAAATACCATTCTTATTTTCATGACGGACAATGGAACGGCAGACGGGGTAAAGTTCGGAAAAGACGGTAAATTAGTTGCAGGGTACAATGCAGAAATGCGTGGGGTAAAAGGTTCACCATATGACGGAGGTCACCGTGTGCCGTTTTTCATTTATTGGCCGAAAGGTAAAATCACCAATGGCAAAGACATTTCAAACATCACATCGTATATCGACTTTATGCCTACGGTCCTTGACCTTTGTGGAGTAAAACAAGCCACAAAAAATGCTATTGACGGATTAAGCCTTAAACCACTCATTTATGGAAGTACAAAAAAATGGCCTAAACGGACACTCTTTAGTGATACACAACGTGAAGAGTTTCTTGTTAAATGGAAGCAATGTGCAAGTATGACCGATCGCTGGCGTATGATTGGTAAAGATGAACTATATGATATGACCACCGATCCCGGACAAAAAGATAATGTTGCACTTGCTCATCCGGATGTTGTGGACAGTCTGCGCTCAGCCTACGAAACATGGTGGAATGACGTGTCACAAAATGCGGAGGAGTACAACAGGGTTAAAATTGGGACTTCATTTGAACCTACTATCCGACTGAACAGTCACGATTGCCATGCGGAGAAAGGTTTGCCGGCTTGGTCGCAGGAGATGGTCAGGGCAGCTACAGGTAAAAATGGATTTTGGGCCATCGAAGTAGTAAAAGACGGCGAATATGAATTTGAACTTCGTCGTTGGCCTGTAGAAAGCGGTCTATCGCTGTCTGATGCCGCACTAGCCGGAGACCCTGTTCCCGGGGGAAAGCCTTATTTGAAAGGCGAAGCAATCGCATTCGCAAAAGTAAAAATAGAGATAGACGGGAAAACGTATGAAAAGAAAGTGGATAATAGTGCCAACGGAATAGTATTTATGGTAAAACTTAAAAAGGGGAACTACAGTCTTACAACCTGGCTGACTGATAATAAAGGAAATGAACGCGGCGCCTATTATGTGTATATTAATAGTGCAATTTAAATTAACAGACCATGGAAAGAAGAAAATTTATACAAAACTCGGTATCGGTATCTGCAGGCATCGGTATGGCAAGCGTTTTGCCACAATGTGTTAGTGGAGGAATGAGATCGGATAAAATCAAAGTTGCACTAATAGGGGTAAGAAATCAGGGGTGGACTAATCTGGAAAATTTTATCCAATTTCCTAATGTTGAGTGCATTGCACTATGCGATGTCGATGAAAAATGGTTGAACCAGCGTGCAACAGATGTAGAAGAAAGGACGGGAAAAAAACCTCCTTCACTTTACAAGGACTGGAGAAAAGTAATTGAGAACAAAGATGTAGATGCGGTGATCGTGGGAACTCCCGACCATTGGCATTGCCTGATAACTGTTGCTGCACTGGAAGCAGGAAAGGATGTCTACTGCGAAAAACCACTGGGCAACTCGATTGCAGAGTGTGAAGTTATGGTAAAAGCCGCCCGTAAATACAACAGGATTGTACAAGTCGGCCAATGGCAACGAAGCGATCCCCATTGGCAAGACGCGATGGCTTTTATCCACAGCGGAAAATTAGGACATATCCGTTCTGTAAAAACCTGGGCTTCAGCCGTCAATCAAGGCCCCTTCCCTATTCAACCTGATTCGCCTGTACCCGATTGGGTCGATTACGAGATGTGGCTGGGGCCGGCCAAACACCGTCCGTTTAATGAGTTGCGGTTTCATCATGAATGGCGCTTTTTCTGGGATTTTGGAAGTGGATTAGCCTCCGACTGGGGTGTGCATCTGCTCGATTTTGCGCTGGCAGGGATGAAGGTTGGCCTACCAACAGAATTATATGCATCGGGAGGCAAATTTGCTTATCCCAACGACGCCATGCAAACTCCTGATACTTTAACAGCAACATTAAAATATGACAGGTTCAATATTATTTGGGACCATGCTTGTGGCATTTCGAGCGGATTATTTGGCAGAAGTTTTGGCGTTGCCTATGTTGGCGAAAACGGTATCCTGGTTGTTGACAGAGGCGGGTGGGAAGTCATTCCCCAGAAAGATATCGATAAGAAACTGCGTATGGAACCCGTTCCTTTGAAAAAAGCAGGTTTCACATTTGATGGGGAGAAATTATCAGAGTTTGGTATTAAAGCCCATGTCCACAACTTTCTGGATTGTATCATTTCAAGAAAATTACCTAATGCCGATATCGAATTGGGCGCTAAAGTTGCAAAATTAGGACAATGTATAAATATATCCCATCGTATAAACAAACCAGTCCACTGGGATGATGTGAAAAAACAGTTTGATGAAGCAGAAGCCAACTTATTAATTAAACCAAAATACAGCGCTCCCTGGAGTTTCCCCCAGTATTAATTACCGATAAATAACATACCCATAAACTTCTAATTCACCCATATCAACAAATGTAAAAATTATGACAAAAAGTAGATTTACAAGAAGAGGATTATTGACACGTCTTGCGCTTCCGCTTATTTTGACTTTTCAGGTCGATCTTCCATGGAGCGCCACAAATTCCAATCCTGAGGAACGAGGTTTTACTGAATTATTTGATGGCAAAAGTCTTTCGGGATGGCATACCAATGAAAAGAAAATTGACCACGGTACCGGAGGCCAGTGGCAGGTAGAGAATGGAGTAATAACCGGGGAACAAAATCCTCCAGGATCAGGGAATGGAGGTATCCTAATGACCGATAAGAAGTATGGGGATTTTGAGCTTATGATAGATTTGGCTCCTGATTGGGGTGTTGATAGCGGTATCTTTCTCCGCACCAACGAAAAAGGAGAATGTTTCCAGGTCTATGTTGACTATCATGATCAGGGTTTTATAGGTTCTGTCTCCACGGAAAGGGCTGGTAAGCCACGCATGATTAATCGTCCATTCTATATTGATGGCATTAAGGATAATAATGGGAAGCTGACCGGATTCGAGACCAAGCCTGATGAACGTGGTGCCATTTCCTGGGGACCTGATTATTTAAAATACAATTGCACCCCCGAACAGTGGAAGAAAGCCTGGAAAGTTGGGCAATGGAATACTATGCGCATCCGGTGCATCGGAAAATATCCGAAGATCACAACCTGGATCAACGGCACCAAAATTGCCGAATTTGATAGTGAGACATCCAGGAATCCACAAAACAAGAAGGAAGAATTATTTGAAGCCTTTGGGAGAGAAGGCGCTATTGCCTTACAGGTACATGGCGGGAAAAGTTGGACCGAAGGTGCCAAGTGCCGGTGGAAAAATATACGTATCAAAACATTGTAAAAAGAGCAAGGCGGATACACCGCATCACGAAAGATCCATGAAGAATTCTTCCATTTGAAAATTCTTATGAATCTGGGTTTAAATACATAAGTCAAAAAATGAAAAGGGGAAAATGAAAAATATTCTGTTTATATTATTTGCAGGATGTAGTTTGTTTGTACAAGGGCAAACAAAAAAGGAATATCCGCAACCAACTCCAATGACCCATGAAATGACAGAATTCTGGACACCTCAACCCAGAATTGTGGTTCCGGGGAAAACACTTTCTGAAGAAATCCTTGTCTTACCACCTTCGGATGCAATCATTTTATTTGACGGAACCGGATTGTCCAATTGGGAAGGAGCTCCGAATAAGACTGTTTTGGTAAAAGGGAAAGATATGTCTAAGTTCAAAAGTTCAGAAGGAGGTGAGGCCAAATGGATAATAAAGGACGGGACCCTTGTCGTCAATAAAGAATCAGGTGATATACAAACAAAGTTGACTTTCGGTGATTTTCAATTACATATTGAATGGCTTATTCCTGAAGGTATTCTGGGTGATAGTCAGTTAAGAGGTAATAGCGGAATCTTCCTGCAGGGCGTATACGAGTTGCAAGTATTGGATTCTTACGGCAATGAGACCTATGCCAACGGGATGGCTGGCAGCGTTTACAAGCAAACGCCCCCGTTGGTCAATGCAATGAGAAAACCCGGGGAATGGAATTCTTATGATGTAATCTATACGGCTCCGACTTTTCGCGAAGATGGGTCATATCGCACGAGACCAATTGTAACCGTTATACAAAACGGAATACTGGTACAAAATAATACAACAATCTTAGGTACAACCCCATATATTGGATTTCCCCAGGTTATCCTCCATGGCAAAGGGCCAATCCGGTTACAAGCCCATGGCGATAAAAGCGAGCCAATAAGTTTTCGCAATATCTGGATAAGAGAATTATAAATTTTGCTGTATCATCATGAATTACAACTATTATTTACTTGCCTTAGGATGTGCGTTTAGCAATGCATATTCTCAAAAAAGTATGGGTCAGGGTAGTTCAAAAAAACCAAATATCATTTATATTCTAGCCGATGATTTAGGTTATGGCGATTTAAAAGGATTAAACCCTGATTCGAAGATCACTACACCCAATATGGATAAACTCGTGGACGAAGGGGTCCATTTTACGGACGCCCATTCAAATTCTGCGGTTTGCACACCGACTCGTTACGGGATTCTCACCGGAAGGTATGCTTTTCGGTCAAGGTTAAAAAGCGGTGTGCTTTGGGGCTATTCCCCCTCGCTGATTGAACCTGGGAGAGAAACCGTGGCCACATTCCTGAAAAAGAACAGATATGAAACTGCCTGTATCGGGAAATGGCATTTAGGATTGGATTGGCCAAAGAGAGACAGCTCAAAAGAGATCCCGGACATACAATGGAATATGGAAGTTCCCCGTGGTTTTGACGACAATGTGGATTACAGGCAAAAGGTAGCAGGAGGGCCTTCCGACCATGGGTTTGATTATTCGCTGATTATCCCGGCTTCACTTGATATTAGTCCGTATTGTTATATCCGTAACGGGAAAGTTATCGAATCTCCGACATTCTATACTGAAGGTAAAACCCAGGAAGTTGATGGACGTGGTGTATTTTGGCGTCCCGGCAAGATGTCGCCTGGATTTGATTTTTATCGGGTACTACCAACATTTGTGGATTCGGCTTGCCAATACATAAACAATCATTCCGATCGTGCGAACCCTTTCTTTTTATACTTGCCGTTGCCATCTCCACATACCCCCTGGCTTCCGGCAAAAGAGTATGAAGGTAAATCAGGGGCTGGCAGGTATGGCGATTATGTAGCAATGGTCGATGATATGATCGGAAGGGTATTGGAGACTGTCAAAAATCGAAATTTAGAGGAGAGTACCTTGATTATTGTTACTTCAGATAATGGCTCGGACTGGCGACCTTCAGACATTACGGAAACCGGGCATCATGCAAACTATATCTTCAAAGGTCGAAAAGCTGATATTTACGAGGCCGGGCACAGAATTCCGTTCATAGCTCGCTGGAAAGGGGTAATTCCTGCCGGGATTAAGTCGAACGAGGTAATGTGTACCACTGATTTGATGGCTACACTGGGTGGTATGCTTAACAAGGTTTTGCCCGATGGTTCAGCAGAAGATAGCTATAATCTGTGGCCTGCCTTTATCAACAAGGTCTCTTCTTCTCCAATCCGGGAATCCACAATCCATCATTCGCTGGATGGCTTTTTTAGCTTAAGAAAAGGGAAATGGAAATTAACACCCTACTTGGGTTCCGGTGGTTTTTCCCAACCTAAAATTATTGTTCCAAAAGAAGGTGAAACCCCGGGGACATTATATGATATTGAGACTGATCCTCAGGAGAAAATTAACCTGTACAAACTATACCCTGGTATTGTTGAGGAGCTATCCCAACTTTTAGAAAAATACAAAAAACAGGGATACAGCCGTCCAATGTTGCTAAAGAAATGAAAATGATACTTAGAGAATCTATTAAAATAATTTTTTATCTGTTTGTTCTATTTGCACCTTTTATTTGCGCGGGTAGAACTTACTATGTCGCCCCGTCTGGACTGGATGCAAACAATGGGAGGATCAATACACCATTTAGGACTATTTCGAATGCCATTGGGCACATGGCTACAGGGGATTCCTGCATATTGATGGAAGGGACCTACCGGGAAAAAATTGTTATTGACAAGGACGGGATTGTACTTTGTGCCTATCCGGGTGAAAATGTTTTGGTAACAGGTTGTGACCTAATTGAAGGTGAAATTGAGAATTTTAAGAATTCCCAAAACAATGAAGTTTGCAACCGGATAAAATTTGATAAAAAAGTGTACCAGCTTTTTATCGATGCGAAGCAGATGGATATTGCCCGTTGGCCGAATAAAACAACCTCCCTACTTTCCATGAAAGATTGGGAAAGTTCACTCGTCGATGCGGCTGGGGATGACAAAAAAGTAAACATCCCCTCTATTCCCATGCAATCTCAATCCCCAGATTTTTGGAAAGGAGGGTATTATATTGGGGTAAATAGTGAAGCTACAACAAAATTATCGACATGGTACTCCGGCGGGGGACAAGTAATTTCATCGATAGGTGAATTGCTTCATATTTCCCAGACTTGCTATGGTGTTGGTGGAAAATATGCAAATGGTAACGGATATGGTTATATCCTGAACTGCCTGAATGCCCTTGATGCAGAAAAAGAATGGTTTTGGGGCGATGGATATTTGTATTTTAAATACCCCAATCATTTGGCGACTGAAAAACCCCTTATAGAAGTCCGTACACGGGTATACATCCTGAACATCACTGCAAATAAAGTGTGTATTAAAGGTATTAATTTTAAAGCAGGAACTATACTTATCGGAGGGGACAATGCTGAAATAGAAAGTTGTACATTTCGTTACATTTCTCCTTTTGTCTGGAATCAAGGGGATAATAGTTCGGAATCCGGCGCCCGCTGCAATTGGGGTGATTACACAAATGGCAGTTCCGGGATTTGTGTTTTAGGCAATGGTTTGTCAATGAAAGATTGTTATGTGGCGCATAGCTGGTTTAATGGCATCGTTTTATGGGGCAATTCATGCACCGTTGATAATTGTATGATAGAAGATGTGAACTGGATGGGCAAACGATGTTCCGGTATAAACAGTTATGGCGCTGATAATACCATTCGATACTGTACAATCAGGAATACCGGGGCATCCAGCATCGAAGGCGGAAATGGGGCCTGGATAAAAAAGTATGCCATAAGAAACTTATGGGAACACAATCGCTGCGAAAATGCTTGTAATTTGGTGGTTGACCAGGGGTTTTTCTACATAAACCATCAAAATGGGGCTTCCCCTTCTGCTAATTCAGAATGGAGACACAATCTCTTAATACACAATCAAGGGCCGGATAAAGGTGTGTGGACAAGTACAAATGTTGGCCTTTATGTCGACAATAACTCTTCCGGGTACTTGGTACACCATAATGTGGTGGTTGATGCAAAAGAAGGCATACGATACAACGACTTTTTAGACGGGGCAAGTGCAGGCAAGGGAGTATATTTTTATAACAATACTTTTTATAAGGTTAACCAATGTATGGCATCAGGGAGGATACCAAACGGTACTAAACCGGATGCCGATATTACTGTAGAGAACAATCTTGGGATCGGATGCGGTGGATACGGTGTGTTCACCCGTTCATCATCAAATGTTGAATTTGCTGAAAAATCGTCGGTAGAAAATGCGGACAATTCGAATTTTACCCTGAAAGAAAGTAAATATATAGATTCCGGGGTTTTGATTCAAAATATTGACATAACATATGCCGGTACTGCTCCGGATATTGGCGCATTTGAAACTAAATCACCTACATGGCATGCAGGTTCAGATTTAGTCATTCCCGAAAAAATTTTGAACGAAGATAACGAAGGACTAATTACTCAAGTTGTCGATTCTCCTGACAGGGATTTTAATTTTAAGGTATATCCCAATCCTGTACCTGAAATTCTACATGTTGAATTTGGAAGGGTCAATTTGCTACAGAAAAAACAAGTACAGATAATTGACATTAAAGGACGGATCCTCTTTTCTGGAACAAGTAACGACAGCAACTTAGATATAGACTCTTCATCATTCCGTCCCGGCACTTATATTGTACGGGTAAACGGTTTCGGATTTCAAGGATCAAGCAAGCTAATCAAGTTAAATTGAGTTTGATGCGGAGCAAAAAAACGGTTTGTCAATATATTCACTACAAGTAAATATGAAACACAAAAAAAAATTGATGTTATTCGTATTCATTTTGTCAATACTGGGGTGTAGTTGTGCAAAAAGGGTGACAACCATTGGATCAGAAAATTCAGGGATTCAATTGAAAATTAAATCTTTGGAAGGAAAACTTCAATATGAAGTAAGTCTTAAAGGAAGGGTTTTGATAAGTCCTTCAGGACTCGGATTACTTTCCAGTGAATTTGATTTTGTCCCCTCAGAAATTGTCAGGATCACACAAGCTAAAATACAACAACTGTGGAAACCGTTATTTGGTAAGTCAGGATTGGTAGACAACACTTATCATGAAGCAACAGTTGAAGCAAAAACGAAGGACGGCTTGCTAATGCATATTATCTTCAGGGTATTTAACGATGGAGTCGCTTTCCGATATGAGATTCCGGTACAGAATGGACTGGACAGCTTGGCCATAACTGAAGATAAGACAACCTTCTGTTTTTCACAAGACTTTATTTGCAGGGGCATTGACCAAAATATTGAAACCTCTGATTTCAGTCCCAAACCTATCAGCCAGACTAAATTCAGCAAACTGCCAATGTTGGTCCATACACCCGCCTGTTGGATGGCAATAAATGAAGCATCTGTATTTGACTTCAGCATGTTGTATTTACGAAATAATTCTTCCTCATCAACAATGAACGCAGATATTGGAATTTCCCCTTGTTCATTGCCTATAAAGACCCCATGGAGGGTTATCCAGATTGGGAAAAATGCAGGCGATTTGATTGAATCAAATATTTTGGTTAACCTGAATGAACCTTGTCAGATTGAAGATCCATCATGGATAAAACCGGGCAAGGCTATGTGGGACTGGAGAAACCATGGCGATACAATCAATGGCTTTGTTTATGGCATTAATGAAGCATCTTATAAAAGACTGATTGATTTTGCATCAGAAAACTTGATTGAATATGTACTGTTCGATGCGGATTGGTACAGCGAATTCGGGCCTCAAAATCCGCGCAAAGATTTGGATATGCCTGAAATAATCAAGTATGCGAACAAGAAAAATGTGAGTGTGTTACTCTACATCGATCATCACCGTGCCGGAAATCACAATGACTGGAAACTTGAAGATGTACTGAGTACCTTTCAGGAATGGGGCGCTGCAGGCATAAAATACGGTTTCCTGTCTCAAGAGATCGACGACAGGAAAACTTTTGTGGATTTGACCCGTGAAATTACCCGTTTATGTGTAAAATACCGGATGCTGGTCGATTTTCACGACAACCCCGTACATCCCGGGGGAGAAGAACGGACATGGCCAAATAGGATTACACTCGAATATTGTCACGGACAACAGGATTCCAGAAAATCCTTTGGGCCGGAAATTGCCGTGACAGTCCCTTTTATTAACGGACTTTCTGGCCCTCTGGATATGGCCAATGGATATTACGATCTGAATGGCCTGCAAAACCGTTCAAAAGTCGATAAAAATGGGCTTAACAGTACAGTTGTTGGTGAAACAGCACGCTGCCTGATTAATTACTCTCCCCTTATGATCCTTCCGGATAATGGGGATGTATATAATCAAAAAAAAGATTTGTTTAGTTTTATTCGGGATATGCCTGATACGTGGGACGAAACACGTTTCCTTGGCGGTGAACCAGGTGAATTTATAGTTGTTGCCCGGCGCAGTGGGAGAAACTGGTTCGTGGCAGGGAATACCAATGATAGGGCAAGAAAAGTCGATATAAAATTAGATTTTTTGGAAGGAGGGGAATATGATTTAATCCGATATCAGGATACAAAAGATTCCCATTATCAGAAAAATAAGGAATCCTACGAGGTACATACGGGAAAGGTAGCAAAAGATCAGGTATTAACTCTCCCTATGGCTTCAGGTGGCGGATTTTGTATCCTAATTATTGCAGAATAAAGTGTTTATTGGATAAAAACACATCAGTTTATTTTTTATTCTCACGTGAGAATAATATTTTTGTGGTCATTAAAATAATTTATGAAGAAGAATGTTACTATAAAAGATATTGCACGTATTGCCGGTGTTCACCATACCACGGTATCATTGGCGTTGCGTAATAGTAAAGCTTTAAGAATAGAAACAAAAGAGAGAATTCAGGGAATCGCAGTTGAAATGGGGTACCGTGCCAATCTTATTGCACAGGGTTTTCGAAATCGTCGTAGCAATACGATCGGCATCCTGGTTCCCAGTATCCAGCACCATTTTTTTTCAAAATTTATCTCCGAGATATCTGAATTAGCTAATCAGGCCGATTATTCGATGATGGTATTTCAATCGAATGAGAAACAATCTACCGAAAAAAGAAATATTGAAGCATTGATTGACAACCGCGTAGCAGGAGTGATTGCATCTGTTTCGAGAGAAACAACTGACGGATCGTTTTTTAATGCCTTTAATCGAGAAAATATACCAGTGGTTTTTTTTGATCGTGTTCCTTTAAATGCAATAGGAGCAAAAGTAACGGTCAACAATTTTCAGGGGGCACTTGATGCCGTGAATCTTTTTATTGAAAATGGAAGAAAAAGAATTGCATTTATTACAGGATCAAGCCAAATAAACGTTTATCATGATCGGTTGGATGGGTACAAACATGCCTTGTTGCAAGGCAATCTTCCTTGCTGCGACAAATATTTGATTGAAGGTGGATTTCTTTTGGAAGACGGTATGGTCGGGGCAAAACAACTGTTAAGTTTACCCGAAAGACCAGATGCCATTCTGGCTGTTGGCGATGATGTAGCTATTGGAGCAATTAAATACCTTAAAAGTGTCGGTATAAAAGTTCCTGAAGATATCGCTGTAATTGGTTTTGATAATGATCCGATGGGAATAGCTATTGAACCTGAGCTTACTACTATTGAACAGCCGGTTAGTCAAATAGCCTGTATGGTGCTAAAATTACTTCTGGAAGCAATTGATTCTGCTGGTGAACCTTCGAAAGAGGTAATTTTAAATGCAAGTATACTGAGACGAAAGTCGTGCTAATTTTTTAAATCACAATTCTCACGTGAGAATTAATTAATAATGAAATATGATTGACCCGAAAATGTAGAATTCGGACTTCTCAAATCAATAACCAAATAGATTATAAATCATGAAATTGAAAACTGCCCTTATGATTACTTGTTCAATCCTGTTGACTGGTTTTGTTAAAAAAACGGGATCAGACTACACCAGAAAAATTGACGACAATGTTCGCACAGAGCAAATTAAAGAGATGAAATTCGGTATGTTTATCTGTTGGAGTTTCAGCACATTTTCAGGACGGGAGTGGACACCAACAAAAGATAAAGATGCTACCTTTTTCAAGGCCACCGGGTG
>JALNYZ010000026.1 GCA_023229575.1 Prolixibacteraceae bacterium
CCCCATGAATCAGTATTCCAAAAAGCAACGTTATTGGAAGCGTAGCTTACCGGCTTACCTTCACGATGATTGACAAAGGAGTGGAATTCAAAATTTGGGTTTAAAAGCAAATTTACGGTCCCTTTGGATTCCTGAGAGAAGGTTTGAAAGGAAACTGACGCCATGATAGCAAGAAAACAACACAGTTGGTAAAATTTCAACATCTTTCAATCGTTTTAAGTTATTGTCTGTTACGCATTTTATTGAAAAACAGATGAATATTTACAATTTTCTTATTTGATTTTATATTCCAAGCTGTTTTGAGGATTCATTCTTTTTCGGCTCTTTTACACCTGTTGTTCCGCCTCCTTTGAGGGTAAGTTCGACCGGTGCATTGGTTTTCCATGATCCATTCGTAAAATCAGGCACATCTACAGAGTTGGAGCGATTCTTAACCGATTTTTCACTGAGTGGCCCTATTGCGCTTAACATGGCGGCATCATATACATTCTGATCAAGTGGAAGTCCATTGCGCAGGCAATCGATCAGTCTCCAATCCATCATGAAGTCCATTCCACCATGACCGCCAACCTTTTTGGCCATCGCGCCGATCCTGGTTACAATTTCAGGTGTATATTTCAATTCCAGCTCTTTCATCTCTTCAGGTTTAAACCATTCGTGGCCGGTGGCAATCCTGGGATCGGGATATTTACTGGCCATCCCTTTGGTACCGCTGATCAGATGAAGACGCGAGTAGACCCTTGGACTGGTCACATCATGCTGAATCATGATGGTGCGTCCCTTGTATGTGCGCACCGTTGTCGTATTGATGTTTCCCCGATAATGGCCGGTGGCATATTCTTTGTAGAAATCATCCCTGGAAGCCAACTTCCGTGCCATTTCAGCCATCTGGAAATCGTTGGACGACATGGAGGTTAGGTATTCCATACGATCCCCCCTGTTGATGTTCAGTACCTGGCAAACAGGACCCAGGCCATGCGTCGGGTACAAATTACCATTGCGTTGCTGGTTTTCCCTAAGGCGCCACATGTCGCTGTATTTTTTCTTGTTAAAATTACCTTCAAGAAGATCGTGGTTGTATGCGCCTTCGCAATGGATAATTTCGCCGAAGAAGCCCTGACGGGCCATGTTCAGGGTCAATAGTTCGAAGAAATCGTAACAGCAGTTCTCGAGCATCATGAAGTGCTTTTTGGTACGTTCAGACGTCTCCACCAGTTGCCAGCATTCATCGATGGTTTTGGCAGCAGGAACTTCACTTGCAGCATGTTTACCGTGTTCCATCGCATAGACGGCCATTGGGGTATGCCAGGCCCAGGGTGTTGTGATGTAGATGAAATCGATATCCGGGCTTTCACACATCTTTTTCCATGCATCATTACTGCCAGAATATGATTTTGCACTTGGCAAACCCTTGTTCTCCAGCATCTTCTGCATTTTTTCGACGCGCTCTTCAATTACATCGCACAAGGCTACAATCTCAACCCCTTCGATGTAGGACATCCGTTCAACTGCAGCGGGTCCCCGGTTACCGAGGCCCACAAAACCGATCCTAACTTTATCCAGTTTTGAGGCGGCAAAGCCGCTCATGTTAAATTGCTGTTTGTGATCGCTATTGCTTACTGCACCGCTAAATTCACCATTTGATGTTGCTGCCTGTCCAACCAGTCCGGTTGCCAATGCGCCGGTACCCAATAAGGTATTCCGGAGAAAAACCCTTCTGTTTGATGCCATTTTTGAGATAGTTTTATTTGTTTAGCAAGATTAATTATTTTTTGGAACGAAGTATTACACGGGGATCATTCCCGTATTCAATTGTCACGATTTCTCCATCGTTCAAGATTGAAACACGTGCAGCTTCGACTACCAGTTCATTGATATAACTGTTGGCAGGCGTTGCTATAATACCCTTTTTGTCAACCTCCAGGATCATTTCCTGACGTTTTACCAATGAGTCAGTCTCCGACATACCCTGAACCTCATTTTCGATCATGCAGGCCATTGTAATTGAAGCTGAAACGGAATCAAATCCATATCCCACGGGTTTGTACCCTTGTCCCTCCCAGGGAACAAGCTTATAAAAATCGGGACTCACATAGTTAAAGTGAGAACCGGCACAGCCGATCCCATTCAAATAGGAGTGTTCAATACCTCTAAACTGATCATCGTGCTTGATCATACCGGTTTTGTGGTCCCCTTCGAAAAACATCTGCAGGCTTTGATCATTGCTTCCGGCTGCCTCATCGGGATAGCCCAGTCCGTCAATCACCGACAAAAGGGCATTATTCTCGAAACGGATCCGCCCATTTGCCCACATATATCCTTCATTGCCATTGGGAAATTTCCCTTTGATGCCGGATACCGATACTTCAACCGGTTTCAAACCTGTTATAAAGTAGACCAAATCCACATAATGACAGCCGATGTAGACAAAAGGATCGGTTTTATCACAGGTAAACCAATTCTGAAAATTGGATGAACGGTAGAAGTAAGGTTCTATTAGTTTTGCCTCTCCCATGACAAAATCACCGAATTGTTTAAGTTCGAAACTCCTTTTGGCAATTAGCGATCGTCTGTCAAAACGTTTGTGGTATTCAACACCAACAAACAATCCCTTCTCAAAAGCAATTTTCTCAATTTCCAAAGTTTGTTCATACTTGAGAACCAATGGCTTAACACAAAGAACATGCTGATCGTTCTTCAATGCCTCCATAACCACGGTATAATGGAACTGGTCAGGCATGGCCACAACGACCATTTGCCGGGGTTTCATGTTAGCGATAACTTCCTTGTACAATTCGGGATATTTGTTCCCTTCCGGTTCTGAAACAGGAGGAAAAGCCTCGAAATCCTGACCCGGAAACGCTTCTGACATTTCAACGCTGCTTTTAAGCGCTTTCAAGGGAATAGTGTCCAGGGCACAGACTTTTATTCCGGCGACATATCCGGTTCGTTGCAAGTGATAAACAGATGGCAATAACAGATCGTATGTGATCATTCCACCCCCCACAATAACAACATCCAATGCATTCATGTTTATATTATTAAATATGACTATTTACCCAATATTTCATCGCAAGCCTCTTCAAAGACTTGGATTCCTTCCCATAATGCTTCCTCGGTAATTGTCAGCGGAGGAGCTATTTTAAGGCATTCGCCGGCAATACCTACAGGTGCGAACATTAACAATCCCTTGTGAAAGCATTTTTCATTTATTTTCAATGCCATATCTGAATCTGGTATTTTTGTGCCTTTTTTAACTACCTGAATACCGGCCACCAGTCCTTTCCCCTGCAGGCAACCCAAAATATCGGGATATTTGCGCTGAATTCTTGATAATTCAGGTATTAATATGTCACCAAGTTTAGCGGCATTTTCAACAAGCTTTTCATTGATGATCAGTTTCAGGCTTTCAATCGCTGCCACCACAGGAAGCGGGCTTCCTGAATGGGTTGATGTCATGGAACCGGGTGAATAAAGGCCCATTATATCCTTTCTGCCGATAACGGCTGAAATAGGCAAGGAAGAAGAAATTCCCTTTCCACATGCGATGAGGTCAGGCTTGATGCCATAATTTTCAAAGCAGAACATCTTTCCAGTTCTGCCAAAACCAGCCTGAACTTCATCAAAGATGCTCACGATGTCGTGCTCTTTGCAAAATGCGACTAATTTTTGTGCGTATTCTAAAGGCAAGAAATCAGGGCCTACTCCCTGGTAGGATTCAACGATCATACCGGCAATCTCCTCTGGCTTAACCCCCTGGGATTTTATGCTTTCCAGGAACAGGTCGAACGAGGTGTTTTCATTTTTGTAACCATCAGGGAAAGGTACCTGGATAAATGTTTTACCTTCATCAACAATCCAGGTTTTCAATCTGGGATTCCCTCCAGCCAGTTGAGCGCCCATTGTCCTGCCATGGAAAGCATTGTTGAAAGAAACCATATATTTCTTCTGTGGACCATGTTTTTCAAAGGCATAGGTCTTCGCAAGTTTAATGCAGTTTTCGGTAGCTTCACTGCCGGTACTGAGTAAAAATACCAGATAGTTTACAGGGTCCGGCGAGATTCCTTGAAGCATTTTTGTGAGTTCGGCACGTTTTTCATGCACAAAAACGTAAGTTGCAAGAAGCTTCCGGTCCAAAATATTCCTGAGTTCATCAATGATTTCTTTTCTACCGTGTCCGGCATTGGTAATTAATACTCCTGATGACCAGTCAAGCCATTTGTTGCCCCAGCGGTCGTAGACCTGAAACCCTTCAGCCCCGTCCCAGATAACCGGCGGCTGGCCCATCATGGATACGGGTTCTGACTCTGATAGTGTATTAAAAATAGGTAATGATTCAGGAACCGGTAATTTTGTCCTGATCGTTCTGTATTTTGTGCTTACCTCGGGCACATCAACCGGAATTAAATTATACTTCGCCATTTTTAAAATTTTTTATCCTCTATTTTTGAATTTATCTTCCTGCTCGCTTAAAAGTCATTAACTAAATATGCTATCAAACGACCTGCTTACATTTTCCTTCAGATCCATTTCTGTTTGATTTTTTTTTTACAATTCCTGCAACAATCAATCCTTCGAATAGACTTCCTTGCCGGCGACGATCGTTTTCAGAATAATCATTTTTTCATTCTCCATTGTAAATAAAATCAAATCAGCACGTTTCCCCTTTTCCAATACTCCACGATCATCCAGGTTATGAACAAATGCGGGATTTAGTGTTGTCATCCGAATGGCGTTGACCAACCCGCAACCCGAGACTTTCATGATGTGGGCAACCCCATTTCGCAAAGGTGAAGCGGAACCATAAAGTCCTCCCTCAGAGAACAAAAGATTTCCATCCGCCGTTTTTTCGACCGTCTTTCCATCTTTTATTTTATATATACCTGCTGGTAATCCGGCATAACTTGTAATATCAGATGTGATAACAATATTATCCACCCCCTTGGTTTTGTAAAATACCTGAAGCATTTCGGGTGGAAGATGAAAACCATCTGCAATGAAGCTTATTCTCAATCGTCCGTCGGCAAGCTGTGGCCAAATTGGATTGTGGTGCCTGTTTATCGTACCGGCGCATCCGTTGCCCAGATGTGTCGCAAGACCAGCGCCATTATCAATTGCCTGCTTGATCTGCCCTGCCGTACCATTGTGATGCCCCAGTGAAACGACAATGCCCAATTCCCTGCATTTTCTGATAAAATCATAAGCACCTTCAACTTCAGGGGCAACTGTAATCAAGATTATTTTTTCGCCCGAGGCTTTATAGAGTTCAAGAAATTCACTCCAAACGGGTTTGCGGACATGCTCCAATGGGTGGGCTCCACGATAACCATCTACTTCAGAAATATAGGGACCTTCGAGATGAAAGCCAGGAATGGAGCCCAAAAAAGAAGGATCTTCCATAGCTTTGGCTAAAATGCCGAAATTTTTCTTCAACACCTCCTGGCTATTGGTGGTTAGTGTTGGGAAATAGGTTGTAACACCCTCTTCCCATAGACCCTCTGTAGCTTTCTTAACATCTGAAACGGTCAAGGTCGTCGCTTTAAACTCTTCCGAAATTTTAGAGGCGCCTTCAAAGCAAAATGAGACCGAATTGTACCCGTTAACCTGAATGTCAATTAACCCGGGAGCGATAAATTGGCCTTTGGCGTCAATCTCAATGGCTCCTGGGGCACCAAGGTTCCCTTCGGCAACTGACTCTATTATCCCAGACCGGACCAATACCGTTGCATTATTCAAAATGCCCGTCGGCGTTACTGCCTGACCGTTGTAGATCTTTAATAATATTTTCTCTGAACTCATCTCTATTTATGTATTTTATTGTTGTTTATGCTGCTTTACTTAATGACCAACTTTTAACCCTATAACCGTAATAGGCATAATAAACCAGATATACATAACATGGCATCAATACCCAGTAAGCCAGGTGCGGATTGTAATGATCGGCAAAATATCCGTATATGATAGGTACTATTGCGCTTCCGCAGAGGCCCATAATCAAAATTGATCCGCCCATTTTGGTGAACCGGCCCAATCCGTTAAGTGCAAGGGGCCAAATTGCAGACCACATCAAAGAGTTGGAAAGACCCAGTAATACTAGAAACCAAATAGACAGTCTTGCAGTATGTCCAAGAAAGGTTACGTTCTGACTACTCACCATGAAAAACAAAAGGGTCAGAACAATGGCCGATGTGGTACAGAGACGCAATACATTCAAATGATTGATGAATTTTGGAATAAGAACAATGCCCAACAAAAAGCCGGACATTGTTATGCCAAGAATGTAGGATGGAAAAACTTTCGCTTCCAGCAGTGGCAAACCAAGCGATTGAGCATATCCGATTACTGTATTAATACCTGTAACCTGCGATCCGACGTGCAGAAATAACGCGACGGCGCCAAGAATAAGGTGAGGAAACTGAACAATACTTGTTTTACCGGAATTTGCATCAGCTACCTCAGAATTTTCGTTGTTGGTATCTATTTCAGGCAATATGGAATACCTTATCGTCAATCCAAGTCCGAAGAGGAAAACTGCCATAACTGAATAAGGAACAATCACCCGCTGAATCAATGCATCCAACGCTGCACTTCTTGCTGCCGCATCCATCAGCGGCAATTGTTTGAACAACTCCGTATCTGTCGGCCTGAGTATGGCAGCCGCCAACAACAACGGGGCTACGATTCCCGCGGTTTTATTGCAGACGCCCATGATGCTCATCCGCTGCGCAGCCCTCTCTTTCGATCCAATCATGGTAATATAGGTATTGGCGGCCGGTTGAAGTATGGCCAGGCCCGTCCCTATTGAGAAGAGTCCCAAAAGGAATAAACCGTAAGTCCTGGTTAAGGCAGCAGGAACAAAAATAAGGGCGCCCAATGCCATGATCCAGAAACCTATCATGATCCCCTTTTTGAACCCATACCTTTCAAGCAAGTGAGCTGCCGGAATTGCCATAACAAAATAGGCGATGTAAAAGGCAAAGGCCACCAACAAAGACTGGGCGTTGTTTAATTCACACGAAATTTTAAAATAGGGAATTAAAATCGCGTTGATCCAGGTAGTGAAACCAAAAATAAAGAACAATAATGCAATGATCATGATCGATATGACCGTGTTGCGTGTGGACAACGAGCCTGCATGTACAACTTCCAATTTCTTTTTCATATGCTTATAATTTGTTTTTCATACCCTCCGAAAGCCCGGAAGGATATATTTTACACTTCGTTATACTATTGTCAATAAACTTTTTTCAGTATTCATTGGGTTCTTATCTATCCTGAATATGTCAGATAGAAGTCAAGATTCTCCCGGATAATTATATCCAGGGGTACATACTGCGTCTTTTTTGGCACGATCTTGTTTACCAGCAGATCGAATAGGGTTTTCACGGCGCATACACCTTGTTGGATCGGACTCTGGGAAATAATCCAGTCGATGCTGCCATTTCTTAATTGGTTGATGTTTTCTTCCACCAAATCGAATCCAATCAGCCGGATATCCAGCTCATGGTCTGAATGAAAGCCAGCGACCAAATGGGCCCTTGAAGTTGTGACAAAGACCCCTTTGATATTTGGATTTTTGATATAGAATTTGGTCAATTCCTGAAAAATGGCAGTCCTGTCAGTCGAAGAGATGACCAATGTATGGATGGAAGGGGAATATTCCTGAAAATTTTCTGTAAAGTAATTTCGGAATCCTTGTTCTATCTGACTTAGATTGGAAGAGTTTTCCATCCCTTTTACGATATTCAGCACAAGTATCTGATCATCCGAACGTACCATTGATTTCATCAGCCGGCCAGCTACATATCCGCTGCGCTCGGTATGTGGACCGATGTAACTGATGTTTTTTTGATTGGGAATTGTCGCATCAATAAAAACGTATGGAATTTTGTACTTCTCCAGTTTTTTTACGAACAGGATACTTTCTTTAACGAAAGATGGGGCCAGGATGACACCATCCGGCTTCATTTCAACAATATTTCTGGTCTGTTCAATGAAGGATGATTCGTCAAACTGGCTAAAGTAGAATGTTTCAAGGCTAAACCCAAAATCTTTGAACCCTTCGGCAACTTGCTCTGCTCCTTGTTTGGGTAACAGCCAATATTTGTTTTCTGAAGTTATTTGAGGCAATAGCGTGCAAACCGTAAATTGATTTCTCAGGGACAATGCCCGGGCCAACTGGTTCGGATTAAAGTTGTACTCATTGATTGCCACTTCAATCCGTCTTTTTTTATCGGCTGATACTTTTCCCCGGTTATGGATTACCCTGTCCACCGTTCCGGCGGATACTTTCGCAAATCTGGCAATATCTTGTATCGTAATCCTTTTCGTGCCCATATTGGAAATTACTTCCTTTCAGACCAAATTGAACATACTCCCCTACTTATCCATCAATATCATTCACCGTCAAATCAAAGTGTTAATGGTACACCCGGATAGGATATGGAATAAGAACAAAACTATTGATGGTACCGAAATATTTCTAGCAAAGATAAACAAAAGATAATCACCTTAATTGCAAAAATGTGTTCGCACACACAATCGCAATTAATATAGCAACGCTATATTATATTAATCATTGATAAACAGTGTTTTATTATATGATACTTTTTAGATATAATGTTGCAGAACATCTATATTTGTGTACGAACACAACTTAAATTTCCCAATGCCTGGATCATTCTTTGTTTGAGGTGAGCCAGGCTGAAATTTGTTCCGATTGGTGATCCTTGCCAATGATTTCCCTGTACAATTCTGGTCGCCGCGCATTGATATATCGGAATCCTCCTGACTGCTGCACCTTTTCCGGTGTAATTACCGTGGTTGCAATTTCATCATAGAATGAACGGCATTCTGCAAGAATATCCCCGAAAGGGTCAATAACCATCGAATGTCCGGCTTTTAACTGATCATCCTCGTACCCTACAGGATTGGAAAAAACAACATAAATACCATTGTCATATGCCCTTGCAGGCAACCATTTCATCAACCAACCCCGTCCCTTCAAACCTTCAAATTCAATTCGCAAGGAAGTTGGGTCTGATTCACGGTTCTCCCAAAGTTTTGAATCCACAAAACCTGCACCGGGCCTGCTTGAAGGGGTGCAGGTTGTTACATGTGGCATGAATATGATATTGGCGCCCAAAAGAGCTGTGGCCCTTACATTCTCTAAAACATTGTTGTCGTAGCAAATTAATATTCCACATTTCCATCCATACAGTTCAAAAACGCAATAACTGTCTCCAGGGGTTGTATGAGGATTCATGAAAGGGTGCAATTTTCTGAATTTTGCAACAAGACCATTTTTATCAACGCAAACCTGTATTTTAAAAATATTGTCATTTTCATCTTTTTCGAAGAGTCCGGTCAGAATTGCAATGTTGTACTTTCCAGCGATTTCCTTCAGTCTCGAAATACTCGGACCATCCGGGATAAACTCTGCCAGGTCAAGCATTTGCTGTTTTGAATAATCCCGGGTAAATGTCAGGCCTGTTACCGAGCATTCGTGAAAAGCAATTACATTAGCCCCTTGTTGTGATGCCCTTTCGGAAAGTCTCTCAATCACAGATAGGTTATAACCTTTGTCTCCACTTCTGTTCTCAAATTGTGCCGTCGAAATTTTAAGTCTATCCATTTTGTTTTCTTTTTTTATCATCGCTAAGGTATATAGATGAACAAATGTGATTTTCGCTCGCTCTCCCCCAAATAAATCGTTCCATCCGTTCCTGTTGTCATGCAATCAAATTGCTGGCCTCTCCAATAGTAGTATGGGCTTCGATCTGCTATTAACAAACCGAGGGTTTCAAACTCACCGGTTTGAGGATTGTAGGCGTAAAACTGACATGGCCTTGTTGTTGAACGCTCTCCGGCCATAAGATATACTTTGTTGTCTTTCCCAACCGTCAAACATCGCAATCGCCTTGAGGCCCTGACCTTGCCAAGGTTCTTCAATTGCATCTTGACCGGATCAAATGAAAATATATAACCATCCGTCGTTCCACCGTAGATTAACCCCTTTGCATCTTTGGCAAAGTATTCTATTGCAGTATAGTCCTGATAAAACTGCATATAATAATAATCCCCCGGAACCTCAATATTGGTTGAAACCAGCTTTTCCAGCTTTGGATCAAAATAGATCAGCATTCCTTTGTTCCCGGACATGAAAACCTTTCCGGAATCATCACAAATAAGCGCCCTGGGGAGTGTCCTCCATTGCCGTTCAGGACCATGATAGACTTTTCGGGCATCAATTTCCCCCAAGTCAGTAAATTTCTTCAGGCCAATGTTATACTTAAAAAAATGCCCTTCAGGGTAGGTCAGCCCATATATTTCGTCGCCAGCCGGACTTATGGTCAGTGCATAAATTGAATTGTGTATCAGCGGGATGCCTAAATCTTCCACTTCACAATTTTCATTCACGAGTTTGACATGTTCATTGCTTGCCTTGGTATTGTAACGAAAAAGATGCCCTCCCTCATAACCGCTGAAATATTCTTTAATATCCTTCCATAATGTGACATCAAGTTTATCGTCCCCTTCTCCCCATTTGGACATTGGAATATCTTCAAACATGTTCTTCCCTGTGCCAATAAATATGTTTCCCTCCTTATCTTCAACAAGGGAGTGGTGAATTCCTGTGTGCCCGGGAACCTTGCCCAAATGCTTGACTTTATTGATCGTGGGATCGAATATAAAGAGATAGGCATCTTCCCCGCTTGTTCCACCATATACAATGCCATCCCTGGCAGTAATGAGTGAAGTAACAGCGCTACTATTTACGGGAATCTCATTGACTTGTGTGTAACCAAGGTCCCTTAAGTCGACCCGTTGCTGGTTTTTAATAACCGGTCTAGCCCAATCCTGGGCATCAACGTGTAATGTCTGACATAACATTCCAAGTAATAAAAGCAGAAAGGTGAATATCCCTTTACCACCTGGTACTGCTATTGCCCTACGTACATCATAAATATAAAATGTATCCATACAGAAGCTATTGTTCAGGTTTGTAAATAACTAATTGCAAAGCCACCGGTGAATCCCCAATCATTCCTGTAGCAATATTTTTATCCCTAACCTCGACCTGGCCGCAAAGATAGAGGGTTCCATCCGGTGCGACCGATGCTGCCTCACAGCCAAAAACTTTTCGGCCATCCCTGGTTTTCATGGCACCAAGATCAATTCGCTTGCCCGTTTTAATATCATATCTGATAAGATGGTGATCTTCACCACTCCCGAATGTTTCGTCATAACCTTTGGTATTGTAATTTCGGGAAGAGGGTGCAAAATAGACTATTTTTGCCCGGCTATCCAGGGCAAAGGCAAGGGTTGAATAAGGGATATCCTTGCGATCATCTCCCAAAAATTTACTGTCACACATTTTTGCCAAAGTGACTATCTTTCCTTCAGGACCATCATGTGGATCATACCTGAATAATATTGACCCGCCACCGGTAATACCATAGGCCACTTTCTCATGCGAATCCCATTCCACGGCCCGCCATATTGATGTCCGGTCAATCATAGGATTTCTCATTTCAGTTGGGAATAACGTTGGATCGTATGGGGTCTGAAGTGAGGTTTCGTTCACCATCTCTGTTTTTGAATCATAAATGGCAATCCTGGCTGTAGGGAAACTCATATGGACATCACCCTCATCATCGCAGAATATATCCCGGCAAATATCCCAATTGCTAACGCGCCCGAAATTTTTAGTTACCCGGTTTTTTAAGTCAAACCGATAAAAATAGCCGGTAAATCCAATCCCATAAAGATATCCCCGTTTCTTGTCAATGGTCAGAGGATAGCATCCTACCCCCTGATCAACCAAACCCAGGTCTTCAAACTTGTTGACTTTGGGGTCATATTTGATCCAATGTCCTCCCAGCCAGCTTGTATAGTCAAAAGTATTGGGACCACTCCCATTGCTCATGGAGCAAAAATAGATATTGCCATCATTGTCTTCAACCGGCTTGTTGTGTATCTTTCCGGTCGATCTGATTCCTTTGCCCCTTTCGCCCATAAATTCTGCCAGGTCTAAAAGCAGTACATTGTTGTCTTTTAAGGGGTCATATTGGTAGAAATGGGCGCTTGTCCCTTCAGTAATTAAAGCAGAATACACTTTCCCGTCATTGGCTGCATATAACCCGTCCCACATTGCAGGGTCACGTCCGGGATAACCACGGCTCTCAACCGTACATATTTTCTTCTCCTGGGGCTGAGCTAACGAAATATTGAAGTTAACCAACATAGTGACACCAACCAATGACCAGTAAAACAGTGGGCTACAATTCCCCTGGCAATTTTCATCGAACTTTTTCACCCTATTCCGGAAAGAAATTATTTCTCTCATCATTTAGTTTACAAATTGTTATTTACATAAAATTGACTACCACCAGATCGTAAACCTCCAAATCCGGTACAGAAAAGCTTACCCGACCCTCTTTTTCTTCGTACAGGAGCTTTTTGTTGATATTCTTATCGGGAGAAAGCAAATTTACGTCATGTACCCGTTTGCCTTGCGGAACCTTTAAAATGACCTTTATATCCTTTACATTTTCCTTTTGCTGCGCTTTGTAATTCAAAAGGTGCAGCATTATTTTGTCCCCTTTTTCAGAAGCCGTCAGTTCCATGGCAACACAAGGGGGGGCAGTTACATCGACAGACAAACCGTCACCTGCAGCCCATTTGACTGCCTGAACCAAGTCAGTATAGTTTTTGGGGAGTTTCCAATATTTACTGGACATCGAAGAACCTGCCGGTTTTGGAATTGAAGGGATAATTTCAGGAATATATATTACCCGGCCACTTCCAAACTGGTTTTTGACCGGTGAAGTGATTTTTGACCCGGTTTCGGCAAAATCAAAATAGATCAACTCCTTTAATTCCGGCGCTTTAATATTCAACAGATCTTTTAACCCAAAATCACGTTTCCTTTGTCCCCACTCCGTTTTCAAAGAGGTCTGTTCACTGGCCACCAGCCCTCCCCCTTTCGAGACAAAGTTCCTGATTAATTCCAGTTTGTCATCACTCAGGCACTCCTGATCGGCCAATACCAGCACCTTGTATTTGGAAAGATCTTTCAAATTATCATCAAAGATTAGATCAAAAGGTATCTTTGCCTGGATCAAAGACTGTTCAAAGAGAAATGTACTTACATAAGGACGGTTATAATTGAAAGCCATGGTGGTAAAAGAATGCAGCACCGCAACATTGGCAATATTCTTAATATCACGGTAATAGTCGAATTTGTCGTGAAAGAACCGGACATAGTTTTTTTGTTCTTCGGGCAACTGGGTTCCGGCCAATCCTCCCCCGACCATTCCGAGGCATTGCTTGTTATAGGCCATTGATTCAGCCATTTGCAGCAGAGTTTCACCAGTATAGGTAAATATTATATTGTTCAATATCCCGCCCATTTTGTAGGACCTTATTTTCGAAATAAGTATCTCATCCTTATAGTTGGAATTATTGCCTTCTTCCGTCCAAACAGCATTGGTATTCGCCAGCAACCTGGGATAATCCACACCCTGTCCAACGATCGTATTTCCTCCGGACATTCCACTCGAAGGATTATTTTCAACAGCAACCTCCGGATTGAGACTTTGGATATAAAGGCCCATCAGGTTATAGTATTTTGCCAACTGCACACACCTGAAATCCGCCCATTCCTGAACCATCGGATCAACAAGATCATAAACACCCGGGGTGTATATGGGAGGCTCAACATAAGATACATTGCTGAACCCAAATCTTTGTTCAAGTTGTTCAGGTGTATATTTTTCACGTAAAAAAGTCTTGAAATCCTCAATGGCCATCGGATGATAAAATATCTCCTGTTGTCCCTGCATGCTGGTATTATCAAAATGAATAAGGTCGGCCTTTAAATCCTGCACAGCAATGCGAAGCACTTCTTTAATATATTGGATGTATCCGGGATGCATAAAGTAAACCCTTTTGCGAAATGATTGGCCCCAATACCTAACCGGTTGACTGTAAGAATCTGGTACAAACCAATCTTTTGCATCCGGTTTTTCAACCAAAAAGGTTTCGTACCCGACCGTGCTTCCTACATAAACACCGACCCTGATACCATATTTCTTGCATAAGGCAGCTAACCTTTTAGAATCTTCCAATTGTTTTTTTTCGGCTTCAAGGCCAAACCCTTTATAAAAATGGATCATGGCCATCGTTACACCAATTTCTTTTAGTTTTTTGACAGCCTCTTCCGAATGTTCTTTGATGTAATCTTCATCTTTCCACACTGGGCTTCCGCCTACCCTGCGCCTGAACAGTTCCAACCCGTCCCAGTTGCCGACATAAACCAAAGGTTCTTTGCCCATCCATGATGGTTTTGAGATAAACTTTGCAGGTATTTCAGTTTTTTGTTTGTCAATTGTTCCGGTAAAACTGCAAAGGATGAAAGCTGTTAGAATAATCAATAAATATTGATATTTCCCTGAAAAAAGCCAGATGAGAGGCTCATTCTTTTTAAATCCATTTTTCTCGCATTTCATTTTGTGTAGTATTAATAAAAATTAATATTTCGTCACAGTGAACAGGTTGTTAACCATTTCAACCGTACGATCCACCAAAACCTGGCCGCCCTCTGGTCCAACCAAATTACTCTGTATGATAGCGCTGTAACCGCCCCCCTTGACCGCCTTTTCAGTAGGCAGGTAAGATCCGTCCCCAACAAATTGGACAACAAATGTCTGCAAAGCTTTGCTTCTTGCCTGGATCCGGATACCAAAGTCGGAATAAAGCTCAAATTGATTGGTACAAATTGCAACATCCCCAATCCTGAGAATGTGTACTTCCGTCTCCAATTTTGGGTTTGGGTCTGTTTTCTGTTTCTCATACCGGAAAAGGACATCCCTGTTCCAGGTCATTGGCGCCAATACCTCGTTGGCGGCAGTAGAGTCAGCAGCAATCTGGGCTAAATACTTATCGCGTTCTGCTTTTGAGTGCGCATATTCTTCTTCTGTAACCAATCGCATTGGCAGTTTAATGATTTCAACCATGTGGATCAAAGGAATATTGGCGTAACGATCGTTCCTGACAGTTTCATAAATCTCTTCAACCGACATAACAATGCGTCGCGCTATTTCGTCCAGGCGATTTAGATTGCGGAGTTTGATCATTCTTTCCTCGGCTGCCTTACGGTACATGGGCCTGGGTGACTGGTCGCCGGCAGCTCCCAACCATCCGATTACAACCAAATCAGGACCAAAACGTTTCTTCAGTTTCTCCCGCACCGGATACCAGTAGTCTGCATTTACTGCCGACCGTTGCTCAACTTCCTGCGCAGGGCATGGAATATTAATGTTCATGGCAATCAATTTACCACCCTTATCCCAGAAGAAAAGTGCATTGACATCGTGGTCTTCCGGCCCCTCCAGATTTAAGAATTCAGGTGCATCGGTATTCCCGTACATTTGTGCCGTTCTTCCTGAATATTTATTTGGAAGAGGTTCCTCTTTTGAATAAATGGCCCTTCTGTTGTAAGCAATGGCTGCATGGCCAAGTCCCCAGGAGACACTCCCCGGCTGACGGTTTTTCCATGCCTTTACAATCGCATCGGATACCTGTTGTGCAAAAAAAACATCGAACTCTTCGGGCTGTAAAACCCCCTTTTTTGGTATATTGTACCTGAATGAATAATTTAAACCGTTTTCCATTACCGGTGCGGTATGGGTGTGCGTCGCATTCAGGAAGATTTTGCTTAAATCCATCTCAGGTAATCTCTTGTGTACCTCTGCACGAACCAGATTAATCAATACGGATGGGATGCCCTCAAGGTCGCAGGAAACCATGATTGCTGCATCGGATGACCGGTTGCCTTCGCGGGATTCCAAAACCATGACATTCGCTGACAAAGGAGTCTCAATGGTTTCCGCTATCCGCATGTGAAACTGGCCCATCAGGGCCACAGGCACTCTTGGCGTAATATCTGCAGTTGCAGTACCAATATACAATTCTTTTGTTTGCGCATTTGCAACAATCGATAGTGTCATAATAATAAAGGACAATACTATTTGTACAGATCGGTTTATTATTACCTCTATTGACCTCATGTGTCCGGTTTCGATTGCCCGTTTTCCAGAAATGAATTTAATTTTTAGCATGCCACAACATTTATATATGATTATTATTACTCTTTTACCCTGATATTTCTGAACTTCACAACAGATCCATGTCCGAGGAAGCCAATATGTCCGGTAGTACGAAGCAACCCAGGATGCTCTTTGTGATCGAGGGTCCCGTTGCGGCTGGCAGCGGCGATATCCCCTTCAGTAATGACATTGCCATTGAGGATTATTTTGATATTGTTTCCTTTCATGATCACCTCTTCAAGGTTCCATTCCCCGGTAGGTTTCAACGATCCCCTCTTAGCAGGAATGACGCCGTAAACCGAGCCATGGTATTGGTATGGCTGTAACTGATTATAGATCGGGGCATCATCGTCAAGGATCTGAAGTTCCATTCCTTCATATGCCGTATCGCCTTGCAGCGGTGCACGGATTCCAAGTCCGTTGTTGGCCCCTGGTGTCAACTGGAATTCAAACCGGAAGGTAAAATCCTTGTATTCACCCTGCGTGAACAGGTTTCCATGGGATGGCCCATTGTCAATATTGAGTACAATCTCGCCGTTTTTAACTTCATAATCAACCGTATTCCCGGTCCAACCGTCGAAATTGATGCCGTTGAAAAGAGGGACAAATCCATCCTTTTGTTCATCGGCTGAAAGAACATAATGGTTATCAACGATTTCTTTCACATAGATATCGCGGAAAGCGAGATCGGTACCGTGTGCCTGCAATTCAATGGCCTCTTTTGCGAACATAGGCACGTTGCGGTCCCAGTAATTTTCGAGCGGTACCTGGTCTACTACCAAAATACCGTTCAAATAGACAGTTACCTTATCGCCCACCATTTTAATATAAAAATGGTTCCAGTCCCCCACCGGATTGTCAGCAACAACCAATGGGGTACTCCTGTATTTGACATTGTTGTACAGGCCTCCTGATCCTACCTGGGCACCAACCGCGACCCGTGAAGTATCCCATATTTGAACCTGAGGGGAACCTCTGAGATAGATTCCGCTATCTCCATATTTGGTGATGCGCCAGTCCAGGACCAACTCGAAATCCCCGTACTGTTTTTCTGAACAAAGATTATCCCCAGCCCCGGTGAAAGCTATCGAATTGTCCTTAACACTCCAGTTTTTCGCTGCTTTGGCATTGGCTTCAACCTGCTTGGCAGCCAGCTCTTTTTCGGTCATTTTTGCACGGGTGACCGGATTGCCGACCAAGCCTTTCCATCCGGTAAGGTCTTTCCCGTTGAACATGGAAACATATCCTTTCTCTTCGGGCATGGATGCCAGGTATTTTCTGACCCTTTCTTTGTCGTACTCGCTTTCGGCACCTTTTATCAATCCAAGCGCCCTACTCAATATGGTCTTGGCCTTTTCACCTGTCAAACCGACCTGTTTCCCTGAGGCCGGCAATGCAACCTGCATGATCGCAGAGGCTGCCGCGGCTTGCAGTTCATTGTCGTCCAGATAATTCGCCGTAAAGATCAAAGAGTGAAATGTTTTCACCTCTCCGAGCCGCCCAATCACCATCAATTTTTGTTCGTTGCCTTGTGCCAAGGCAATAATTTTGCGGTACTGCAACAATTTCTGGTCCTCGGGAAGTACGGAATTGGCAACAAGATCAACAAAACCTTTGAAGGCCCTGGCCTGATAGGCCGGATTGGCCGCACAAATCTGGCAGAGTTCATTGGCCGCATCGGCACTGCCCCACTTCAGCAATGCATTGAAGGCTGTCTCTTTGATTGCCTGGTCACTGGACCCAAAGGCATCGACCACCTGTTTCAGGGCATTGCGGCCACCCAGCTTTGAAAAGATTTCCAGGGTACGGCCTGGATCTGACAATTTGCTCAATTCGTTGATAAACCGAGCTTTAGTATCGGTATCAAAACCAGATGCCGAATTCACCAATGCCAGTTGTACTGCCGCAACCTGCTCTTTGGTAACTGATTTTTTCAACAGCCCCAGCAAGACCGGAATATTTCCCTCTGAAGATGTGTTTTTCAATGCCCCGTAAGCAACACTGGAAATATCCTGGTCTTCGTTTGCAGTGTATGCAACAATTTTATCAAAATTGGCTTTACCTGCTTTGTCACCTATCAACCGGATGATCTCAACTTTAGCTGTTTTTGGGGCGCCTTCCAGCGCAAGTGCCAGCCTGTTCAAATGATCCGCATCCAGCCTGCGGGAAAGGGCTTTGGCGGTAGCAACAGCATCCTGTCCTTTGACCAGGTGGCCTTCAAGTACTGTTACAGCAGCGGGTACCCTGATGTTTGACAGGGCGTTGATTGCAGCAATTCTAACCTCTTCCGATGGGTCAGAAAGATATGATTCAAAGGCAGCCATCAGATCTTTACAACCTTTGCGTCCGAGCATCCCAACAATTTCGGCCCTTTTTTCGCCGGCGACGGCTTTCGATTTTGCGATCCACTGACGGGTCACGGCCACATCAGATGACGCGGCAGCCATATTCATCACACCGGCCCGATATGCCTTGTCCGCATTATCAAACTCCTTCAACAGCAGTGGCAATGCTTCATTGCCCCAATATTTTGCCTTTATGGCAAGTGCGGCAGAGCGGTACTGCAATTGTGACTTCTCATTGCAGTTGGTCAGTAGTGTTGTGACAACTTTGTCGCAGAGCGCAAGATCTCCCTTGGCACCCAGTTGACCAGCATAAGTAATCAATGAGGAGACAATCCCGGTAGGCTCGTAAATGTATTTTGCTTTGGCAGCCTTGTCGGTTAAAAAGGCGAAACTCTCCCTGGATGCGATTTGGGCCACTGCTTCCAGTACCACCCTTTGCAATCTGGCATCTGCACTTCCCATCTTTGTGATCAGGATGGGATTGGCTGCTTCGATCCTCATCTGGCCGACAGCCTTGGCAAGGGCCAGGGCAGCTATTCCTTTTGAACCCTCCAGTTTTTTCAAAAGGACGTCGCCTGCAGAGGGAGTTCCAACCGCCAGCAATACCTTGACGGCGGCATCACACAATTTCTCATCCGTCAGGAACTGGTCCAGGGCAGCAACCGACTGATTGGTCGCGACAAAATAGAGCTGCGTCAGGTAAAAGGCCTGGATGTCCTTGTTTGAACTGCCCTGGATGGCTTTCAGCAATCCGCTCTCAACCATCCGTTTGTCGGCCTCTTTCCCAAATTGGGAAACATATTTGGACAGACTGGCAACAATAAACCTGGCGGCCACATCATCACCGGTGCCGGGAGGTATTATTTTGGCGGCAAAAAGGGCAAAGCCCTCCTCATTCATTCCGACCACTTCTTCCAGCAAGGTATTCAGTTTGTCATTGTCCCTTGTTGGCGCTTGTGCTAGAATATCAACGACTTTGGTATTGATGGTACGGTTGATCTGCCCTGTGCCATTCAGGCTAAAAGCAAGCAGGAGCGAGACAACCATTAAAAACAAACCTGTTTTCTTCATATCTTTTTTCTTGTAACATTATAATTTGTAGAAACTGATAAAATTTTCTTTGCGCTTTTTTGCGTCTTCCCTTTGCGCATTTTGCGTGACTATTTTTCTCGCAAAGGTCGCAAAGGATTTCGCAGAGACCGCAAAGGAAAAGATGCATCTCTTTGATACTAAATACTATATACTCCAGGGTGCACGCATAGGTTGATTGATTAACCGATTGGCGGCCTCATCGTCGATAAACTGCTGTGTGGCAGGATCGAAATGCAACGTGCGTCCCAATTGAAGCGCTATGACCCCCATGTTGACAATTGTACACGAATGGTAACCGTTCATCTCGTTGAGTGCAAATTTCTTCCTGGTCTTCACGGCTTCGGTGAAGGAGCCAACCTGTGGTTCCGGCTCAGGAAGCGTCGCTACAAATGATTGAAGGTTCGGAATGTCTGATTTGAATCCCCTGAATATTTTTCCGTTTGGCCCTTCGATGTAGGCGGCATCCTTGTCGCGGTTCTCACCGTCCAGGATGATTTTGCAGCCGTCTGCATAGGTATACTCTATCCTTCTCCATGACCCTACCGCATCGTAATGTTGCTCGGGGGCATCCACTTCGACTTTGATTGGACTTGTATCGTCTTTGCCAAGAAGGTATTGAACCGGATCTAGATAGTGCTGGCCCATATCTCCCAAACCGCCACCGTCATAATCCCAGTAGCCCCTGAACTTGGCGTGAACACGTTCGGGATTGTAAGGTTTGTAAGGAGCAGGGCCCAACCACATGTCGTAATCGAGCGCTTCGGGTACCGGCATGGGTTTGAGGTTCCGCTCGCCGCTCCAGTAGAATTTCCAGTCATAACCGGTTATCCCGCTGACGGTAACCTTGAGCGGCCATCCCAAAATCCCACTCTGGATCACTTTTTTCAAAGGTTTGACCTCTGTTCCAAGTCCGAAGAAAGTGTCCTTGTAACGGAACCAGGTATTCAATCTGAAAATCCTGTTGTATTTGTTGACCTCTTCGACCACCCGGAGCCCTTCCCCAATGGTGCGGGTCATCGGTTTTTCACACCAGATGTCCTTCCCGGCCCGGGCGGCTTCAACGGCCATGATGCCATGCCAGTGGGGAGGTGTGGCAATGTGTACAATGTCGATATCGGGTTGCAGCAGCAATTCCCTAAAATCGTGGTAGGTCTTTACCGGATTGGGAATCATCTTTTGAACCTGTGACAGGTGGTTCTTATCCACGTCACAAATGGCCACGACCCTTGTATCTTCATAACCAATGTGGCCGCGACCCATCCCGCCTACACCGATAATGGCTTTGGTAAGCTGATCACTGGGCGCGGTAAAACCTGTTCCGCCCAGAACGTGCCTCGGAATTACCATGATGCCTGCCATGGCAAGCGATGTGTTCAGAAAACTTCTTCTCTTCATGTTAATATATTTTGATGCTATTTATTTTGATACTATGTAAGTATTTAGGGTATTTTTTACCTAGACTACTTGGTCTCAGGCCACATATTGCTGATCAGTTCCAGGGTGCGGTCCACCAATATCTGGCCACCTTCAGCGCCAACCTGATTGCTTTGGGGCACGGCGCTGTAACCACCTCCTGCCATTGCCTTCGCCGTAGGGAGATAGGACCCCGCCCCTGCCAGTTGAACCACAAAAGTCTGCAACGCCTTGCTACGAGTCTGCATCCGAATGCCAAAATCAGTAAATAACTCAAACTGGTTGGTGCAGATGGCAATATCCCCCAATCGTAACACATGAATTTCTGTATCGAATGTGGGATTTGGGTTCTCACGTTGTTTTTCATACCGGCTCAAGATACTCCCGTTCCAGTTTTTCTTCGTTTCAAGTTTTTCTGCCAATTTAGGATTAGCAGCCATTTGAACCGCAATTTCGTCACAAATGGCCTTCGCATTCTTGAACTCTTTTTCCGACACAACCCTTCCCGGCAAAGTGAGTATCTCTTGCTTATGGCTAAGGATTGCATCGGCGTGACGGTCATTTTTAACCGTTTCGTAAGCTTCATCAACAGCATGAACAATCCGTTTTGCAATGGCGTCGATACGGCTTGTTTTGCTTAGTGTGCGCATCCGCTCTTCGGCTTTCTTTTCGTACATCAGGTGCGGGGACTGGTCGCCGGCAGCGCCGATCCAGCCCATCACAAGAAGGTCGGAACCTAATTGCTTCTTTAAAGAGACCCGTACGGCGTGCCAGTAATCGGCATTAACCGTTGTGTCCTGTTCCACCTCCTGTGCCGGACATGGTACTTCTATACTCGTTGCTATTAACTTCCCGGAATTATTCCAGAAAAAGAGAGAATTCACATCGTGATCTTCATATCCCTCAAAATTCTGGAATTCAGGCACATTCGTATTCCCGTACATTTCAGCCGTTCCATTGGTATAAACAGCGCGCCGGTTATGTCCGACAACTGCAGTCGTAAGTCCCCAGGTAACGCTTCCAGGATTGCGGGTTTTCCACGCTTTCACAATGGCATCTGTGACCCTTTGGGCAAACAGTTGCTGATACTCCTCCGGCTGAGAAACCCCTTGCTTTGGGATGGCATAAAAGCCACTCTGGAAAACAGGGGCTGTATGCGTGTGTGTAGCGTTCAGAATGATTTTTTTTACATCAATTTCCGGAACTTGTTCATGAACCTGTTTCCGTACCATTTCTGTTAAAACAACAGGAATGCCCACCAGATCGCAGGAGACAAATATGGCCTGATCGACAGAACGTTCACCTTCCCGCATCTCAAGCGCGACGACATTTGCAAGTAATGGCGTACTTATTGACTTGGCAATCCGCATGTTAAACTGTCCATTCAGGGCCACCGGCAAAACTGGGGTAATGTTGCCCTCGGCAGCGCCAATGTACAATTTATGAATTTGTGAACTAGCTGAAATACATAGAATTGTAAAAAACAATATTAGAACCATTCTCAATATTTGAGATAAGGAATTTTCTGGATATCCGCTAAATTGGGCTTTTTTCATTACTTTTATTTCATAAATATTGGTTAAAAACATAAATTGATTTTGTTAAATGATGAATAGAAATTTGAAGTTGACGATGTGATACCTGTAAATCATAAAAATCATCCGGTTTTCTGAAATGACAAGAATGTTGGTTTTATTTATTCAATCCAGCCCTTTTCTGCAATTCATCCACAGGCATTGAAATCATTTTCCCAATTGGCTGATTATTACGATATGTAATGACAATTAACTTTTCAGCATACTCAGGCGGTATAATTGCGGCAGTGTATTTTGGATAAAACCTGTCGGGAAAAGAATTATCAAAACTGTAATAGATATCCAGCCCCTCAATTTCAGTAGCCAATTCAATCTGTAGATGGCCATTGTTATTCTTTGCTGTGAAGATAGGGTCGTATATGCTTCGGGCATATTTTACTTCACGTATATCGTATCTTTTAAATTGCTGTTCTACTCTTGCTACAAAACTATTCCAATCCTTTTTTTCTTTGGGCGACCAGACAGACTCCGCGATGGCAAATGCCCTGGGCCAGGTCATGTATTCAACTTGCCGCATATTGGTTATCATCTCTGTCCAGACATTTGCCTGTCCACCCTTTATATACCTTTCGTCTGCCCCTGCTACCAACGGATCAAACTGATAGACTTTATTTAAACGTAACAAGGTCGTATTATTGGTTTCCGCATAAGTATCTCCTTGCATATAATCCAGATAGGTATAAATAGTTGGGCTCATCACCACATCATGTTTTAATTTTGAAGCTTCAATTCCACCTTTAAAGCCGCGCCAGCTCATTACAGCAGCATTATCTGCAAGGCCTCCTTCCAAAATTTCATCCCACCCAATCAGCTTTTTCCCTTTCGATGCAATAATTTGCCCAACCCGCTTTTCAAAATAACTTTGGACTTCCTGCATGGTCATTAAACCTTCCTTCACCATCAAAGCCTTAACGGCATCACTCTTTTTCCAGAAATTTTTTGCACATTCATCACCACCAACATGAATATATTCAAAGGGGAAGAGAGCTGCCATTTCTGTAAAGACCGTATCCAAAAACGTATAGGCCTTTTCATTTGCGGGACAAAATGTGTTATCCACAAACGCCTCAAAAGTATAGTCAGGTTTCCAATCCATGATTCTGGTATCTCCCCGCAACTTATATTGCCGGGCATCCGGAGTACAGGATATTTCAGGATAGGAAACGACTGCCGCATAGCTATGGCCGGGAATATCTACTTCGGGAAGGATATTTACATACCGGTCTCTTGCATATTGAACCACCTCCTTTATATCTTCCTGTGTATAAAATCCCCCGTATAATCCGGTTCCCTCTATCCTCCATGCCCCTTTTTCTGTCAGCTTAGGAAAAGCTTTTATTTCCAGCCTCCACCCATTATCATCGGTTAAATGCCAATGAAACAAATTTAATTTATACCGGGCCATCTGGTCAATAAATTCCTTTACCTCCTGCTTAGTGAAGAAATGCCTCGAAACATCAAGCATTAAACCGCGCCAGCCAAAACGGGGATAATCGGTGATTGTCACACAGGGTGCTTGCCATTTTACGTGGTGGACGGCCACACTACTTTCTATTTCATTGGGAAACAATTGCATCAATGTTTGTACACCATAAAATAAACCGGCAGCATGATTGGCTTGTATAATAATATTTTTAGATGTGATAGTCAATTGGTAACCTTCACTGCCAATTATTTTATTTTCAGATTTATTGAGAATAAGTTTTACTACTGCTTTTGGTGACTGACTACTTATCTTAACCTCATATCCGGTAGCCAACGACAAGCGTTGATGAAGAAATTCAATGGTTGGTTTTAACTCCGGCAGATTGGGGGCTTCGATGGCAATCGATTTAGGAAGGATGAACAAGCCCGGAAGTTGCTCCATTTGTACCGGTTCCGGAATGACCGCTATCGACGGTTGTGCAAGGGTGTTAATAATAAAAGAAACAACAAAAACTGAGGTGAACAACAATTTATTCATGGTCATTTCCGCTTAATGAAGGGTTATAATATAATTGCATAAATCAACTTAGTTGCCGGATTGAATTTACTCAACATCGTTTTTTTGATCCATCATCGAATCTTCCAGTTTGAGGATAATCATTCCGATAGGTTCCAAAATTTCAGGATACTTGTTTCATAATCCTTTTAATCTAAACCTTGCTACCTGGTTGCCCACTGAAAGAGTAAAATATCCCTCTTCAATCAATTTTTCCCCCTTTTCATTGGGAAAGCTTAAATCCCGTATAGGGTCAATCAAAAAAGTGAATGTTTTGCTTTCCCCACTTTTAATCATCTCCTTCTCAAAATATTTCAATTCCCTGATCGGGCGGGTGATACTGCCCACTTCGTCCCACAGAAACCATAGGACCGCTTCTTTACCTTCAAGTTTTCCGGTATTGGTTACTTTGACCATAGCCTTCAGAGAAGCGTTTTTCCCATTTATGATGGTATCCGACAATTGAATATCACTGTATGTAAATGAGGTATAACTTAACCCGCTTCCAAAATCGGCGATTGTCCATGGCACTTTCAGGTTTTTGGTGAGCTGCAAGTCATGGTATTTCTGATTGTAGGTCAAGTTTCGCGAATCGGTATAAGGATATGCAAATGGTAATTTTCCGCTTGGATTGACTGTGCCGTCCAATATTTCAGCAATGGCCCTGGCCCCTTCATAGCCGGGAAGTCCGGCCCAAAGTACCGCCTTGCATTGATCGAAAACTTTGGTGATAGTCCTGGGCCTGCCGGCTATCATAATTAAGATGACGGGTTTGCCTGTCGAAATGGCTGCTTTTATTTGATCGACCTGATCGTCTGGTAGATCCATCTCCTGGATATTTCCTGCCTGTTCGGAATAGGGATCTTCACCTGCCGCATAGATGATCACATCGGCCTCTTTGGCTCCCGATTTAATTTTGGCGATATCGCTGTCAACCAGCGTAACCTTACTTTTCTGAAATTGCTCTGTGATCCCTTCAAAAACTGTTTTGGCTTTTGGGGAGTTTGTGGGTCGGGTCCATCCACCTGAGGTAGCCATCCTTTTGTTGGCATTAAAACCGGTAACAAGGATTCGTTTCGATGATTGTTGATGTAGAGGCAACAGGTTATTGTCGTTTTTCAGCAGTACGATTGCCTCGCGTGCAGCGGCAAGCGCTTTCTCCGTAGATTCCGGCCTTGCAAGGCGATCGAACCGGTCGTTGCGGGGATATGGGTGTTCAAAAAGTCCAAGTTCAAATTTCAGGCGAAGGACCCTGGCAACCGACAAATTGATACGTTCTTCAGAGATCCGGCCCTCCTTGACAAGGGCAATCACATCATCGGCAAAATTCATGTCAAAAGGGGTAAGGACAAGGTCAAGTCCGGCCATAACCCCTAAATAAGCAGCTTCCTTTTCGTTTGGCGCTACATGATGATAGGTTGCCAGTTTCCTGATATCTTCATAATCGGAGTTTAGCAGGCCTTTAAAACCCAGTTCATCGCGGAGCAGTGTTGTAAGTAACCTGTGGGAAGCATGGACCGGTATACCGTTCACCTCACCGCTGTTTGCTTCAATGATCTTGGCCCCGGCATCGATGCATGCCATGAAGGAGGGGACATAATATTCATAGAGTTCCTGATCGGATATGATAACAGGGGATCTGTCCCAGCCTGAACGCGGATCTGAATAGCCAATAAAATGTTTGATACAGGCAGCGACTTTATAGGGTGAGGTAATAATGGTATCCTGAACACCTTTTACGATTGCATCACCCATACGGGCACACAGGTAGGACGATTCCCCCATTGTTTCAAAAAATCTTGACCATCTATGGTTGCGGCCAACATCCATTACCGGGACCCAAACGAAATTGTGTCCAAGATCTGCTGATTCGAGTACGGTCACGTTGCCCATATCCTCACCAAATCGAGGGGTAAATGTTGCAGCCAAGGTGAGGTTATGCGGAAATATCGTTGCATTTTTAACATATACTGCTCCATGCTGATGGCATTGAGCTATTATTAGTGGAATTTTTAAGCGGTTGTTGTTGAAAAATGTATTCTGATATGCAGTAACCATGTCAAACCATTGCTTCATGGAAAAAGTCTCCATGTCGTCCATGTTAAAATATACTGCTCCGACATTCCTTTGACCATGCATTACAGCAGAAGAATCTAAGCTTTTGCCCGGCATAATCTGAACCATCTGGCCAACCTTTTCTTCCAAAGTCATTTTTGAAAGAAGGTCAAGAACTTTCTTTTCAACTCCTGGAGTGGCGCTGGCTTCAAGTTTCATCCGTTCTTTGTCGGTTAACTGTTTCTTTCCCTCAGATGCACTTTTACAGCCGGAAATAAACAACAAAAATCCAATGACTACTATTGATAGGAAGATGTTAAATGCATAATCCGAAAAGGCGTTTACTGCTGCTCCACTTTTTTTCATAATTACCCGCTTTCTAATACAACATGAATTACACAATCTTTTTATTAACGTGATCCCATTCAACGCGCCTTTTTTCGACATAGGATTTATGGGCCATCAGACAGGTTACCCCTTCTTCAAAAGCCCGCTCAATATTTGCACTGGTTGTACCACCGTTTCGTATACAATCTATCCACTCTTTGATGTGCAAATAAGCAAGATCAACAGAACGTCCGTTAATGGTGGTATTTATTAAACCCCGTGAAGCATAATATTTCTGGGTAGCAGAGGTAATCGCATCAACCTTCCCTGAGTTTGGGTTAAACGAGGCCATGGGAGTTGAAGGATTGATCAATCCGGATGCAATTTGTTTTTTATATCGCGTGGAGTCAGCGTCTGCGGTCAAAGTGATGGTGCTTCCCAGTTCCATGGTGGCATCATGGCCCATAAATACCCGGCCGCGACTTCGGCTGTTGGCAAGTGTGGCGCTATAAAGTAAAGTTAATTCCCTATCTGGATATTCAAAAGCGCACTGCAATACATCGGCCATATCCCTGTTATCTTTCCAATAATAGATTCCGCCGGAAGAGACCGCCGATTTCGGGATACCAATTCTTAAAAGCTGATTAATTGCGTCAAATTCATGGGTAAAAAGTTGCCCTATCAGGCCAAGGTCGTAATCAAAGAATTTTGTCCAGTTATAGTAACGGTCCAGACTAAAAGGGACTTTTGGTGCATGGCCCAGCCATTGTGCCCAGTCAATACTTTTTTCATCACCGGGTTTTGGATTACCCTTGCTGTCAAGATTTCTGATCCAGGCCCCTTCTGCAGAGTTTCGGTTGGTGGTTGTCTCAACCAGCGAGATCTTGCCAAGCAAATTTTTTCTAATGATTTCCTTTGCCTGTTCGAAGATCACACTTTGTGGAATTTGATGCCCTAATTGATAGGCTATTTTACTTTCCTTGATCGTATGATAGAGTTCAAATAATTGTTCTTCCGAATGGGCCACGGATTTTTCACAATAAACATGTTTGCCTGCCTTCGCTGCGGCTGTGGATATTGGGGCATGATGGTGATCAGGTGTGGCAATCATGACGGCATCGATATCTTTGTCATCAAGCATTTCCTGGTAAGAACGATACCGTTTAACCGGAAGATTGGCCGAAGTTCCACCACCCGGACGGATTGGGTTGCGGGCAGTTACCAATCCATTTTCGGCATGAAGGTCAAAAACATCACATATACCGGTAATTTCCGCATTTAAATTTTCCTGGGCCAGCCAGTCTTTTATCGAGCCATTTGCTTTCCGTCTTTTTTCGTCATCCGGATGCAAGTATCCTAAACCGTTTACAAGCGTAACTGCCCTGTTTCCATATCCGATAATGCCTATCCGGAGTAAATCTTTTTTATTTGATGAACTTTTAATGACTGTCGGTGACTGAATGTTCTCCAACCCTAATTCCTTGATAATCCTGTTACTCTTTTCCTGATCATAGGCCATTTTTCTGGATAACTCCAAACCAAATGCCCCTAAAACAGGCAAACCGGCCATTGCTTTTAATATCGTTCTTCGCTTTATTGTTGATTTTTGTGGCTCTTCATTTTGCATTTCAACCTTAGCCGGTTGTTCTTTCCCTTTTTCCATTGTCTTACTCCTCCATTTTATTATTGCGTTTAAGAAACCGGTTAACCAATAAATCCAGTCCGGCAAACAATCCTGACGGGAATGCGGCCAATAAAACCAAAGCCAGTGCTTCGATCAGTGTTTTACTCACGACCAGATAACTCCCTTCAGTCGGGGCAGAGTATTCCAATCCAATAAGCGGCGGATTGTTTAAATAGTAAGTGAAAAGCAGAATTGCACCTGAAATTGCCGCAATCCTGGTGAAAAGTCCAAGGATTAATCCTAATCCGATTGCGATTAATCCCCAGGTATTCAAAAAGTCCACCGCCTGAAGCACACCGGGATGAGAAATTATCCAATGGGAAAACCCTGAAAGAATCCATTTTGATTCCCTCAAAAATCCCAGGGATGACCAGTTGGAAGCCAACAATTTTGAGAATCCCTCGAATAAAATATGCCAGCCTATTAACATTCTTAATGCAACCAAAACATATTTCTGTATTGGTGTATACATTTCATTTTCTTTCATGTTTAAATATATTGTTGTCTTTAATGTTACATTGTCAATTGTCCATTTTCAATTGTCAACTACTTTACTTTTGTATCCGGCTATTCAATTTACTTCAAGCTGACGAACAGATTGCAATTTAGGAAATTTATTGTGAGGATCTGCCTGATACCAATAGCAGACCGATGAAATGTCAGATTTCTGTTGCAAATAGTTTTTACGTCCATTCTGTCTCCATCCCAGGTCCTGAATGGTAATTTTCAGCTCTTTTTCAAAACGGACCGGATCCAAAATGTGCCAGCGATAAAGTCCAAAACGTTGCATTACACCGTAATGGCCATCGCCCCTGATTACCTGATGCATGCCGGCATAAGGGGTGCAGAATTCCGTGTAGGCAGTTTGTTCAACACCTGCCGCATTTTTCTTTCTTGTATCGAAATTGTAAGAACCGCAGAAATAGTCTTCCGTACCTGTTCCGCAAATAGTTGGGAATTTGCTGTCTCCATCCATGAAAAACTTAATCTCGCCTTCGCCCCACCAGCCATTGTTATTGACTCCCCAGGCCATGTATACGCCCACAAACTGACCTTTACCCTTGATGTTATCGACAATGGTATAATCGGATGTGATGTTTGGGTTTGTTCTCCTGAATTGGGCATGGAAATAAGCGGCATCGGCAGGAACATCCGTCAGTGTATAATCGACCTGATAATACAACAACATGGCATCGTACTCATTGATATTTTCCATGGTAATTTTACATTTTTTGCGAAAAGGCATGGTCCAATAGCAATTGAAGGCCCTTCCCGGGTTAACGCATACTGCCAATGAAGTTAGCTGGGCAAATTCGTTCCAACCCATCCCAAAAAAATCACCAACCGGACACTCAACCGAGGGTTCAGTTTCATCATCCCAATATATTCGGAGTATGGAGGAGCGCCAACTCCCGGTTGGGGTCAGCCACATATGCTGGATTGCTCCCATTCCCTCAATTTCCGCCATGGTAAAGGTTTCTCCCGGCTTGATAATGACATAAGGATTTACTTTCCAGCCCTGACCAAAGTCGCGGGCTGCATTGGCTGAATTGGCGGTGTTTGGTTTGTCCAGGTCTTCTATCCTGGCCATGCCGCCTTTCCCTTTTTCACCTGTAAAATTCTCCGGACTGATAGAGCGGGTTTTGGCATTCGACATACGATAAAGATTGCCCATGTTCATGTCAAGGCCATTAAACTCTTTTTGGGAGAATGCGGTTGTAAAAATAAAGCATGTTAGCGCTAATGAAATCAATGTTGTTCTCATGTTTATAAAGTTTTGCTTTTTTATTTTGCAGAAATAGTCATTAAGATAAATGACCCTATTCAAGTAATTTTGTCCTGTTATATTTTTAATTTGATGGTGTGGCTACAGGTGCTTCTTAAACCATGCAAGGGCTTCAGCTTGTATATCAAGGTCGTAACAATGTTCCTTCTCGGGGGTAAAGCTCCGAAAGTGATCAGGTTTCCCAGCCCAGGCAAAGGCATCGGCAATTTGGCGAAAAGCCTCATTTTTTCCAAGAGGAGGGAAAAGAGGGTCTTTGGTCCCGGCTACTACCATACATGCCTTGGGCGCAGCCATAGAGATCAGGTCGGGTATATCCAGATGGTCCCAGACCCCGGGCAGCATAGCAAAAGAGCCTACAGCCCCGGCAAGATTATAAGCTTGTTGCGAGTCTCCTGTTGTCATCCAGCCAACAGTAACTGTTGCCTTAATTCGTGGTTCGAGTGCGGCAACCATGTTCGTTCTCCATCCTCCTCCGGAGAGGCCGGTGCATCCAATACGGTTCCCATCAACCTCTTTTCTTGACAGCAAATAGTCGACACAACGACTGTCATCTCCATAGTTTACGCCGGCCCAGGTAGCGCCTGCCCAATTCAGCTCACGAACACCAAGATAAAGCATTTCACGGGTAAGGCTATCATACTTTGCCAAGGTTGCATCATCGAGCTCTTTCGCGTTAAAAGACTCAGGTAAACCGTTGATACCCCTTGGGGAGCGCTGGCCGAAGTGAAACGCATCGATGGTGACAACGGCATATCCCTGTGAGGCATACCAATCGGCCAATGGTCTTCCGCTCGAATAAGTTGCACGGTGTTTGATGATGATTGGGTGCACAGGTTCGCCACAGATCCTGTCGGCGCCAAATAGCATCGGACCGCCCCATTCGTGCAGAACAACCAGGGCGGGGGCAGGAAGAGGTACATTTTTAGGTGTATAGAAGTATCCTGAGACACGGAACCATGGTGTTGTATTGAACTCTATTTTCTCACGAATGAACGAGTCTGTCTCTATCCGTTCCAATGTACTGGCATTCAGGTCCACCGGAGGAAGATCGCAGTGCAGGCCGCTCCTGAGGTGCTTTCGTGCCTGACTGGCCCACTCTTTGAAGCCTTTGCCCGGATTGCTCTTTTTCCATGTTTCAGCATTGAGATCAAGCGGGCGATACGACCGCATTTTTTGCATCGGTGCTTCCAAAGAGCCGTAATCAGAACGCGGCTTTACGCCGAGTAATGCCTCCGTCATTGGTACCACCGGCCGGGGAGTCACTTTTTGTTGGATTGATTCACTGCCCAGATCAAAAGCATCTGGTTTGATCTGTTCACTGAACATGGCAGTTGAGGCATTCGCTTCAGAAGCTAACCCAATGACCCCTACTGCCAATCCGGCAGTTCCGGTTATGCTGTGCCATATAAAATCCCTTCTTTTGGTCATATTGATTGTATTAATATTCATTTGCAAATTCGTCTGCCGAAATATTAATCTCATTATCAGTCAAATGAGTTCCTGAACTAATAATTACCCTGTATCGGAATGTTGTTGATTTTCCGGCAGGTATGTAGAAATTCAGTTCTTCTTTCCCCTTTGTATAATCTTTTGCACCGAGGGGGTTCGCCGCAAAAAGCCCGTATCCTCTTGCCATCCAGAAGGTAGGATAGCTTTGGTTTTTAGGATGATCACAAATAACCAGTGAGATTTTTTCATCACCAATATTCCCATACAGATCCATCCATTTGGCACGGGTTCCCCATACATCTTCGCCGGTAATCCCTTCGCTGCTTCTGTAATTGCCCGTAACCCCAATGTTTGATAATGCTTTCTCTATTATAGGATTACCTTGTGAATCAACGAGATTAACATCATCTTTTGAAGGAAGTTCAAGTTGACGCGCTACACGAATGCCAAACATACCCTCCTTGGTATCATTCATTGTGATTGTACTGCCAGTGGCAATCAGCGTGGTAATACGGTCAATGATACGGGTTGATCCTTTTGCAATAAAATGATATTCGGTTCTTTCTGCCAGAAGTTCTTTGCCTGACGGATCAAGCCAACTCTCCCTGGTAACCATTATCCCTTCACCTTTCCCCCCGGATAATTTCTCAATCGACAGATGTTTAACCTCTCCGCCTTCAGGATTTTTTTTCCCGGAAACCCCGTTGCCCCAAAAATCATAACCATTGACTTTACCATAATTTAGCCACATTCCGACTTGATGAATATGGTCGTTTCGTTCCCCCTCCCTTGAATTTAATGGAAATCCTCTTGTTATAATTGTACCGGCAGAGGTACATATTGGATACAGTATCGGTTTGAAGACATTTTCAAACCAGCAATAGGATGTAAAGAGTTTGCCATCAACCATTACATCAATTTTTTTTTCAGTCTCCTTAGTAATAAAAGCAATGTTTAATCCTTGCTTATTTCGAGTACTTTTTGTATTCTTCTTTCCATAAGAAACTGAAGAAAAAACTATTAACAATGAAACTGCTATCAATATAACTTTCATGCATATAAAATTTATTTTTTTTGGTCGCATGGAATACCCATCCGCCAGCTGGTGGATTTGGTTGGTTTGAATATTTGCGAATGGGTATTTCATAAATTAATTACTCTGTCGTTGAAGTAATACGAATATCTGAATCAAGATACTCAATTGGTATGAAAATTTCTCAATGCTTCGGTATTGCTATATTACCTGCTCGTCATTAAGACGAGAAAGGAGGGTGGCACACATAGCGGGATTAATATTTTTATGTTCCGAAAAAATACAGAAAGCTTCGAAATACCATTAATGGGATTGACCGGTACATCCTGTGAATACCACATTGGTCGCTTTTGGGTTGGTCCACCAACCCCATTTATTCCCCATAAAGTAATTTCCGCTGAAGAGAATATTGGAAACCGTGCCAACAATGTTCTGAACCACAACTCCATTGTTAACGTTGTTCAGAAACTGTGAGTCGAAGACCTGAACGTTGGTAACAGTATTTCCTTCATTTGGTTCAATATCGATACCGGATTGAGGATCAGTGCCCTTGGAATTTTTGAATACAGAATTTTTTACTACCATTCCATCTACCGAGATGATGCCCAATGCTACACGGCGGTTATTATCGGAGATTACGTTTTCAATTGAAATGTTTTTACAAGTTTGTGTTCCTGAATAACCTACATAAATTCCATCACCCCAACCATCCCTTACGGTAAGATCGCTGACTGAGACATTGCTGGATCCCAAAATCCCAATGCACATGCCCCACTCTCCCGTAGTCCCAAAATGGCCTGCACGTTCTCCCTGTATAGTTCCTCCAACTATTTTGACATTACTTATATTTGTTAATTTAACAATATAATATCCGTTTTTATCGTTGGGTATAGCCTTAAGTACAGCGCCGCTCTCCAATTTCAGGGTCATGTTGCTTTTGAGGTTAAGCGAAACCAACGCATCAATATAATGGGTCCCGGCAGGTATTGTCACGGTGCCGTTGTCGGGACACTGGTCGATAAGCGACTGGAGAGTTTTCGTGTCGTCGGAACTGAAATTCGCGGTAATATTTTTGTTCTCCTTAAGTGTGACTATTATAGGATTTTTGATACTCGTGGTATCTCCACCCCAGGATGTAAAAACATATCCGGGAGTTGGTACCGCAGTAAGTTGTACGATTGAGCCATCAGTATATAAATCCTGGCTTGGATTTCTTACTACGATTCCATTGGCAGTTGTTAAATTTAAGGCATAAGTCTTTGAAGGGATATCATTTTTTTTACAACTAGCAAATGATACAACTGACACCGAAACAATAATTACTACAAGTTTTAGTTTCATTAAGCTCATTTTACTTTAAATATATTTAATGCTTAACTGTTTCGAATCCCAATTCCTTCTGGGTCTTACGCACTTCTACAAGTACATCATCATCAGAGACATAAGATTTATATACGATACGCACACGCAATGAATACTCTTTATTCGGTTCATAATCTGAGTCGGGAATTGCCCATAGAAAATCCCATGCAGGGCAATCTTTACCAGGGATTAGGCTTGCATTTCCACCGGTTGGGGAGCAGAAAAACCTTAGCCATTGGGGTTTGTCGAATATGAAAATCAAAACCATATTTCCAAGGCGCCCGTAATAAAATGGTTCATCGAAGCGCACGTGGGCACGGTCCCAATGAAAAGGTCGTTTCTCACTTTTGTCCGGCCAAATTTCCAGCTTATCATCGGATAGGTAACTTGGGGCAATGCTGCTCCCTACTCCATGTTTGGGCGAAATATAAGTGATCCACTTGCCATTTGACAGGAAGTGCAGGGATGACTCTTCAGGGCAGTTCATATAATTGCACCAGGAAACCTCCCGCCACTTGTAATTTGTTCTACGATGGTCGCGTGTATCAGTGAAGATTAACGTGTGATCCACATAATATGGTGCCTTGATTTCATAAATTGCACGGGAAGACGGTGCTGATTGTCCATCACGTTGGAGCACCAGTTCACAGGAGGTGTCGCTAAGGGATTTCAGAAATGGCGTTGCGCCTCTCTGTTCTCCTGGGAGCAAACCAGCAAAGGAGTTGCCAAACGCATTGAACAACCTATCCCTCGATGTGAGCGACCATATCCCGCAATACTGTTTTCCGCCATGTCCATTACGCGATGCATCGCCAATGATCATCTGAATTTCGCCAGCCTGAAACAATTGGCAATGAGGTATGATATTATTGTCAGCTCCTTGCCCGGATTGGCTACTATCCGTATCTTCAAGTTCCTTGTTTTGAGTATTTACTTTTTCCACTATTACAGCAGATGATGCTAGTCCTGCAGTAATAAAACCTACACCCAAGGTAGATTTCTTTATAAAATTTCTTCGGTTTGAATTCATTTCTAATTAATTTAAGTTATTACAAACTTCAATCTTAATGTTTGATCGAGCCTTTATTTACATTGCACCAGTGTTATGGGGCGCCGGCGCCGGCAATGATGCGTGATTTAAGTGCATCATCAGCCACTTCCAAAATTGCTTTATAGGTAAGCTGGTCTCTTGGAAAAGTTCCTTTGGTTTCCAGTACAGGTATACCAATAATATAGTTTCCTGTTGCATTAACACTGGATGCATCAATATTACCGTAGCTGGCAACTGCCCCACTGGTATTCTTAGCATTTTCAAAAATATTGTTTTCCAAAAGCACGTCGGCCAATGCCGAAGCCCCAACGCCATATTCCGACCAATTGCTGATATAATTGTTCCAGACATGAACGAGCGTACCCCCATGGACCCGGGGGTTGCGTGCATCGATCCCGTCAAACCAGTTGTGATGAAGACTGATTCTGGTGTGCTTTTTCAAGGTTTGATCGGCTGAACCGATCAAAACCGACTTTTTGTTGGGAACTTTGAAATGGCACCAACTGATTGTAATTCCTGTTATTCCATCCTCACCGGGATTATTCCAAATGCCAATGGGATTTCCGGTATCCCCTGAACTGTTGTTATAAAAAGTACAATGGTCAACCCAAATGGTATGGGCGTCACTGACTATCGTAATAGCGCTGTATTTAGCCGATGTATTGCCAAATGTCAGGTTTTTAATAATGATGTTACTGGCAGCAGAGGATGACATAAAAATTGAATTGCCGCTGATGGTAACCTTAGCCCCTGCCCCATCAAGCGTAAAATTGCCATAGCGTATAAACATGTGACCACCTGGGATGTTTAAAATTCCTGTTAATCCAGGCTTAAACGTAATCACTCTGGGCTCATGTGTGTTTAGGGCATTCCGCAATGATCCCGGGCCACTGTCATTGAGGTTGGTAACAATAAAACTTTTTCCTCCGGAACCGCCGGTTATTCCTGCTGCTGCAGCAAAATCACCCGGTTCTGCAGCACACGACAAGCCAGTCACCTGGGTAAATATGAAAATGCAAAACAATAATTTCAACAACGTTTTCATGTGTATATAATTTGTTTTTTACTGGGTGGTTTTTTATCCAAACAGTTAAATAAGTTTTTTGGGTTTAAAGATTTTAAGAATTGTTTACCTGGTAATTGTAATTTCGCAAAGGGGATACCATCCGTCATCTGATCTGCCCTTTATTCCCAGCCGGACTAACGGCTTACCGGCATTAACATTATCAGATTTTTCACCAATTATGGCTATCGCAAGTTTATATTTCCCCGGTTTGATATCTCCTGGTAAGTTGATTGATTCTTTTACCTCGTTGATTTCACCGAGGGGCAGATCAACCGGATTCTTAAGATATTCTTCCGGATTCAATACCATATCTCCAGGCATCCAGTTTTTAACATTGACTGAGCTGACAACTACTGTTCCTTGCAGTTCTTTTTCTGAAATATCAGTAAGTCTGTAGGCCAGCCTGTAAGGTCTGTAGCATGGAGCACTTCCAGTATTCTGCCATTTCATGTTTAATTCGAGCTGATTACCGACTTTGACAGCTTCTGGAACCCTGATTTCCTTTAAGACAAACCTGTATCCCAGACGTTTAAGAAATCGTATAATCTCAGCTTTGGCCTCTTCTCCTTCAGGTAATGTAGCAGATTTATTATTCAGCACCGATCCATGCAGGGCAAGACCGTAATTGAAGATAAACCGTAATGACCAACCTTCGCTCACCCATTTTTTAGCCTCCCAGCAGGATTCCCATGCAACTGGGCCTTTTTTCCATGCTTCAAGTGCATTATCACCTGCAAGGGCCTGCGTGTAATACTTCATCATGTGCCAGTTCATATCCCCAAAACAGTCTGCTCTCCATCCTGCCCCATGCCCGGTTGCGTATTGAAGCAAATGAGGCCGGTTGGAAGCAATCGGAATGACAAGAGGAGTTTTCCTGAATGCATAAATATAGGCATCAATGATTTTCTTCAGGTTTTCAATGGATGGCATTTTTGCATCTTTAAATCCCGATAGGTTCCACTCACCCCAGCATCCTACTGAACCTATGTCAACATGATCAAGATCCGGGTTTCCATCATAAAGGATTCCCAGTTTTTCAATAAATTCGGTATGTGCTTCTAACACAATCGGGTCATCAAAGTCAATAATGGGAGTATCCCCCACTCCATCAGCATGCGGATAATAGTTAATCCTACCACCAATTTCCTTAAGCCAGTCAGGATATGTTTTTCTTCCCGGGTAAATGGGCATCACCCGTAGCGCAAGCTTTTGACCCGAATCATGCGCTTCTTTTAAATACCCGCCAATAAAATCAGTATCGATTTGTCCTTGTTTGGGCTCGAACTTGTCCCATCCCCACCTGCAGTAACAAATCGTGGAAGGTATCCAGGATGGGAGGTTTTTATCCTGTTTTGCTACTCTCCCCTGGGTTTCCCATCCAATACCCGGATTAGCCAGGATTTCATCCAATTCATCAGGTTTTAGAATAAAAACTTTATGCCCATGTTTATTTCGGATAATTTTCCCTGAGAAATCAGATGTATGGATGGTTGGATCATTAAACCCAAAAATATTTGAACCATAAGCTCCTAATAGTCCGGAATAGATTGCAGTTCCGGCAATTGCCGTTTTTTTTATGAAATTTCGTCTAATCATTCTTCAATAATTAAGTTTAGATACTTAGAGATTGTTTAAAACTCACTACGAACGATTGCAGTTAAGACTAGTATTTGTTTGTTGAACGCTTTGCGGTAGGTTCAAAATAATGTTTAATTTATTGCTTCTTCATTTTGACCTCCTCAACCCCTACGATCCACCATATTACAGGAAATTCCATACCATACTATCAAAGGGTAAAATACCTTCCCATATCCTGCGGGGACCAACCCTCGTCGATGATTGGATTTGGTTTGGTCGGTTTGAGATAGTAGTAAGACATGCTTTTGTAAATGGCTGAGCAATTGTTGCTGGAACCATGTTCGAGCGTAAATAACATCTTCTTTTTGAAGGTGATCTTGTCGGAGATATGAAAGCGGTAACCGGATAATCCATTCCCCCTCAAAACTCCGCTAAACTGACCTATGAATTTGTGGAATCCCCAGGCATCACTGATATAGTCTTCGAGGCCTGTTCCCCACATCAGCCGCTTAGGGTCATCATCAATGAATGCCGCTTCATCACATTCTCCTATTGCCCGGGAAGCAGACTCCCTGCCATCGATGGAAAAACAGTCTCCAATAAAATGGCCTTCACCCCAGGTCCTCAGCAATGGATAGTTTTCAGCACCAGTCTGGTTCCGTCTGTACATCACTTCAGACCGGTAATTTCCCCTGTCGTGGCCGAAGGAGCTGTCTTCGATGTGACCAATCGCCTTGAAGTGTGCCAGGGAAGGATCCCAGGCTGCATCCAATTCGTAAGCGATGTCATAAGAAATTTCGCCCATATCAAGAATCGAATCGTTGATCAGGTCCAGGGCGGCTTGCCTTTGCACGGGCATTGGAAAACGCGACGCGTAAGTATGGCCCTCCTTGATGATCAAAGCCGTCTGATAGTCGTCGGATTTGCTTAGGGAGTAATCGAAGAAGAACCAGGACAATGGAGATTTGATGGAGGGATTATGTTGAAAATCATCGTCCCAATATCCACGCAGCAATAGCTTTTCCTTTAAATGCTTCGCCTGCCTAACCCCATCGGGCCACTTTATGGAAAAGGTCATTTGACGAATGGTCAAAGGCCCCTTTTCATTAAAGATCGACGCCTTTGATCCGGCCGTTAAACTTACAACCCCCTTTTTGTGTTGCCAGGAGGAGGGCATGGCATGCATGTCCCAATTCAACATCTTTTTGATGTTTTCATATTCGCCGCGGGACTGCTCCATTTTATTGACCTCAAATGTGGGCAATCCATGCGGTTCGTCGAATAGGAGGTAATTGAACTGGTAATAGATGGTGTCCGTTTTCGAAAGTGTAATTTTACACCTCTTCTTAAATGGAATGACGCAGTAGGATGTGTTGCCAAATGGCTCTCCCTCCTTTGTTATCTTCTTTTCAAAGGTAGGTAAAGAGCCCCCTGTAGCCTGAGCTTTTACTGATGGGGGAAGGCCTTGACCAAATGACATCGGAACACGGTTCAGGAATGCTTCAAAATCTTCCTGCACTTCCGCCTGGGCATCGTCCAGATAAATACTCAGAATGCCCGATGGATTGGCAGACCACATGCGGGTTATCATTCCGGGACCGGTGACGTCAAGAACGACGCTGGCATCTTTTTCTATCCTTTCGAAGTTGCTCCAATCAAAATTTCCTCCCTCGCGGTCATAACTGCTTGCCAAATAGGTTCGGAAGTTCCTTAATCTGGGAAGGTTTTTTATTTCAAACAACTCTGCAATGCTCTTCGTTTCCTTCCCGGAACCCTCAGACTGCATGGCTCCATCTGGTCGCTCGACCGGATTCTGATCAAATGGGAATGCATTAATTTGCGTGAGGCTTAATGCACTGGCTGCCCCAATTTTTTTGATAAAAGACCTCCTATTATCAAAAAAGTTTTCATCTCGTCCGTTTTTCATACGTAATTATAGTTAATCAATCAATATTGTTAACGAAATTCTTTGTGTTTCCTTTGTGCTTTCCGTAGTGTCCTTAGTGGTGAAATTTAAAACTTAACCACAAAGATCACGAAGGATTGCACAAAGGACACACAAAGGGATTCAGGTCTATATCATTTACCTAATCGACATTGTACAATTATATCATTACCAGCCAGGATTTTGAACCAATTTAGGGTTCCTGTACATTTCAGCCTGTGAAATTGGATACCACAACATCCTGTTATCAGGTTTCCAAACACGTTGTTCAACAAGTTTCCTCGTATAGGTATATACATTGTTGTTATTTACAACGTCGACCCCATAAATGCTCGTGAGCGTATTTGCGATTTTCCACCGTCTGACATCCCAAAAACGATGATCCTCAAAGGCCAACTCCACCCTTCGTTCATTTCTTAGTTTATCCCTGAATGCAGACTGCGACATTCCTGCAGGGAAAGGAGGCATTTTGGCCCTTGCCCTAATCAAATTTACAGCTTGGGTGGCGCTCATCGATAGCGTTCCTGGTCCTAATGCTGTAGGGCCATAAGCTTCGTTCATTGCCTCGGCATAGTTTAAAAGAACCTCGCCAAAACGAAAAGTAACCCATGTATGTTCTGCAGTTGTAATACCCAGGTTGGGATCCAGACGAACAGCTTCAATCAAATACTTTTTAAGGTAATATCCGGTTAAGGAAGCGTTAAATACTGGCGCCCCATTAACTCCTCCGGTCCAAACCTGAATAGGCAAACCTTTCCAGATAGAAGTATTATAAAGTACAGTTGCCGCTAACCTTGGATCACGGCCAACATATGGATTGGCTGCATCGTAACCCGAGCCCGGCTCATTTATTCCCATACCATTGGCTGCCATTTCATAAGAATCAACAAGATTTTGGGTAGGACAGGTTCCGGTATTGCCACCTACGTAACCGACCGGAAAATTGGCTGTTTCGAAAGTATTGGTCGCAGATTGCCTTGTTTCGAAAATCAATTCCACTGGAGTCTTATAATTGTTCACAACTCCTGCATAATTTGTTTCAAGTTTGTACGTCCCTCCATCAATGATTGCTTTGGCAGCTATTGCGGCCTCGATCCATTTTTGATTATTGTTCGATGGATTATTCAAAGGACTTGCAGCATATAGCAATACCCGTGCCTTAAGCGCCATGGCAGCGCCTTTGGTTGCACGTCCTGTTTCCGAGCCAACTACAGTTTTGAAAGTTACAGGGAGCTTAAGACTTGCCGAATCGCATTCAGTAACAATGAATTTTACCATATCATCAAAAGATGTAGTTGGGTAACTCATTGCCTCTTCCGGTGTAAGCTCCTTGGTAACCAACGGTACATTGCGGTACCGTTTGATTAGTTCAAAATAGAAGAATGCACGCAAAAATCTTGTTTCGTAAGGAAAATAATAGAATCGTTTCATTTGACCGGCATAATCGGTCCTGGTACTATAGCGGTTCTCTTCAAAAGTCAGCCCTTTTGACATCCTCAGAAAATTGTTGGCTGCCCTGATTCCATAGTACATGTTGGTCCAAACATCATCAATGGGATTTAAGGCGCTCCAACTACCATCATTAAAACGATATATACTTGACAAAGAACTTACGTGGATAGCATCATCTGTTGCCGAAGAACGGGTTGCCCCGCCAATGGGCAGAAAATCAGTCGGCAGATAAGCGTAAACAGCGGATAAAAGTACGGAAGTAAGTGTGTACTCCCTTTGTATCATCTCTTCGGTCCAGGGGGACACGTTGGTGAAATCCAGGTAATGACAACCCATCGGAACGAAAAGTAGGAATATCCCTGCTAAAACAGAAAGGAATTTCAGGGGTTTCTTAGGTGAATTCCACTCCTCCTTCTTACAAATACGAGCCCTTCCTGAACCAAACCGTAGAACTTTATCTACCATATTTTTAGTTACAAATCTTGATAGTTTCATAATAAAAGTTTGTTTTTAATGTTTAAAACCCAATATTTATGCCCAATTGATAAGATGATAAGATTGGATAAACGGCCCCTAACGCTTCAGGGTCGACAATCTTAACATGGTCTAGTGTAAAGAGGTTCATTCCCCTTAGGAAAACGCGGGCATTGGTCAATTTCAATTTTGAGATCAGCTTATCCGAAAAAGTATAATAGACATTAAGCGACCTCAATTTAAGAAACGAGCCATCTACAAGCCAAATACTGTTTGGTCTTTGATTGTTAACATTCTGATAAATCGTATTAAGCTTTGGCAGGGTCGCGGTCGAGGCGGTTGCCGGGGTCCATCGATTGTCGGAAAAAGTTGAAATATTGGTATTTCCATACAGTGGCCAGAAAAGGCCGGGGGTATTTTCATAGCGTGTGTAATTGGCAACTCCCTGAAACAGCGCATCCAAACCAAATGCCTTATATTTTATCCCAATTGTACCGGAATAATATATCTCAGGATTCAGCGTACTGTATCCCAATGGCTTATAGTCCAATTGGTTAATTTGGCCATCATTGTTCAGGTCCTTGTATTTAACATCTCCGGGTTTTACAGGAGAAAAAATTTGAGTGGGGCTATTATTAATCTCGGCCAAATCCTTGAAAAATCCAATTGCCTGCAATCCAAATGCCTGACCAATACTTTTCCCTGTTGATTTCAAATAATCGTATGGCTGGATTTCCTCAAAAATGTTCACAATCTTATTTTTCACAAATGAAAATTGGCCATCGAAATAATAGGTAAAATCATTCCAGGTATTGCTGTAATTTAAATTTAACTCAATCCCTTTGTTGTGAACAATCCCCCCTCCGTAATATATCCTGTTAATCCCAATAATATCAGACAATTGACGGACATTCGGAACCAGGATATCTTTTCTGATTTCATAAAAGGCATCCAAATTAATGGCTAATTTTTTAAACAACCTTGCATCAATCCCAATATTGGATTTATAAGATTTTTCATAGGTCATATCGCCTACTGCAATATTACCTATGCTACTTGTCACACCGAGGTTTTGATTATTTTGTCCCAAAGGATATATAGTTGCGCCCCTGAAATACGCGTTCGAAATAGGATACTGCGGAATCAGGTCATTACCGGCCATACCCCAGGAGGCCCTTATTTTTAAATCATTAATCTTACCGCCCTTTGCAAACCAGTCTTCTTTCGATATATTCCAGGCGCCGGATAGCGCGGGGAAAATACCAAACCTGGATCCTCTTGCCAAATAATTCGAACCGGAATAAGAGATAGAAAAATCTGCAAAATATTTACCGGATCTTGAATAATGGGCATTACCTGCGATGTTCTGATGCAAAAAAGTAAAAAAACGACCTATTTTTTCTTCCTGTTGAAACAACAATGTTGAGTTTATTGAGTTGCTGCCCCAATCTTTTGCATATTTAAAATTGCTTAAAATAACCCTTGATCTGCTTAAATTAGAAACGCCACTGCCAAATCCAAGGGTCGAATTACGACTATAAATAGTTTTTACAGAATCAGTTATTGCACCGGCGCTGTTCATGACCAACTTTAATCTTTCATACTGGAAAGTCTGTGTCCAACTATCCGTATTTCCAACGTAATTATTATCGGCATACGCAGCCTCGAACAATAACCCTTTCAGAAAAACATCCAGGTTTTGCTCAATCCTGACATTCATTTGCAATTCGCGGTTCTGTGCTTTTCTATATCCTGTGGATGCGATTAAGGCGACAGGGTTGTTTCCATAAACATCTGTTCCCCCATAATTGCCATCAGCATATTTTACGGGAAAAGCTGCAGACGGAATGTTGTAAATGGCGCTCATTATAGCTGACGACGAACTAGCAGGCTCGTTAGTCCTTTCAATCATCCCGCCTAGCCGTATCGCTAATTTGGTCGAAGGTGTAACATTAACTTCAATATTTGTCCTTATATTTATTTTTTTATAAATAAATTGGGTAGAGTATCCAGCATTAACATCCACCGGTTTTAACAAGCCATTATCATCCTGATAATTTAATAGCGTAAAATACCTTAGTGATTTGTTGCCACCATTGATTGAAATATTCAATTTATTATTTGATCCATGATTTCTTAACGACTCTTTCAACCAATCAACATTTGGAAAGTACTTAGAATTACTGCCAGTCCTGAACCCATTCAATTCAGCCTGCGAGTACCTAAGTGGCAAACCGTCATTGGATAAGCCCTCATTGTACCTCTGGGCAAAATCATAAGCGTTCAAAAAATGGGGCAACCGGGTTGGTTGGGTAATCCCTCTTTCAAATCCGACACTTATTTTGCGCTTTTGGTCTATCCCGGTAGTTTTGGTAGTAACCAATAAAACACCATTAGCCCCACGAATGCCATATAGTGCAAGGGTGGCAGCATCTTTCAACATGACAACGCTTTCTATCTCTTCAATGCTAAGTGTAGACATTGGCCTTTCAAACCCATCAACCAAAACGAGAATTGATCTGTCGAAGGTCGTACCAACCCCTCTTAAAAATAGAGTAGGTTCAGATTGCCAGGGCAGGCCGCCATTTTGCATTACCTCAAGGCCTGCTATTTGACCATAGAGGGAATTTGCCGGGTTTAGCGCTGTACTTCTAGTCAATTTATCCGAATTGGCCATTCCTACAGCCATTGTCATCTCTTCTTTTGAAACTTTCATGCCGAATCCAACAGGAACAAGACCATCCTTATCTTCAATGGTAATAACCATATTGTTATCGGTAATCTTCAGTGTTTTGTGGAACAAATCCGGATCTGTAACTTTGATATGCTGTCCTATCTTTCCGTTGACCACAAACTTTCCATCCTGATCGCTATAAACGACTGCATCAGGGTTTTCCAGAATCGAAATAGCCGCTTTCTGTACAGGAATGCCGCCAGTATTTTTGATTGTCCCTGTAATCGACTGATTCTGAGCTAGTCCATCGAAGGCAGAAAGGATGAATAAAAGCCCAAACAACAGGAACCTATTTGCTATTTGTACATTCATATTTTGCATTTTTAATATCATAACTAAGTTAGTTGCTAATTAATCTCCCATCCAGGGTTTTGGATCAATCCAGTCCCTTTCAAAATTTCATTTGCCGGGAATGCGCTTAAATACCATTTTGGCGACCAGTTGGTTGACCAGTACCTTATTGGTGTCAAAGGAAATGTGGCATAGGAAAGTGTAGATCCTGATTTTGTGATGTCCATCCCATGAAGTTGCCTTTTAAAAACATCTTCCTTTTTCCAGCGGATGATATCATACCATCTTACCCTTTCGAAACCGAATTCACATGCCCGTTCATTCAATACAGCCTCGCGGAACTGATCTTTGGAGAGGCCAGCCGGTAAATTGGAAAGGTTAACCCTGTTGCGTACAAGATTTACGCACCTGTATGCTTCTGCAGTAGGTCCATTATTGACTTCATTGAGCGCTTCGGCGCAGGATAGATAAACTTCAGGCAATCTTAAATAAGGCCACTGTACGATCGATCCCAAATTTGTGGCGGTATTCCTTTCAAGTACGAATTTTCTGGGACCGTAACCGGTTAAAGCTGGCAGGTCTTTTTTGGAAAGCCTTTCACGACCCCCGAGAAAGAGCTCTGCAGTCCTTCCCTGGTAAGAATCCCCGTTAACAAGCACCGTTTCATATAACCGCGGATCCCGGTTTACATAGGGATCATTTGGATTAAAACCCGATGCCGGATCCGTTATTGGCAACCCGTTGGCCATTGGAAACATGTCTACATATTCCTGTGTATAAGTTCCCGTGCCGGACCATTTAATCGGTCCCAGTGTCCTATCGTCATCCGGGTACAGAAATACTGTTCTCGTAGAGATCAGGGTTTCGCCGGTTCCCCTCGTATAATATCCGTTCTGAAAATCTTTTCTTGGGTTTCCGGTTTTTACGATCCTGTATCCCCCTTCAGATTCAACTCTTGAGATCAGCGCCCCCGCGGCATCCGCTGCCCTCTTCCAAAGATTTGGATCGTAGCTCCCGTTCCACACCAATTTCTTTTGTGCAGCCTCACCATCCATATAAGGTGCAGCGCTATTGAAAAGCGGGCTGGCGCCGAACAAAAGAACGCGTGCCTTGAGGGCCATTGCAGCAGCTTTGGTAAAACGGCCATCCCAGTTCACCTGGTCAGTGATTACCCATGGGAGATCCGGAACTGCCCTGTCTATTAATGAAACAATAGAGTCCATGGTTGCAACGCTTGTCAGCCTGGGAAAGGGACCGGTTTCAGTAACTGCCAATTCATGGTTGATCCAAATCATACCACCATAATTGCGATAAAGCTCTGTATAATGTACGGCCATGATCATCCTGGCTTCGGCAATTAATTGTTTTCTATAGGCGGCATCAACGTTGGGAACCCGGCCGATATTCGCTAAAAAAATATTTGCCTTTCTGATCCCGGGCCATCCCCCGAAAGTCCAACGGTACTTACCAATGTAGTTGTTTTCCACATAGGCGTCATATAAGTTAACATAATATGGGACTGCAGGAACAAGATCCGTATTGATCATATCTGTCAGACAATCGAGATAAAAACTTGATCCGGAGCCGAAATTATTACCATCCGCCGCACTTTGTCCAAAGGGCAGTGTGCTGTATGCCCCATATAAAAAACGCTCTGCGTATGTAATATTTGAGAAAACGGTATCTTTGTTTACCGCTGTGGATAAGGGGGGCTTCGAAAGAAAATTATTCCCAAATTTTAGCTCGTCTTTGCATGCAGAAAACAGGTATAATATTCCGATAAAGAATAAATATTTGATTGTATTTTTCATAATATGCAGTATTTTTTATTTCAGTTAGAAATATTATCGTTTTATTTGAAGGTCACACTTAAGCCCACGTTGTATGTCTTCATCAATGGGTGCAATGGATTATGGGTAGTATTTGATTCAGGATCCAGAATTTTTAATTTATCGATAGTTAAAAGGTCATAACCATTTACATAAACCCTTAGCGTGGCAATTCCCAAACGGTTCAAATTTTTAATGGTGTATCCAAACTCAATATTCTTCAAGCGTGCATAGGAGGCATCCCTCAGGAAGAAATCGGAATTCCTTGTGTTATATCCACCGGATACACCCGCTATTTGTGACAGTCTGGGATATGTTGCCGTAGCTGCAGTTGCAGGTGTCCACCTTGAATCCACAATCCATTGGGCCAATGATTCTTCCCCGTATAACCCAAAAGCAAGACCAAATCTGTCACCGATTAACCGGGAGGTATTTGTGGCGCCATTCCACAACATTGAAAAATCAAAATTTTTGTAATTTATCCCGCATTTCAGGCCTGCGGTGTATTGTGGGTTTTCGGGATAACCAATCGGTTTTTGATCTAGGGAATTTATTATACCATCGCTATTTAAATCTTTGTACCTCATATCCCCCGGATGAGGGGTATAGTTGTCTTTCGGAAATTTGGACTGATTTGCAACTTCGTCAATCGACCACAATCCATCAAACACATACCCGAAAACCTGATTTACCTGTTGACCTGTCCTTTTCAAATAATCATATGGTTGTTTTATTTCATCCATAAATACGATTTTGTTTTTGACAAAAGACATATTTATGTTAACGTAATAACCAAAATCTTTTTTGTTATCGCTCCATGCAACTTCTACTTCGTAACCTTTGTTGTCGACTTTACCAAGATTTACAGGGGGCAATGTCACCGAGAAAAGAGAAGGGGTTGACGACCTGGTGATAAGAATATTGTCCCTCGACTCATAGAAGCGGTCCAGGGTAACCGATAACCGCTCCTTTAAAAATTTCAGATCAAGGCCAATGTTCCCTTTTCGAGACTTTTCCCATGTTACAAAGGGGTTACCCAGGGTTGATTCTGCCGCTCCGATTTGATTTTGGGGAACAGTAGTACCAAAATTATAACCTCCCGAGCTGATACTATAGGTATCAGGGAGGTATAGGAACCTTCTGCCACCAATCTGATCGTTACCAACAATACCAAAAGAACCCCTCAGTTTCAAATAATTAACAAAAGGTAGATTCCTCATGAATTTTTCCCTTGTCATTTGCCAGGCAGCCGATACAGCAGGAAATAAACCGAAACGTCTTCCAACAGCAAAATTTTCAGAGCCGTTGTACCCGACATTCAGATCCAAAAAATATTTTAAGCCATAGTTGTAAGTTCCCCTTCCTACCAATCCAACATAACTGGTTGGAATGTCACTGTTGGTACCGGGGAAAAAGCGCTTGCTCTCGTTGTACAACAAAAGGCCCGTTACATTATGGACTCCAAAAGTGCGCTCATAATTGAAGCCTGTTTCCATGTACCAGTATATTGCCCTTCCATATGTTTCACTCGTTGCCATATTACCGTTCCAATTGGCTACTTGCCACACAACACTATCGCCATTAGCCGCTTTCGGATCGATTTCCTTTATTTGATAAGGCCAAAACGCTTTGGTTGGGGTAGTTCGTGTTTCCGTTTGCACAAACGAACTATTGTATGCCCCCTTAATTTTAAACCCGAGTCCTTTGGTTAAAACATCCAGTTTTTGTTTTAACTCAACATTAAAGTTTACATCATTGGTTCCTGTTCTGATCACCCCTTGGCTACCATTAAAATCCAAGCCGGCATTCCCTCCAATTGGCAAATTATAACGGTTCATTATTGATTTCCCATCAATAATCCCCGGGGAAGATATTGGAGTGCCCGCATACATTCGTCCCCATACCTGCGCACGTCCAACAGACCTGTAAGGTTCTCTTGTTATTCCTGTTATCTGGCCGGTAGTGATACCCAATGTTGTGCTTTTCGTTAAATTAATGTCCAAATTGGCGCGCAAATTATACTGGTCGTACCAGAATTGATCATCGAAATTTAGGCGTGTTTTTGTAAACAGGCCACTCTGGTCCCTGTACCCAACCGAAATAAAGTATTTTACCTTCGCATCCCCACCGCTGATATTTATATTGTGCGCAGATTCAAAAGAGAAAGGCCTTAACATATATTTATACCAATCGGTATCAGGATATAAAATGGGAGATTTATGGTTTCTGTATAATTCAATCTCCGCTGCCGAGAACATCGGCGTCGCGTTGGGATTATCATTAAGTTGCGACTCATTGTAAAGTGTGGTCCAGGTAACGGCATTGGCCATTTTTGGCAATCTGGTGGGTTGCTGCGCTCCTGCACTGGTAGAAATGCTAATGACAGGTTTACCTTCTACTCCCCGCCTTGTAGTCACATATATGACACCATTAGCGCCCCGTACACCATAGACTGCCGTTGATGAAGCGTCTTTCAAAATTGAAATTGATTCAATTTCATTGGGATCCAATCTTGAAAATGAACGCTCTACACCATCTACAATGATTAAAGGAGCTGAACTTCCCCCTGCAAGAGTTGCAATACCCCTTACATAAAAATTAGGGTCATCGACTCCGGGTTGACCGCTATACTGGACTGATGCCAAACCGGTAACCCGTCCCGCTAAACTATTCGCAATATTTGTTGCAGGTGATTTTGCCAGCTCTGCTCCGCCAATAGCTGAAATTGCGCCGGTAACGGCTAACTTTTTCTGGGTTCCATAACCAACTACGACGACCTCTTCTACCCCTTCCGTCTGTACTTCCATTTTGATATTAACAGATGTTTTACCGGAAATGGAAACCTCCTGCGACTTCATACCCACAAAGGTAAATACCAATGTATTGGCATCGACAGGCACTGAAATGCTAAACTTTCCTTCAACATCCGTTACAATGCCGATGGTGGTCCCTTTTACAACCACGGAAACGCCCGGAAGCGATGCTCCCGAGGAATCAGTGACTTTTCCTGAAATCGATTTCTTTTGGGCGGCAGGAATCCCGGTCGTGCGGGGTTCATCCGATTTTCTGATGACGACGGTCTTATCGTCAATTACATAGGCAAACCCATAAGGAACGATGATTTTGTTCAGAACCTCTTCCAGCTTAACGCTTTCCATCTCAATTGTAACCTCCGGGACTTCGTTAAAATAGTCGGAGCGGTAGAGAAAATGGAAATCACTTTGCTCTTCAATCATTTTTAAAACCTGGGAAATACTTGCATTCTCAGCCTTTAAATGCAGATTGGTTTGTTGGGAATATACACTTGCCGAAACATGTAAAAATCCCGCGAGTAAGAAAATCACCGTAACCCTCATGATCAAGAAGATTTTTTTCCATCCGCTATCGCAGATGGGGTTCCATCGTTTTTTTTTCATAAATTTGCTCTGTTTTGATTAAACCATTTGGTAATTACAACTGAATGTAATGCGGGAAATGGTACAAACATTTTCCGCATTTTTTATTTTATGCCCTCCTTTTTATTTTAATGTTATTTTTTTGTTATCGACAGCAAAATCCACTTCATTTGTTTTCTTCAATTTGTTTAGCACTTCACCAAAATCATCATAACGTCTGAGATTTCCTGTAAAACGCATATTTTTAAGGTCCTCCCTCGCATACGCAACCTCAATGTCGTACCATTTGGACAAGGTTTGCATCATAGACTCAAGGGTTTGGTCCTGAAAAACAAACCGTCCCTCTTTCCATGCAATAAATTGATAAGGATCAACCGTACTTTTCGAAATTTTCCCTTCTGTCATATCAATCGTACTCTGTTCGTTGGGAGTCAGGATTTGTACAATTTCGGGTTTACCTTTAATAGAGACTTCGATACTTCCATGTACCAGTGTGGTATAGATAAAATGATTTTCTTTATAGGACGAAATATTGAATTTTGTACCCAGTACTTTTACCATTTGTCCGCCAGACTCAACAATAAAAGGAACTTTTTCATTTTTTGCCACTTCAAAATAGGCTTCCCCCGAAAGCTCTACCCGACGTTCCTTACCCGTAAACTGAACCGGATAGCGCAGGACTGTTTCAGAATTGAGCCACACATTCGTCCCGTCTGCAAGCTGGAGGTTGAATTCGCCCCCGCGTGGGATATTTAAAGTGTTGTACTTTATTTCTGTCGCAGCGCCAATTTTTTCGATGTATTCCAGTTTGGTGCCCCTACTCTTTATTTCTGCCCCATCTGCATTCAAAACAAGGGTTCCGGAAGTTGAGAGATTGTGGACCGATCCGTCATTAAGGATCAATGTAGCTTGATTCGTACCGGGTTTGATTTGTTGTGCCTTCGACGCAGTAACCGCAGGTGTCTCGGTTTTGGATGAAAACCATATTAAATCAACGATTAGGAAGATGGCTGCAACAACGGCAATTGAGGGGACGATCCATCTTGAACTGCTTCGGCCTTCCTTGCTTATTTTAGTTTGAAGTGATTTCCAGGCCTTTTCTGTTTCCCGTTTAGCATCGATGAAATTTGAACCTTCCCGATAAAAACGTAACGCACTTTCATAATATTGACGATGCAGTGGACTTTCATCCAGCCATTTTGAAAGAAATAATTCTTCCTGTGCAATTAGATTTCCATTGATTTTCTTCCAAATAATCTCGAAATCGATTATTGTATGTTCCTTAGGCATAATGTGTCAGTTTTAAATATAGACACATAAGGCGACTAAAAGGGTGACAACCAAAAGAGGTTTTTTCGCGTATTCCGTTTTTTTATAGGATAAACTTAACAGTTGTAGTCTCCAATAGAATCTTACGCAGCTTATCCTTGGCGCGGAGCAATTGGGTTTTTATCGTATTCTCACTAATCTGCTTGATACTGGCTATCTCTTTTAGTTTTTTCCCTTCCAGGTATTTCAGATTAAAGACTCCTGCCATTTGTTCCGGCAATCTTGAAATGGCATGCCTAATCTGCAGGATAATTTCCGGATCTTCTGAACCATCAGCATCCTCCCGGTTCAATAATGCTTCAATGTACATCAGATTATGACGGTCGCGGATTTGAAGATTGCGCAAATGGTTCAGGCATCCATTCTTTACAGATTGAAAAAAATAGGCTTTTACCGATACCTCAAAATTGATCTTTTCTGCATTTTCCCATAAATAGACAAAAATATTCTGCACGATATCTTCACACACCTGTTTGTCAAACAGATAACCCTCCGCAAATCTTACCAACCCGGGATAATAATTACTGAACAATGCCTCGTAAACCTTCAGGTTACGGTTTTTAATTTCATTGAACAATATTTTATCTTCAATAAGCATGGTCATAATGCATCTTTAGTTTGGCTCAGAAACAATCTAATATTGGTTATAAGAATAGAAACGGGAAAAGTACACTATTGATAAGTCTGATGTAGAGAATTTCCAATATTACCTATTATTTTTTAAAACTGTCTGCCTTCGGCATATATTGCCTGGCACTCTTCTAAAACTGAAACAAGTTAGTTTCACACTTTTTTACCAAATTTAAGAATATCGGTGTATTTGAACAAATTTATGAAATATAAGTAACAAGACATACACAAGAAACTTGGAGAGAAATCTCCCCAAGTTGATCTTATTTATGTCATTATCAAAAGTCATATTATCCTTTCCAGGCGCTTGGAAAGGTCACCAAATCGGCAATCTTAACTTTTTGACCGGTTTCAATGGATTTTCGCGCCGCAATCCCGATCAGGCTAGACATGATTCCTGCCCTGCTGCCGGCTTTGCTTCCCAGCGGATCAGGCGTTCCAGGAAGGAAAATCATATCTTTTAACCGTTCATCCGCACCTCCGTGTCCCCCGGAAGAAGAGTTAATAATCCAATATCTGCTTGTCTCCGTGTCTTTGGTCAGGCGAAATTCTATTCCACCTTCTACTTTCCATGGCTGTATGGCATTTAAACGCACTTCCAGCCTGCCGTATTCTCCCGAAAAACAGATAAATTGCCCTTCAAAAGGAAGGAATGTGTTCATGGTGTAACTCATCTGGGTACCGTTGTCGTAATTAACCTGAACAGACTGGGTATCATAACTGTCAATTTCATTGTCCCAAACACAGCCGTCACGATAGTAACCGTCCACATCTTCACAATTGCCATACATCTGCATCGCTCCACTATTTTTGGCCATGTCCCAATAGAATTTGCACTTTTGGGTAAATGCACACGTTCGGCAATTGCGTCCACGGTAGCTGTTGTTGTGCCCGTAATATGCCAGTTTGCCAATGGCCTGGACATCGACAGGCTCTGCATCGATCAGCCAGTTGATCAGGTCGAACTGATGGGAGGCTTTGTGCAACAACAGAGAGCCTGAATATTTCTTTTTCCCATGCCACCTCCTGTAATAATCTGCACCATGCTGGGTATTGAGGCACTCCTGGTATTCAATGGCAATGATCTTTCCCAGTTCGCCTGATGAAAGTATTTTCTTCATCTCAATTGACTCGTTGCCGTGTCTGACATTGAACCCAACAAAAACTTTTTTCCCGGTTAGGTTTTCAGCATCGGCAATACGCTGGCATTGTTCTGCTGTGATGGCCAACGGTTTTTCAGATAGTACATTGCAACCAAGTTCCAATGCCCTTAGGATATATTTCTCGTGAAAACAATCTGTTGTGGTAACAATCACCATATCGGGCTTTGTCTCCTGTATCATCAGGTCAAAATCCTTTGCCTCATACATTTTTGCGTTGATGTTCATAATGGATCTTGCAGCCTCCATCCGTTTGGGATTGATATCGCAAAGTGCGACCATCTCTACCTGGTCTTTGTAGGCCTGGATAACAGGTTTTCCCCAGGTATATGTGCCACGATATCCAGTTCCAACCATGGCTAGCTTCATTTTTATTGGAGAAGCCGGTTTTTTATCCCCGGCAAATGAATAAAGTGGAAATGATGATGCGACAGCAACAGCTTTAGTGCTGTCATCTAAAAAATTCCTCCTGCTTATTTTTTTCATGTGTATATTATTAAAATGTTGTCTTACCGTTCTGATGGCACAAAGCACTCACTTTTTCAAATTCAGCCTTTACGGCAGGTAGTTTTGAATCGCTAATTGGATTTCCAGACATGGTTACCGGATCAACGAACCGAATATTTTTACCGGAAAGCGCGGCTGCCAACGACACATCCCCCCACTGGAGAAAACCAGGCAGATGAATACCCATACCAAAGAAGTCAATGCCAACGCGGGTATCAAACAAGTAGCTTACCGGCGCCTGTCGCAGGACAAGGTGATCTACATTGCCTTCCAGTGAAGAAAGGAACAGTCCGGCAAGTCCTGCTTCCTGGCTCCCGTCTATGCTTACTTTCTTTGTTTTAAAATTGGAATCCAGAAACTGAAAAACCACGTTTAGCTCCTTGACCCACTCGCCCAGAACGGTTTTGCCCAACCATAGTTCCGCACGCGACAGCGTATGAAGTTTTCCGATTTTGTCGTAGGGAAGTGATGAAACGGAGGTAACCTCTCCCGTTCCGGACAGGTCAACAACGACTATACCTGCCCCTTTTTTTCTGTAATCCTCAATCAAAGCGGGTGAGATACTATTTTTCCCATCCGGGTTACAGAGGACAACGTATCCTTGAGATGGATCAATCGGTGCTATATGCAATACAGGGATAGGCATATCATCAGAGGTTTCCAGGGCGAACCTGTCCCATACCCCTGCACTGGAATAACGATAAACTTTTTTAAGCGTCAGTTTTTCAGTGATCCGAAGGATATCCCTCAACTCCTTTCTCTTTTGGTCAACATTGAAAGATTTAGTATTCAGGTAGGTAGTCCTCAATTCCTTCCCTCTTAACCTGCAGTAATCATCCGTGCCCAAAACATTGGCATCCCTTTTCCCGGTTGGAAATACCAATAGTTTTTCATCCCGGACCATCTTAAATGGGCTTTCACTTTTCGGTGCACCGGTGCCTATTCCTTTCAGGTGAAAGTCGAACCATCCTAGCATGGCTTCGCGGTCAAAAGCGCTATAGGTGTGGAGAAGATCAAATATTTTGTAGGATATATTGTTTTCCTCTCCGCGTAATTTAAATACCTGTTTGGCATTGTTGTAACTACGAAGCATTTGAACAGGTAAGAAGGCCGGAGATACTTCATCTTTCGAATGGTTACAAGGCATGATTGCTTTGGCCATGGCCAGGATACCTGCTTCTTCTGTGAAGGTCAATCCATCGACAAGCAGCTCGCAGATGCAATTGAACCCCATAACATAAGATTCAAATGTACCTACACTTACAACGGGCACGGCCGCTTTTACACGGTCGTCCATTGCTGCAAGCCACATGGTCTGGTTTCCACCACCACTGGCCCCAGTTGTTCCGATTTTTTGGGGATCAACATTTGGTAATGAGCACAACAGGTCGACACCCCTCATATTTTCTGAAACCTGAATCCCCAATAAGGACTCCCCGATATTCATAAGCGAGGCCCCAAGATTCGATCCATGGTATTCTGATTTACCTACAATTGTTCCCCTTTCGCCGGCTCCCCAAGGGTCCATGGTAAGGCAGACATAGCCATTTATTGCCAATGTATGTCCAACCGCCTGTTGACCGATTGAATCAATTTTGCTGTTTGGCCAGTGACCCGGGGTATTCATAACACCTGGAAACGGCCCCTTACCATCCGGCATGTACAGGTTTGCCGTAGCATAAATCCCGGGGCGGGTCTGAAAAGTTATATTTTTAACCGAATAACCATTCAGTTGAATGACATTGGTTTCTTTGATGTTCAATGGCAATTGATGATTAACGACAACTCCTGATTTTTTAATGATCCCAGCCTTGAGTTTTATACGCTGTGTTTCCCATTCTTTTAGGTTATTCGGCAACTGACGTTCTGCAAACCTGACCCGGGCCTCGCCCCGCAACTTACTATCAATTAAATCCCCATGGTTTTTGGAAAGCACTGTCGGCAAACTGTCCCTGTTTTCAGTTGACATATCAAATAACTGACCTTCAAATGTATTATTGAGGCCTTTTGATTGGGAATTTAGTGCAAGAAAACATATACAAATCAGTAAAATCCGGTTCATTTGTTATTGGTTATAATTAATGGATGCTAAAACTATTTTAAAAATAGTCGATAAAAAACTACTACTTTCTCAACTAATGACACTCAGTTTGCATGATTTGGGCGATAAAACAAAATATTTGGAATTAATAAACTGTTTAAAATTTGTTTTTGTACTGTTAAGCAATGTCATAAAGTTAAGAAAAATTTACGGAACACTCAACAGATTGCTTCCCGCTCGTGCCTTCCCGATCACCTTCGGGACAGGCTGTGGAAGAAATGATGGCGGATTATTTTGAGTTGTGAAAATGCGACAGATTGCTTCCCGCTCGTTCCTCGCGGTACGACGAAGCAATCAGTTGATATACAGCAAAATATACAATCAGTGGGAACGAAGCAATCTATTCCTTTTTAAATACCCCGATAAGAGTTGGCCTCTTACCGGGGTATTGGAAATGTTTATCAAGCGTGCTTACTAAAACTAAATCAGCTTACGGTGTTGTAACTGTAGTGCTGTAGTTGGCATAGCTCCCGGCAGCATTGCTAACACCGACGGCCCGGATGTAATATTTTGTTCCTGCCGTCAGACCAGTAATCGTATAGGTATTTGAACCTTGTGTCAGGTTCTGTGACGTAACAACATCAATCTTCGACCCTCCGCCAAAGAAGGTCTCGACGTTCGGATTGGTGATGGTACTCCACACAACGCCTAACTTATTCAGTACCTGGGTAGAAATGACCTTCTCATAGTCCACTTTTACGGTGGCCGTTGTTCCGGCAGAACTCACCAATGTGGCTTTCAGCCTCACATTCGGAAGTACTTTTACGATAAGATCGCCGCTCATGGGCAGTGTAACGCTTACGGTGTCCTGCATCATTTTAAAAGGCCCTGTCATTACAAGCTTGTAATTGCCCGCGAACAATCTGGAATTCACAAAATGTCCATCAGGGAACGACGAACTATAGATTGCCGATTTGGAATTCCCCTCATACATCATGATTACGGTACCGCTGTTTAGGCCCCCATTTTCAATCATGTCGTTGGTCACATTGTCTACCACCTTACCGGATAAAGTAACATCTGGCGCACTGAAATTATCAAGTTCACAACTTGCGACCAGCATGACCATCAGAAATAAATAAAAGATATTTTTCATATTCATTTATATTTTAGTCCTTGAAATGATTACCATCCCGGATTGTTAATAATATTGTTGTTGGTACTCCTGTAGCC
>JALNYZ010000027.1 GCA_023229575.1 Prolixibacteraceae bacterium
AATAAAAAAACCGAAGCCAATGGAATAAAGCTTCGGATGGTTGAAAATCATTTTAATACCTTTATGCCCAGTAAAATAATGATTGTCGGTGATGAAAAGTAAGAAACGGAAGTTAAAGGAAGTCAAGCGGATCAATAAATATGTGTGTTTTCTGGAGAAAAATCATGAGTGGGATTATGTTTATATCGTTGACCTATTGCGATTTAAACTTAAAATGACTAGAAAATTATTCGAAAAGGAAGGGCACTCTGTTCCTGAAACAAAAAATGAAATAGTAAGTCAGATTCGGGAAGTTGAACAACTGCTGCGGAAAGTAATTGATGACGAGTATTATAAACCTTTTCGAAAAGAAATTGAGGCCAAATACGGCAAGTCAAAATTAAAGTTTGGAAAAATCAAGAACGGGGTGGGAAAGTTAACAGTAAAGTGGGATTTGCCGGAAGAAAAACAGGAGGAAGCAATAAATGAACAATTGAGGTTAGGAGAACTGGCCACACAAATGCGGAAAGATGATTTGAAAAAAGCTTTTGATCTTATGTCGGAAAATATCTGGAATTGGTGGGATTGAGAATCGGGGAATGTGGTCGGGCGATGCGAATCCCGATTTTTTATATCCCCCATTTTCCTATCTCCTTTCTCAGTCTCACCGACTTTTCTCACCTCCCTTATGCCCTTCCTGTAAAGCATCTACCCGGCAATAATCGGCAAAAGTCAGAAAATAGATGTCATCTGTATGATGGAACTTGTATGTTCTGCCCATTTCCGGTATATTACTGTTATGCAAATGTAGGCTTTGGGGGCAATTGCACGGGCACGGATGGTATATCCGCGCCAGCGGGGGTGGGAGGATTTTTAATCCGTCACTTTACACCTCAGATTTACAAACAATGACTCTTTATTATTTTATATGCATCTTCAAATCCTAATTCACCTGCTTTACTTAAGTCTAAACAACCGCTTTCCTTTTGACCATTATCTATCTTTATCATACCTCTTAGGTAATAGGCAAAAGCATTTTTCACATCCAACTCAATTGCTTTGTTTAAATCAGTAATTGCTTTGTCAATAAACTGAGAATGCCACAATACTCTTGCTCTCATAGCGAAGGCATCTGAAAATTCGGGATGAACTTTTATTAAGATATCAAGGTCCATAATAGCCCCTCTGTAATCTTTTAGATTGTATTTTGATTTTGCTCTGCCCAAAATAGCATCCTTCCATAAAAATCCAAATTTATTTTCACTTTCATGCAAGTATTTACTAATGACAATATTATAATCATTAATTGCATTAAAATCATCTTTTATATCCGTTTTTAATTCACCCCTTTCCAATAAAGCTGAATAATAGCGATAGTCAAACTCTTTACAGATTTCAATTAGTTTATTATAATCAAGTAAAGCTCCATAATTATCATTTAATTGTAATTTTCTAATAGCTCTAAAATGATAAGCTTCAGAAATTGAAGAATCTAATCTTATTGCTTTATTCAGATCTTCCATTGCTTTATTCAGATCTTCTGAAAGTAAAAATAATTCTCTTCCCCTCTTAAAATATGCATCAGCAAAATTTGAATCATTTTCAATCGCTTTTGTAAAATCCAGAATTGCATCCTTATGCTCTTGTAAATTACTTTTGAAAGAACCGCGTGTGAAATAATATTTAGAATTCTTTGGGTCAAGTTCAATTGCTTTATCAAGTTCAAACCATAGAATTTGACCACTTTCGACAGCGAAAAGACTTTTTTCTTTTTCAAAATGCTGTTGTTTAAGATATCCAAGGTTGTAGTAAGCTTCAGCAAAACTTGGTTCAAGCTTTTTTGTTTTACAAAAATCTGCATATGCTGAGACGTAATCCCCTAAGCTAAGCTCAACCAATCCTCTTTGATTAAATGCTTCAGCAAAACTTGAATCAATTTCAATCGCTTTAGTAAATGAAATTTTCGCACCTTCAAAATCCTCTATATTTTTTTTTGCAATACCTTGATTATAATATTCTTGAATTTTGCGTGTACAACCAAAGGCAATAATTAATAAAACTATTAAAAAGTAATGAATTCTTGTTGTCATCTTCAGATCTTAATATTAATTGATATTTCAAATATTCTAAACTTCATATTGAGACTCTAAAAGTTGTGATTTTTCATAATTCCTAATTGAAGCTTTGAATTTCCATAGAGGAGGTTAGCCTCAATTCCCACAGGGTCTATTATTTGTGTCTGACTATAGACTTTAATTGCTCCTTTAAGATCTTGAAGTTCAAATTTGGCTTTGCCTCTTACTAAATACGCAACTCCTATTTGCACGTTCAATAATTTCTTCCGAACACCACTAATTGCAAATCCGGCCAGATGGTGTATCACGTAAGTATCAAAAATCCACCATTTGTATATCCGCCAGATTCTTAATAATAAACTTTGCATTTAACTGTGCCTGTAATTTCTTTAAATTGGTACCAGGAAATGGATCAATAATATAGCTTGGCTTGTTTCTATAATCAAAATTTTTCATAATGATTTTATTTATTTCATTGTCCTTTCCTCCATAGCCAATAATAATAAGCTTCTCTGCAACAACAAGATTGTGAATGAAATGTTCAAATAAATGCTTGAACAAAAGTGGTTCATCATACCTTCTAATTTTAGCTGTTGTACCAGTTAAAAAATCGGCATGGTAATTAATCCAACAATGTTCATATTTTAAATCTCCATTTTTGTCATATATTTTTTTATAAAGGTTATTAATTCCGATTTTAGATGGAACCTTTACATATGTCTCAGGAATCAGGTTAGTACCTTGAGGTCTATAATATATTGCATAATCTTTACTCCCATGTAGTTTATATAAGCAAATATTTTTTTTGTATTCGTCATTATAATAAGGAATTGCAACCTTTTGACTTGTATTGGTTACGGAATTATATAAATCTCCATAATAAAGTGAACGTGTTTCTTCAAAACCATCACAAAGTTTTCCATTGAACCATTCAGAGCTATCAAGTCTTTCAAAGAATAAATCATGGTTTAATGTATGTACGTTTATTCGGTTCTCTTCTTCCATTTCTTTCAGGCAATTTAATACCCCCAAATATCCATTAAAAGAGGACATACTTACAGCATCATCTTCATACCAAGCAACTCCATTTCCATCTTTTAAATAAAATGAAATAAGCTGATTGTATATGTTTTTATTAGAAAAAAGTATCTGACCCAAGTCTTTCTCACTACCGTAAAAATTATGATGAAAAAAATCTATTACTCCTGGATCAGTTTTAGCATCGTCGACAAAGAAATCGTAAAACTCTTCATAATCAAAATACCCCTTAAGACTATTAAAATATTGAATAAGGTCCCTACAAAAATCAAACTGGAAATCATAACTTGTCTTATAACCCAGATCAGGTTTCTTGCCATCAGTACTAATCATTAATCTTCCATCTGTATTAAATGCAAAATTATCTCCTGTACAACTTAACAATATCTCGTTTAGTGAATTTCCTAATGGATACCCTGCGGGAGCAGAAAATCCGGCTCCCAATAGAAGCGAAATTGATTTTCCCATATTATAATTATCTATGTCATATGAGCCCTTAACTGCTGGGCTTTTTATTTTATTCCTTTATTTTGTTCTATAAGTTCAATAAACTCATTTTCCATCGCATACGTATTTAAATTTAGAAAAACATGCTCTCATCTGCTGATTTTGATTATGTTGAGGCAGGTTTTTTGCGTGTTACAAGCACGATAAACTTACCTAATAATATTTGAATACCAAAGCTTTAGGAAGGGAAATTGTGTTGGGCAAACTTGGGAGATGCGGTTTGTAACCGTATTTTTTATTCCTCAGCGATTACAAATCGCTGCACCCAATACCGCACCGGCCAGTTGGTTTAGTAAGGTTTGAGTGTTGTGGAGGTGTTTCCGCAGACTACTCCGGTTTGGCTACTGAACTATTCCGAAACGCTAGTAAGGTTCACGGTATGGCTACAAAGCTCTTCAGAACCGCTACTTACTTCTCAAGAATGGCAACTATGCTCCTCGGATCTGTTACTTTGTTCCCTGGAATCGTTCCTTATCTCTTCAGAACCGTTACTTAGTCCTTTGGAACTGTTACTAAAGTCTTCCAAACCTTTACTTAGCTCTCTGGAACAGCAGAGATTGGTTAAGTCAATTACCTGTTGTTGAGAAAATTATCAATCGTCATCATCAAATCCTGTTTGATAATTTTGTTCAATAAACCACGGTCTATTTGTTCTGTTCCATGATCAGGAATCACGGTAGTTCTGCCATCTTATTCCTCAAGATACAATTCTATTGCCTCTTTGGTCCTTGCATAAAGTTCATCATATGTTTTTGCCTGGGTGTGGCATCCAGGCAATTCAATCACGGACGAAATCAGATAATAGTCAAACCCCTGTTCGACAATTATATTAAATGTTTTGCGTAACATCTTTTGGTAATTGTTATTTTCCTTGTTTGAACGGTTAAGATATACAAAAAGGACGACTACTCAACACCGAAACCTTTTTCCCGTTTCTTTATCTTGAACCAGAAGTAACAGCCTCAAATGAAATTTAAAAAGTTTAACTAGTTCCTTCTTATTTTATTGAAAAGATCCCACAACACGATCCCCACGCTCACAGAGATATTGAACGAGTGCTTTGTTCCGTATTGGGGTATCTCGATCGCTAAATCACATTGATCCACCACCTCCTGCTGAACGCCTTTTACTTCATTACCAAAAACCAAGGCAAGTTTGCAGTTTTCAACCGGATGATAATCGGACAAACTAATGCTTTTCTCAACCTGCTCAACGGCAATAACTGTATATCCTTGCGCTTTCAGGGTACTGATAACCTCAAGTGTGTCGGAATGGTACTCCCAGGCAACAGTGTTTTCTGCCCCTAGCGCGGTTTTGCGGATCTCTTTGTCGGGTGGGGTCGAGCTAATTCCGCAAAGGAAAATCTTCTCAATCAACAGCGCATCCGAGGTACGAAATACGGAACCGATGTTGTGGCAACTGCGGATGTTGTCCAGAACGACTACGATCGGCACCTTTGCCAGCATCTTGAAATCTTCGGTGCTGGGTCTGGCGAGTTCGCTGTTTTCGAGTTTTCTCATGCGGGTTACCAGCTTACATTTTCCCTTTTGACTGGCATGGTCATGCACCTGGCGCCACCACCTCCGCGGGCCAGTTCGGACCCGGCAATGGTGATGACCGCGCGTGGATAGTCTTCGATCTTCACCCTGTTTTCGATCACATCCATGGCTTTTATGATTTCAAAACCATTCCGGTTCATCTCTTCCATGGTCTTTTCATTTCGTTCGTATCCAATCACTTTTCCGGGGGCAATGGCAAAAAAATTCGCCCCGCTGTGCCACTGCTCGCGCTCCATGATCCATGGATCCCCATGACCGCCACAGTTGATAGGTGTGAGTTCCATGCCGCAACGTTCCAGCGCTTTCAACAGACTGGCCTCTTCCCGGATGGAGGTTACCTTCCCGTTGTCGATGGTAATCTTGATGGTATGGTATTTGGTTTTTTTTAATATCAACGGCTCGTAAACCATGCAGGCATTCTTATCCAGGAAAGTAAAAGTCATATCCAGGTGGATGAATGACTCAGGTTTTCTGGGCAGCTCCTGCACGATCAGGTGTTTGGTCCCCTCTTTTTTCTCTTTGATGATCTCTGTCAGCAGATCGATCCCCTCGGTCGATGTTCTGGTACCGCTGCCAATCAGGATGATGTTTTCGCTGGCAATTTCAATATCGCCCCCTTCAATGGTGGCATTTCTGAAGGCATTTCTGCCGCCGGCCACCCGTTCAGGATTGATGGTCGGAACGCCAAAGGTGGGATGGTCCCTGAAGATGGCCTCCATGATCAAAGACTCGCGTTCCCTCACTTTGCTCGCCATCTTTCCGATCAGTACCTCATTCCATATGGTCATGGCAGAATCCCGCGTGAAGAGAAAATTATGTAGCGGCCGCATGGAGTAACGCTCATTGCTCAGAAATTTCGTGAGATTGTCGCGGTTCAATACTACACCTTCAATCAACTGTTTGGCAAGGAGATGCGGAGGCAGGTTGAGCAGCAGGTCCAGTTCATCGTAGGCCTCCTCCTGTTTACAAATGCTCCTGACCAAGGCCTCTTTGGCAACACTATCTGAAAGCGTTTCAGTAAGGAGTTGTTTGATTTCATAGGTTTTGGTTACCTTGTTCAAAACCTCCTTCAGTTCATTATACTCCTTCGATGCTACAGAAAGATTGAGAATATCGCTGTAGAGGGCTCGTTCAGCGTTTTCAGGAGTCATATTTTCCACCTCCGAGCCGGGACTGTGAAGAATAACCCCTTCCAGTTCACCAATTTCGGAGGTTACATTTACATTGTATTTTGGCATAAACATGATTTAGAAATTGGGTGTTCAGCTAATTTCCATGCAAAGATATCGAATATTGGGAAGGTAAAGAATGTTAAACAACCATTATTGACTGATCAAATTTGTAAAATCGCCCATTCCTTTCTTAAATTTGCAGCAAATGAAGGCATCCAATTCGGCATTTTGTTTTCTTCTCTTCCTCCTGATTCTTCCGGCTGTGACATTTTCCCAGACTACCGGAACCCCAACCGGGATGGGAAAAGATACTGTTGTAACTAAGGTTGACACCTCGATGCACTATTTTCTTAAACCAATCGATATCTTCCCCGACAAGAAAGACATGAAGCCCAGGCAGTTGAGGGAGTACACACTGCTGGAATACAAAGTCAAAAAAGTCTATCCGATGGCAAAAGTGGCAGCCATCAAACTGGGCGAATACAACAGGGTTTATTCCACATTTAAGACGGAGCGCGAGCGCAAGAACTATGTCAAGGGAGTTGAAAAGGAGCTTTTTACTGAGTTTGAGGATGAGATTCGCAGGATGAAAGTCTCGGAAGGGCGCATTTTGATCAAACTGCTTGACAGGGAGACAGGAAATTCATCCTACGAAATAATCAAAGAGTTCAAGGGAGGGTTTTCGGCATTTTTCTGGCAATCGGTGGCCAGATTGTTTGGACATGACTTGAAAGCCCAGTATGATCCGCTCAGGGAGGACAGTATGATTGAGAATATTGTTACACAGATTGATCTGGGTTTGATTTAGGTAGTGACTTAAATGAGCACCGAACTAAATTCGAGTTTCCTGTTTATTTTCTCGATTAGCCTGAAGGTATTGGCTTCATCATTTAATCCCATTTGATGAAATGCCTTCTTTAAAATAGATTCAGTAAATAAAGATACTTGCTTAAAAAGCAGTTGATTATCTGAAGGTAGGTCTACAGTTTTTGCGGATTGGGTAATGTCTTGGTGGTAATCTTTCCCTGTGAAATTGAAATTTACCACTCCATTTTGATCGTGAACGGAGAAAACATGGGACTTTTCCTTCCCGACAAAGGAGAGGGTCAAGGAGGCAGCAGAACCATTGTGAAAGTTAAGGTGAAGGTTTACCACATCCGGTTGGTAGCCTGTATGTGGAATAGCGCAAACACTGATCCGTGAAGGCTCTGAGTGCACAATTTTCAGGATCATGATCAAATTGCTGTAAAGCATCTCCTGGAGTGCTCCTGGTCTGCCGGGTGCAACTTGATGAATATCAATCAATTTAGATTCAAGCTGTCCCTTCCCGTTTCCAACAAAGGCCGGATGAACAAAAAAGTCGTTACGGGTTTGAATGAATGTATTGCCCTCCTCTGCCAATTGAATGAGCTTTTCCCGCTCAGCAGATCCCATCAGTTGCCTTTCTGTTAAAAAAAGATGACATCCACGTCTTACCAGGAAGGATAGGAATGCAAAAGTGGTGAACTCCGGATCAAGGATAACGGCCAGGTTGCAGTGCGCAGGGATCAGGTGCTCAGGGCTGCCAAAAAAGTTGAGATTGATGGAAGGGGTTATGGTCTCCCACTTCACGCCTCCGATGGCGTGCAGCGAATTGATGAATGATTCATCCGGTTTAGCGGGGTGTATGATGGCTCCATGTAACATCTTGGTGTAAATGTAGTTTATTTGCGGAGTGGGGGAACTTCCCGATTATTCCCAATTCTTTTATTTATCAACTTTCATTTGTTGAAAAACCCACTTAGAATGGTATTTTTGCCTTTGAAAACACCAAATAGGCTCAATTGGAAGATACCTTCAAGCACAAAGGATTACGGAAAAAGCTCGTAGATGAAATCAGGGCCAAAGGAATTTCGGATGAACAAGTTCTTCAGGCGATGAACAGTGTTCCCCGGCATCTTTTCATGGATAACAGTTTCATTGGATTCGCCTATGTCGACAAGGCATTCCCCATCTCCTCCGGCCAGACCATTTCCCAACCCTATACGGTAGCCTTCCAGACAGAAGCGCTGCAAGTCAAAAGGACAGACAAGGTATTGGAAGTTGGTACCGGAAGTGGATATCAGGCGGCCGTGTTGTGTGAAATGGGAGTTTCACTCTTTACGATTGAGAGACAGCGGTCACTTTACGATTTTGCCCGTATTTTGTTGCCAAAGCTGGGCTACCATCCACAATTTTTTTACGGTGACGGTTATTTGGGATTGCCCACCTACGGCCCTTTCGATAAGATTATCGTTACAGCAGGGGCCGATACCGTTCCTTTAAAATTAAAAGAGCAACTCGTCATTGGAGGCAGAATGGTAATTCCTGTTGGGAACCGGCAACACCAGGTGATGAAAATTATTTTGAGAATAAATGAAAATGATTATTCAGAACAGGAAGTGGGTAATTTTGTCTTTGTTCCGATGCTTCCCGGTCTGGCCGATCAAAATAAAGACCACCAATGATCAATATTAAAAAATTTACCTTTAATCCGGTGGGTGTCAATGCTTACGTGCTCTGGGACGAAGTCAAAGAGGCCGTTGTCATCGATCCTGCCTGCTCCAACAGATCTGAGGAGGCTGTTTTGAGCCGTTTTGTGGAGGAACAAGGGCTTAATGTCGTTCAACTTTTAAATACGCACGGTCATTTCGACCACCTCATGGGAAACAGTTTTGCTGAAACGAAATGGGGATTGAAATGCAGGATCCATCCCGGTGACCTTCCAATGGTGAGTCAGGCCAAGCAGCATGCGATGTTCTTTGGCATCTCCATGGCTAATCCGGCAGAAGCCGTAGCATTGGTTCCAGGTGAGGAGATCACCTTTGGGCGCTCCGTTTTGAAGTTTATCCATGTACCTGGTCACTCAGCCGGTGGTGTCGCTTACTACAGCGAAGCAGATCATTTGTTGGTTGTCGGGGATATCCTTTTTGAGGGATCGGTGGGACGAACCGACCTACCGGGAGGAAACCACGCACAACTGATATCCGGGATCAAAGAAAAATTGATGGTCCTGGCGGATGGTGTAAGAGTCTATCCTGGACATGGTGGCGATACGACGATAGGGAGAGAGCGAAGATCAAATCCGTTTTTGCAATGAACCTCTATCCTGAAATAGTTTTTAGAGATTTAAGATATAAGCACACACAAATCTTGACATGGCGTTCACCCACTCTCCCTCTCGCCCCATCTCCCCTTCATTTCTCAAAACTGCGCAGCATCTTTATCTCCTCCGCCCATAAAGATTCGTCCGGCGTTTCGAGGATAATGGGAATTTGGTTGAAGCGATCATCCTTCATCAACATTTTGAACATATCGATTCCAATTAAGCCCTTGCCCACACTGTCATGCCTGTCGACACGGGAGCCGAGCTCCTTTTTGGAATCGTTCAGGTGGATACCCCTGAGGTAGTTGAATCCGATCACCTCGCCATATTTGTTCCAGGTATGATTGTATGCTTCCTCTACCCTTAAATCATAACCTCCCGTAAAGGTATGACAGGTGTCAATGCAGACGCCAACCCTCGATTTGTCTTCCACCTGCGAAATAATCTCTGCGATCTGTTCGAAAACATGCCCGACATTAGAACCCTGACCTGCGGTATTTTCAATGACCGCTGTTACACCTTTCGTTTTGTCAAGAACTATGTTGATGGATTCTGCAATGGTGGACAAACATTTGGAAATCTCCACCTTCTGGAGATGGCTGCCGGGATGAAAATTCAGCAATTTCAACCCCAACTGTTCGCAACGCTGCATCTCATCCAGAAATGCTTCCCTGGATTTAGCCAATGGCTCCTCTTCAGGATGGCCAAGGTTGATCAGGTAGCTGTCGTGCGGAAGGATCATCTCTGACAGAAATCCCAATTTTTCACAATTAGCTTTAAATGTTGATATACTCTTGGCTGTAAGTGGTGGCGAACTCCACTGACGCTGGTTTTTGGTGAAGAGGGCAAAAGCATTCGCCCCAATCTCTTTGGCATTGACAGGGGCATTCTCTACTCCCCCGCCTGCGCTCACATGAGCCCCTATAAATTTCATAATACTATAATTTGAAAGTGAGATAATTACTAAATCGTGTCCTTTGTGTATGCCTTCGAGTCCTTCGTGGTAAGAAAAAGTGAAAAATTTAACCACGACTCAAAGTGCACACAAAGAGAGACACAAAGAGTGTCTAGCAAAGATGGAATATTTTACCTTATACGGTATACTCTTTGAAGAGTTGAAGATAATTGAAAAAATTATCTGATATTCGTATAGAAATAACGTAATACCCGCCTAATTATGAAAAAGAGAAGATTGTTATTCGCACTGTTACTGCTTATGGTCTGTGCGGTTAGGTCTGTTGCTGCCGACATTGGTTCGGAAGGAAAATCTGATTCTATCAAAACGGGATGGAATTTTGGCGCACTTCCGGCTATCTCGTTCGATACCGATTTGGGATTTCAGTACGGTGCTCTTGTGAATTTTTTCGATTATGGGAATGGAAAGCGTTTCCCCGCCTACAACCAATCACTTTATTTTGAGGTTTCACGCTTTACGAAAGGCAGTGGTGTTTATCGGTTCTATTACAATTCTGATCGGCTACTCAATAATTTTGACCTTTCCCTTGATCTCACATATATGCCCGATCAAGCCTACGATTTTTATGGCTTCAACGGCTTTGAATCGGTGCTGAAGAAAGCATGGGAAGATGACAAATCCGATGAATACAAAACCCGGATGTTCTACAAATTTCAACAAAACCTCTTCCGCTTTAAGGTTGATTTGCAACACAAAATAGGTGATTCCAAATTTAAATGGATCGCCGGTGTAAACCTGCTTAACTTTTCCTTATCCTCGGTAGATATTGACCGCCTGAACAAAAATAAAAGTGATGCGGATAAATTGCCTAGTGTGCAATCACAGCCAGGGATTTATGAAAAATATATCGAATGGGGGATCATCAAACCAGAAGAGGCCAACGGCGGATTTATTCCGGAACTCAAAGCAGGTATTGTCTACGATACGCGTAATGTCAAGGTCAATCCTATGAAAGGAGTGTGGACGGAAGCTGTCATCACAGCGGTTCCTGCCTTTCTTGGGGCAGAATCCGGTTTCACACGGTTTGCCCTGACCCAACGGCAATACTTTACCCTTATCCCAGATGACCTCTCCTTCGCTTACCGCATTGGCTGGCAACAGACTCTGGGCGGTCGGGTACCCTTTTACATGGAACCTCAGATGATTACAACTGCAATGACAGGATATGCTACCATTGGATTGGGCGGGTCCAAATATTTGCGTGGTGCCAGAAGGGACAGGGTGGTCGGAGATGGCGTTGTGTATGGAAATTTTGAATTGAGGTGGAAATTTGCACGGATGAATTTTATCAAACAAAAATTCTACTGGGGATTGAATACCTTCCTCGATATGGGACGGGTTACAAAGAAAATTGCCATTCCAAACGCCTACATACCATCGGCTCTAATCCTTTCGGATTATTTCAATCCGGGAGCTGAAAAAATGCATGCGACGTATGGGGCCGGCCTCAGGCTTGCCATGAACCAGAACTTTGTCATAGCCATTGATTATGGGCTAACCAGCAACAAACAGGACGGTGATTCCGGATTGTACATTGGGCTGCACTATCTCTTTTAGCCCTTCGACTTCGCTCAGGGACCGGTTCATTTTCAAACATCTTTAACATTTCAAACTATGAAAACCGCTTTGGTTACCGGCGCTTCCGGTCTAATTGGATCTTCGTTGGTCAAAATGCTTCTCCAGGAGACGGAATATGACACTGTGCATATCCTGGTAAGGAAAGAACTCAATTTGGCTCATCCCAATTTGTATCAGCATGTTGTGGACTTTGATCACTTCGAAGCGCAAAATTTCGAATTCAAAGTGGATGATGCTTTTGTCACCCTGGGCACTACCATCGCGAAGGCAGGAAGCAAAAGTGCTTTTTACAAGGTAGACCACGATTATGTTATCTCGTTTGCGCGGAAGGCGCTTTCAATAGGAGCAACAGGAATCTTCGTAGTCAGTTCAATGGGTGCAAACCCTTCCTCTTCCATCTTTTACAACAAGGTGAAAGGTGAAATGGAAGTTGATATCAAGGCCCTAGGGTTCGCACGACTGGGGATTTTCAGGCCATCCCTCCTGCTGGGACCCCGTACCGAGAAAAGAACCGGCGAGAAATTCGCCAGCTGGATGATGCAAACGCTGGACTTTTTGATTCCTGCAAAGTACAAAGCCATCCATGTTGACAAGGTTGCAAAAAAGATGATTGAGTTGGCATTGAAGGATGAGGATGGTTGCTTTATATTAGAATCAGATAAACTCCAATAATTCCTTTGCGCTCTTTGCTGGTTTAACTTTGCGGCCTTTGCGTGACAATTTTTTCACGCCGAGGCCGCAAAGTTTTCGCAGGGAACGCAACTGAAACAGGAACCTGATTCGTATATTTGTCTTCTTCTCAATTATCATTAAAATTTTCAATACCATGTCTGATTTCAATTACCAGAAACCCTTTCCCGTAAAATCGGATGACACCCAATACCGTCTGCTTACCAAAGATTATGTCAGCACAATCGAGTCGGACGGCCGAAAAATACTAAAGATAGCTCCCGAAGGATTGGAACTCCTTGCCAGGGAAGCCTTTGCCGATGTATCCTTTTACCTAAGGGCTTCCCACCTCGCAAAACTATCTCATATCTTAAAAGATCCCGAAGCGAGTGACAACGATATTTTCGTGGCGCACACCATGCTGCTGAACCAGGTTGTCGCAGCGGAAGGCGAACTACCAACGTGTCAGGACACCGGAACCGCCATCGTCATTGGCAAAAAAGGTGAGAACGTCTGGACCGGTAATGACGACGCGAAATCCCTCTCAAAAGGAATCTATGAAACCTACCGGGACCGAAACCTAAGATATTCCCAGGTGGTTCCGCTGACCATGTTCGAAGAGAAAAATACCGGCAACAACCTGCCTGCCCAGATTGATCTTTATACCGCTGAAGGCAATGCCTACGAATTTTTATTTATCACTAAAGGAGGGGGCTCAGCAAACAAAACATTCCTCTATCAGATGACCAAATCCTTGTTGAACGAGGCAACACTGACCAATTTCATCAAGGAGAAAATTAAAGATCTTGGCACTTCGGCCTGCCCACCCTACCATTTGGCAGTCGTTATCGGTGGCACCTCAGCAGAGGCCACTCTGGCAACGGTTAAAAAGGCCTCAACCGGGTATTTCGATCATCTGCCAACTTCCGGAAATGAAGGCGGCCAAGCCTTCCGGGATCTCGAATGGGAAGAAAAAATCACAACCATCTGCCAGAAAAGTGAAATCGGAGCTCAATTTGGCGGAAAATATTTCGTTCATGATGTCCGTGTAATTCGTTTGCCCCGCCATGCGGCCTCATGTCCTGTCGGAATAGGCGTTAGCTGCAGTGCAGACCGTAACATCAAGGCAAAAATCACGGAAGATGGCCTCTTCCTGGAGCAATTGGAGACCAATCCACAGCGTTTCCTTCCAAAAACGGCCCCTTATCTGCAGCCATCTGTAGAAATCGATCTGGACCGTCCAATGGAGGAGGTAAGGAGGGAGCTCTCTAAATATCCGGTCAAAACCCGACTGAGCCTTAAGGGAACGCTAATTGTGGCCCGGGACATTGCCCATGCCCGCATCAAAGAGATGATCGACAAGGGAGAGGAGATGCCCGAATACTTCAGGAAATATCCGGTTTATTATGCCGGACCGGCTAAAACGCCGAAGGGGATGGCATCCGGCAGTTTTGGACCCACCACAGCGGGCCGGATGGACAGTTATGTAGAGTTGTTCCAGTCGCTGGGCGGCTCCCTGATCATGCTGGCAAAAGGAAACAGGTCCAACCAGGTAACTGCTGCCTGCAAAAAATATGGCGGCTTTTATCTTGGTTCGATTGGCGGTCCGGCAGCAATTCTGGCAAAAAACAGCATCAAATCGGTTGAAGTAATTGATTTTCCTGAACTCGGCATGGAGGCGATCCGTAAAATCACGGTAGTCGATTTTCCGGCATTTATTATTGTCGACGACAAAGGGAACGACTTCTTTGCGGCGCTGAAATAATTGTCTGAAACCAAAGCCCGGGAATTGGGTATAAATGGCAATTGTAAATTAATAATTCTAATACAAATTGAAAAAAATATTGATCATTCACGCGCATCCGGAACAAAAGTCTTTTTGTTCATCATTAAAAGGTGTTGCCATACAATACTTTACCGAAAAGGGGGACCAGGTAAAGGAGAGCGACCTCTATGCCTTGGGTTTTGACCCGGTTGGCGATCAGCGCGATTTTAAAAACCTATCCAATCCCAACTTCTTCAAGTACCAGGCAGAACAGATAAATGCGTGCAAGACAGATAGTTTTACCACAGACTTAAAGACAGAGATGGACAAACTGGTTTGGTGCGACCTGCTGATCTTCAACTTTCCCTTGTGGTGGTTTGGCCTTCCTGCAATCCTCAAGGGATGGGTTGACCGGGTATTTGCCATGGGACTGGTCTATGGAGATGGTCGCGGAGTGTATGAGAATGGGACATTCAAAGAGAAAACTGCATTTGTTGCCATGACAACCGGCGGCCCGGAAATCGCCTATACTTCAACCAGCAATGGTGACCCGGCAGTCATTCTTTTCCCAGTCCACCATGGCATGTTTTATTTTGCCGGAATGACAGTATTACCTCCCTTTATCAGCTGGGGTCCTGCCAGGATTAGCCACGAAGAGCGAATCGCTGAATTGGACCGCTACAAGAATTATTTGATGTTAATAGACTCCATAAAACCCATATATACAAACAGATAGCAAAAACCAGAATTCTATTGGAATTTTTTTGGCGTTTTTTTACCTATTTTTTTGTGAAAGCAAAAAAAGGGCTATCTTTGCAACACTTTTAAAGAAAAAGGGAGCTTAGCTCAGCTGGTTCAGAGCATCTGCCTTACAAGCAGAGGGTCGCTGGTTCGAATCCAGCAGTTCCCACGAGAAGGGTTATCGCGTTGGTGATGACGCTTTTTTCATTCCAATAATTTCGACCATAATTGGTGATCTTAATAGTCATAATTATCGCACTAACAATTTACCAATACATCCTAAAATAATAGGATCACTCTCCGTTAAAAAGGCAAATCCTCTGCAGGTTTTACTCCTGATTTCCTGCGCAGGACCATATTACCTTACTCGATCTTTCCCTTTGCAATATTTGCGGATCAAAGCTTGTAATTCATCACTACTGATAGGTTTCGTAATATATTCGTTACATCCTGCTTCGATCGCATTTTCCCTGTCGCCTGCCAAGGCGTAAGCTGTTTGCGCAATAATAACCACCTCTTTATTGAATTGCCGGATTTGCCGTGTAGCTTGATAACCATCCATGATAGGCAGTTGGATGTCCATCAAAACCAAATCTATATCGCTATTGCTTCGACATGCTTCAACGGCTTCGTCACCTGAAGTAACTTTCAACATTTCCCTCCCAAAGGATTTGATTACTTTTGTGATTAGCATTTCAGAAATTTCATCATCATCTGCAATAAGTATCTTCAAGTTTCCCATTGGATCTCTTTGATTAACAGCCAAACTGTCAATTTCGGTAACGGGCCTTTCCCCTGCCTGATCATATGGAATGGAGAAATAAAATGTCGAACCAACCCCGATTTCGCTTTCTACCCATATTTTTCCACCAAGCATTTCCACATACGACCTTGTAATTGCCAAACCCAATCCCGCACCTTGCCTGCCCTTTAAATCTGAAATATCTACCCGGACAAAACGTTCAAATATGTCAGCCAATCGCTCTTTTTTAATTCCAATGCCAGTGTCTTTCACATAAAACACCAGGTATTCTTCCTTCTTTTCATATCCAAATTCTATGGTTCCCTCTTCGCTGTATTTTATGGCATTCTTCACTAAATTGGTAAGTATGGCAAAGAGTTTCTCCCGGTCCGTTTTGAGGATAACTTCATCGTCTGGCAATGAATTCCTCATGATTAGTTTCATCCCTTTTTTTTCTACTTCAGGTTTGAAAAAGGTATAAATGTAATCTACCTGGCTATTGATGTTCGACTCATTTAAATTTATCTTCATCTGCCCCGATTCTATTTTGGATATATCGATGATATCGTTAATGATATTAAGCATCCTTATACCGCTCCTCTCGATTATCTTTATATATTCCTGCTGTTCTTCACCCGTAAGATTCGGTTCTTTCAATAGTTCGGCAAATCCCAGGATTCCATTCATCGGCGTTCTGATTTCATGACTCATATTGGCAAGAAAAGCAGATTTGAGTTGGTCGCTCTCCTCTGCCTTTACTTTGGCTTTTAACAATTCCCGTTCGGCCTCCTTGCGTTCAGTGATATCGCATATGGTACCAATCATAATAATTGGGCGACCGCTGTCATCCATTTTTAGTCTTCCGATTCCATGAACCCATCGAACAGCATGATCATTGTTTCTGACAATTTCATACTCCTTATCAAAGTTTGCCTGGGCACCAATGACCGTGCTGATAAAATAGCCACTTATTACTTCCTTCCACTCAGAATGGATAAGGTGTAGCCATCCTTGAAGTGACTTTTTATAATCACCGTCAATTCCAAATATCTGGTCAAGGATCAATGAACTTGTCCATATTCCTGAACCAATATCCAGTGAATAGGTACCAAGCCTGGCCATGTTCTGGGTTTCCTTTAGAAACACTTTACTTTCCTGCAAATCTTGTTCAACCAGTTTCCTTTGCGTAATATCTTCCTTAACCGCCAGAAAATGTGAGATTTCATTTCGCTCATTTAGGATTGGTGAGATTGTCGCATTTTCCCAATAATAATCCCCATTTTTCTTTCTGTTATAAAATTCCCCGCTCCATATATTACCAGATAGGATCGTTTGCCACAATTGAACATAATCCTGATCCTTTTTGGCTTCAGATTTGAGTATTCTAGGATTTTTGCCAAGCGATTCTTCAAAACTATATCCTGTTATCTCTGTGAACTTGGGATTCACGTATTCGATGTTTCCTTTTGTATCGGTTATGACGATAGAGACAGGACTTTGTTCAACAGCTTGTGATAATTTCCTGAGCTTTTCTTCTATCTCTTTTCTTGCCGAAATGTCACGGGCAGCAGCGAAGACTCCGGCAGTGGACCCATCTTTGTTCTGATACAGGGAGGCATTGTAAAGTACATGGGTGATTTGTCCATTTACATGCCTAATTGAAAGAGGGTAATCCTTGACAAACCCATTGTTGAATACTTCATTGTATCCAACCCTTGCCCTTTCCGGATCGGTGAAGTAATCTGAAAAATCACTGCCAACCAAAATTTCACGAGATACACCGGATACAATTTCAGTAGCATGATTTACATCTGCTATTTTTCCATAATTGTCTATGGTCACCAAAGGATCAAGACTTGCTTCAATGAGATTGCGCGAATACCGGTATCCCTCCCGAATAGCCTCTTCTGCCCTCTTGCGGGAAGTAATATCGTTCGAGAGTCCTAAAACAGCAATAATCTCCCCTTTGGCATTAAACAATGGGGATAAACTAACCTCAATCCAAATTTCCCCAACCGGGAATTTTTCCAGAATCTCCTTTTTTATTTTTTGTTTGGAGTCAATCACATTCTTTAATGCCGCCAAATGTGATTGGGCATTTTCATTTGAAAAAACATCGGTCAAATGCTTCCCTATAACCTCCGTCGCAGAAGATTTTAAAGTTGCCGAAGCTGCTGAATTTATATAAAGGATATATCCATTTTCATCAACTAAGTAAATCATTTCAGGAGATAGCTCTGCCAAAAGCCGATATCTCTCTTCGCTTAGTCGCAAATCCTGTTCAATAACTTTGCTCTCCGACTCCTGTTTTTGAAGTAATTTCTTTAATGAGCCATTCTCAAGCCTTAGTTTCTCAATCTCCATCAAGAACCCTTCACTGGATTTATCCTGCTTTTTCATGATGAACAAATAAAAATCACCTGAGGTTATCAAATACTGAATCTTATAAGCCTATTGGATGAAAGTTATAAGGTATTAGCTTATCTAATTTACAGTAACCAAATGCCAATAAATGAAAAATAACACGTTGTATTGGAAAGGTGATCAAGCAGTTTAAGGATAACAACTGAAGTTGAAATTATGTTCAAATTTATTCGCTAATTTTAATTCGGCATGAAATTCAGATATAATAATCATTGGGCTGAATTCATAGAGCAATTAAACGGAATGATGCTATTGAACATCATGATGAAAAACCTGGATGTCAACAAGGCCGTCATGCAACTCGATATTGGCAACATGTAAATCGGCGGGGCCATAGTATTTATCATCGAATAGGAGTCCTGCCAGGGAAAGGAACCATTGACATGTGTACAGGAGGATTTGGAAATTATGAATGGATGGGGATACTAAAACGGTAGTAAAAAGCGCCTTTCTTGGATTCATTCATATTTTTTTCATTCAATCGTTCAATTTTTTCCATGGAGAGTACTTTCTTTCTGAAATTCCCGGGATCAAGCGTTTTTTGGAATATAGCCTCATACAGGTTTCTCAATTGTGTCAATGTAAACTTTTCGGGTAGTAATTCCTGACCAATAAGATTTATCATGGCCTTTTGCTGAAGCAGGTCCAGCGCATTTTGAACCATTGCCCCATGATCAAAAATCAATTCCGGCAACTTTGTAACAGGCCACCATTTGGCGCCCGATTCCCTAACCAACTCTTTGTCGTGCAGGTCAATGCGAACAAGGGCAACAAAAGTCATGCTGATAACGCGTGATCCAGTATCCCTGTTGGGCAGGGAGAAGGCAGAGGCCTTTTCCAGAAAGATGTTGCGCAGACCGGTAATCTGCAAAAGAACTCTTCTTGCTGCATCCTCCAGGGATTCATCTTCCTGAACAAACCCACCCATCAGCGACCATTTCCCAAGCGCTGGTTCAAAACCACGGGGATAGAGCAGCAGCTTCAATTCTGACTCCTCATATCCGAAAATCGAACAATCGACGGCAACATAATGTTTGGGGTAATCTTGATAAATTTCTGATCGCATTTAAAATAATATTCACTCTCAAAGTTTCTTAAAGGCAAGTGAGGCAAATTTATAAAAGTATTTCATACTTGTAATCCGATACGAATCTAAATAGGTCATTTCTGTTTTATAACATATTTAATTTTCATCAATTTCCTTGCTCCTCATTTAGGAAATTGAAAACCAAGACTTCAGAAAGTTTTCAACAACTTGAGGGTAGATCTTTTTCAATCTATTGATGCCCCTATTTAATAATTTGGGAAAAAATTGTGATAAAACAAACCGATATTACTGACATGGAATTAACTATGATTTCGAATAATTACTAATTTTATCTTGGGGGTTTTGTGCATTAGTACCTTTATTATTTTGACCAAACAAAGGATACCCGTTGAAAATACAAATAAAGGAAAGAAAACAAAAACAGATTCTTTTACTGGGAATAAACTATCTATCAATAAATTATACAATAGAAAAAATGAAGCAAATTAACAGAATTTCAATTTTACCTTTAATTTTGATTGCAATTTTTGTCACCTTCCTCACAAATTCCGGAATGGCGAAATCACGCGATTATTATCAAATCCAGGTGTACAGGTTAACGGGTAAAGTTCAGGAGGAAAAAGTGGACAATTTTCTTAAAAATGCCTATTTGCCTGCCTTGCACAGGGCTGGAATCAAGAGTGTCGGAGTCTTTAAACCCATTGAGACAGATACCCTATCAGGCAAGCGTGTCTACGTGTGGGTTCCTTTCAGCTCTTTGGAACAATTCGCTAAAATCCAGGATGTATTGCATAAAGACGAAGAATTTCAGATGAGTGGCAAAGATTTTCTTGGCGCTCCTTTTGACCTTATTCCATTTGTTCGTAAGGAGTCGATCCTATTAAGGGCTTTCCCTGATGCCCCAAATTTTATCCTTCCGAATTTTCAAACCGCACCTTCGACAAGGATTTATGAATTAAGAAGTTACGAAGGCCCTACTGAAAACCTTTTCCGTAAAAAGGTACAAATGTTTAATGAAGGGGGCGAGATGAAAATATTTAGCAGTCTGAATTTTAACGCCCTCTTCTATTCTGAAGTAATTTCAGGCAGTACAATGCCTAATCTAATGTATATGACTACATTTTCCGATATGGAATCCCGCAAGGCCCACTGGGATGCTTTCAAAAATCATCCCGACTGGAAAAAACTCTCTGGAATGGCCGAATACAAGAATACAGTCTCCAAATCGGTGATCCTGTTTCTTCATCCGACCGACTATTCAGATTTTTAGTCCACCAAGCAAAGGGGAATTTTTTGGTGAATTTCCCCCCTTGCTTTATTTGAATTCTGGTGGGATTTTCTTTATCTTTTCGAGCGTGATGCTCCGGATAAAAAGTTCTCCCCCCTCCGACTGGATTTGAATTTTCCCTTTTGAAAGGGGTAAAACGGAACCTCCTTTTTCAATCCTGCCTGAATTTGAATTTACCATGTTGACCACCCCATTTACCACATGTACTGAATTGCGCCCAACACAATAGAGATCTACTACATTCCATTCACCGACAGGTTTTTCATGATCCCCCAGTTTGGAACAGTTCTTGGCAGGGAAATTTAAGCCAAATTTTGAAATTGCCCCACCCGGTGTATAATGGTAATTTTTGCCTTCCGCATCCTTAATGGCAGTTATTTCAAAATAACTGTTGCCCATGCAGTAGGAATCTCCCATTTTGGCCGTGCAAAGCTGAAATTCATGTGCGCTCATCCATACGCCCAGTCCATTTCCAAACGGGCCAAAACTATGGTACAAGATGCCGGAATTGCGTTGCTTAAAAACCTTTTCGCCCCACCTGAAAACCATCCGAAGGTGGTAATTTTCATACTCCTTTTGGGAGGCAAGGGAAGCATTGACCTCCCCTGAAATGCGAAGGAGACTTTCATCGTCTAGTTGAACAACACTAAACAGAGGCTCCGAAGGTTTGACCCCGGCCTGGCTGAAGTAAATCACCCAATTGGAAAGGTCTTTCCCATTAAACAATCTGATTTCTTTGGTCTTGGCCATAGAAAGACCCGGAACCAAAAGGAAGAAAAAGAGTAAAAATTTACCGGTCATATTGATGCTTGAATTAAAAAAACTGCCCCGATCACGGGGCAGTTTTAAGAGGTAAAATAAAGTTATGAGTCAGTGCCCGTGAAGAATCTGCTGGGCTTTTTCCAGGATGGTCGTGTCATCCAACAGGACAATCCCGCCATTGGGACCCTGTTCGATGTGCATGCCAACACTTTTCCCGTGGGCATAATTTGCTCCACCAAAGTAATTCCTGACGGTCTCGACATCCAGTCCCAATTCGTCTGCGATGCGGTGCATTGAACCGTCAGGCAAAGTGTCTTTAATTTTTCTTAACTCATTAAATGTGATTTTCTCAGTCATAGTATTGATTTTTAAAAAGTTAATAAATATTCTTATGGGAAGAACTTTGTTTTCTTGTTTCGGTACAGCCAAATTAATACTAAAAGTTCAATAATGTTACAGTGCTGTTACAACATTTGGAACCGGATAGTTGAAATTTAGGATTTTTAACATTTAAAATTCCACAACGGAGATATTACCTATTGATACACACTGAATTAATATGAGTCAAATTCAGGGAGCAGAATAACTGTTATAAAACATGTTCAATTAACGGCCGATTGCAGGCTGTCCGGCAAGTTTAAAAAGAGTTTCCAAAAGCATTGGACGTAATCGCAATTTATTGATTCTGTGATTGTCCCGATCGGGAAATACCCTATTTGACAGAAAAACAAAGAGGAGCTGATTGGCAGGATCGGCCCAAACAAAGGTACCCGTATATCCTGAATGTCCGAAGCTCTGCCCGGAAACGACAATGGACGGATACCGTTCTTTGCCGGTATGTCTGTTCATCTGAATTCCGGGTTTATCGAAACCGTATCCCCTTCGGTTGTTCGATTTCTGAAAATGACTGCTCGTCCAGTTCTTCACGGTCTCCTCTCTGATAAATTTTTCGTTGCCGTACTCCCCATTCTGGAGGTAAAGCTGCATGACCTTCGCTACATCACCAACAGATCCGAACAAACCTGCATTTCCGGAAACGCCGCCCATGAGCGCCGCAGTTTCATCATGAACATAACCCTGGAGCAATTCGTGGCGGAATGACTGATCCTCTTCTGTAGGCACAATTTTATCCTTGGGCTGCGACAAAGCCGGCAGGTACATCAAAGAGGCTGCTCCCAATTTTGCATACAATTTTTCGTGCAGAAATTGCTCAAAAGACTTGCCCGACAAATGCTCTATCACTTTAGGCAAGATGACGAAACCCAGATCAGAATAGGCATATTTTTTCATTTTGAGCAAAGGGGAATCCCTGATGGATTTGTAGACAGTGTCTTTAAAACTATCAACCAAATAGAGTCCTTCAGACACTCGCAGGTCGAATCCAGGTGTGGGCTTAGTTACATAATAACCTGGTTTGTAGTTTCCTTTGTCATCAACAGTATTAGGCCACAAAATTACTCCTGCCCTGAGTCTTGCCTGGTGCGAAAGCAAATCAGACACCAAAATCCCCACTTTGTTGCTTCCTTTCCAATCCGGCCAATAATCGCTCATTCTTTTTGTCACGACAAATTTCTTCTGATCGGCCAGCATCATCAGGGCAGGAACAGGGGCTAATACTTTGGTCACAGAGGCCAAATCATACAAATCGTCATCCCGCACAACCACATTTTTTGAGTAGGTATGAAATCCATACGATTTCTGGTAAAACACCTTTCCATTTCTGGCCAGGAGGAGCTGACATCCAGGGAAGGCCTTTCCCTTTAAGCCTACATTTACCAGGGAATCTATTTCCCGGGCAAGGCTGAGCGAATCAATTCCAACCTCCTCGGGCAAGACATAACTAAGCCTCCCTATGGATGGAAAAATAATACCATCTCCCATTTTATAAATTCCCAAGTCATTGGTTAGCTTTCCATTTGAGGGGATAGCCCCAAAAAGCAATTGTGATAAAAGGTCAATTCTATCATAGTCGGCTTTTTCAGCAACAAGAAGGGCGGAGCTGTTTTCAGTTATAGCCCCGCTGGCAAAAAAACGGGCTGAACCAAACAAAAGATAGACAGACTTTGCATTTTTAGCCACATCACTGGCCAACTGATTCCCCACATCCACTAGGTAAGCACCCAGCTCCACAAGTACGGCGGCTGACAAGTGATTGTCGTCCGTTTTGGAAATTAATCCTTCGCATTGGTCCCCTACCGCATAAACAATCAGATTGTACCTTCCCGATATTGATTGTAATGTTCTTACCGATCCCGGTTTATTATATGGATCCAGGGTCAGGTGATCAGTTTTCGTATACCTGTTCATCCAGGGTGAAATAACCTCACCCTCCGCAAAACCAATATTTACAATCAATATTTTTAAGGTATCCAGTCTGTTAAGCGGCAATAGTTGTCCACTGTTTTTTAGGACCACCAATGAGTTTTTAGCCTCCTCCCGTCTCAAAAACCGTAAAGTTCGCAGGGGTGTGATTACTCTTGAAGACAAAATTTTAACCGGATGAGCAGTGTGTGACACTTTTACTGTCTTACCCCTCTTTTGGGCAGAAACGGCAATTGCAAAAAAGGAGCAAAATAGTAACAGAAATATTTTTTTTGACATCAGAAGTAGTTCAATGGGAAACTGACCCCAAAACTAACCAAAAGCACCAAATTCCGAAATTTTATGAAGCCACAAAATTGGTAGGACAAAAAAATGTATTGTACCAATGATATCCCTATCTTAGCAAAAAAAAACATTCTTATGGCACAAGAATATCTTTCAATCCCAAACCTGCCTTTCCATGCTGCTTACCGGATTAAGGTCTTTGCTTTGATGATCCTCTTCTGTTTCAATTCCAATTCCCAAGCCCAAAAAGGAGCGCCTGTTTGTGGTGCAGACCGCTCTGAATTATACTTGACCGGGTTTAAAGGTCTCCGTCTTGGACTTGTGGTTAACCACACTTCCACAGTCAATGGGGAGCATCTGGTCGATTTTTTGAAAACAGAAGGCATTACCCTGAAGGCCCTTTTTGCACCGGAACATGGACTTAGGGGAGAGGCAGATGCAGGTGAAAAGATCTCCAACTCCGTGGATGCCAAAACAGGAATACCCATTATCTCGATTTATGGCAAAAATAACCGGCCCACGACTGAGCAACTTGCAGATATAGATCTCATCATTTATGACATCCAGGATGTAGGTTGCAGGTTTTATACCTACATCAGTACCCTACATTATGTAATGGAGGCTTGTGCCGAAAATGGCAAGAAGCTGCTTGTTTTGGACCGGCCCAATCCCAACGGTGACTACTGCGCGGGACCTGTCCTGAAACCTGCTTTCAAATCAGGGGTCGGAGTGGATCCTATCCCGGTTGTTCATGGCTGCACAGTGGGCGAATTGGCCAAAATGATCAACGGGGAGGGTTGGTTGAAAAATGGCTTGAAATGCAACCTGGAGGTCATTCCTGTTAAGAATTATACACACCAATCTGTTTACGCCCCCCCTATAAAGCCCTCGCCCAACCTTCCCAACTATACATCCATCAGGCTCTACCCTTCTCTTTGCTTTTTTGAGTCCACCAGTGTAAGTATAGGAAGGGGCACAACCTTTCCATTTCAGGTAATTGGTTTCCCCGACCAAAAATTCGGCGAATTTTCCTTTACCCCCCAAAGTCTCAAAGGGTACGAGATGAACCCTCTCCAAAAAGACAAAATCTGCTACGGGGAGGATCTGAGACATTTGAAGGAGATTCCTAAATTCACACTAAAATATTTTCTTGACTGGTATGGCAAATTTGGGCAGTCCGGTGACTTCCTCACGAAAGTTCGCTGGTTCAACCTGCTAATGGGCGATGACAGGATTCTTACCATGATCCAGTCTGGCAAAAGTGAAAAAGAGATTAGCGATAGCTGGCAGGAGGAGTTGGAAAAATACAAGATTGTACGCTCGAAATATTTACTTTATTGAAGTGCCTAAAGTGAACTAAAGTGCCTAGAGTGCCTAAAGTTATGGACTCCCAACTTTAGGCACTAAGTACTTTAGGCACTTTAGACACTTTAGCGCACTTTAGGCACTTTTTTATGAACCCACTACTCGTCGCATCACTCCTTTCAGGATATTTCATACTACTGATTTTTGTAGCTTACCTAACCAGCAGGTATGCAACGACCGATACTTTCTTTACGGCCAACCGAAAATCACCCTGGTTTGTGGTAGCATTCGGCATGATAGGAACCACCATTTCCGGGGTAACATTTATTTCCGTCCCGGGAGAAGTCGGGAACTCTGCCTTTACCTATTTTCAATTCATCCTCGGAAATTTTGTAGGATATATGGTGGTAGCCTTCATTCTTTTACCAGTTTACTACCGCTTGAACCTGATATCCATTTACACCTACCTGGAGGAGCGCCTGGGATTTTATGCCTACAAATCCGGTTCTTTCTATTTTCTGCTCTCGCGCACCATTGGAGCTGCATTCAGGATGTACCTGGTGGCAGAGGTCCTGCAACTGGCTTTCTTTGCCCATTTTGGCATTCCATTTGGTGTTACGGTGCTGATAAGCATATTACTGATTTGGATTTATACGACCAAAGGTGGTGTAAAAACGATTATCTGGACCGATTCGCTCCAGACCATTTTTCTTATTTCAGCCGTTGTCCTTACAATCTATTTTATCTTCAATAGCCTGGGTTGGAGCTTTGGACAGATGATCCAACAGGTACAAGAAAGTCCCCATTCAAAAGTATTTGACTGGGACTGGCGATCAGGGAGATTTTTCGTCAAACAATTCCTGGCCGGCATCTTCATCACCATTGTTATGTCGGGGCTCGACCAGGACATGATGCAGAAGAACCTAACTTGTAAAAACCTGAAGGAGGCTCAGAAAAACATGCTGACGTTCAGCGCAATATTCGTTGCTGTGGTATGGATGTTCCTAACGCTGGGAGCATTGCTATACATCTATGCAGCGTCCCACCAAATCGAACTACCTATTAAGAGTGATGACCTATACCCTTTGCTGGCCATCAATCACATGAACCTTATGATCGGCATATTCTTTCTACTGGGCATTACAGCTGCCAATTATGCCAGCGCAGATTCTGCCCTAACTTCCCTGACTACAGCATTTTGCATAGATTTTCTTAATTTTGGAAAACATGAAGACCAAAACAAAAAACGTCTTTTGAAAATCACTCACATTGGGTTTTCATTGCTCCTGTTTTTTGTGATTATGATTTTTAAAGCAGTTAACAACCAAAGTGTGGTGATGGCTGTATTTAAGGTCGCCGGACTCACCTATGGCCCTCTTCTTGGGCTCTTTGCCTTCGGCATGCTAACAAAATTAAGGATCAAAGACCATCTTGTCCCAATGGTAGTCATTGCCGCACCATTGCTTTCCTGGCTACTAAACAATTTTTCCGAACAATTGCTGAATGGATATCAAATTGGATTTGAACTAATTATAATTAACGGGGCGTTTACCTTTCTTGGACTATTCCTGATTAGAATCCGTCAAAAATAAATTTCGTTAAAAATTGTTAAATTTCATTTTTTTTCATTATATTTGATAAACCACTTAGCAGTTATGTCGTCTTAGTAGTAATATCTTCCCTTAAATACCTACCCGGTATGAAAAGCTTATTCGTGACATCGGTTGTTATTCTGGCATTCCTCCTTGTATGCAGTTGTCAGAAAGAGCATGAAAGTGATTCGAACGGGAAATTGTTGTCTTTTTCGACCGACACCGTAGCTTTTGATACGATATTTACCTCCATCGGCTCGCCTACCAAGAATTTGCGGGTTTATAATTCAACCAACGATCGGATCATTGTCTCCTCGATCCGTTTGGCAGGAGGAGAAAACAGCGGATTCAGGTTAAATATTAATGGCGAGGCTACCAACGAAATATCAAACGTAGAAATCCCTGCCCGCGACAGTATTTTTATCTTTGTGGAGGCAACTTTGAACAGGCTTGGCGTCCATCAGATCATGGTAGCAGAGGACTCCATCCTCTTTAAGCTAAACAGCAAGGAACAAAAAGTGAGATTGGTTGCATGGGGGCAGGACTTCAAACTTATCCGATCAGAGATGATTAAAACCACAACATGGACAAAAGAAAAACCCTATCTGATATATGGTTATGCATACGTTGATTCGTGTCAGAAGCTTTCCATTGATCCGGGTTGTAACATTTACTTTCACAAGAACGCGGGACTTTTCATCAAAGGATCCCTGGTTGTAAAAGGAACAACCGCAGATCCAGTAGTGTTCAAGGGCGACCGCCTTGAAACCGGATATGCCAATTTGCCGGATCAATGGCACGGGATAACCTTGCTCTCTGGAAGTCATAACAATATCATTGACCACTCCATTATCAAAAATGCCAACATCGGTTTGCAGGTAGGCAACATCGAAAAAGAGGGCTATGCATCTGTGACTTTGTCTAATACCCGCATTGAAAACATGAGCTGGTCGGGTATATGGGCGATGAAATCAAAAATCCTGGCATACAACTGTGTTATTGCCAATATTGGTTATTACAATACGGCGCTCCTTCTGGGCGGTGATTATCAATTTTACCATACCACTTTTGCCAATTATAACACAGACTATTTCAAACCATTTCGGAATGCCGAAACATTGACCCTATCCAATTATCTGGTCAATAGCACCAATGGCACCAAGTATGTAGGGGAACTCACGCAGGCCGTTTTTGGGAATTGTATCATCAGTGGGATGAATCCCGATGAACTTAAAATTTCGATGGACAGGCAAGGGAAATCCAATTACCTGTTTGATCACTGCCTGATTCAGATTTCAGACACGTTCAAATTACCAAATCCCGACCGATTCGTCAGTCTGCAACGAAATATCAATCCAAGGTTTATCAATCCCCAGAGGGGAATTTTCGAACTTGACACCTTGTCTGTGGCAAAAGACGTCGGGAAGGAGGCCATTGCGAAGATCTACCCAACTGACTTGAAGGGAGTTGACAGAAACAGCGATGCCGGCGCCGACTTAGGTGCCTTCGAGCGCATCGAAAAGAAAAAATAACGGATCATGCATGCAGGCACAACGCTTCGGGTATGGTTGTTTTTGCTTATTGTTACTTTCCCTGGTGAAATTTTCGGGCAAAACAAATCGACAAAGGACTATAAAATAGTTTTTTACAATACAGAAAATCTTTTCGACCCATTCGATGATCCTGCTACCAACGATGGTGAATATACACCTGATGGAAAGTGTCATTGGACTTTCTCCAGATTGAACCAGAAAATAATGATGGTGTACCGCGCCATCATTTCCGCTTCCAATGGTGCGTTTCCTGATATCATCGGCCTGGCTGAGGTTGAAAATCTTTGGATTCTGGAATATTTGCTTAGAAAGAGCCCGCTCACAGAGGCCAATTATGGCATCGTGCACAAGGAATCGCCTGATCCCAGAGGCATTGATGTAGCCCTTCTTTACAGGAAGGGGTATGTAGTTCCAATTGATTTTCAATTTATTCCGGTGCGTGGAATTGGATCATCCAAATTCTCTTCCAGGGATATCCTTTATTTTAAGGCCCGGTTCAAAGATGAAGTGATCCATTTTTTCGTGAACCACTGGCCCTCAAGAAGCGGCGGATACATGGAGACGCTTGGAAAACGTAATATTGCTGCAGGGATAGTTCGCAAAATGGTTGATTCCATGCTGGTAATCAACCCTCAAGGTAAGCTATTGCTAATGGGTGATTTTAACGCGACTCCGGATGAGGATTGTTTTACCAAAATTTTGAGAGCAAACAATCAGGCTCAATCCGCCGTGGGGAATACCCTTTTTAACCTTTCCAAAAAATGGATGAGTGAAGGAATAGGTACCATCCGCACCAGAGGCCTATGGGAAATATTTGACCAGTTCATCTGTTCATACAATCTTCTTAATTCAAGCGGATTACATATTGATCAACAGGAAGCCTCAATCTGTACCGAAGCTTTTTTAATGGAGGAGGACAAAAGATATTTGGGCAAGAAACCTTTCCGCACCTATCTGGGACCGGTATATCACGGGGGAGTTAGTGATCACCTTCCCATCTCCCTGGTAATCAGGGGAGGAAGTGAGTAGAGTGACTAGAGTGAACTAAAGTGACTAAAGTTTAAGAAATGAAGCCTTAATGAAGCAATAAGTACTTTAGTTCACTCCAGTCACTTTAGTTCACTCTAGTCACTTTTAACTTTTAATTAACAACTTCACTTTAAACTCTTGGACTCCGGCTGCGTCAAAACCTGTAAACAACAGAATTGATACATGCGAAAATTTATTTTACCTATACTGGTTTTCCTAACCCTCTTTACAGCGAACGGTCAAACGCCATCCCCCTATGATCCCAATCCCGGAAAAACCCCTGTTGTCCCTTCCAACCCCGCGATAAAAAATTTGGTTGTAAAGGGGAAAGTGATAGAAGCTGAATCTTCCGCACCAATGGGATATGCCAATGTGGCCATCTTTGTAGCTGCCGACTCGACTGTAGCCGGGGGCATTATGACTGCTGATAATGGCTCATTTGAAATAAAAAACCTTTTGCCGGGCAAATATTACCTGAGTGTGAATTTCATCGGCTATGCAAAAACGATTATCCCACTTCAGATTACAACAACAAAGACAATCACTGATGTCGGAACAATAAGGCTTCAAACCACTGATCACAAAATAGATGAGGTAGAAGTTGTGGCCGAGAAGCAACGCGTCGAATTCAAAATCGACAGAAGAGTGGTCAACGTGAGCCAGAATATAGTTTCTACCGGTGGAACGGCCATCGATGTACTGGAGAATACACCTTCTGTTCAAACCGATTTTGAAGGTAACGTCACCTTGCGGGGAAGTTCAAATTTTACTGTATTGATTGATGGCAGGCCCAGCGTAGTGAAGGGCAGCGATGCCTTGAGGCAATTGCCTGCTGCGGGTATCGATAAGATAGAAATTATTACCAACCCTTCTGCCAAGTATGATCCTGACGGGGATTCAGGTATCATCAATGTGGTGATGAAACGAAATCAAAAAGATTCATTCAGTGGCCTCATCAACTTCACTGCCGGGTTGAGGGATAAATATCGCGGGGATGCAAACTTTACGTTCCGTTCCAAAAAATGGGATTTTATGTTTGGAGCCGATTTCTCAGATATGACCAATCTTGGTACCAGGGACATGAAGCAAAAGATCACCAACGGGGATACAATTACGACCAGACATACTCTGGCTGACGGGACAAATTACCACAAAGGGCATAACATCAAAGGCGGCATCGACTATATTCTAAGTCCGTCGACCACTATTGGAATTGTTGGCACCGTGGGATCCATGAGTCATGGAGACGCCAACCTGGGCCATCAAGTTACCACTTTCAACCTGGCTATGCCATCCACCTATCTCTTTCAGGATAACAACTCATCAAGGGGAGGCAAATATTGGAGCGGCAATGTGAATTTTATACACAAATTCACCAAAAAAGGCGGGGATCTTCAGGGATTGTTCTATTTCTCGGGGGAAGACGGAGATGACATAAGCAATCAAATCAATTACAATACGGATGCCAACTCCAATCCTATTGACCAGAATCCGTATAAATACAGGTCGAACGAAAGTCCTGTCGAACATGAATACAGGACAAAGTTGGATTATGTTTTACCCATCAACGAAAAAGACAAACTTGAAGCCGGCTACCAGGGACGGATGCAGAAAAGTAAAGAAAATTTTATTTTTGAAGAGTATGATTACCCTTCCGCCAATTGGATAAACAATCCAAAATACAGTAGCCTTGTCGACTTTTCGCAAGACATTCATGCGCTTTACGGAACCTTTTCACATGCCGGCAATAGTTTCTCCTATCAGCTTGGATTGAGGACGGAATATACGAAGAGGGAACTCAACAGCCAAAGGGACAACAAAGCATATTCATTAAATCGTTTCGACTTCTTTCCCACCATCCATTTGTCGCAGAAATTCGCCAAAGAGTTTGAGTTGCAAGGCAGTTACTCCAGAAGATTAAACAGACCGGAAGGGTTTATGCTGGAACCTTTCCCGACATTCATGGATCCTTACAATATCCGGATCGGAAATCCGGATTTGACCCCTGAGTATACAGGTTCCTACGAGCTCACTTTGCTAAAGCACATCAAGGGTTCATTCGTATCGCTGGAAGGCTATTTCCGTCAAACCCAGGACCTGATGACACGGATCCAGACGCTTGGAACTGAAAAGATCATGTATTATACCATGGCAAACATGAACAACGACTATTCACTCGGAAGTGAGTTGATGATCAACTATGAAATTAAACCTGGTGTGCGTTTGGTGGCCAGTGGGACACTCTACAATTACTGGTTGAAAGGTGAAATAAATGGTCAGAATGTAGACCAACAAAGTACAAATTTTGACGGGAAACTGAATTTCGATGCAAAGCTGACCAATACAACCAGAATGCAGTTGATGGGTGTTTACCGCGGACCAACCGTATCGGCCCAGGGAAGAAGGGCTGGCATGTATTTTGCCAATGCTTCTGTTAAACAGGATTTGCTGAAGAATCGTCTGACCGCAACGCTGCAGGTACAGGATATTTTTGGTACAATGAAATTCAGCGGCTCATCTTATGGTCCGAATTTCGAAAATCAATTCAAATTTAAACGTGAATCACAGATTGTGCAACTCACCTTGAGTTACACAATAAATAATTTCAGTTCAAAACCAGGTAAAGAAGGGCCTGATTCCTCCGGCAACGAGGGTAGAGGAATGGGCGAGTTTTAGTAGTCGTTTTTTGTTTCATTAAATTTGAGGCCATTCCACCAAGGGATGGCCTTCTTTTATATTTTCGATTCCCGGCATGGGATAAAGCTATTATTATTTATATTTACGGCTACGTTACAAATTTATTTAACTCAATAATTTTATTCTGATGAAGGAGACAAACAAAGTTTCGAGAAGGGGCTTTTTAGGAACCGGGGCAGCTGCTGCAGCAGCTATTACTGTCCTCCCCTCCAGCACAATTGCAGGTCTGGGACACCAGGCGCCAAGTGACAAATTGAATATTGCCGCTGTAGGTATTGGAGGCATGGGACACGGAAATTTAAAAAACTTGAAGTCTGAAAACATTGTTGGTTTATGTGATGTTGACTGGGCATATGCGAACAATTGTTTCAAGGAATTCCCCAACGCAAAAAAGTACAAGGACTGGAGAGTCATGTACGACCAACTCGGTAAATCAATCGATGGCGTTTTGGTTGCAACAGCCGACCATACCCATGCAATTATTGCTTCTCATGCCATTACAATGGGGAAAAGCGTTTATGTACAAAAACCGCTTACCCACACTGTATATGAATCACGGTTATTGACCAAACTTGCTGACAAATATCAGGTTGCCACACAAATGGGGAATCAGGGTTCATCGGGTGAAGGTGTTAACCTAACCTGCGAGTGGCTTGCAAATGGTGAAATCGGGGAAGTGACCAAGGTTGAGGCCTTTACTGACCGACCAATCTGGCCTCAAGGTTTGAATACTCCCAAACAGGGACAGTGGGTCCCCGAAACATTGGATTGGGACCTGTTTACCGGACCAGCCAAAATGCGTCCTTACAACGAAATATACCACCCGTGGAACTGGCGTGGCTGGTGGGCTTATGGTACAGGCGCCCTGGGAGATATGGCATGTCATATCCTGCATCCCGTATTTATGGGCCTTCAACTTGGTTATCCAATAAAAGCCCAGGGAAATTCAACCTTGTTATTACAGGATTGTGCCCCAACAGCACAGAGCGTAAAACTCACCTTCCCTGCAAGAACAACCCCAAAACATGCGAAACTCAAACTGCCGCAGGTCGAAGTCTATTGGTTTGACGGAGGTATCAAACCAATGCTTCCAGAGCACTGGCCGACAGGAAAAGAGCCAAATGATGCAGGTGGTTGTGTTTTCTTTCATGGCACCAAAGGCATTTTGGTATGCGGATGTTATGGCGTTCGTCCATGGATTTTGCGGCCGGATGGCAAGGTCGACAAACCCGGGAATGCACCCAAATTCAGGCGCCGTGTTGAACCACTTTCCCACGAAATGGATTGGGTTCGCGCAACAAAGGAATCACCGGCCGCAAGGGTTAAAACTGCTTCCGATTTCAGTATGGCCGGTCCATTCAACGAGATGGTTGTTATGGGCGTATTGGCAGTCCGACTTCAGACACTCAACAAAGAGTTGGAATGGGATGGTCCTAACATGAAATTTACCAATATCACCGCCGATGATAAAATCAAGATTGTGGTTGAAGATAAATTCAGTATCCACGACGGACACCCAACATTCAACAAAACGTATACAGATCCTGTTCCTGCTGCCGATTTCGCTGCGGAATTGATCAGGCATACCTACCGGGCACCATGGTCTTTACCTGATATGCCAGCTTAACAAAAAAGCCGTTACTAGTATATAAAAAGCCGGTGCATAGGATGCAGCGGCTTTTTTTAGTCACTTTAGTTCACTATTTTTTCATGATAATTTGTCTACGGAAATATAAACCGGCACTTGCCGTAATCCAAACAATTTTAGTTAACAAAATCTAAACTATCCTTAATCTATTTAATACTGTCTATCTTTGAAACTGAATTTATACAAAAATATGCTACTTTCCCCGATCTTTGCGCAGATATATTACTTTTGTCGCTCAATTTAGTCAGGGTAATCATCATTATTCATGAAGCAATTTGATTTTGATTTTGTAGTGATAGGCAGCGGATTGGCAGGTCTTATGGCAGCTTTTCACGCTTCTGCACATGGAAAGGTTGCCCTAATCTCCAAATCCGAGCTGGATGTGAGCAATTCTTACCACGCTCAGGGTGGCATTGCAGCAGCCATTGGCATGGACGACGATCCCATTAACCATTTTAACGACACACTTACGGCAGGACGTGGTTTGTGTGATCAAGATGCAGTTACTATTCTTGTCGAAGAGGGCCTAGCCCAGGTTCGCAACATGATTGCCATGGGTTTGGAATTTGACAAGGAGCCCAACGGGGAGTTGCTGCTTGGACTGGAGGGAGGACATTCCCATCGTCGTATTCTCCATGCAGATGGGGATGCAACCGGTAAAATAATGACGGGCTTTATGCTTCAGAAAATCCGTTCGATCAAACAGATTACCCCTTTTGAATATACTACCGCTGTAAAAATATTTGCAGAAAACGGAATCTGCTTGGGCATTCAGGCCATGGATTATATGACCGGGGAGAATGCCATTTTCAACAGTAAAGCCACCATTTTGGCAACAGGGGGCTTATCCAGGATCTATGCGCGCTCTACCAATCCGCATACCGCTACCGGTGATGGATTTGCCCTTGCCTGGCAGGCTGGCGCACGACTGGCTGACATGGAGTTCATTCAATTCCATCCTACCGCGCTATCCATGGATGGGGAGGATGCCTATCTCATCAGTGAGGCAGTTCGCGGAGAAGGGGCCCATTTGATTGATTGTCTGGGAGAGCGGTTTATGCTAAAGCTTCATCCAATGGCTGAATTGGCCCCAAGGGACGTAGTTGCCTCGGCTATTTTTAAGCGAATGCAGGAGACTGGTTCAACTGTGTTCTTATGCCTTAAGCACCTGAAAGCTTCTTTCCTCAGGGAGCGTTTTCACTCCATCGATGCCAAATTGAAAAGCGTTGGCATCGACCTCACAAGCGATCTGATACCCATTTCCCCGGCAGCTCACTACACTGTCGGCGGGGTAAGGACCGATGTATGGGGACAGACCAATATCAGTGGTCTCTTTGCCTGTGGCGAGGTAGCATCCACCGGGGTGATGGGTGCCAACAGACTGGCCAGCAATTCGTTGCTTGAATGCCTTGTCTATGGCAAAAGAATAGTAGAAAAGGCCAAAGATTTGCCAAAACCTACCGGGAACCAACTTCCAATCCAACCGGTGGAACTCCGTCAGGAGACAGATTTAACCTATCTGATCATTAAAAATGAGCTGTCACAATTAATGAGTAACAAGGTAGGAATAGTGCGTAACCGCAATGGGATGGCTGAGGCCCTTAAAAGGGTCAACGAAATTATTGAGCACTACCCTGACAACCAAACCGATTACAACGGGAAGAAAATTTATGAACTCGCCACTGTCTGCAGACTAATCTGCATCTCAGCCATGGAAAGGGAGGAGAGCCGTGGTGGTCACGTAAGGTCAGACTTTCCGGAAGAATCGGATAACCTGGTACATCATATCATCCAGGAGAAGGGGAAGAAAATAAGTACTGAAAAGGTCAGAAACAATATATGATCATGTACAGATCAAAATATCAGCACCTTGAATCAATAATTGAGCAAGCACTCAACGAAGATATCGGGACAGGAGACATCACCACCAATTCCTTGATCCCTGAGTCGATGGAACGATCAGCCACCATGGTGGCCAAAGCCAATGGAATCATTGCTGGGATGGAGGTAGCAGAGGCAGTTTTCAAATATTTGTCTCCTCAAATCATTTGGAAACCTTTCGTCAGGGACGGTGATGCCGTTGTAAAGGGAACCCTTCTCGTTGAAATGACCGGTTCATTTCGGGCCTTGCTCACCGGCGAACGTCTTGCCCTCAATTTCCTGCAAAGAATGAGCGGAATTGCCACGATGACCCACCTTTTTGTGGAACAGGTAGCCGGCTTTGGGATAAAAATATTGGATACAAGAAAAACCGTCCCTGGATTGCGTTTGCTGGATAAATATGCCGTTAAGGCCGGCGGTGGGGAGAACCACAGAATTGGACTCTACGACATGGTATTGATCAAGGACAACCACATCAAAGTTGCCGGAGGAATAAAAAACGCCGTTGAACAGATCAGGAAGGTGATCCCGGCAGGAATGAAAATAGAGGTAGAAACAAACACATTGGCAGAGGTGCAACAGGCTCTGGAGATGAAGGCCGATATCATCATGCTCGACAACATGTCGAACGAAATGATGCGAACCTGCGCGGAGACCATCAATCACCGTTCAAAAGTGGAAGCATCAGGTAACATGAGCCTGGAAAGAGTCAGGGAGGTCGCCGCAACCGGAGTGGATTACATCTCTATCGGGGCGTTGACCCATTCTGTAACAGCGTTGGATATCAGCATGAATATTAAAAACAATTGATTTTGAATTTAGTCGTCGATATTGGAAACAGCAGGACAAAATTGGCCATCTTTTTGAAAAAGGAGTTGATTGATTCATGGACAGTCGACGAACTAAAGATCGGCCGGCTGGAGGAGATTAAAAAAAACTATCCTGATCTTAGGAGGGCCATCCTCTCCTCGGTTTCCACTACCGATCCGGAAGTCATCAGTTACTTAAAATCCGGATTTAGCTATTTTCTGGAGCTTAATTATCTGACACCGGTCCCAATAAATAATCAGTACAAGTCGCCACAAACCCTTGGATTGGATCGGTTGGCTGCCGCAATAGGCGCCCGGGAATTGTTCCCGGGGAAAGATTTGCTGGTAATTGATGCTGGAACTGCCGTCACATTGGACCTGATCGAAAGCAATGGCACTTTTTTGGGTGGCAATATATCGCCCGGACTACAGAGCCGGTTTCGTGCTTTGCATGAATTTACAAGGAATTTACCGCTGATCGCAGAAAAAGGTGAATATTTGGAAATAGGGCAGACATCCGAAGAGGCTATCCGTTCAGGGGTCATTAATGGCATGGTTTTCGAAATGGATGGTTCAATAGATTTGTTCAGAAAAAAAAGGCCTGGCTTACAACCACTACTGACTGGCGGGGATGCGCTTTTCTTTGAAAGAAGATTAAAAAATGCCATATTTGTAAAGTTTGAAATTACACTCATAGGTTTAAACCGAATTCTAGAATATAATGTTGAAAATCAATAAATTGAATTTTTTCGCAATCATCGTCATTTTGTTAGTTCCGGCAGTAATGTTCGGACAAAACAGCAGCAGCACAAGTTCTCCTTACTCCCGGTTTGGATTCGGAACCATGAGCGGCAGTAGTTTTGGTAGAGGTGACGGAATGGGTGGGATCGGCATTGGAACACGAAACAGTTTCCAGATCAACACGACCAATCCTGCCTCATACACTTCGATTGATTCGCTGACTTTCCTTATGCAGTTTGGAATAGAATCCAGATTTACCTACTCCCAATCTGCCACCACCAACAATACAAGGAACAATGTTAATTTTAACCACCTCACTTTTGCCATGCCATTCACCAAATGGTGGGCCGGATCATTTGGAATAACACCCTATGCATCAAAAGGATACAGTATTATTTCGTCTGAAGGGGCAGCCGATCTGATGGTAAATTCCACCTTTTCAGGCTCAGGCACCTTGACAAAATTTTATTTTGGAAACGCCATAAAATTGGGAAAGAATCTCTCTTTGGGCGTGAATACCTGGTTTTTGTTTGGGAAAATCACAGATAACACCTACATCTATTCCCCGAACGATGCCTTTGCATATGACTACTTGAAAGACAATAGCCTGAGTGCCCATGGATTTGGAATATCAAGTGGTCTGCAATACCAGATCATAACAAAAAATAACAACAGTTTTACCTTTGGAGCCACTTTTGATCCAAAAATTAACATTAGCTCAAACTACATTATTCAGGAGGAGCGTGCGCTCTTCCGTGGATCTTCCACCATTGCAGAAATTGTGGATACGATACAACACGTTGAGTCGAGTAACAAGGGATTGCAGCTTCCAGTGTCCTATGGGGCAGGTTTCTCCTACACCATTAAATCAAAAATCACCTTTGGAGCGGATGCATTGTATCAACAGTGGAAAGGATGTGATTTTTTGGGCCAGCCAGCTACCTATCTAGCCAATAGTAGTAAATATTCAGCCGGTTTCGAATACACCCCTAACCTATACTCCATTCGTAGCTACTGGGAAAGAGTACAGTATCGCTTGGGCGGCTTTATTGAAAACTCCTATTTGAGCCTCAACGGGTCTCAGATCAAAGGAGTTGCTGCTACTTTTGGAGTTGGTTTGCCGATGGGACGGTCGAGGTCCACGCTGAATATTTCAGGCGAATTCGGGAAATTGGGCACAATACAAAACAATTTAATAAAGGAGACTTACGGTAAAATAACGGTACATTTCATGTTACATGACCGATGGTTCTTCAAAACAAAATTTGACTAGATCACGGCCGATCCATCTTTGAAATTCTGATCGGAACAAGTCATCAGTTTGCCTTCTGTATTATTATTGGTATTGTGCGTAGCCATTGACATTCACAGCAAAATAACCGAGGAAAATACGGTCAGGAATATAAGAACGTTTGAATTCAAAGTTCTATGCCTTATTTAAAAAATGGAAAATAAAAACGTGAATGATAAGCGGGAAAAAGGCAGTCTATCCTATGGCTGCATAATCGTTGCTTTATTTGTGGCCCTCATTATTTCCGCCTGTCAAATGAAAGTATCAACCGATATTCCGGCTGTTCTATTAAACGAAGCCAAAATGCAGGATATGGAAGCCATTAATTTTGAGACTTTCTATACTGATTCGGGGGTGGTAAAGTACCATTTGCAGGCCCCCAAATTACTGGTTTACGAAGACGATCCCAAAAACCGCTACAATGACTTCCCGGATGGCTTTATCATGCAGCGATACGATCTTAACAGAAAGATCATCTCCCAAATGTCGGGCAATCATGGAAAATATTTTGTAAACGATAAAAGATGGGAGGCAAATGGGAATGTGGTTCTTGTAAACAGTGAAGGGGATACACTAAGATCTGAAGAGTTAAAATACAATCAGGCAGAGGATCTGATCTATTCCGATCAATTTGTAAGTATCAAAAAAGGGGATCAGTACATCACCGGTACCGGGGGCTTTAAATCGGATACGCAAATGTCGAAATGGTCATTTATCAAGACCAAAGGGCATCTTTATGTGGAGGGTGGAGAATAAAACTGAACCAAAGCCATGAACGAGCTAACCATCATCCTGATCACACTGTTAGCCTCCGCATTCTTCGCGGGGATGGAGATTGCTTTTTTCTCATCAGACAAACTCCGTCTTGAACTCGATAAGGGGAAGCACCGGCTGAGCGGGAAAATTATCGGCATATTCTATCGAAACCCAGGTCAATACATTGCAACACTGCTGGTTGGCAACAATATTGCATTGGTTGTTTACAGTTTGGCTTTTGCCAACCTGATGCAGCCATTTATTTCAGGTATGGTTGTCAACGAAACCGTTAACCTGGTCATTCAAACTACCATTTCTACGATTCTGATTCTGATTGTTGCCGATTTCCTTCCCAAAGCGATATTCAGGATCAATCCGAATATGGCATTGAATTTTCTTTCACTTCCGGTAGCCCTTTTCTATCTCCTGTTTTATCCGATTACAAAATTTGCCACAAGTCTCTCTAAATTGGTACTGAAGTTCATCTTCAAAGTAAAAATCGTGCAAAAAAATGAGGGCCGCGTATTTGGACGAATTGATCTGAACAACCTCTTCGGAAGAATGGATGGTATCAATTTGGCTCACAGCCACAACATTGACAACGAGATCAAACTCTTTCAAAACGCACTTGATTTCTCAAAATTGAAGATCCGGGAGTGCATGATTCCTCGTACAGAAATGGTGATGCTCGAGTTAAACGAAGAGATGGGGATACTCAGGCAAAAATTCGTTGAAACCGGCTTTTCCAAAATTATGATCTTTGAAGGTTCATCCGACAATATCATCGGCTATGTGCACTCGTCCGACCTGTTTCACAACCCGGCCAACATTCAGGGTTGTCTGCGCAAAATATCGTTTGTGCCGGAAACCATGGAAGCCAACAAACTCCTCAGCATTTTGCTGCGCGACCACAGAAGTACCGCCATTGTGGTGGATGAATTTGGTGGAACGGCAGGAATGGTGACAACAGAAGATATTCTTGAGGAGATATTCGGAGAGATCGAAGATGAGCATGATACGCCAGATTTGGTGGAAAAGAAGCTTAACGATAATCATTTCGTCTTTTCCGGGCGAACACCCATCTCCTACCTAAACGAAAATTACGGATTAAGAATTGAAGAAGATGAGCAATATGAAACGCTGGCAGGGTACATATTGTTCCACCATTCAACCTTTCCAAAAATAAACTCAGTCTTGATCATTGAGAGTTACGAATTCAAGATTTTGAGGAGTACCAAAACCAGAATTGAACTGGTCGAGATGAAAAAAATCAGTAATTTGTAAAATTGAGCGTTTTGTTCAGTTTTAAAATCCTAAAATTGCTATATTCGTACGCTCAAAAAACAGGATAAAAGATTTATCAGTTAAGTAAATAAATAACCAGAAAACGGATGGCAACATTAGAGAAAATCAGAAACCGTGCAGGGATAGGAATCACCATCTTTATTGGATTGGCGCTGGCAGCATTTGTTCTTGGAGACGCTGTACAATCAGGCAGTTCGATCATGCGTGGCAACCAGCAGGAGATTGCAAAAATTGCCGGCAAAAGTGTCGATTACAAAGAGTTTCAAAAGAAAGTTGATGACCTCTCAGATATTTACAAAATGAATTCTGGATCCACATCTTTGGATCAAAAAACGACTGAACAGATCAGGGAACAAACCTGGATGTCGATGGTCAGGAACATTACCATGAAAGATATCTATGAAAATCTCGGCATCGCAGTTACATCCAATGAACTTTTCGAACTCGTTCAGGGCGAAAATCCTCATGCGATCATTCAAAGTCTTTTCCGAGATCAAAAAACGGGCACCATTAATCGTGCGGCCCTTATTCAATTTCTGAAATACCAGCAGTCGAACACCAATGGTCCGGAGCACAACTACTGGCTTTTTGTCGAAAACCAGATTCAGGAGGAGCGTAGTTTTGCCAAATACAACAATTTGCTGTCAAAAGGTATCTATACAACCAACGATGAGGCCAAGTTAAACCTGGAAGGCAAAAACAAAAAGGTAAACATCGAATATGTCGGAAAACTATACAGTTCTGTATCTGACAGTTCTGTCCGTGTATCAACGGCCGAACTGGAAGCCTATTACGAAGCCCACAAAGAAAAATACAAACAGGAAGCCAGCCGCGAAATTGAATACATTCTTTTTCCGGTAGTTGCCTCGAAAGGTGATGAGGATAAAGTGATCAAGTGGATCAATGACATAAAACCCGAATTTGCTACCGTTGAAGATCCTGCTGCTTATGTAAACATCAATTCCGACAAACAGTTTGACCCAGCCTTTTATAAAAAATCGGATCTTCCTGCCAATATCTCCGAATTTGCTTTCGCAGGTAAAGCCGGTGATATCTATGGCCCATACAAAGAGGGACAAAGCTGGAAATTGTGCAAGATCCAAAAGTTCGAAGAACTGCCGGATTCTGTAAATGCCCGTCATATTCTCATTCGTGTAACCTCACAGGCAGAAACTGCAAAGGCCAAAAGCACTGCAGACAGTTTGAAGCGTGTACTCACGCTTGGTGGCGATTTCGCCGCACTCGCACGCAAATATTCTGGTGATGAAGGTTCTGCTGTGAAAGGTGGCGAGCTTGGCTGGTTTAAAAGAGGGATGATGGTCAAACCATTCGACGATGCTGCATTCTTCGGCAAAGTAAATGACTATCAGGTTGTCTCTTCCCAATTTGGCATCCATTTAATTCAGGTCTTAAAACGCGGGAATACTACAATGAACGTCCAGTTGGCAACCATTGTACGCAACATTGAGCCAAGCAGTCAGACCTATCAGCAAACCTACTCCCAGGCTTCGAAATTTGCTTCTGAAAACCGCGACCTGAAAGCATTCCGTGCAGCAGTAACAGCACAGGGCCTAAACAAACGCCTGGCATCCCTTTATGAAGCAGACAAAGAGGTGGCCGGACTTGAAAATTCAAGATTATTGGTTCGCGCCACATTCAAAGCGGAATTAGAAAAGCCTGTTCTCAGTACTGAAGGAACGCCAATATTTGAATTGGGGTCCCAGTTTGTGGTTGCTCATCTAAGTGGCATTCAGGAGAAAGGATATTCCAGCCTGAGTGTCAACAAGCCAACCATTGAAATGACTATCAGAAAAGATAAAAAAGCAGAACATCTGAAAGCGAAAATGTCCGGTAAAACAGACCTCACCTCACTTGCTTCTTCTGTCGGCTCTAAAGTTGAACAAGCACAAGATATCAATTTTGAAACCTATTCTATCCCCGGACTTGGCGCCGAGCCGTCGATTGCCGGTGTTTCATCTGCTCTTGAACCAGGCGGGGTTTCCAAACCAGTCTCGGGCTCCAATGGTGTTTATGTTGTGAAGGCAACTGCTGTGAACAAAGCAATGGGTTCAGATCTGGCAGCTGAGAAATATCAGGCTAAAATGGCCCTGGGATACAGGATTTCCGTTCAGGCATTTGATGCATTACGAGAGAATGCCGGTGTTGTCGACAAACGTGCAAAATTCTATTGATCAGTTGATCATTCTTGTCATAAAACAGAAAAGGATGCCGTCTGGCATCCTTTTCTGTTTTATGACAGCTCCTCCTGCCAGATAAATGAACCGGGCGGAAAATCGTCTGAGTTAAAAACCGGTTTCTTATCAAAAATTCCATAAACGGATGAACCGCTGCCCGACATGGAAGCATAAACAGCACCCATATCAGAAAGTCGGCCTTTGATATAAGCCAATTCGGGAAATTTCACAAAGAGCGTTGTCTCAAAATCATTTTTGATCCTGCCTTTCCAGTTAGATATAGGTTCGCCAATAATCTCTTTGAAATTAAACAGATATTCGGTAGGAACCACTTCCGCGTAAGCAGTTTTGGTGTCCACCCCGAAAGGAGGTTTAATCAAAATCAAATAGCGCCCTTTTAAGGAAAAGTCCATCATTTCAAGAATTGCCCCTGTTCCGGTCGCATAAGCCGCCCTGTTTTCCAGAAAGAACGAACAGTCTGCCCCAAGCCTTTCCACCAAGGATTTTATTTTCCCCAGCGGAATATTTAGTTCAAAATGGTCATTCAGCGACCTCAGGAAAAAGGCAGCATCTGATGATCCTCCACCCAATCCGGCCCCGTAAGGAATTACTTTGTGGAGATGGATATCCAATCCAGGCAGCGTACATACTTCTTGCAGCAGCCTGTACGCCTTAACCACAATATTATTCTCAGGATCGATGTTCAGATTCAGTCCACTGCCGGCAAAATTGACCTCATTGCCTCCGTTCCCAACATATTCGAGGGCATCTTTCATACCAATCGGATAAAAGAGGGTCTCAATATCGTGGTAACCATCATCCCGTTTCCGCAGGATATTGAGTCCGATGTTGATCTTGGCGTTGGGGAAGAGAACCATTACTATGATTATTTTAGATATTCAATTTTGGTCTTAAAACCCTGGCGGTTAGCTATTGGCTACTATTAGCTGTTAGCTATTTCACAATTTCAAATGTCTCCATTCTTCCGTCCGAATCGGGGAAAGTGCCTTTTTACACATTCTACCGCGGACGGTTGTTTGAATCCATTTCCGAACCCCGGGTTCTCCCGCACCTGCGGGACTCCACCTGGGGCTACAATACCGATCATCCCTGACGGGATTACCTAAATGAAGTCTCCTGGTCTTTTCATTTCACTTTAGACCAAGTGGACGATCAGGACAATCAGCCATTTTTCCCTTCGACTTCGCTCTTGGCCCTATTCACCGTCTCCCTGTTTCTCCGTTTCAGCTATCATCCCAAACGGGATTACCTAACTCCGGAAATCCACATTCTCTAAGTCCCCCAGTCTATAAGTCCCAAAGTCTTCTTCCGTCCTTCACCGTCGTCCCAGTCATCCAAGTCGTCCCAGTCGCCTCAATTGCTGTAACCCTCCAGGGGCTCGCAGGTGCAGAAAAGATTCCGGTCGCCATAAGCGTTATCGACCCGGCCCACCGGTACCCAAAATTTGTTGTCGCGTAACCAGTTTAGCGGATAGGCAGCCTTTTCGCGGGAATAAGCATGATTCCAATCGTTTGCCGTTAATGCCTCAGGCGTATGAGGCGCATTTTTGAGTACATTGTCTTCACGATCAGCAATCCCAGATTCGATTTCTTTGATCTCCACAAAAATGCTATTCAGTGCATCCACGAAACGGTCGAGTTCCTCTTTGGATTCACTCTCAGTAGGTTCTACCATCAATGTTCCATGCACAGGGAAAGAGAGTGTAGGAGCATGAAAGCCATAGTCCATCAATCGTTTCGCAATATCTGTTTCGTCAGCCCAGCCTTTCAGGTGACGACACTCCAAAATCATCTCATGTGCCACCCGTTTATTGGCCCCGGTATAGAGAATTCCATAATTGTCTTTCAGCCGGGCAGCAATGTAATTGGCATTCAGAATAGCAATCCTGGTCGCTTCTGTTAATCCGTCTGCTCCAAGCATTTTGATGTAACCGTATGTGATCGGTAATACGGAAGCGCTGCCCCATGGAGCAGCAGAAACCGCATGCATACCAATATGTCCGTTATTCATGACCGGATGTGAAGGCAAAAACTCCACCAGATGCCTGGCCACACCGATAGGCCCTACTCCGGGACCGCCACCTCCATGAGGAATGGCAAAAGTCTTGTGAAGATTGAGGTGGCACACATCGGCGCCGATCCTGAATGGGTTGGTCAACCCGACCTGCGCATTCATGTTGGCGCCATCCATGTAAACCTGTCCGCCATTATTGTGGATGATATCGCACATTTCCACTATGGAAGATTCAAAAACGCCATGAGTGGAAGGATAAGTTACCATGAATGCGGCCAGGGTTTCTTTGTATTCTGCCGCTTTGGCTTTCAAATCGTCCACATTGATATTACCGTTGTCGTCGCAACCAACCACAACTACTTTGTTTCCGGCCATCACCGCACTGGCAGGATTGGTCCCATGAGCGGACGAAGGGATGAGCACTACATTGCGGTGACTTTCTCCCATGCTCTTGTGGTAATCGCGGATCACCAGCAAACCTGCGTACTCGCCGGCAGCACCGGAGTTGGGCTGAAAAGAGATATCGGCAAAACCGGTGATCTCCGCCAGGTCCCTGCGCATCTCCTCCATCATCTCGTGGTAACCCATGGCCTGGTTCTTTGGCACATAGGGGTGAATTCCGTTGAATTCAATCCAGCTCAGCGGAAGCATTTCAGTTGCTGCATTGAGTTTCATGGTACACGATCCGAGTGAGATCATTGAATGTACCAGGGAGATATCTTTTTTCTCCAGCCTCTTGATGTAACGGGCCATCTCAGTTTCTGACCTGTATTTGCTAAAGACCTCCTGTTTGAGGAAGTTTGATTTTCTGGTGAATGTATCTTCGATATTATTTGAATCTGGTATAGTAAGAATGACAGGAACCTGCTTGTTGGCTGCCTTGGCAAAGACCTCCAGAATCCAGTTGATATCTTCGAGATTGGTCGTTTCATCGATGCTGATGCCCACTTCCCCCTCCTCAAAATACCTGAAATTCATCTCCAGGGCAACCGATAACCATTCGATATCTTCCTTTTTTACATGCCTTGGAAGGGCAATTTTCAAGGTATCAAAAAAACCTGCGGTAGCGCAGTTGTAACCAAGTTTGGTTAATTCATTGGCGATTAGCGTAGCAATGCTGTTCACGCGTTCCGCAATATTGCGGATTCCTTCCGGGCCATGGTAAATGGCATACATTCCAGCCATTGTAGCCAGTAATCCCTGCGAAGTGCAAATATTTGAGGTAGCCTTCTCCCTTTTGATGTGCTGCTCACGGGTCTGCAGTGCGAGTCGCAGGGCAGGTTTTCCGCTGGAATCTTTTGTTACACCGATGATCCTACCGGGAAGGTCGCGCTTGTACTCCTCCCTGGTGGAGAAGAAAGCGGCAGAAGGACCGCCATATCCCATCGGAACGCCATAACGTTGGGTAGATCCGAAAACAATGTCTGCACCCCACTCCCCTGGAGGAGTCAGCAATGCAAGCGACAACAGATCTGCTGCCACGGCAATTTTTGCCCCGATGGCCTGAACTTTTTCTGTAAAACCGGCATACGATTCAATAACACCGTCCGAATTTGGATACTGAACGATGGCGCCAAACCATTTTTCGCCGGCGTTGACCGTCCTGAAATCACCTACTTCCAGCACGATGCCAAGTGGTTCAGCCCTGGTATAGAGAACATCCAATGTCTGTGGCCAAACTTTTTCATCCACAAAACAAACATTGGCGCCGGCCTTCTCCTGCGCTCTTGAACGAAGTGCAAACATCATGTGCAACGCTTCAGCGGCTGCGGTGGCTTCGTCAAGCAGTGACGCATTGGCCAGTGGCATGGCAGTCATTTCACAAACCATTGTCTGGAAATTAAGGAGCGCCTCCAACCTTCCCTGGGAAATCTCAGCCTGGTAAGGAGTGTAGGAGGTATACCAGGCCGGATTTTCAAGAATGTTACGCAAAATCACTGCAGGAGTGATGGTGTCGTACCATCCCATGCCGATGTAAGTATTAAAGACTTTGTTTTTGGAAGCCAGGTGAAGGATCCGGCGGTAGTATTCGCGTTCTGTCAGGCCATTCGGCAAATTAAGCGGTTTATCCAGCCGGATATTGGACGGAACTGTCTGGTCTATCAGCTCATCCAGTGAAGCTACACCAATGACTGACAGCATTTCCTGAATATCCTTTCCCCTGGGTCCAATGTGACGCGTTACAAATTTGTCGATTGCCATTTTTGATAATATTTATAGTTTTGTTTTTAATGGAGTGACTAGCGTGACCTAAAGTGACTATAGTGACTAAAGTTATAAAAAACTAATCATCAGACACTTAATTGTATATACATACATACATTTTGATTGAAGAAAAGTAACAAAAACGAATCGAAGCTACAAGGACTTTAGTCACTTTTCAAAATTATCTTTGTCATTTCTCTTCACAAATGTAAGGTGACTTATAAACAAATTCTGAATAATAATACTCTCCTTGAATATTTCAAATGGACAATTAAAAAAAACCTTAATACCAAAGAAGCTTAGATTTTTTTCAGGAAACTAAACCATCTTTAAATGGATGCTTTGATATAGTCATTGCCAATCCACCTTATGTCCGAACTCAATTACTTGGAACGGTGCAAGCGCAGATACTTGCCCGCAAGTTTAATTTAAAGGGAAGAGTTGATTTAATATTATCCTTTCCTGATTGCTATGACTGAAAGCCTGAAAGAAGATGGAATACTTGGGGTAATTACGTCTAACAGATACTTATCAACAAAAAGCGGGGAAAGTATCCGTAAATTCTTGTCTGAAAATTATGAAATATTGGAATTGGAAAATTTATTGGAAATTAAAGTTGCCAAATCTTTTGGAGTTGAGCCTGTTTCTAATCAGGATTGAAAACGGATTTTCCATAATATCTTACTCGTAAATCACTATCACCCTTTCGTCCCTTCTCCCCCTCGTTTTTATTCCGTGATCCCCTTCCATTTATCGGTCCTGAAAGGATCAGCGGGTAACCCTTCGCTGTTGTACAAATTGGCATCATCCGGATTGTTGGCCCAACCGTAGCGAACAGCGACAGGTTCGGCAACATCAGGAGAACTCACCTCAACAGTGTTTGTTCCGGTAATGGTTGCTTTAGCCCAAACAAATTTGTGATTGGCGCCGGCCACTGTAAATCCTTTTACATAACCGTATTTGTCTTTGGCATTCAGCCCTTTTGCAACATGGTCGAAAGTAAGTTCTATCTTATTCCCTGACACTTTCATTGAATTAAATACAGGACCGAGATTTTCAACGTTTTGATTGTAGGCGACATGCAATGCAGAGAGCGCAAGTCTCTTCCCGACAGTCTGTTTGTCTTTGGGGTGAATATCCAGGGCATCGCCGATATCAATAGCCGAGGCCATTCCTGTCTTTGGTAGGGAAAGCGTCATGGATTGGGCCTCGCGCAATTCGGCCCATGTGCTCTCGGAAGGAATCGAGTCGGCAGGCGTAAAGTTGGCAAGTTGAACGAACAAGAAGGGAAAATCACCCTGATTCCATTGCTTTCTCCAGTCTTTGATCAATTCGGGAAAGAGGCGACGGTACTGAAACGCCCTTCCGGCATTGCTTTCTCCCTGGTACCAAATGGCACCTTTGATCCCATAGGGCACGAGCGGATTGATCATGCCATTGTACAACAGTGTAGGAAAGGAGTTAGGACTCAGGGTGCTGTTTATTTTGAGGACCCCGATCTTATATTTCCAGTCACCCGCTAAAGGAATGCTCCCTCCTTCGGCATGGATACCCATATCGTTGGCATTTCCGTAAATTCCCCCATTGCCACCAATATCTTCCACCCTGACGGTGATATTGTTTAGTCCGGCTTTCAATACACCGGCAGGGATGTTATAAGTGCGTCTGGCTTCAGCCTTCAGTTCAGTCGAACCCACCTTGACCCCATTAACAAATGTTACATCGGAGTCATTTATTTTTGACAACTCGATGGTTGCACGCTGTCCTGCAAGCGAAGCATCAACAGAAATGTTTTTTCTAAACCAGATAATTCCATCCACCCGCTGCATCCCGTTATTTTCGATGAATCCCGGAAGGGGCATTGTCTTCCAGCCCTGATCATCCATTTCGGGGGCAGCCCATACGGGTTGGTTGTCTTTGGTTCCCTGATCGGTGGTGGCATATTCGTTGAACCGGTCACGGAGCTCTTTCTCCATGCTTTTACTATACTCTTTCAGATCAATCTTCTTCAGATTTTTGAGTATAGGGGCAAAATCGGCATCTCCGGCAATGGTTTCCGGACTGATCCAGGTTTCGGCAACAGTACCTCCCCATGAGGTATTAATCAGGCCGATCGGTACTTTCAGCTTCAGATAAAGGGCCCGGCCGAAGAAATAGGCTACCGCCGAAAAACGTGGTGAAGATACAGGGGAACATTGCCCCCATTCGCCCTCTTCCATGTTTTCTTCCGGGTTCTGTGCCATCCTTTGCTTGACGGTGAAAAGGCGGATCTCCGGATAATCAGATGCCGCAATCTCTTCCTTTGGGTTGAGTGCAGAATAAAGATTGACTGCCATGTTTGATTGTCCCGAACATACCCAAACTTCACCAATCAGGATGTTTTCGATGGTGCGGAGATTTTTGCCTTTGATAACCATGTTGTAAGGGCCGCCATAGTTCATCGCTTGCAGGCTAACCCTCCACTTTCCATCTTTCCCGGTTTTGGTGGTCACGGTTTTGTTGTTGAAAGTTACACTGACCTTCTCACCCGGAGAAGCCCATCCCCAGACAGGAATTGGAATGCCTTGCTGCAAAACCATGTTGCAGTTGAAGAAAGGCGGCAACACTACCTGAGCACCGGCGATATTGGTGAACGATAGGAGAAAAAGAAAGACTTTCCAGTTAAATAAAGTTGTTTTCATGTTTAGTTTATTGGTTTGATTGTTGTTAAGTTTGAAATATTCGAATTCACCACGATAGGCACATAGGACACAATAGGAAAGATTTGCTGTCGTTTCACTTTACAGAATAGTTGTTTTTGAATTGTCAAATCATCGAATTGCCCCATCAGCTAATCAATAAAAATATCCCCTATCAGATAAGTTTTTGCCTGACCTGAAATCAGCACCCGATCACCGGACAGCTGGCATTTCAGGAAACCGCCTCTCTTTGAAAGCTGAACGGCTTCGAAGGAGAGTTGGTTGAGCCTGTGTGCCCAAAAAGGGGTGAGGGATGTATGGGCAGAACCCGTCACAGGATCCTCATTTACACCGACTGCAGGAGCGAAAAATCGGGAAACGAAATCACACTCATAACCGGCTGCAGTGGCCATAATGCCCCGGGCGTGCACCTTTTTAAGTGCATTAAAATCGGGTTTCAGCTCCTCAATATCCTCTTGCGAACCGTAAAAGAGCAAGTAATCTTTCTTCCCTTTCCATATCTCCAGCGGTTTCTTTCCGATGGCCGCAATCAAGCCTTCCGGTGGCAACGCGGGCTCAAGATGATCAACGGGAAAATTGAGCTCCAACGTGGCATCTCTTTTTGTGACCGTCAGATGACCACTGTGCCTGGATTGAAAAATTATTTTCTCACCGGGAAAATCATGATGCTGAAAGAGCACATGGGCAGAAGCTAGGGTGGCATGGCCGCACAGTTCCACCTCAGTAACAGGTGTAAACCACCTGATCTCAATCGAACTGTTTTTACTTACCAGGAAGGCCGTTTCGGAGAGGTTGTTCTCTGCGGCAATATTTTGCAAAATCGTATCATCAAGCCAACTGTCCAGCGGACAAACGGCTGCGGGATTTCCTGAGAAAGCAGTTTCAGAAAATGCATCGACCTGATAAATTGGAATTTTCACGCAAGTTAATTGAGAAATTAGTACAGTCTTTGCATCGCTTTGTGCGAATAAAATAATTTATATTGAAGTGCCAGGCATTTCCTCGTAACGAAAATAACCAAAAATTTGAAACATCCAGGATTTTACCTTTAAACTTTTGGCGCAAATTGTTTACTTTGTCAGAAAAACAGGACCGATATGAGATCATATATACTCGAAGAGACCAACTGGAAAGCACAGAAAGATCAACGCCCTGAAGTGGTTGTTTTGCCATGGGGTGCTACCGAAGCGCACAATTACCACATGCCTTATGGAACCGACAATTATATTGCTTCCCGACTTGCTGAGTCATGTGCCGGGGTTGCTTCCGAACAGGGGGCAAAAGTTGTGGTCCTTCCCACAATTTCGTTTGGGGTGAATACAGGGCAACCGGATATCTTGCTTGACATGAACCTGAATCCCGGTACCCAGTTCATGATCTTGAAAGATCTTATTACTGTACTTAACCGTCAGAATATAAAGAAGTTTGTAATTTTAAATACCCATGGTGGGAACGACTTCAAACAGCATATCCGCGAATTGAACCTACTTTTCCCTGATATGTTGCTGACACAATGCAACTGGTTTAAGATGCCTGGTTTCAATCATTTATTCGAAGATCTGGGCGAACATGCCGGTGAGGTCGAAACAAGCCTTATGATGTACCTGCATCCCGATCTGGTGATGCCACTGGATACTGCCGGCAAGGGGAAAGCCAAAAAATTCAGGGTCAAGGCGCTCAATCAGGGCTGGTGCTGGGCCGAGCGGGAGTGGAGTAAGGTGACTGCCGATACGGGCATTGGCAATCCCGCGAAAGCCACTCCTGAAAAAGGTGAGATATTATTTCAGTTTCTCACAGAAAAAATATCCGATTTTTTGGTTGAATTGGCAGAAGCGGACTTGCAAGATATGTACGAGTAGCTTGGGTTTGCTTCGTCGTGCCCCCTACCAATGACAGAATATTATATTTTATTGATTATCAGCAGATTGCTTCGTCGTTCCTCCTCGCAATGACGGTATGCTGTTGATTTTGTGAGGGTGGAGAGAAGGAGGCGGGCGGCGATTCTGCTATTACCGAAAACTGATGATCCGCCTCCTTCTCTCCACCCTCACCTCCAAAAAAATGATCCGTCATTGCGAACACGAGGCACGAAGTGTGAAGCAATCTGAAGTATTACTTGAATCAAAAACTGTGCAGATCACACCCAAATTTGGTAAATTGTACCCTGTCATTCTCACATTGTGGCCAAGTTTTTGGGTTCTGACTCGCAATGACAGTACTCCTTTCAATGTCAACTTTTCAAATGAACCACCGTCATTGGTAGCGCAGCGAAGCAAACTGTTCAGTTTTCAACAAATACCTCAAAATCCTCAAATCTCACCATCGATGGTTTCTGGTCGTTCGAACCGGCAGCAAGACCTATATCCAGCGTATGCGTGATCCCGGCAATGTTTCCGGATTTCCTGCTTAAAATCCAGTTTTTGCCATCGAAACTATAGTACCCTGAAAGCCGGTCACCATGCCTGACCATCTTGAGCCAAAGCGGGAATGGATGATCGGATGTATAATTGAAGCTTCTTGAGTTGTGCATGGAGCCATCGCCAAATTCATCCCATTGTGCGCCGTGGCGCTTGGGGGTGGAGAACATCAGGAATGATCCCGGACTGCCTTTCTCATTGCCGGTTTTGGCCAGGTTGTTCCTTACGAAAATACCGAACCTGAACCAGTCACTCACCTCTTTGCCCAATTCGGCGACTTTAACAGTGGCAACGAAATTTCCTGTTGCGGATTTTGGCAGGAAGATGGTGCCGTAAGAGTCTTCGGCATGCAGAAAATCTGTGCCGCGGGCAGTTATCCGGTAACTGTTTTCACCCACATGGTAATCATACTCACATGGTTTCGCTGTTGCTGAACAGAATGTCTGCAGCTGATCTTGTACAAATTCCAATTTTTTTACAGGGAAAACCCGGATGGAAAGGGGAGGTTGATTGCCAATCGAAATGGATTGGGTTCCTGTTTTCAAGAGTATGTTGAAACTCAAGATCTTTGACTCATCCGATTGAAGCACGATCATTTTGAAGGCCTCGGTTTTGTTGTTGACGATAAGATCTATCTGCTGACTTCTCCGTTCATGCCACACATTTTTGACCGTGATGCTCACTCTGACCGAATCACCTGCCGGGAGTTCAGTCGCATCAGCGGTGAGATGACTGAACAAAACCTGTATGGTATCGCCCGCAATCTGTAGCAATTGTTCCGGCGTCGTTCCAATGGCCACACTATGCTTGCCGGGAATGAAGAACTGATGTTTGAATTCGACTGACCGACTGTTTTTGGAAATCACAGGGAAAAGTTGACTCTCTGAGATATTTCCGTCAATATAAAGCGGAACCTGAAGGTTTCCGGTCGAACCACTGTTGGATACATCAGCTTTAATAATTACTGCGGCTCCCGTTTTTAATTCCTCCGGTGAAACCAGCTGCAGATTTTTATAGCCGTATTGTGGCAGACCATCAATTATTTTTTCAGGCTCAACTACTGGCCTTTCGATGGAGTGATTGTCGGTGTAAACATTGTTTTCCAGGTAAGCGGCACAGAGTTTCATCTCAGCCTGTTTGAGTCCGTAGAGGATGTTGTTGGTAAGCGACCAGCCGGAAGCCATGTTCTGCAGGAAGAGGCCCACGTTTTCGTTGGTGGTGGCAGGTTTGACATCGTGGATCAGGTTTTCGCGCACCACGGAACCGGGACTCAGTCCGTAAACGGCAATGGCACCCTCATCGTCGCGGGCCATGTTTGTGAATGATAGGTGGTTGTATTCAACAAGGTGACTGCCATCGCTGGTCTCCTCCACGTTAGGCCAGGAACCTACTGTGATACCGTAACTCCCTGTATTGGTGACATAATTGTGAGAGATGGTCGTTCGCATGGCATTGGCGGTGCGGATGCCCACCATAGCGGGCCGGAGGTTGGCAACCTCGTTGCGGGTAATCTTGTTATCACTGACAAGATCGCCCCAATTTTCAGGAATGGGATTTCCGTAAACAGCAATCCCTGATCCGGTTATGTTTTGAATGATGTTTTGATCGATTAGGTTATGGTAACTTCCCAAACCGAAATAGATGGCCGACTGGCTCACATTTTCGATGGTGTTACCGATTACCTCACAATTTTTGGCATATGAAAAATCCAGGGTACTGCGATTGCCCGGTGCAGTTGTTGAAAAGGTGAGGTTGATGAGCCGGAGATTTCGCAACGGTTTCTCCCTGGTCCCTTCCGCATGGATAAGCCCGGCTGTTCTGGGGCTGAGCACTATCGCATTGTTTGGATTGTCGATCCCCTTATCAGGAATATAGGATAGGACCTTCGTTATTTGATTAAAAAACCATTCTCCGGTTGTGTCGAGTAAAGCCTCCAGATTTTCAACGTAATATTTGGGGGGCACATTGAGGAGTCCTTCGTCGGGATCTTTGAGAAAAGCCTTGTGTTTTTTCTCATCAATTTTGGTCAATGAAGTATGAACAGCTCCCCATCTGACAGTCATGGTAATGCGGTTTGACGCGAGATCTTTCCATGCTTTGAGATCACCGGGTCTGAAGCTGAAAGATCCGGGATCGGTTGGTTGACCGTCCGTATAGAAATATCCCTGGTTAGGCGTTCTAGCCAGCATTTGTCGCCGGCCGTTGGCAAAGAGCTCTTTTACCTCCTGATTTTCAAGTCTCACCTGCCATTTTGCACCGGAAGATTTCTTCCAGCCGGTAATTCTTTGTCCCCCCGAAAGAACCGCATGTTCGCCGGGGTAGGAGGCATAGGTGACGAAGTAATCCTTGAGCTGGTGGTATTCGAACGCTCCGGTTGGAAGGTCCGTCTCTATCCGCTCGCCGCCATCCAAAGCATTGAAATGCAGTGTGCTATCCAGTGAATAGACGCCTTCACGGATGAAGACGAGGATATCTTTCCCTGTGCCATAGGGATGCGGGGAACCGATGTACCGTTTGTCTAGTGCAGGTTTTTTGGGAAGGAAGGTGGTCTTTTTCAAATCCCTGACCGCTCTTTGCGCCCGTTGTACCGTTGCAAAGGGACCATCTGTTCCTTCAGGATTTGGTTCTGCCAAAGTTCCCGACCATTTGTCATTGCCTTTGGTGGACACGAAGAAATCGGCTTTTTTATCTTTCAGGGTGTAATCCTGCCATACTTCGCCGCGGAGGAAGCGGCCTTGGGCTGCGATTGGCTTGCGATTCAGAAATATACAAAGCAGCACAAGCAAGAGTTTTGGGGTAACCGACCAATGATAATTCATGACAAGTAAAATAGTAGTTAAGGATGCAAGTAGTTGATTCAGATGATTCTATGAAAAGACAATCATTTGAATAAGACAAAAGTAAGAAAAAAATAACGATATCGGGACAATAGATTTATAGGCGTGCAGTTGTCAATTTGGTAAAGAAGACAACCAATGTTATTTTTGCCCGTCAGGGCATCAAGCTCAATAGAAATATAGTTAGTTGAATTTCCGTTTTCCCGTCAGGGAATAAACAAACATTAGCCGATCCTATTAAATGATTGGATTTGTGAATGTCTATCCCCTGACGGGGAAACGCGATCCGTTGGTCTCTCTTTCTATTGAGCTTGATGCCCTAACGGGCAAAAGTTGAATTTGAATTGAGATATGAGATATGAGAATGCAGGTTATGAATCCTTCTAGTGTGAAGCGTATTGATAGATATTAAAGTTGGAACAAGTAAGATCAAACAAACTGTATCTGGCCTATTTCTGCGGCAAAATTGTGCAACGATTTTTCAATTTTCTCCACTGTTTTAGCGCTGGGTTTCCGTCTTCCGGTTACATAGTGGCTCAATTGACCCTGGTTGATACCTGTTAAACGTTCGAGTCCAGCCAGGGACAGAATGTTGGAATAGTATTGTAAGAAAGATGCCACATCAAATTTGTACTCAAATTCAATGTCTTTTAATGATTGATTACCAGTTCCGTCAAAATAGGCAGATACCTCATTGACAGAATTTACAAAATCTTCTTTTGCTTCAGCTACAGTTTTTCCTTCGCCAACAATGGTACTATCCAAATCGGGTGTAAAGATTCCGAACGAACCATCATCCCCTCTTTCAATAAGAGCTGTTGTTTTCATTTTCTTTAGTTCCGACCACTTCATTCGATAGGCTTAAACTGAACAAAGATATTGATATTAATATCACTTTA
>JALNYZ010000028.1 GCA_023229575.1 Prolixibacteraceae bacterium
TTACGGTATTTTAGGTAATTATCCAAATAGTAATTGAAGTTTTTGCCAGGTAAAATCAAAATGCCTCCAAAAATGCATCCATCGCTTTGGTTGGTTTTCCATCATCTCCCCAGGCGCTCAGCGCATAGTGGCTCCAGCTTCTGGCCCCTTCGGGTTCCCAGTAGAAAACACCCAATCCTTTGCTTTCTGGAACCTCTTTTACCTTTTTTTGAACGGCAATCAACATATCGTAGGTGTTTTGAACTTTGACATCTTCGCCCCCGACTTCTACAACCATCACCTCTTTCCCATATCTGTAAAACAGATCATTCATATTTGCCCCAAGATCGGTAATCGAAAGAGTGTAGTCTGGCTTCCCGTTCAGCCAATAAGGATAATAGGACAACCCAATGACATCGTATTTGGCCCCATTTGCCTTTGCTGCATCAAACCACCATCTGAAGCGACCATTGTTGTTCCCCTGGTCCACATGAAGAATGACTTTTGAATTGGGACTAACGACTTTGACGGCATCATAACCTTTGTTGATCAGTTGTGCCAGCTGAGGCCAATTTTCAGTGCTTCCATCGGGAAGGATCATACCACCCGGTATCTCATTGCCGACCTGAACCCACTCGGGGGCTATACCCGCTGTTTTCAAAGCGGTCATCACATCAAACGTATAATCGTACAGATCTTTTAGCAAGGTAGGGAAGTCATGACCTTCCCAGGCTTTGGGCTTTATCTGTTTGGAAGGATCGGCCCAACTGTCGCTGTAATGAAAGTCGATCATCACCTTCATTCCCCATTTTTTGGCACGTAAAGCCATTGTTACTGTTTCATCCTTGCTGCAATGACCGCTTAACTTGTCCCCGGATGGGTTCACAAAGGTTCGTAACCTGATGGAATTGATTCCATGATCTTTCAGGATTTTAAAGCAATCCTCTTCATGGCCCAGGTCATTGTAGAATATATAGCCCGAAACCTCCATTTGTGGCAACCAGCTAATATCGGCGCCTTTGATAAAGTCTTCCCTGGGTGGGTTGTGTGATGTGCCTGATTTACTGCATCCGGTAAGCATACAAGCAAGAAGTCCGAAAATGAGGAAGGTGTGTAGCGAAGTTTTCACGATCGTAATATTAAAATCTGAAAGAAGTGACTAGAGTGACTAAATTGAACTAAAGTTAATAAAGTTATGAACTCCGGACAAATACTTATATTGGAGAAATACTTTAGTCACTTTAGTTCAATTTCGTCACTCTAGTCACTTTCATAATTCTCAGGTAAAATTTTCTCAAAATATTTTTATTTCATTCAAACTTTTTACTTTTGCAATGAGTTTCTTGAAATTAGTTTACCGTAAAACCAATAAATTAAGTTATGGCTTATAAAATTTCTGATGCATGCATCGCATGTGGTACCTGTATCGATGAATGTCCGGTTGAAGCGATCAGTGAAGGTGAAATCTACAAAATTGATGCTGAACTCTGCACCGATTGTGGATCATGTGCCGAAGTATGTCCTACTGATGCTATTTCGCCAGAGTAACAAGACAAAAGACTTTAAATCGACCTGCTTGATCCAAGCAGGTTTTTTTTTGCTTTTTCCCATATTTCCCTATTAGAAATTTTGAATCTCCGTTTTTTTTTTTAACTTTATCGTAGAAATACTTTAACCTACTCATTTTCAATATTTTTCAAACATGGACTTACTACTTCTTAATATAAAGGAGTTGGTTCAAACAGGGGAAAATCCCTCCCCCTTCCTGGCCGGGAAGGAGATGTCATCGATAAGTTCTATTCGGAATGCCTTTCTCCTAATCCGGGATGAAATGATCGCTGACTATGGGTCCATGAATAGTCTTTATGGATCTATTTCAGAAGATTCTGATCAATTGATGGAGATCGATTGCAAAGGGAGGCTTGTTTTTCCAAGCTTTTGCGATCCTGATTCCCATCTTCTTTACCCTTTCGGAAATGTCCCGGCATTTTCCAATCGTGTTCAGCAAAATGTCAGAAGGGAAACCAATTTTTCGAATTCATTTATCGGTTTGCATGAGATGTCGATAGGGGAACTCTACCTTCAGGCAATGGATCATTTAAATGAGGTTGTCAGGAAGGGTACCGGGGCCATAGAAATTAAAAGTGGCTATGGACTTGAGGCCGAAGATGAGATTAAACTGTTGCAGGTCATTAGAAAACTGAAAAGTACGACTCCCCTGGTGATAAAATCTACTTTTCTGGGTTCCCATACATATCATGAAAATTTCCGAAAATCACCTGCAAAATACCTCGATCACATTTTGGATATTCTGCCTACCATCGCACAGGACGAGTTGGCCGACAACCTTGATTTGTACTACGATCATAAATTCCTGACCAGAAGTGAAACGGAGATGTTGCTGTTTGCCGGTATGCGGGAGGGTCTTACCGTGAAGTTACATTCCGATGAGTTGGGCCTGAACGGGCTAAATGAAATGAACCTTAAAGTTTGCCTCGATATTTTAGACACCAATGATCCAATCTCTCCTGAGAAAATTGACAGGATGGTGCGGGCAGGGATATTTCCCGTTATCATGCCAGGCGCCTCCTTTTTTCATAACCTCTCGGCATCCTCGGCCCGGGAGATGATCGATGCCGGTCTTCCCCTGGCCATTGCCACTGATTTCGATCCGGGCTCCATGCCTTCGTGCGACATGAAATTCATGCAATCACTGGCCTGTATTAAATATGGAATGTTACCGGAGGAGGCCATCAATGCATCTACCATCAATTCGGCCTACCTAATGGGCATAGGAGAGGGATATGGAACCATCACCAAAGGAAAAGCGGCAAATGTCTTCGTCACGAAAAAAATCCCTTCTTACGAATACTTTCCTTATGCCTTCAGCTCCGATTTGATTGAGATGGTGATTTTGGACGGGGAGATCCATTGATCTAAACTTCATAACAATGGGAAAAGGAGGGGGCGACCAGAAGAATGGGAGAAGGGGAGAGATCTGATAATAAGAATTTGAAACGGCGAAACGGAGAAACGGCGAAACGGAGAGAAGTTCTTCCATTTCCATTTTTACATTTTCTCTATTTTTCATATATAAATATATCTTTGTGATAAACTACCAAAGAGAAAATGGATATTGAGCAAACAGAGCGGTTGAAGCTTATCACCGAACAGTTGAAGACTGGTTCAAAAGAAGCATTCCATTTGTTGTTTGATGCCTACGCTCCAAAAATCCATGCTTTTGCTTTATCATACCTGAAAAATGAATCTGATGCGGACGAGTTGCTCCAGGAGCTGTTTTTAAAGCTTTGGGAAATGCGGGCTAGTCTGGACAGTTCCAAAAACATTAAATCATTCCTGTTCAAGGTCTGCATTAATTTGATTTACGACATGATCCGCAGAAAAAATATTGAACAGGCTTATTTGAATTTTTCCATAAAAAACATACAAACAAATAATGATTCAACCTGGCATGAAGTGATTTATAACGATATGCTTGTCAATTTGAATCTGTTGGTTGCCACCATGCCCTATCAAAGACAGCGCATTTTCAAATTGAGTAAAGAGGATGGTTTGTCGAATGAAGAAATAGCTTTGGAACTGGGTCTTTCCAAACGTACCGTTGAAAATCAGCTTTACCGGGCAGTCTCATTCCTAAAAGAAAAACTTGGGAGAGGCTCACTTCCTGGATTACTCTTCTTTTTTCTAAATTGTACTTAGTGGTGGGTTATTTGGCAAGTTAGGAATGATTTAGGGCTAAATACTGCGTATGTGGGACATAACCTGGGTATTGAATTTTTGCCATGTTTATTGTAGTGTTTTTATATCTGAATTATTTCCGATTGAGTTGCGAATATTAGACTTTTGAAGATCCGTTTGTTCCAATCACATTCAAACTTTCACCAGCTATGCCGCATTTGATAAAGTGTTTTGCGCATAGTGATGGTTTTATTGTTTTTATTTTCAATTTAATATTTGGAAATGTGTAACCTTTGGATGAGTAAATTGAAACAGTTATTCGTATTACAGTCAAAAAATCCCAAAATATGCCCCTATCCATTCGAAATATCATCCGCAAAGGGACTTCAGATTGTGCGGTTGAAGACCAAAGAGTACAGTTTTTATCCCTTTTTCATAAGCCAGAACTGGAGTTTGAATTAAAAAATCAACTTTTGGATGATTTGGATCAAACCAATGTTTCTACCGTTAACAAACCCTTTTTTGACGAACTGTTTGAAAAATGGTGGGTAAAAAGACGATTGGAAATTACCTTGGAACAAAAGAGAAATCATTTGGTACTGAGACTATTGCAGTGGGCAGCTATTTTGGCCTTTGGATTATTCTTCGGCTTTTATCTTCATTCCGGAATAAAGGGCACATCCCCTGTTTATTACACATCGTTCGCTCCCAAGGGCTCAATTGCCGAAATGTTTTTACCTGATGGGTCACATATATTTTTGAATTCGGGTTCGGAAATTAAATATTCAGTTGATGGCGCCGATGGGACGCGTGAGGTTTTCCTAACCGGTGAAGCCTGGTTTCATGTGGCCAAAATGAAATCGAAACCTTTCCTTGTACACACCGCTATTTACGATGTGAAAGTAACCGGCACCTCATTTAATGTCAAAGCATATCAGGAAGACGATGCGGTAATTACCACACTTGAAGAGGGGAGTGTAAAAATACAATCAGAGGTCAATCCGAATCTTATTGAAGAAAAGAATTTGAATCCCGGTCAACAATTGATTTGCAACAAGAAAACCGGCACAATTCGGGTAGATGAAGTTAACTCCGGATGGTATACTTCCTGGAAGGAGAACAAACTGGTTTTTATCAATATGAGCCTGAAAGATCTTATGGCAATGTTGGAGCGCAAATATGGTGTTGATATACAGATTGTTGATAAGGATATATTAGAATATCACTACGATGGGATCATAAAAAATGAAACAATTCTGGAAGTGCTTGATATTCTTAAACACACCTTACCGATTGAATATAAGATTGTTGGCCAGAATATTGTTATACAAAGAAAGGAGGCGCGCAGGAGATAGTCAATATAAAAAGCAAAAAGCCGGGGATGCTGTAACATCGACCGGCCCAATGAACTTAATTAACTGGTGCTGTAACACCAAATAAATTATTAATTAAACACGTACAAATTTATGAAAAAAAAAGAAATTGCTTCTTTTTTAAAAAAATTAAAGGGGCATAAGCTAATATTAAAGATGAAGCTAACATTTTTGATTTTGCTGGGTTGTATGATGCAGGTATCTGCAACTGTTTATTCACAGGCAACCAAATTTTCTTTCAATGTGGTGGACAAACAAGTCATAGATGTACTGAAAGAAATTCAGGATCAAAGCGATTTCAGGTTCTTTTACCAGCGCGAACAGGTGGATGTAACAAGGAAAGTTAATCTGAAAGTTACGGACACAAGTATTGAAGTAATTCTTTCTGAATTATTTGATATACATGAAATTACATGTAAAGTTCTTGAGAATAATTTGATTGTCATTACACCAAAGAATGATACTTTTTCTTCTATTGTCAGTCAACAACAGAAAAAAATCTCAGGAAAAGTGACAGATTCGTCAGGAGCCACCTTGCCAGGGGTTTCCGTGGTTCTGAAAGGGACCACCATAGGCGTTATTACTGACAATAATGGCAACTTTTCTATAGCCAGCATTCCGGACAAAGCCATATTGCAGTTTTCGTTTGTAGGGATGAAAACGATGGAGATAGAGATAGGGAACAAATCCGTCATCAATGTTACGTTGGTGGAAGAGACCATTGGCTTGGAAGAAGTGGTTGCAATCGGGTATGGTACCATGAAAAAAAGTGATTTAACTGGAACTGTCGTTTCGGCAGACATCAAGGCATTTAAAGAATCTCCCAATGTGTCCATTGCCCAATCGCTTCAAGGGTCTGTACCTGGATTGGTAGTAGGTCAGGTCAACGCTGCCGGGCAGAATCCGTCGATGATGATCAGGGGGCAAAATTCGTTTCAGAGTAGTTTAAGTTCCCCTTTGATAGTTTTGGATGGGATTATTTACCAGGGGAGTTTGGCAGACATAAATCCATCGGATATTGAATCTGTGGATGTATTGAAAGATGCCAGTTCAGCAGCTATTTACGGTTCCCAGTCGGCCAATGGCGTTATCATATTTACTACGAAAAAGGGGAAAGATTTAGGAAAACCCGTATTCAATTTTTCTTCTTCCTATACACTTCAGACTCCTACAAGTCCGCTTAAACTTCTTGACCGCAATGGATATCTTCAGCGTATGAATGATGCGCTTTGGGACAAAGGGGGATATTTAGCACCTGATTACTCCACAATTAACCCTTCTTTTGACCCGACTAAATTTTGGTCCAGACCAGCATTAATTGAGGCGTATAATGCCGGCACCGAATATGATTGGTGGAAGGCCACTACACAGACAGGGCATATCCAGGAACATAACATGAGCATGAGGGGAAAAACTGAATCGACATCCTATTTTATTTCAACGGGATATACCAACCAGCTTGGATTCATCATGAATGACAAATATAAAAGGTATACAATCAGGATGAACGTGGAAAACAAAATCCTTGATTGGTTTAAAATAGGAGTCCAGTCGTTTCTTTCCTCAGGCGACTATTCAGGAATAACACCCGAGCTATCGCATGTTTCTTATCAAAGTCCGATGAATACCCCTTACGACAAAGATGGGAATCTTTTGGTAAACCCGTCTGATGTTCCGGCGTTGAATCCATTTTATTCCGGTTTTGTCGATAACCTGGATAAAAGTCAAAGACTGTCGGGAATTTTTTATGCAGATATCAGGATCCCTTTTATTAAGGGTTTATCCTACCGTGTAAATTACTCTCAAAATTACGTCACAGGCCGCAATTATTATTTCAGCAAATTTGATAATAATTTTAATGGAGCCGGTTATAAATCCAATTACGTCTATAATAGCTCTACCCTTGACAATATATTAACCTATGCGAGGGATATAAATAAACACAATATTAATTTGACCCTGGTTACAGGGCGTGAACAGGGTGAAAGTGAAGGTACAAGGGCCGAAGCAACTAATTTTGGGATGATGACATTGGGATACAATAGTATGGAGGTGGGAACTATACCAAAGGTCTCTTCCGATGCTGGTGAATCGAGCAGTCTTTATTATATGGGCAGATTGCACTATGGCTACAGTAATAAATACCTTGCAACTATTACAGTTCGAAGGGATGGGTTCTCAGGTTTTTCAGAGAAGAACAAATTTGGGATTTTCCCTTCCGGCGCTTTGGCCTGGGTGGTCAGTGAAGAGAATTTTATGAAAAAAAATCAGAGTTTTATAAACCTACTGAAGATCAGGGCATCTTACGGTGCAAATGGGAACCGCTCGTTAGGAAGTTATGGAACGCTCTCTCATGTTGGAGCCAGCCAGGGCTATGTTTTTGGCGATGGTTCTTCTCCATACCTTGTTCAGGGAATTTCATCTTTGGGCAATTCCGGGTTAAAATGGGAAACCACCACAGGTACCAACCTGGGGATCGATTTTGCCTTTTTGAACCAACGGATCAGGGGGAATGTGGAATACTACAATACCAATACTTCGAATATCCTCTTTAATGTTAATATTCCTGTAGTTACCGGATACTCCAGCTTACCAGACAATATCGGGAAAATACACAATAACGGTATCGAGTTTTCCATTACCGGTTCAATCATTAAACAGAGAGACTTTAACTGGGAAATGAGTGTGAATTTTTGGAGAAACAGGAACAAAGTAGTCTCGGTACTTGGGATAGACAACAATAAAGATGGAATTGAAGATGACCTTATTGCCAACGGCTTATTTATTGGGAAGCCGATGGGTGTGGTTTACAATTATGTAGCCGAGGGTTTGTATCAAATAGGGGATACTGATATCCCAACAAATTATCATCCTGGACAATGGAGGCGCAAAGATTTAAATAATGATGGCTTAATTACTCCAGACAAAGACAGGCAAATCACCGGATATACAGATCCTGCGTATCGATTCAGTATCAATAATTATTTCCAGTATAAAAACTGGTCTTTGAGGCTATTTATCAATTCCGTACAGGGTGGAAAAAATGGGTATTATGGAGCGAATAACCCTTTAAACACTTATGGTACAAATGATAATAATACTTTCAAATGGGATTGGTGGAGCCCGGCAAACCCGAATGCAGCATACCCGCAATTGTATTATGAAACTCCTGGCGGTTATACAGTATATAAGCAACGAAATTTTGTAAGGCTTCAGGATGTTTCGTTGTCATATACGTTCAACAAGAGGTTTACCGATAAAATTGGCATTCAGGATTTGAAGATCTATTTGGCAGGGAAGAACCTCTATACCTGGACTAAATGGAAAGGTTGGGATCCGGAAACAGGGCAAGGGATCCAGGCAACTTCGCCAGTTCTTAAAGGATGTACTTTGGGCTTGGATTTCTCATTTTAACTAACTTTAATACTATTATGTTATGAAAAGGATAAAATATATATTGGTTCTCTTCTTATCAGGATTTTTCTTTTTTTCTTGCAACGAAGATCAGTTATTGAAGGAGGTACCTCTTGATTTTTATAGCCCTGAAAATTCTTACAACACTCCTCAGGGCATCGATGTTGCCATTATTAAACTGTATAGCGACCTTCGCACATCATTTGTTGTGGATAAGGGTTATTATAGCATACAGGATTGCCTGCAATTCGGGACGGACTTTGGGCGGGATGCAAGATCTCCAGGTATAGTAGGTTATGTAAATTACACTACGGCTTTAACACCTGTTTCACAATATGCGATCTATTGGTGGAAGGCTATGTATCAAATTATTTCCGAGTCAAACGTTATCATTAGCCGCATCCCTGCTATCAAATACCCTTCTGATGAGGCAAAAAATGCAGCAATTGCCGAAGCCAGTTTTTTCAGGGGCTATGCATACAGATTGCTGGCGCATTTGTATGGTGGGGTGCCAATTACACTCGAAGAAATAAGTGTTGCGAAAAGGGATTTTACCAGGGCCACCAGGGCGGACGTTTATAAACAGGCAATAACCGATCTTACATTTGCATCCATAAATTTGCCTGATATAACCCATGTAAAAGCCGATGGAAGGGTCAGTAAGGAAGCGGCATTCCATTTTCTGGCTGAAGTGTACCTGGCAACCAAGGAATGGGACAAATCAATTTCTGCTGCATCACAGATCATTAATAACCCCAATTTCCAATTAATGACCCAACGTTTTGGATCATTGAAAGATTCGCCGGGTGATGTTTGGTGGGATCTTTTTAGGGTTGGTAACCAAAACAGGGGTAAAGGGAACAAGGAAGCAATCTGGGTTAGCCAGTACGAAGACAATACTGCCGGTGGTGGGGTTGGAATCAAGAATGAAAGGAATTGGGGCCCGTTTTATTGGAGCATAAAAAGTCCGGATAATGTGAATGGCTTTATTGGCCCTACGTCAAAAAATGGCGGCCTTTGTCTAGGTCGTCTAAGACCTACCTTTCACGCTGGCGACTCAATCTGGAAAAGCGATTATAATAATGATTTGAGGAACAGTAAATATAATATCTTCAGGGATTATGTTTACGATAACCCTAAATCGGCCTATTTCGGGAAAAAAGTAAGTGAGTTTCCACCGATACCTTGGGCTACCAGGGAAAGGGATTTTTACCCCTACCTTGTAAAAGCTACAACCCCGGGGCAGCATCCGGCGACTATCATCGATCCGAAAACGGGTGTAATATTCAATACCCCGGATGCGGGTTCTGTATGTACAGACCAGTATTGGGCCCGCCTGGCAGAGACTTATTTATTTAGGGCAGAGGCGTACTTAGGGAAAGGGGACAAAGTGAATGCGGCCGCGGACATCAATATGGTACGGGTAAGGGTCAACGCTACACCGGTTGTGCCTGCTGCGGTAAATATTGATTATATCCTCGATGAAAGATTAAGGGAGCTGGCATTGGAGGAACAGAGACGATTAACATTATCCCGCCTCGGGAAGTGTTATGAAAGGACGGTAAAATACAATGAATGGGACGGTCCCAATATGAAGCCTTATCATGAGTTGTTTCCAATCCCTTTTAGCGAAATTGAACGGAATACAGGTGCAGTACTTGAACAAAATCCAGGTTACAATTAATCGTTAATCTCATTTAGAATCTGCTACCCCGTCCGATTGCGGCGGGGTAGTTCATTTCTATCCATGTCACAAATAATAAACAAACCCAACACTTCCGATCAATACCTGTTTATTAACCAATGTGCTTCCGCTATTGAGTTTTTCGACCGATGATGATCCGTTCGTCTTGGTCGTTGTAAGCTCTTCGAAACTATTTTGTGATTTTGAATGTTGGTAATCCAATGCCACTTTGAACTGCAATTTGTCGGTTACCTTAAACCTAACAGCACTTCCGGCAAGCAAATCAAGGGATAAATGGATGTTGTCGGTGTTGTGCTGAAGGTATTCCCAACTGCCCGAGGAGGGTTTATATAACAATTTCTGGTTAGGCAGGTAGGTCACGTTCATTCCTGCCATCGCCTGAAAATCCCATGCAAACCGCTCAAAATTCAGTGAAAAAACAGGCCCGAATACCAAACTGTTCGACATCCATGAATTGACTGTTAGTGTCAGGTTGTCCCTTTCTGCTTCGGTAAATGGCACCAGTTTTTTCATCCGGTCCTCCATCATCGTTCCCATTCCATTGCGGTCGACCGTATTGTTGTTAAGCATCACCATCCCTTTCAGTCCCCAATGGTTGCTTAAAGGATAGGTAGCATCAAGGTTGAGGGCGAATCCATTCAAGGCAAATCCGGCGCCGGCGTTCGCCGGATTGGTCGCGGCAAAAGCTCCCGTTGGCAGGCAACCACCCATCGAAATTGAAAAATACCAATTGTCTGGTTGCGCAGACAATGGTATAGACAAGAGCATAAATGCACAAACAAACAACAGGTTTCTCATGATGAATGAATTTAAAATCTTGAATTTCTTCAATATAGCAGAGAGATAAAAGGTTGGACCATCCCCTGTATGATCTTTCCGGTAGCCGGATCCAACTGCGATCCAAAGAGGCTGTGGGGGATTGAGAATATCCCGAGAGTTACCAATGCGGCAGCTACCACCCAATATCTTGACTCTTTTTCCCAGTTAAAGAGGAAGGCGATGACCCAGGCCGCAAAGGCTATCAAAGTTTTGTTGTCGGTAAGGTCCCATCCGTATGGAACGCCTGCCCAAAGTTCGTTGAAGGCATATTTTTGAACAATAGGGCCCATGATCAGTCCGCCGACAAAGATGGTCGCCAGCGTTATCTTCATCATTTTCACCGAGGGAATTTTAAAAAGGGCGAAAACCCCCGCAACATTGCTGAACAACATGGCAAGAAACATGATCAGAATATGCGGAATCAATACAAATTCCGGCACGTGACCTTTGAAACGGATAACTGTTGGCGTTCCGTTGTTCAGCACAACCTGTTCTGCCGCTTTGTTCAGCACAATTTTGTATTCGAGTTTGCCGGCCATTCCCTGATGGGGCAATAAGGCAGTTAGCACTCCACCTTCCCTGGTCATCGGCAATTTGGTAAAATCTACCTTCCGGGGGAATACCCTGTATTCGAGTGTCCCGGCTACTTCCGGATCCTGCACTGTGATGGCAATGGGACAATCCCCCTCCCCGTCAAAAGAACGGAGCAATTTAAATTTGTAGGTCTGTCCCGAAATGGTGGCCCTGGTCCGTTGTGGATGTGTAGGGCCTGTCAATCGTTGGTAAAGGGCTGCTGCAATGGTTAGGAGGATCGCAAAAATCCAGATAATCGCTTTCTTTGTCTGCATGAATGGTCTGTTTATGGTTCGAGTCACATATTGGTCAATTTACGAATGTAATGCAGGAGATGTTTCCCTTGTTTTTCATTCGCGGCTCTTCGACAAATTACGCAGTGAAATTACAACAATGCACCTGTGAAAAAAACAGGAGGGTGAATATTTTATTTTCTTCGGAAAAATGGGAAGCTTAGGCAAATGTAACGCCGGGATTTGCTATTTTTACGCATCACTCACTATTTGAATTATCTACCATGGAATTAAAATCTAAATTATTATTTGTAACCCTTTTTTTAATGATGGCAGTGGCGCAACCACTATTTCCGAAAGATGGCGCCAAATCGAAAGGGCAGGGGACTGTTACTTTTGCCGACAAAAGTGATCAAAAGCGCGTGGATGTACTGATGGACGGGAAACCCTTTACCTCCTACATCTGGCCCGACAACGTAATGAAACCCGTTTTATATCCTGTTATTACCGCTTCGGGAGCGGAGGTTACCCGCGGTTTTCCGATGAAACCAAGGGAGGGGGAGCGGGTGGACCATCCGCACCATGTTGGAATTTGGTTCAACTACGGGGATGTCAATAAATTGGATTTCTGGAACAATTCAGAGGCGATCAAACCAGTGGAGAAAAACGGATACGGTACCATCCGCCACAAATCCATCGAAAAGAAAGAGGGCGGTAAAGGACACGGGGTCCTCGTGGTAACGGCTACATGGGATACCCCGAACGGGAAAAAGTTGCTGGAAGAAACGACTGAATTGCATTTCATCAACCAGGGAAATACCCGCATCATTGACAGGATAACCAAACTAACTGCTGGATCAGAGCCTGTATCTATGGCCGACAACAAAGAGGGGGTTATCGCCATTCGCGTAGCCCATCAACTTGAACTTCCTCAGAAAGATCAAGTGATCATGACCGATGCGAAGGGAAACCCAACTACCGTGAAAGCCATGAGCACCGAGGGGGTAACCGGAAGTTACAGGACCAGTGAAGGGATCAAGGACGATGCAGTATGGTCGACCCGCGGGAGGTGGTGTGACCTGAGCGGAACCATTAACAACGAAAAAATTGCCCTTGTGATTTGCGACCATCCTAAGAATGTGGGCTATCCAACCTACTGGCATGCCAGGGGATATGGCCTGTTTGCGGCCAATCCGCTGGGATGGAGCGTATTTACGAAGGGGAAAGAGAAATTGGATTACAGCATACCTGCCGGTAAAACGGCAATATTCATGTATAGGATGCTCATTCACAATGGGTCTGATCTTTCAGACGAGGCCATCAATGCCCTGGCCGATGACTTCGCCAAAAAATATTGAACCACACCGTGGACCAACGATAAAAAAATCCGGATCGAATCCGGGTTTTTTTATTTTTACCATTCGTAAGCAAACCATCACCTTCTACCAAATTCAATGGCCTTAAACTATATCTGGATCTTCTTTTTTGTGATTGCATTCGTGATTGCGCTTGTCAAGCTGATCTTTCTTGGCAATGTGGATACCTTTTCTGAAATGGTGAATGCCACTTTCGAGATGTCAAAAACAGGTTTCGAGATCTCGCTGGGGTTGACGGGTGTTTTGACCTTTTGGTCCGGGATCATGAAGATAGGTGAGATGGGGGGAATTGTCAATATTGTTTCCAAACTGATTGGTCCTTTTTTTAACAAGTTATTTCCGGAATTGGGGAGAAACCATCCGGCCTATGGGCCAATGATGCTCAATTTTGCTGCCAACATGATGGGTCTCGACAATGCGGCTACCCCAATGGGACTTCAGGCTATGAAGGAGATGCAGGTAAGCAATCCCAACAAGGAGGTTGCTTCCAATGCCCAGATCATGTTTCTGGTGTTGAATGCCTCGGGGTTGTGTCTGATCCCCATCTCAATCATGGTTTACCGGGCGCAACTGGGCGCCAAAGACCCTTCAGATATTTTCATCCCCATCCTTTTTGCTACTTTTTTCGCCAATATGACAGGTTTGATTTCCGTATCAGTCGTGCAAAAGATCAAACTGTGGGACAAGACAATACTTGCTTACCTGCTCGGAACGACGGCCCTTGTGGCGACATTGATCTTTTCGATCAACAGCATGTCGCAGGAACAGATCTCCATTTTTTCGAAAGTAGCCACCAATGTGATCCTCTTTTCCCTGATCCTGTTTTTCATTTTACTGGGCGTTAAAAGTAAGATCAATGTGTATGAGACTTTTATTGATGGCGCTAAGGAGGGCTTTTCCACTGCAGTCCGGATTATCCCGTATCTGGTCGCCATCCTGGTAGCCATTGGTGTTTTCAGGGCATCAGGGGCCATGGATTTTTTGGTGGCCGGGATTAAATGGATTTTCGATTCGTTGGGAATCAATTCGGAGTTTGTGGCAGCCCTTCCGACCGGCTTGATGAAACCATTGAGTGGAAGTGGTTCGCGCGGGATGATGATTGATGCCATGAAAATGTATGGGGCCGACTCTTTTATTGGTAAGCTCTCCTGCACCGTTCAAGGCGTCTCGGATACAACTTTTTTTATTTTGGCGCTCTATTTCGGCTCGGTGGGTATCAAGAAAACCAGGCATGCGCTGGCATGTGCCCTGCTGGCCGATTTGGTAGGATTAATTGCAGCCATACTGATCGGTTACCTTTTCTTTCATTAATCTGAAATTGGATGAGACATACCTGGATCATAAAAGAGGTAGAAAAGGTGTTTGAAGAGTTGGATGCCCATCTCTCGACAACAGCCGCAATAAGCGGACTAAAATGCCCGGATTTTTGCGGGATGTGTTGCCGTAAAGCCGATATTGAGGCCTCTCCCTTAGAGTTTATGCCGCTGGCAGCCTGGCTTTATAAAACCGGAAAGGTAGATGATTTCCTGACCAGGCTGGATCATCCTAAACATGGCTGGTGTGCATGTTTTGATCCAGATGCTGCTTCCAAAGGCGAGTGGGGATGTCAGTTCTACGAAAAAAGAGGTTTGATTTGCCGGCTTTTTGGTTTTGGTTTCAGGTTAAACCGCGAAAACCAACCTACCCTGGTTACCTGTAAAATCATGAAATGTTCCCAGTCGGCCGCAGTCGCCAAGGCTGGTGAAATGGCAATATCCACGCCGGAAGAGATGCCCATCTTCAGCAATTATTTTATGCGCCTGCTTGCGATAGATCCGGATTTGGCGGTACCACAAATGCCCATCAATGATGCCATCCGTGTGGCGATTGAGAAGCTGTACTTCTACTATTTGGACAAGGAAGAAATGTGAAAATTTTTGCTTAAATTTCTTCCTGTAGGTGGATTATCCCATTACTAGACGCGGGTTTTAGATATCCTTAATGATGTTTAAGAAGTCTTCCAATTTGTAGGCTCCATCAACTGCGCGTCTTTCGTAAACCATGAAGTAACGATAATTATTTCCCGCTTTGCTTTTCCAAAGATCTCCAAGTTTTATTTTTTGTTCTGCATCTAAATGGTCCCCTTTGGTTTCCAATAAAACGGTCTTACCACTTTTAGTCTGTATAATGAAATCCGGGTAATGATTAATAAAACCATTAATTCTGAAACCTTTACGCTCAATGTTCCTTGTCCAGAATGCTATATTACGCATGTTGCCAATTTCGTTGATTACACGTTCTTCATAGCCATTCATACTACCTTCACGCTCATACAGCGATTTGGTTATATTTTTTGATGTTTCTCCCGGTGAAATGCTTTTGGGTAACATAAATGATGGCTTTATAAAAACCTTATCGGTATCAAGAAAATCTTTAAATTTTTGCTCTGCAAAAATTTCTGATAACGATTTGATTTTCAGCTTTATTTTATCGGTGTAAGTGTATTCATTGTTGGCAAGATCGCCAAATTGCTCGTCTCCAAAATCCTCTAAGATCCGCTTAATGTATTTTTCAATTTCTTTATCAGGAATTGGATACATATTCCCGATAATACTCATGATCCTTTTGGCGAAATTTATAACCCGACTCTCTTTTCTCGATGGATTAAGGATATAGGTCATTACGCTTTGTTTAATCTCACCATCAAGCCGCACAAATGTTGGTGTATGTTCTTTTTTAGTTTCATCCAGATCTACTTTGTATAACTCTGATGTAATGCTGTCGAAGGCAATATTAGTGTCTTGTTTGCTTAATGCGAAACCATCTAAAAGATTCTCCTTTTCTAGTGGCAAATCTTCTTCTTTTTGTCCGAACAGGTCGTTTGCAGGGACTTTCAGATAGAACTGCGGCAGAATTATCTCTCCCGCTTGTTCTCTGAAAATGTCTTTGATACTGAATGTTTTCACAAGTTTTTGTAATTCGTTTGGTAGGGCTGTAAGGTTGTTTGCTTCCATTTCAGAAACTGTTTTTTCAAATGCTTCCGTTTGCTGGATGGCCGTTTGTTCAATTTCAGCAATTGTATTACTTGTCTGCACTATATCTGAAGGACCTGAAATTCTTGATGTATCAATATCCGATGTAATATCTTCGTTTGTTTCTTCGGTAGATGGAAATATCGTGAGTAATTGCAACGGGTCTAGTTTTCTTGCTTCTTCAAGTATGGAAGGTTCCGTTAATTTGAAGTCTTTGTCGCTGAACCCTGCTTTGTTTAAGCCTTTTACAATGTTGTCCAATGTCTCAAGAAACTTTGAGGAAGCCGTTAAAACATAACTCAGATTTAGCAATGGGAAATTGTGTTTCATTACATAGGGCTGTCGTAAAACCCGGCCTAATATTTGCTCTACATCTATGGCCGAGGACTTGTCGGCCAATGAAGCCAGAATATAGGCAAAAGGACAGTCCCATCCTTCTTTAAGCGCGTTGATGGTTATGATATAACGCACCTTGCACTCCTTGCTCATTAGGTCTTCGCCTTTTATTTCATTGACGTAGGCCGTTTTAATTTTTATCTCGTCTGGTGAGATTTTAAGTTCGATGAGTTTTTCTTTTAGTTTCTGAACATTAGATTTTTCTTCTTCTTCGTCCTTGAAATTTTTTCCGTTCCTGGGTTGTGCCTGAAACAATACAATAGGTCGAATGTACTTTCCGCCTTTCTTTTCTTCATCTATGGCTTGCAATTCTAACCGCTTTTGTAACTGCAATGCCGAATTGATTACTTCGGTCTTATCCTGATGGTTGTATACGATGACCGGAAGTTTCACCATGCTCTCCTTTTTCAGTTCCAACGCATCGATGAAGCTGATAATGTTGCTATTGTTTCGGGGTGTTGCCGTGAGGTCGAGAATAAAGCAAGGATTGATAATTTTGAGCATATCGACACTCAAATCGCTTTCTGCATTGTGACTTTCGTCGACTATCACTACCGGATTCAGGTATTCAATTACTGAACCCAACGTTATTTCGGTCTCTTTACCCAATAGGCTTTCAAACGATTGGAGATTCCCGTTTTCCTGAAAAACTTTTCTGTCTTCCTTGTTTTTCGACCTTAAGCTATCAAAGCTGAATACCAGAATATTCAATTGTTCTTTGATCGAAGTTGCATTAAAACCGCTACCCTGCAATAGTGTAGCCTTATCGAAGATCTCAACTTTATTGCCAAAATGCGAATTTATTTTTTGACGGTAAGGATGCGAAGGATCTTTAAGGTTTTTAATTGTTTGGTCTAATATTGTAATTGAAGGAACAAGCCAGATAACGGCTTTAGGTCGGTCGTAAGCAAAAGCGTCAAAAATTGTCTTGATGGCATTGCAGGCAATAAAAGTTTTTCCGCCTGCCGTAGGCACTTTTATGCAAATATGCGGAACTCGTGGTATGTTGTTCTTGTAGGGTTCAATGGCTGTTCCAGAGAACGGGAACAATGGTGTTTTCGGATGCCGCGTCCAGAAATTATAGAAAGCCTCTTTCACGTCTTTGGTTTCCTGAATTTGCTCCAAAAACAGTGAAAGGTCGTTGATAACTTGCTGTTGGTATGGTTTGAGTTCCATTTTAATACAATGTCAATTTTCTAAATAATTATCGACCACTTTTTTTAATTCTATCTCAAATGCCTGAAAAGCAACTAAATTCCTTAAAGGGCTGAAATCTTCAATGTTTTCAGCCACTAAATGAACAGTCTTGTCAATATTAAACTTCTTGAGGTTTCGCCCCTTTTTCCCGCTTGCCTCTCTTAACAACGAATGCAATAAATCTTTAGGTTGGGTTTCTTTTTCCAGAATTTTTAGTTGCGGTAAATTGATACAGCCACTGTAGTTTCTATTTCCAGCAGCTTTTTTAATGGCTTCTGCATCAATTAGTAACCATGTTTCCATCATCTTTACAGGAACAATACAAATTGTCTTATCAAAATCCTCTTCCTGAAGTTCGTTATGTATTTCCTTAAATCTTTGTTCAATCATAGTGGATTTTATGGATTCGGCATCCCTGTGCACAAATAGAATATCAAAAGGATAATACAGCTTTGCCTTATTCACTTTGTCTTTTAATCTTTTGGGTGGTTCCAGAATGTTCCTAAAATCAGCAAAACTTCCTTCATTTGGCAACTTAGGGTATAAATCATCTAGGGACCATTTGATAATCCTAAGCAAAGTTTTATCCGAACTGCCATCTGCAATAAGTGTGTATTCTAGCGCCTTCATAAATAATTAAAATCAATTAAACCTTGAGCAACATTTTCAGCAACTGTCTTTTTGCTAAATGTTTGACTGGAATTTTTTTGATATATAGGTTTATTTTCAGCTACCATTTCAGCCTTGGTATGATTGACAGTCGTTTTCTCCAAATAGGCGGATATCTCTCCGATGGAGGTTGTTTCTGCTAAACTATCGTTTGTTTTCCATGTGTTTTTTAAAGCGGAAAATCCGGTGTAAGCAATTTTTTTCTTGAATAAATCATAGTAAATTTCCTTGCCTTTTGCCAGATACAGACTCTCATCCGGGACCTCGCTCACCACAATCGGTGAATGGGTATTAATAATAACCTGACGTAATGGATTGTCTTCATCAACTGCAAAATCAATATCGGTTGCCATATCTTTAAGCAATTCAACCATTTCACATATTTTTTTCGGGTTGATACCGTTTTCAGGTTCTTCCAGACAAATGAGGCGACTACCAGAGCTGTCTTCTTCTATAATGGCTAATCCTAAAAAGCGCAAAGTCCCATCTGATAAGGATTGAGCGGGTAAAGTAAGTCCATCTTTAAACTTAATTTGAAGCGTTAATAAATCTCTTTTTTCATCCTTATCAATTGAGATTTCATTCACATCTTCAACTAATTCTTTCAATTTATTTGTAAGTGTCTGATAGACATCTTTGTCCTTTTTCTCTGAATGCAGTCTAAATAAGGTGGCAGGTAAATTAAGACCATTCGCTTTTATTTCGGCATTTTTTACTTCAAAGATAGAATTGGGTTGTCGTAAAGCGCTTGGTTCAAATTGCAGCATCATCCAGTTACGCATTTCCTGTCGGGCTAAAAAAGCTGTTGGCGATTCGGCTGTTACAGTTGACAACAATGTTCTTGGCATTTTATCAGCGATAAACTCGGTTGTTCTACCTTTACTCCCATCTTGGTGTAGCTTTATTTTTCCATCTACATAAGAAATAAATGGGTTTTTGGTCGATCGTCTACCTCTTAACACGGAGTTTAACCATTCACTGCTTTTATCGAAATGTATATTGCTTCTTGTATCTCTAAGTGTTCTCGGCAATAATTCTTCTTTAATAATCTCGATGGGTTCTTTAGTGCTTGATTCATCATTCAATTTAAGCTCCAATTTATATCTCAAACTGGTAATGGTTGCTTCGGCTGTTTGTCCTAAATCATCGATGCCTTTTGAGGGAATTAACATATCAATTTCAAAAGAAATCTCAGATATAAAATCGGAACCACTTCTGTAAAATATATCACGAATATTGGAGTGTTTCTGATTTTCGCTTCTTACAGATTTTGCCGCTTCTATAATTGTTTTGTCAGCAAGTCTTGACAAGAAAGAAAGTGCGTCAAAGAAATTAGATTTCCCTATTGCATTGGCTCCGGCAATACAAGTGAACGGTCCTAAGTACAGTTCACTTTGGACCAAACTTTTAAAACCATTTATTTTAATTCGCGTTATCATGATAATTATCCTCTCTATCTTTAAAATCTTGTTATATCTCGCGGTATTTTCTTAAAAATGATATGATTCTTAGTCATGTATTCTTTGGTAAGCAAACAGTTGTCTGCATAAATCACATACTGCTCCGCTTTGGTTTTCAAGGTTGCCAAAAATTCATGGTTCAGTGTTGTTACTTTTTCGGGTGCGTAATAAAAGTAATAGGCTGTGTCGTTATGCTTGCCCAAAAACGAATCATGGTCATCAGGCAAATTAGATAAATCATACTTCAGCCTTTGTTTTGTTTCGGTGTAAAAAACATATTGACGAATTTTCTGAATACCAACCAACTCATTTAAAACACCTTCGTCAGAGAATATCGGTTGGCCTAATTCATAGAAGTCAAAATTGCTTCCATCGTCGATAGCTTTACTAGAACCATTCATTATCCGTTTTATTCTTTCAGCCGTCAGGTCTTCTGCATAAGATTCCATCTCCGCGAGAATAAACTTTCTATTTCCACCATCTTGGTTATTTAAGTTTATAACTGCGTGAGCAGTACTTCCCGATCCTGCAAAAGAATCCAAAATTATCGAATCCTTTTTTGTAACAAGCTCTAATAATGTTTGGATTAAGATTGGAGGTTTTGGAAAAGTAAATTTTGTTTCTGGCATTAAGGCTTTTAGTTCTGAGGTACCTTGTTGTGTGTATATTCCCTCGATTATCGAATATAACTTACGTCCTCTCTCCACACCACCTATTGATTTTAAATATTGCTTGTAATTGACTGACCATTTGCCTTTTTTCTTTTCAATTACTAAATCATTATTTTGTAATGCAGTTACAACCCTCTCCTTTGACCATTGCCACTGCTTTGTGGGCCAAATATCCTCTCCTTCAAATGTTATTGGATAACGCAAATTTGGACGATCATCCATACTGGTCGTTGCGAGTGGTTGTAACCTATAAGGTCCGCGATCATTTATTTTATCATCCTGAAATTTATAATATTTCAATATTGATTCATCATGAGCTAAGGTAAGTTCACTAATAGCCTCTATATTTTTCGCATAAAAGAAAATGTATTCATGCAGGTTAACTAAATGTTTTGATTTAGCCCCTCCACCATAACTTTTTTTCCAAACAATTGTTTCAATACAGTTTTTTCTTCCAAATATCTCTTCTAATATTAGACTTAAGTAATTGAATTCAAAATTGTCTATTGATATGAAAATCAATCCATCATCTGCAAGTAGTTTATGCAATAGCTTTAACCTTGGGTACATCATACACAGCCATTTGTCGTGACGGCTTAGGTCTTCGCCCTCTTTGCCAACAACAGAATTAAGCCACTTTTTAAATTTCGGGTCGTTTACATTATCATTATATACCCAGCCTTCATTGCCCGTATTGTATGGCGGATCTATGTAGATGCAATTTATTCTTCCTTCGTATTCAGGTAATAATGCCTTCAGCGCTTCGAGGTTGTCGCCATGGATAATTTTATTTCCGCTATTGGTTTCTTTGTCAGACTGTTTCCCATTGTCAAAGCCGTAGGAGTGTTCCAATACTTTAAACGGAACATCCAAATGATGATTAATAACCTTCTCTTTTCCTATCCAATGTAAGGTGGGCATAAATTAATTTCAGGTTTAGCTATTTAAAAACTTAAAGGTACAATTTCCATTGGAGCTTTGGCAAGATCATCACTTTTTTATGCAATTGATGCACATATGCCCCACTTTTTCAGGTTGGACCAAACTCAATCCTCAGGTTCCGGAGCCTTCACCGTCCGCTTTGTTGATTTTGCTGTAAAACGCTTTCGCCATCGTTTTACCCCTGAATTTGGCCCGATCGGCGACCATCCCTTCAAAGAGCTCATCCACGGTAGTACACCACACCTCTAACCAGTGGTCGAAATGTTCTTTTTTTATCTGCATGTTGAAATGCAGCGGTACCGGGTTCCCAAAATAGTCGGGACGCCGGAGCAGTACCGTGTGCCAGAAGCGGTAAAGTTTTTTGTGGTGGGCATCCCATTTCCCTTCCAGCCGGTCGTTGAAAAAATGACCGATCTTCCCGTCTTCCCTGACTTTGGCGTAAAATGCATCCACCAGCCGGTGAACGTCTTTCAGTGTGGTTATGTCTTGGGCCATGCACATACTTTTTGGTACTCAAAAATCGTAAAAAAAATCACACGAAGCTTTGATAATTTATGGTGGACATTGATCTTAACAAATACCCGCCACTTATTGAGAATGAATCTTTTTAGCACTACCTATCTAGATATTTAGATGAAAAGCGATAATTTTGGGCGAAATCAAATTATTAACAGAGTTTATGAAACCATCAAGGAGTTTTTATAACTGGATGAGCCTTACCGGATTTGTTATCGCGGCCAACAGTTTGCTTGTGATACTTGTTCTATTCCTTTTCTCACTTTTTTCTGCCCAGAGTAACACCTATCTGGGGTTATACATTTACATTATTGTGCCAATGTTTTTGGTCATTGGCTTGTTGCTGATCCCATTGGGAATCATTCTTCGTATCCGTAAAAAAGAGACTTCACCCGAAGATCCGGGCGCATGGCCGGTATGGAACCTGAACGACCCAAAATTTCGTTCCGGGTTTATTACCATCTCTGTCATCACAGTAATTCTGTTGTTGATTTCGGCTATGGGAAGTTATAAGGCATTTCAATATACCGAATCCGTTGAGTTCTGCGGAAAACTCTGTCACCAGGTGATGGAACCCGAATATGTCTCTTACCAGCACTCTCCACATGCCCGTGTTGCCTGTGTGGAATGCCACGTGGGCGAAGGAGCCGACTGGTATATAAAGTCAAAATTATCAGGCCTTTATCAGGTCTATTCTGTTACCTTCAAAAAGTATTCCCGTCCGATTGAAACGCCATTGCACAATTTGAGGCCGGCCCGCGAAACCTGCGAACGTTGCCACTGGCCAGAGAAATTCTATTCCAGAAAGCTGATCAACATTCGCTCCTACCTGACAGACTCGGCTAGTACCGAATGGAACAACTCCCTGATGATGAAAATTGGTCCTGAATACAGCGCCCAGGGGTTGACAGAGGGAATTCACTGGCACATCAACAAGAATTTCAAGATCGAATATGTCTCAACAACAAAGGATAGGGAGAGTATTCCATGGGTAAAAATGACCAATTTGAAGACCGGCGAAGTAAAGACCTTCATGGACAGCGACAATCCTGTCACAAAGGCAACCCTCGATTCGATTCCTGCCAGGACCATGGACTGCATGGATTGTCACAACAGGCCTTCCCATCTTTACAACTCACCGACCTTCTATATCAACAACGCCATGGTAGCCGGAAAGATTCCTAAGGATCTTCCCTATATCAAAAAGGCAGCCATGGAGGCATTGAAAACTTCTTACACCAGCATGGATTCAGCCATGAATATGATCAATCAGACAATTGTTGATTTTTATAAAGGAAATCATGCGGATGTATATACCAAAGAGTCAAAGAGAATTACCGATGCCATTGCCGCCATTCAGGCAGAATATAAAAACAATGCTTTCCCCTTCATGAAGGCGGACGCCACCCGTTACCTGAACCACATTGGCCACCTCGAATCGGACGGGTGTTTCAGGTGTCACTCTGATCGACATAAAACTGAAAAAGGAGAGACAATTTCGCGCGACTGTAACCTTTGTCATGTGATTGTTAACCAGGGCCCCACGGGTAATGTAACCAATAGTTCTGTCGATAAGGCGCTTGAATTCGTCCATCCTATCGAAATAAGAGGGGCCTGGAAAACCTCGTTCTGTTCAGAGTGCCACAAGGTTCTGTATGAATAGGAGTTATAAGTTATGAGTTATGAGTTATAAATCACTTCCATAACTCATAACTTATAACTCATAACTGTCTTATATTTGCAGGAATGAAGGTATTGTTGACGGGTAGTACCGGCTATATTGGCAAGAGGTTGCTTCAGAATCTTACTGATAACGGGCACGATGTTACCTGCTTTGTCCGAAGCATGGAGCGGCTGATCGTGCCACGCCAGGCGCATTCTAAAGTGGAAGGTCAAGAGATCGATTTGCTGAAACCAATACCTGAACACCTTCATTCCCTGGATATTGATGTTGCATTCTACCTGGTCCATTCCATGTCATCCTCTATCGGTTTATTTATGCAAGAGGAGGCTTTGTCGGCCAAAAACTTTGCCAACTTTATCAGCAAGACCAACTGCAAACAGGTTATTTACCTGAGTGGTATCTCAAATTCCGAAAAGCTCTCCAGACACCTTCAGTCCAGAAAAGATGTTGAAGAGCTGCTGAGGATGTCGGGCAAACACCTTACAGTACTTCGGGCAGGGATCATCGTTGGTAGTGGCAGTGCATCTTTCGAAATTATCCGCGACCTGATGGAAGTTTTGCCGGTTGTGCTTGCTCCTGCCTGGGTAAAAACACTCTGTCAGCCGCTTGGTGTAGCCGATGTACTGAAATACCTCACTGGATGCATGCTCAACGATAAGACCTTTGATGACATTTTTGACATCGGGGGACCTGAAATCTTGTCTTACAAACAGATGCTTTTGCAATATGCCGAGGTACGCGGGCTTAAAAGGTGGATTGGGGTAGCTCCTTTCTTCAGCCCCAGGATGTCCTCCTACTGGCTCTATTTTGTCACCTCCACCTCCTATTACCTTGCCGCCAACCTGGTCGACAGCATGAAGGTCGAAGTGGTGTGCAAAGACAACAGGCTCCAGCAAATGTTGGCCATTCAACCCTTAACCTACCGGGAAGCCTGCAGAAGGGCCCTGGAACGTATCAATCTCGATACCGTTGCCTCCAGTTGGACCGATGCGATGTCCATGACCAAGAGTAACCAGCTTTTTGAATACCTCGATGTTCCCAGATATGGGATCCTTCACGATAGGAGAAGCTTGAAAATCAAGGGTGATCCCGATAAAATTCTGGAGAAAGTCTTCTCCATTGGGGGAGAGACCGGGTGGTACTTTGCCAACTGGATCTGGAATATTCGCGGAGTGATCGATAAAATGGTGGGCGGAGTCGGACTGCGCCGTGGGCGGAGGAATGCGACAGACCTTAATCCGGGCGATGCCCTCGATTTCTGGAGGGTATTGATTGCCGATCGCCCTAACAAACGGTTACTTCTCTTTGCCGAAATGAAGGTGCCGGGAGAGGCCTGGCTTGAATTCAGGATCGTATTGAGAGAGGATGGATTTTACCTGACCCAGACTGCCACTTTTATGCCAAAAGGATTGAGCGGGCGCATTTATTGGTGGGGACTCTTACCCATTCACCTGGTAATGTTTCAGCAAATGATCCGGGCCATCGTGCACGAATGAGGGGTGAAGGTGGTATCCGACATTTTTCTACCTTTGTGCAATGGATACACTGGAATCAGCTTTCAAAATAGACATGCATAATCCCTGGCTGGTAATCCCGGCCATTTTGTTTGGATTGCTGATCACCTATTTTTTTATCAAATTCTTTACTGTCTTCTTTCAGTTTATTCAGGCCAAAGGATGTCTGACGGTGCTGCTCATTACGCTGGTCGGATTGCCCGGTATTGTTGCGATTACCCTTTTATCTGGCTATACAGTGGTCGCCTCCATTCTGATTCTCTTCGCGGTGATTGGGGTCATCACCGGTTACATCGCCCGTGATTCGGAGGAAAACGTAGGGAAATTCGGTAATTTCATCATGATTGTATCGATCATTACCCTGCTGTTGGCCTTGTTTCTTGTTAGGTTCGCTTAGTTACATCTATCTTGAGAGGCGCTCCCCGTCAGTCTATCAGGAGGCGTCATCTACTCGATTGTGGCTCGGTTTTTTAGAAATATGTATTTACTGCAAATTCAAATTGATTAATAAAAATCTCTTTAAATCTTGAAATATTGTTTTGCTCATAAAATAGCAACATTGCTTTTTTATAATCAACCGAGTCCACAGTCCTAAATGAGATTGGGCAATGTTTATAATTCATTAAAATTGCATTGCTTACAATCCTTGCAGTTCGTTTATTCCCATCCATAAATGGTTGAATGTATGAGATTAACACCAAAGTCAACAATGTCTTTTCAAATACATTTTCTTTTTTATTGACAATTTCACACGTTTTATTGAGTACTTCAAGAATCTGAAATTCATTATCCAATGGACGATAGTTTGTTCCTGAAATGCCGACCCTTCTTTTTCTTAAATTTTTATCAATACCTAATTCCTTTATTAAAATACTATGAATATCCTCAATCTTTGATACGGAGAGTGGTATCAAATAATCCGAATTCTCTACTATAAAATCTATTGCATCTTTATGATTTAGAAGCATTATCGCTTCTTCTTTTGTTTTTCCTGCTGCTGTTTCTTTTTCTCTCAGTAATCGTTCCGTTTCAAGTAATGAATAGGTATTCCCCTCAATTTGTGATGATTTCCAACTTAAATCAATCGCTAGTCTTTCAAGTTCGTTCTTATATTCTACTTCAGTAAGTTGACTTATATTGTTTGCGAATTTATTTTGAAGATTTGATAGTTTAAGTAATTCTCTTTCATTCAAAATATCGTTTTCTGTTAAAATTTCAAATACCCCAAAATTGAAATCAGCTTTTATTGTTCGTTCGTCAATTTCCTTTTGGTAGTATTTGTCAATATCTATTGATTGCAGTAACTCAAAAGCAGATGAAACAAAATATTTAGTGCCTTTACCCTGTCCTTTTGCAAACAATAATTTATCTGAGGATAATTGAGCTAAACTTCTTTTAACCGTGGCATAGCTAATACCTGATGTTAAATTATCATAGATTTCTTTTGAAGAACTACCAGGTTTATGCTGTAAAAAGTTTAATATTTCTAGCTCTCTTGTGTTCAGCATGATTTCAATTTTAGCTCATAAAAATAACAAATATAGCTCAAATAGTTATCAAGTTGAGCTGCATTTGATTTTAAAATGAGCCACAACGGTTGAGTGCATGAGCTGTAGCGGATTCGGACGGAAGTCGGAATCCACTGTTGCGAAGACGCAAGCGGGGAGAGAAGCCCAACCTTAAAAAATCAGCCGACATTGCTTATACACTGGGTTGCACTCGTTTCTTTATCTTTTTTATCCGAAATTAATCATAATTGGAACATGATCACTTAATTGAATCCAATCATTATAATCCCCTATTTTAATGCTGTAACCTTGTTGCATTAAGTTGTCTGATGCAAAGCAGTAATCAATGTGATAAGGTTTATCAATTTTTCGATGTAAAAATAATGTAGGTTTTGTCTCCTCACCTTGATTTTCTCCATACTGCAAATGATAAAGACTATGAATATTTTTTGAATCCAGATAATTAACAACGTCCGTATGACTTGCAATACGACTAGCATAATCCCAAATTTTATTACTATTGAAATCACCAATTAACAAAGCTGAATCATTAAGTAGGTCTGAGAAATAATTAATCCCAAGCCAGACTTGAGCAATATATCTCTCATGCCAGTGATCTTTGCTATCCATTGCCCAAATAGCAAATAGATTAAATTGCATTTTTCCTTTAATCTCTTATGGAATCACATATTTGAATCTTGTCGAGTATTCAATTAAATTAAGTTTATAATCAGAGTATGAAAAAATTCCAATTCCCTTATTTTCATTTTGTCCAAACCACATAAAATCATTTGGTATTGGAGTCAATTTTCCAAATTTCAATTTTTCTTCATTTTCGCATTCTGGAACAATCAAGATATCTGGATTGTATTTTAAAATCTCAGCATTCTTTTTACGAAAAGCCATATTACAATTCCATTCAATAATTCTCATGAGTAGTAGGTCTGTGTCGAAATGAGTGCAACTCGTTTATATGCGCAATCCTTCCCAATTGCATGTATTTTGATTGTAAAGCAGGCAGGTCCAATGCGTATTGTCGGTACAATAAATCTACATAATAATATTGAAAGTCAAGTACCTCTGTTCATTTTTTTTACTTGCTCAACACTTGAAGCAGTTCCTTTACTGCCATATCCGGTGTATCGCACTCGCCCAGCAACTGGATAAACTTACTACCCACGATGGCGCCATTGGTGTGAGCCGAAGCGGTTTCCAGGGTCTCTGTGTTGCTGATGCCAAATCCTACCAAAAGCGGATTGCGCAGCTTCATTTTGGAAACCCTGGTGAAATAAGCCTGTTTGGAATCATCAAAAGCCTGCTGCGCACCGGTTGTGGAAGCACTGGATACCAAATAGATGAAACCTTCCGTCTGTTCGTCGATCAGTCGTATCCTGGTCTCTTCAGTCTCGGGAGTGATCAGCATGATCATCTTCAGATCGTGCCGTACGGCGATTGACTTGTAGTTGGCCAGGTAGTCGGCAAAAGGGAGATCTGGGATGATCATGCCGTCGATGCCCACCTCCGAACATGATCTGCAGAATTTTTCGAAGCCATACTGCATAATCGGGTTAAGGTAACCCATCATCACCAGGGGCATTTGTACTGTTTTGCGAACCTCTTTCAACTGGTCGAATAGCAAACTGAGCGACATCCCGTTGTGCAGTGCCTCGCCGGCAGATTGCTGGATCACCGGACCATCGGCCATCGGATCGGAAAAGGGGATTCCCACCTCGGCCATGTCGATGCCATTTTGCTGGAGAGCCATCAGGATGGGAAGCGTATCCTCCAGTTTGGGGTAACCTGCTGTGAAATAGACGGAAAGGGTCTTGTGCTGCTGGTTCTCGAAAAGTTGGGTAAGACGGTTCATTGCTTGTTCTGTTTGAGTTGTTGTACGAATTCTTTGAGTAATGGGATATTTTTCATTCCGGGCGCTTTCTCGAAGCGGCTGTTCAGGTCCACTCCGGCGCAAAGTTTGTGTTTAAACCGGCTCAGCGCTTCCAGGCTGTCAGGGGCAATCCCGCCGCTGAGCAGAAACTCCGTAAACCCTTTGTATTGCTGGAGGATGTTCCAGTCGAAAGCTTCGCCTGAACCTCCATAATCGGATGTTTTGGTGTCGAAAAGGAAGTAGTCGCAGAGTCCTTCATACCCTGAAACTTGCTCAAGATCTTCTGCGTTTTGAATGGAAAATGCCTTGATAATTTTGACCTTCTCCGGTAGTTGCTGGCGGAGTGAAATAAGGTATTCTGGTGTTTCAATTCCATGAAGCTGGATATAATCAAGATGGTAATCCATGCATTTTGCTGCCACTTCGTCAGGAGTTGGGTTCACAAAGACGCCTATGACCTTCACGGTAGTAAGCGAGGCGACCGAAAGGGCTGTTTCCGTCGAATCGACATACCTTGGCGACCGGTCGTAAAAGATCAACCCGATCAGGTCGACACCTGAGATGGATGCAACCTGTTCGATGTTGCCGGGTTCCCTCATTCCGCAAACTTTAATCAGCATGGCTAATTCCTTTTATAAATTTTGTCAGGGTCGCACCTGGGGTTCCACCCCGCATAAAGGTCTCGCCGATCAGAAAGCCACGAAAGCCCTCTGCCCGAAGTGCAGAAACGGTGGAGGGTTCCGATATGCCGCTCTCTGAGACAAGCAAAACATTGCTGTCCAGTTGCCGGAGCCTTTCTGCCAGCCGATAGGAATGGCCGAGCGAGGTTTCGAAGGTACCCAGATTGCGGTTGTTGATTCCCAGCATATCGACGCATTCGTTGAGATGCCCCAATTCTTTTTCATTGTGAATTTCGAGAAGTACTTCCAGGTTCATGGAATGCGCTTCTTTAGCCAGTTCAGAACATTCCACCGGTGTAAGTACAGCGGCAATAAGCAGAACGGCATCGGCTCCTGCTACCCGTGCTTCTGCCAGCTGGTAAGGGTCGATGATGAACTCTTTCCGCAGCAAAGGGAGTGAAACCAGTTGCCGGGCTTGGCGGAGATCCTCCAGCGACCCACCAAAGAAGTGCTCATCGGTCAGGATGGAGCAGGTAGAGGCCCCGGCCGCTTCGTATGCTGGGACCACTTCTGTTACTTCGGCATCGGGGAAGATCCACCCTTTGGATGGCGATCTGCGCTTGAATTCAGCGATAATCCCGGTAGGGGAGGAGGCAAGTGCCATGCGCATCGATTTGGTGGCCCTGAGTGTCGGCAGGGCAAGTTGTTGCGCAAGCTTCTCAGGTGGAACAAGCTGTTTCTGCTTTTCCACTTCGATGCGTTTGTGGGCGATGATTTCCTGCAAAATGTCTTTCATGATTTGTATTTTTTTAAGAACCTACACAGAGTTTCACAGAGGAACCACAGAGTTACACAGAGGAAAAATAATTCTTTCTAACTCTGTGGTTCTCTGTGATTCCTCTGTGAGGCTCTGGTGCGCCACGAGGCGTGCGTCAAATATAATTAAATACCTATTAGGATGAAAGAACCTTACGGCCCAATTTGCCATTCAGGCTGAAGTTCACCTGACACATTGCAAGGAAACGAACAATGTGAAGCACAGGTGTTACGGTACGGTAAGCTGCACTAGTCAGGCTTCGTTACACAAGGTGGTATCGGTCAATCTTCCAGAGATGATGAAACCTGCCATGCTGACTGAACCAATGGCATTTTGTAAGTCAGCAGATACCCGGAGTAATATGGTGTTGCGTGCAGTACGCAGGTAGCGCATGAACGTGGGAGACCCTAACATGACAGGGGGAGTTCACCTGTTGATGAGGGAGTCGGATATGCCCGTAGTAGTGAAGATAACCGAAAAGGTAAAAGCGGAAGGAGCGAAGGGGCATTACTATAAACAAAGTTTCAAAGAGTGTTAAACGGACAGAATTGATAGAGATGTATCAGGAAAGAGCAGAAGCAGAGGTACAAGGTGAGCTGTTCAAAAGACGGCGCGGTGAAATACCGGATGCTGAAAGAGTTTTAACATTGCAAGAGAAACTATATCAAAAAGCCAAGCAAGAGCGGGGATATAAGTTTTATGTACTTTATGATAAGATGTTTATACCGTATATGCTACGAGAGGCATGGCAGCAAGTCAAGAGCAATGACGGAAGTCCGGGCGTTGACAAGGTGTCAATATCAGATGTAGAGCAATACGGGGTAAGGGCTTATCTTACCGAACTGGGAGAAGAGCTGCGCAAGCAGACCTATCAGCCAGGGGCGGTAAAACGTGTTATGATCGATAAAGAGAACGGAGGGGAGCGCCCGTTGGGCATACCCACGGTAAAGGATCGAATAGCACAGACAGTATGTAAGATGATATTGGAGCCAATTTTTGAGGCAGACTTTGCGGATAGTTCTTATGGTTTTCGCCCCGGGCGCAGTGCAAAGGATGCGATGATAGCCATTAAAGAGAACTTGAAACAGGGCAAGACAGAGGTTTATGATGCTGATTTGAGTAAGTACTTTGACACGATACCACACGATAAACTTCAAATTGTATTGAAGCAACGGGTTACCGATCCAAGGATATTAAAGCTGATCAACAAATGGTTGAAGGCTCCGATCTATGAGGACGGTCAATTCAAGAGTGGTAAAGGTGGCACTGGAACGCCACAAGGAGGCGTAATATCTCCTTTACTTGCCAATGTTTACCTGCACCTGATAGACAGGATTGTTAACAGTGCAAGTAGTTTGTTTGGAAAGTTAGGCATAGAAATAGTACGGTATGCAGATGATTTTGTGTTAATGGGAAGAACCGTGCCAACAGAAACAGTTGAAAAGCTCAAGAGCCTGCTGAGTCGAATGGGATTAAGCCTCAACGAGACAAAAACCCGTCAGATCAATGCAAGGAATGAGAGCTTTAATTTTCTCGGATTTACCATCAGATACGACAATGACATAAAGGGCAGAAGTAACAAATATTGGAACATCATGCCAAGTCAGAAGTCGGAGAAGAAAATCCGTGGGAAAGTTGGGGATTACCTTAAAACACATGGACACTACAAAGCTAAAGATGTTGCGGCAGGGCTAAATACGATTGTGCGGGGATGGCTTAACTACTTCGAAATTAAAGGAGTTAGTTATCCTGCGATGAGCAAGCGTAGACTTCGTTTGTATCTGAGCAACAGTCTATACAGGTACTATAATCGCAAGAGTCAAAGGAAGTGCAGGCTTTATGGACAAAAAGCCTTAGAGGTTTTGGTCTCCAAATATGGATTGATTGACCCCTCGAAATTTGCTATATCTTTGGTTCACTAGTGAATGCTTGCGAAGAAGTTTATAGGAAAGCCGTATGCGGGAAAACCGCACGTACGGTTTGACGAGGGGGTAGGGAAGACAATTTTATCTTCCCTGCTCTACTCTACTGTAATATTTTTTAACGCGATCATCTCTATGAGTTGAGTTCCACAAATTTTACAAATTTTTCCTTTGCCCTGCCACTCACCAGCGATTCCCTTGCTTCGTCGATGCAGTAAGCAATGCTTTTTTCAGGACAGAGTACCCGTATTGCGAAAGCTGCATTAGCCAGAACGCAGTTGGTCTGTTGTGCCGTTGCCATGCCATTCAGCACCTTGTCAAAGATGGTAGACGACTCTTCTACAGTATCGCCGCCAAAAAGATCTGCCTCCAAATTACGGGTAAAACCAATCTCTTCGGGGGTATAAATATGCTCGTTCCGGTTGGAAATAACTTTGAATGAATCTGTCAGCGATATCTCATCATAACCATCCAGACTGTGCACCACCGCGAAACGGTTGCCGCTCTGTTGAAAGGAGTAACTATAGAGACGAAGCAATGGCAGATTGAAAACACCAAGCAGCTGATTTTTGGGCTTCGCAGGATTGACCAGTGGTCCCAGCATGTTGAAGAAATTGCGTACTCCCAGGCTTTTTCTTACTCCTGCTACTGCTTTCAAAGCCGGATTGAAAATTGGGGCATGCAGGTAAGCCATATTCGATTCGTCGATAGATCGTTTCAGGCGGTCGTGATCTGTTGAGAATTTGACGCCGTGATACTCCATCACATTCGAAGCCCCGCTCACGGAAGTAGCGCCGTAGTTGCCATGTTTGGCCACTTTGTATCCGGCGCCTGCCACCACAAAACAGGAGGCAGTGGAGACGTTGAAGGTGTTTTTGCCATCGCCGCCCGTACCCACGATATCGATCGGATCGAACTCATTCAGGTCGACTTTCACCCGCATCTCCAACAGTGCGTCCTGAAATCCTGATAATTCTTCGATCGAGATGCTCCGCATCAGAAAGACGGTGATCAGTGAGGCGATCTGTGCTTCCGTATATTTTCCTGCCACCATATTTTGCAGGATCTCCCTGGCCTCGTCGCGGCCCAGGAACTGGTGCTCAAAAAGTCGGTATAATATCTGTTTCATAACTTGTCTATCAAAAAGGATAAAGTAAAAAGGATAAAGGATAAAGTAAAGAACGCTCGAATCTTGATTTTCCTAAACTCATAACTCATATCTCATATCTCATAACTCATAACTCATATCTCATAACTCATAACTCATATCTCATAACTCATATCTCATGACTCTTCTTCCAGCCAGTTTTTCATGATTGTTGCGCCCTCCGGTGTCAGCACCGATTCGGGATGGAACTGGACGCCGCGTACATCGTAGGTTTTGTGTCGCAAGGCCATAATTTCGCCAGAATCATCGAGAGCGGTTACCTCCAGTACTTGGGGGAAGCCCGCTGGACTTACTGCCCAGGAGTGGTAACGTCCGGCCTCGAAGGAGCTTCCAAGGCCGCCGAACAGGAGATCATCTTTGGTTACATTGATCTGTGATGCCACTCCGTGATGCACATCTTTGAGGTTGATCAGTGTCGCGCCAAACACCTCTCCGATGGCCTGATGGCCCAGGCAAACGCCAAGAATGCTTTTGGTGGGGGCAAAATGGCGGACAATTTCAAGCAATAATCCAGCTTCGGAAGGTATTCCGGGTCCGGGACTCAGCAGGATTTTGTTGTAGGACTCCACCTCCTCGATTGTGATTTGATCATTTCGGCGTACATCCACCTCATAACCCAATGAGGTGATCAGGTGCACCAGGTTATAGGTGAAGGAATCGTAGTTATCTATCAAAAGTATCTTTTTCATAGTACTAATTTTTCAGTGTTTTGGCGATGTCAATCGCCCTTTTCAATGCGCCCAGCTTGTTGTTGACCTCTTGAAGTTCGCTCTCGTCGTTGCTCTTGGCCACGATACCTGCGCCAGCCTGGTAAAAGAGGTTATTTCCACGGCTCACGAAGGTACGGATGGTGATTGCCTGGTTGAGGGCGCCATTGAATCCGATGAAACCAATACAACCGCCATAAGCTCCCCGGTTGTGGGTCTCAATTTCCGAGATTAGTTGCATGGCCCTCACTTTAGGGGCGCCACTGAGGGTTCCTGCCGGGAAGGTGTCTGCAAATGTTTTGATAGGATTGCTTTCTGGGAGGATGGTTCCGCTCACGCGGGAAACGAGGTGAATGACATGGGAGTAGTAGTGCACCTGTTTGTAGAAATTGATCCCCACATCGTTGCAGTTGCGGCTCAGATCGTTGCGGGCCAAGTCGACCAGCATCACATGTTCGGCATTCTCTTTTGGATCCTGCAAGAGGGTATCACTGAGCACTTTATCTTGAATTATGTCGCCACTTCGGCGCACGGTGCCGGCAATAGGATCAATGGTAGCCTTTCCACCGGTAATTTTACAGTGGGTTTCCGGCGATGAGCCAAAGATCCTGAATCCGCCAAAATCGAAATAGAAAAGGTAGGGCGAGGGGTTCACACTTCGCAGCGCCCTGTAGACCTTGAAGTCGTCGCCCAGAAAGGGTTGTTCGAACCTTCTTGACAAAACCACCTGGAAAACATCCCCGCGAAGACAGTGGGAGATCCCTTTGCGCACCATATCGCGGTATTTTTCGTCAGTAATCGGGGAGCGCTCCTCTCCATTGAGGGTAAAATCATAGGAGGCGTAGTTACGATTGGCAATGAGCGTCTCCAGCCCCTCCAGGTTCGGTGATTGGTCTGGTCCGGTCAGTTCGATCAGTGTCAGTTCGTCCTTGTAATGGTTGAACACCAGGATGTATTTGTAGAGAATGTAAAGCAGGTCGGGGGCGTCATTTTCAGTCTGATGACTCTCGATGACCGCTATTTTTTCGAGGTACCTAACCGCATCAAATGCGGTGTAACCAAAAACACCGCACACATCGGCATGCTCCCCTGTTACCTCAAATTTTGACATGAAGCCGTTGAGCGCTTCAGCCACATCGTAAGTACCACCCAAGGGTTGCTCCAAAACAGTGCCGTCCGGGAACTGGGAAGTGCAAACGCCACTGTTGATCCCGACCCTGGCAATGGGTTGCAGGGCAATGAATGAGAGGCTATTTTCATTTGCGCTGAAGTCAGAACTTTCGAGCAGTACCGATTCAGGGTAGACATCCCGTACCTTCAGGTAGATGCTGACCGGTGTATGCAGATCACCGAGTACCTGCTTGCTGCAGGCCGTGTAGGAGAAGATTTTTTGAGTATTCATGGGTCTTTTAATTATGTGCAATTTTATAATTGAGTAGCAAGGAGGGGGAGAGGGGGCGAGTGGGAGATGGGGAGAACGCCGTTTTTTGAACTTTTCTGACCATCCGATAAACTCAGGGAGCATTATTTGAGAGTTCCATTCGCCCCCTCTCCCTATCTCCCCTTCTTTTATTTCTCCATTTCCTTGATGTAAGTATCCATATCCTTATCGCCTCGTCCCGACAAAGTGAGTACCACCACATCGGTAGGTTTGAAATCCACTTTGGAGAGGGCGCCGAGGGCATGGGCAGATTCGAGGGCAGGGATAATACCTTCGAGACGGGTCAGTTCAAAGGCGGCCGCCAGGGCTTCGTCGTCATTAACCGCCAGTATGGTTGCCCGTTTTGTGGCAGCAAGGTTTGCATGCATCGGACCGATACCTGGATAGTCGAGACCGGCGGAGATAGAGTAGGGCTCTTCGATCTGCCCATCCCCGCTCTGCATCACGAGCGATTTGGTGCCATGAAGAATGCCAACCTTGCCAAGTTGAATGGTGGCTGCGCTCTGGCCGGATTCGATGCCGAGTCCGCCGGCTTCGGCCAGCACAATTTTTACCCGCTCATCGTCGAGGTGGTGGTAGATGGTGCCTGCGGCATTGCTGCCACCCCCAACGCAAGCGATAAGGTAGTCGGGATAATCGCGTCCCTCTTTGGGCAGCAACTGCTTTTTGATCTCCTCGCCAATAACCGACTGCAATCGTGCAACCATGTCGGGATAGGGATGTGGACCGACGGTCGAGCCGATGATGTAATAAGTATCCGAAGGGTTGCAGCACCAGTCGCGGATCGCTTCATTGGTGGCATCTTTCAATGTCATGTTGCCTGAGGTAACCGGTCGCACCTCGGCACCCAGCATCTTCATCTTTTGCACGTTGACATGCTGACGGGCCACATCGGTCTTGCCCATGTATACGATGCACTCCATGTTCATCAGGGCGCAGACTGTGGCAGTGGCAACCCCATGCTGACCTGCGCCAGTCTCGGCGATGATGCGGGTTTTACCCATTTTGCGGGCCAAAAGTATCTGCCCGATGGTATTGTTGATTTTATGGGCACCCGTATGGTTCAGATCTTCACGTTTAAGGTAGATGCTGCATCCATATTTTTCGCTGAGCCGTTTGGCCAGGTACAAGGGAGAAGGACGACCGACATAGTCTTGCAACAATTGGTCGAACTCCTTTTTGAATTCTTCACTCTCGATGACCTGCAAATAGGTGTTTTGTAACTCCGTTACGCATCGGTGAAGGATTTCAGGAATGTATGCCCCTCCGAATTCCCCGTAATAACCGTTTTTGTCTGCCTGGTAGTTGTTCATATTGCTCTTATTTTTTTATTTTCTATTTTTCAAATCAAAATTTTCAGATCCTCCACCCTTCCGTCCGATCCCATCAAATCTCTCTATTCAGCATGCTACCGCGGACGGCTCTCGATTATCATTTCCTAACCCCGGGTTACGCTGCGCTCCACCCGGGGCTACCAACATTTCGCCGCTCCGCGGCTCAGCTTCAGTATTTCAACTCATCATTACCTCACATCAACTCATCATCACATCCTCTCATCCTCTCATCTTCTCTGTTTCTCCGTTTCTCTGTTTCTCCGTTTCTCCGTTTCAAAATCTTCAGTTTTCCAGTCTCAACTAAAAAAAAAGACCCGCCGCAGGTGCGACAGGTCTCATATATAATCTTTTTCGGGTAAATACAAGCGTTGCTTCCTTACGACTTTTGAGGGTTATAAGCCAGCCACCACCAATATGTATTTGCCAAACGTGTCATCATTGTATAATTGTCTGCTGCAAAACTAGAAAAAAATATTAATAACCCTTCTTTTTTTGAAATAATTAATTGAAAACCTAAAATAAATTAAGGTTCATTCGGTTTTATATATAAAAATGTTTAACTTTCCCTGTTTTCCAATTTTGATACAATACAATTTTAAACTCAATTCTTATCGTTTATAGCTCATAAAAATTTTTCATATTCCGTGTAGCGTAGCGTATCCTATATCTCCCTAAATCCCTTAAATGAGACCTTGTTACTGCCTGATACTGCTGCTCTTCCTTGGAAGCTGTCTCTCTGTTTCCAAAGAGCAAAGAACGACTGTACAGCAATTTGCTGTCAATGCCGCCAATTTCTCCTCATTACCTGAAAAGTTATGGATGGAGCTTGCTGACATTCGTGAGCTCAGGGGAATTTATTATGCCAACTCCTTTACCAATTCAGAAATCCATCTAAACGAACTGAACGACATTGTTCAGGAACGATTACACAACGACAAAGTTCCCGACAGGATAAGGCCTGTATTCAAAATACTCGAGAACTATGCGAATGGATTGGTCAAGCTCACCAGCGATGCCTCCTCTACTGCCAACAGCAAACTATATGGGACTTTTGGCACACAATTGGAAACTTTGGTCGGAGATTACAATCAGGCGACAGAGGTCGGCAAGTTACCATCCGGTGTCGGTACGTTACTTGCCGAAACCCTTGGCAAAGGAACCGATGCGTACCTGTCGAACAGGCAATTAAAAGCACTGAAAAAATATGTGAATCAGGCTGATACATTGGTTTCCTCCCTTTGCATCGAGATGGAAAAGTATTTGTCGTCAGAGCTGCTTGTTCAACTTATTGACAATGAAGATACGGGTTTGGGCGAAAGCTTCAGGTACTATTTCACCAAACGAATACCGCCTTCCATCGAGAGCGAAATGGATTACATCAATCTGAAAAAGAGGATAGTTCAGCTAAAGGAGTTTCGGCGGCAGGCCATTGCCGCAGTAAAAAAACTCAGAATTGCCCATTTGGCACTTGAGGAGGCGCTCAATAAAACCAAAACAGTGAAAGAGATAGCCGCAAACCTGGAAAGTTTTTATGCAGATGTTGCAAAGCTTTATACAATGGTGGAAGAATTAAACAAAAAAAGTAAATAATGATAAAAATGGACAAAGAGATCACGTTGGATGAGATCAGGAAGGCTCAGTTTGATATTCTTGTTGAAATGACCGGTAAAAACTTAAGTCCTGAGGCCATGCAAAGTCTCGAAAAGACATCTCAGCATCTGAGAAATCTTGAAAGATTATTGGTTTCTTCATTTGAAAAGAGACTGATTGTAGCGCTGAAAAACGAAAGCATGGCGCTAAATGCGTTGACTGAAGAGATGAACAGAACGTCGGAACAGCTTTCTGAACTTACCGTCACGCTTCGAAAAATTGTTAAAATTACGGGTCAGATTATCGATATTTTGGAACTCGTCAAGTAAGGTTCAAATTTTTTCCATTCATTTGCAAACTTAAGAACAGGTCAGACGTAGTATTCCGCAAGACTTTGTTTTAATTAAATTTGTAAATGTGAAAATTTTATCCCGTATAAAACCAGGCGTTCCAAGGCGTCTCCTCCTTTTTATTGCAGCCGCTCTTTGGACTTTTGCCGGGGCTATGTTGATGTTCAAGGGATACAAGATGCTGGATACTACCACCCGGTTGATTTGGCTGAAGTTATTGGTAGCCCTGGCAGGTGGAATATTGTTCTACCTGAAGATGTTCTCTAAATTATCCATGAAACATACGCTCAGGATCCTTAAAATGAAAGAGGAATATCCGTGTGCCTTTTCGTTCTTTAATTTCAGGAGCTACATGGTGATGATCTTTATGATCACGATGGGAATTACCTTGCGGACTACAGGCTGGATACCATTTCCCTACCTGGCATTCCTTTACCTGATGATGTCAGTTCCATTGTTGCTCTCCTCCCTTCGGTTTTATTATACCGGGATTTATTATGGAAAGTTCCTTGTGGTATCCAATACGGAATGAATTTTCAAATGTCCATTTTCAATTACCTATTAACAACTACTATTTAGAATGAAGCCAAAAATTCTTGTTATTGCTGCTATTCCCCGGAAGGGTCTTACAGAATTGGAACAAAAATGTGATTTGATTTATCCTACCCAAAATTTTATGTTTACGGACGAGGAGATCAAAACGCATATCCGCGAAGTCGACGGAGTCCTCTCTGTTTTCACCAGACCTTTTACGGCAGAGATGCTGAATGAAGGGAAACAGGTGAAAATTGTAGCCAATTTTGGTGTGGGTTTTAACAATATCGATGTAGCAAAGGCCACAGAAATGGATATTGTTGTTTGCAATACCCCCAACGCAGTCACAGAACCAACTGCTGAAATGGCCTTTGGTTTGCTGTTGTCACTTACCAGGAATATCGCTTTAACAGACAGGTGCTTGAGGTCCAACCCAGACTTCAGATGGGGCATGATGGAAAACCTTGGCACCGGCATTTTCGGCAAAACAGTGGGAATCGTTGGCATGGGACGGATTGGTCAGGCTTTTGCACGCAGGGCCATTGCATCAGGGATGAAGGTGATCTATTCCAACCGCACCCGTTTGCCAAAAGATATAGAACAAAAATACGATAGTGCGTGGGTTGGTATGAAAGAGCTGCTTGAAAGATCGGATGTTATTTCATTGCATTGTCCCTTGACGAATGAGACGCATCATCTTCTGGACGGGGCAGCCATGGAACGCATGAAACAAGGTGCCATTATCATCAATACTGCCAGGGGACCCGTTGTGGATGAAAAGATGCTCGTTAAATATCTGAAGAATGGGAAGCTGGGCGGTGCGGGACTCGATGTTTTTGAGGCAGAACCCGTAATAACACCTGAGTTGTTTGCCCTGGACAATGTCGTACTTACGCCGCACAATGCCACCGGTACCATTGATACACGAATAGAGATAGCCCATGAAGCAGCAGCAAATATTTTGGGATTTTTCGAGGGAAGAAGGGATATATCGATAGTTAATCCGGTTGTTTGGCATTAGATTATATTTTACCTTTGAAGAAATTAACTACTTAAATTAAATTGAAAATGCCATTCCACTGTCACAAGAACCTTCTGTTCTCAATGTTATTTGCGCTCATTTCTACTGCCGGGTTTGCCAAAACAACAGTTACAGCATTGAAATGTGAATACCAGATCAATCCTGTCGGGATTGGTGTCGTCCAGCCCCGGCTGAGCTGGCAAATCGCAGCCACAGAAAACAATTTTGTCCAGCAAGCTTACGAAATCAGGGTTGCTGAGACTCCTGGAAATTTTTCAGGCACCGGTAAACTGCTTTGGGGAACAGGAAAAGTGAACTCTTCCGGATCAGTCAACATCCCCTACGGCGGACCAGCTGCCAAACCGATGCAAAGAGTATGGTGGCAAGTGAGGATCTGGGATGCCAATAACAAAGCCACAGCCTGGAGCGAATCCGCTTATTGGGAGATGGGACTCCTTACGGGGGGCGATTGGAAAGCTTCCTGGATCAGGTTTGGGGGGGAGAAGGATAATCTGGTGTCACGTCCGGCGCACTATTTCAGAAAGGAGTTTTCCCTGAGCAAGAAGGTCAAGTCGGCCAGGGTTTATGTCACTGCTTTAGGACTATATGAACTACACATCAACGGTAAGAAGGTTGGAAATGACCTGTTCACACCGGGTTGGACCAGTTACAAGAATCGTATTCAATACCAGACTTATGATGTCACCTCGATGCTTTCCGCCAAAAATGCTATTGGGGCCATTGTTGGGGACGGATGGTACCGTGGGAATATCGGTTTCAAAGGACAAAGGAGCTATTACGGCGATAAGAGTGCCCTCCTGGCGCAACTTGAGGTCAAATACACTGATGGGAGCAGGGAGACCATTGCCACCGATACAAACTGGAAAGCCACAACCGGTCCAATCCTCGAATCAGATATATACAATGGTGAGCTTTACGATGCAAGACTAGAATTAAACGGTTGGGACCAGACAGGCTTTGCAGACTCCAAATGGGAAGGCGCTACGGTATATGATTTTACAAAAAGTACCCTGATTGCTCCCCAGGGAGTTCCCGTGCAGGCCATTCATGAGATCAAACCGGTTAAGCTGATCAAAACGCCAAAGGGTGAGTCCGTACTCGACATGGGACAAAACATGGTTGGGGTAGTACGGTTGAAGGTAGCCGGAAACAGTGGAGATAAGGTTGTGGTCAAATTTGCCGAAGTTCTGGACAAAGCCGGAAATTTCTACACAGACAACCTTCGCGCCGCGAAATGTACCGATACTTACATTCTGAAGGGCGGAGGAGAGGAGGTCTATCAACCGCTGTTTACCTTCCATGGTTTCAGGTTTGTTAAACTGGAAGGACTTACATCTGAACCAACGCTGGATCAGATAACAGGTGTGGTTATTCATTCAGCCATGACTCCTACCGGTAGTTTCGCTTGTTCAGACTCTCTGATCAACCAGTTGCAGCACAACATCCAGTGGGGACAAAAGGGCAACTTTGTCGATGTGCCAACCGACTGTCCGCAGCGTGATGAGCGGCTGGGCTGGACTGGCGATGCCCAGGTATTTAGTATGACGGCAGCATTCAATTTTGATGTAGCTGCCTTTTACACCAAATGGATGAAGGATTTTACTGCCGATCAGCTGAAGAGTGGCCGTGTACCACACGTGATTCCGGATGTATTGAACGGTGGTGGAGGTGCAACAGCATGGGCTGATGCTTCTATCATCGTCCCCTGGACTGTTTATCAGGTTTATGGCGACAAACGTATCCTTGCAGAGCAGTACAACAGCATGAAAGCATGGGTCGAATACATGCATATCCGTGCCGGGGACAAGAATCTTTGGATGGGCGATGAGCATTTCGGCGACTGGCTGGCCTTTGCATCAAACAGCTCCTCTTATCCAGGGGCAACCACAGAAAAGGACCTGATTGCAACGGCTTATTACGCACACTCTTCAAAGCTTCTTAGTCAGATAGCGACGATCCTTGGTAAGACAGAAGATGCCACATTTTACGCCAACCTTTCGGCAGCGGTTAAAAAGGCTTTTATAGATGAGTTTGTTACCAAAAATGGACGGGTCGTTTCCCATACGCAAACAGGTTATTCGTTGGCGCTTGCCTTTGATCTGTTGCCCGAGAATTTAAAAAAGAGCTCAGCAGAATACCTGGCTGCCGATGTGAAAAAGATGGGGCACCTTACCTCGGGATTTGTCGGAACGCCATTGGTTTGCCAAACTCTAACCTCCATTGGCAGGGATGATCTGGCCTTCATGTTGCTGAAAAGGACAAAATATCCCTCCTGGTTGTATCCTGTCACACAGGGTGCCACAACCATCTGGGAACGTTGGGACGGTCAAAAACCGGACGGTTCATTCCAGGATGTTGGCATGAACAGTTTCAACCATTATGCATATGGTGCGATTGGAGAGTGGCTATACAAGCATGTTGCCGGTATTGACATTGATCCTCAACACCCGGGTTATAAACATATCCTGATGTCGCCGCATCCGGGAGGTGATCTCACGAAAGCATCAGCCGAACTTAACAGCGTATACGGAATGATCAAATCATCCTGGAAACTGGATAAGTCACATTTTGTTTATGATGTTACAATTCCGGTCAATGCCACAGCAACAATCACATTGCCACACGCTGAGCTTTCCAAAGTGATGGTGAATCAGCTCCCGCTCTACGGAAGTAAGAATTTCAAATCTGAGCAGGTAAAAGATGCTACAACTGTTGAACTTGGATCCGGATCCTATCAGTTCAGTTACGATTCTGACTTGTTTCTTCCACAGAAATAGTAAGCACGGGAACAGCAAAAAAGAGGGAAACGATTCAATCGTTTCCCTCTTTTTTGCTGTTCCCGTGCTTACATATGCAATACCGATCCTGACAAGTTCTTTGTCAAATGTTTGTCAAGTACCTGAATCAACTTCGTTTTGTTGAATGGTTTGGTAACATAATCATTACAACCGGCATCCATGGTCATCTTTTTTGAAGGGTCAGAGGCATAGGTCGTTACGGCAACAATAGGAATTTCAGAATCGTTCTCCCTGATTTTCATGGTTGCTTCCCAGCCATTCATTTCGGGTAACTGAACATCCATTAAAATAAGGTTATAATGATTGTGAACGAACTTATCAACAGCCTCCTTCCCTGTAATGGCCCTTTCATATTTCAGGTTGATACTGGAAAGAATGGAACACAATACCTGATAATTAATGTCTTCATCTTCGACGATCAGGATCAGTTCGTTGTTGAATTTCTGGTGTTGGGTCTTTTCTTCAGGTTTCTTTCTTGTTGATGTTTCACTGGGTGTTAGTACTTTGGGAATATCGAACATAAATGTGGTCCCTTTTTCTGGTTCACTCTCCACATGGATATGTCCACCATGTTTTTCAATGAATTCTTTACACAGAATCAATCCAAGTCCGGTACCCTTTTCGTTTTCCGTCCCATATTTGGAGTCTTGCCTGTTTTGCACAAAGAGATTCTTACGGGTTATTTCATCCATCCCCGTTCCATTATCCATGATGGTAATTTCTGTTTTAATGCCCAGGTTATTTGATCTTATCTCAATATTTCCGCCTCTGTATGTGTATTTGATGGCATTTCCAATCAGGTTTCGTAATACCGTATTTATCATATTCAGATCCGCGTAAATGAAGATTTCATCACCGCGTTCAAAATGCAGTGTGATATTTTTCGAGAGCGCTGTTGGTGCTAAATTATTTACTGTATTCTCTATGCATTGGGTAAGATTTAAAAGTTCAGGTCTAAATACCATGTTGCCTGTTTGGATGATTGCCCAATTTAGAAGCGTTTCCAAAAGGTTATAGGTTGATTTGGCCGAATTTTTGAGAATTTCCAGCATTTTAAGCTGCTCTTCATTGCTGAAACTGTCAAAACTATCGATCAACACTTCAAGGAGTTCGGCTGAAGTACCAATCGGCCCTCTCAGATCATGGGCAACTATGGAGAATAATTTGTCTTTGGTCGTATTTAAGGCTTTGAGTTCAGATTCATTCTTCTTTAATTCATTTTCAATACTTTTCCTGTCGGTGATATCGTGGAAAATACCAAGGGTTGCCTCGAATTCACCGTTGGCATTGAATGTTGGAGTGGCAGTAACGAGCATCATCCTGTGTTCACCATCCGAACGGACAAAATCCATTTCGTAGGTGCTTTGATTACCCTCTTGCCTTGTCCTCGTCTGCCCTTTGATTTTCTCGAAAGTTTCATGGTCCACAAATTCATCCATCCTTCTTCCTACTAGCGTTCCAACGGGAACACCCATTATTTTGTCTGCTGCCGGATTTGTAAAAATGAACCGTTCGTCCTGATCAACAATGCCGAATCCTTCTCCTTGTATTTCAATTAGTTTTCGGTATTTTTCTTCGCTTTCACGCAATGAAATCTCCATTGTCTTCCGTTCAGTGATATCGGTGAATGAGACCACGATTTGATTGATAAGCTGATCGTAAAATACCGACATGATTCCAACCCTGATCTCTCCATTTTTACGGATAAACTGAAATTCATAATTGCTGGGTATATCGGTAGATTGTTGCAGCCTTAGCTTGTTTAACCCTGTTAGCCTTTCCCGCTCAGACTCAGGGATCAGATGTGTCCAGCTTTGACCAACAACCTCTTCCCGGGAAAAGCCGGTAAGTTTGCAGTATGCATCGTTGACCATCGAAACATTTGTGTCAGTTTCCAGGATGAGAATGGCCGAAGTATTATTCTCGAAAATAGTCCTAAATCTTTCCTCACTGCTCAGAAGGGCAATTTTTGTACTGAAAAGTTTTTGTTCCAGCATTTTAGCCATAAAATAAATAATGATTCCCATCACAGGGATGGCTACAATGAACTTAATCATTGAAATTGTGAAAAAGGATAGACTTGAAAACAGGGATGAATGATCTATGTAGCTATCAATCAATATCATTGTTACGACCAATGGCAAAAATGCCACCAATAACCTGGATTCAACGGTTGTTCCTTTTACCAATCTATTAAAGAAAGATGACATCAAATTTCAAAATTATGAAAAGGATATAATTGCAGATCAGCCTATCATATAAACAAAGCAAAGGTAAAAATAGTTCATTCTTTCGTCATACTGACACAAACCTGTACAAAAATTGATCCAAATATTAAGCGGAAATGATACCTTTGAGATTAAAATCTAACTGCTTATAATATGCGTAAAATTATTTTGATCCTGGTGGCTGTTGTGGCATTGCTTGCCTTTAAGAGTGACAAGAATGCCTACATGATTTTTGATGCGAAGGGCAAAGAGTGCCACTATGCTAAAATGCTGGAATTGGCGAGGGAGGCGGATGTGGTGCTCTTCGGGGAGCAGCATGACAATCCAATCGACCATTGGTTGGAACAGGAGCTTACCAAAGATCTGTTCGAGGCAAAAAAGGAAAACCTGATCCTTGGGGCCGAGATGTTTGAGGCAGATGATCAGGTAGTTGTTGATGAATATTTATCGGGTTCGTTGACTGAAAAAACATTTAAGGATGAGTGCAAACTCTGGACCAATTTTCCAAGTGATTACAAACCATTGCTTGATTTTGCCAAGAAAAACAAGCTGAAATTCGTTGCTACCAATGTACCAAGAAGATACGCCAACATGGTATACACCAGAGGTTTGGAAAAGCTTGACAGCATCGAACCGGAAGCAAGAAGATGGATCGCACCGCTTCCGATTGCCTATGATAAAACGCTCAAATGCTATGCCGATATTTTTGCCGCAGCAAAAGGTCACGGAGGTGAAAATCTTCCAAAATCGCAGGCCATTAAAGATGCCACTATGGCTTATTTCATTATTAAAAATTTATCTGCCGGTCAGACTTTTGTTCATTACAATGGATCTTACCACAGTGATAACCACACAGCCATCGAATGGTACCTGAAACAGGCCCGCCCCGACTTGAAAGTGGTTACAATTGGTTCCACGGAGCAGGATTCGGTTGATGAACTCACCAAAGAGAACGCAGGACTGGGAGATTTTGTTCTTGTCACACCTGCCTCGATGAGCAAAACCTATCGTCCTTAAGAAGAGTCCCGCTTGGTTCCCCTTACAAACCATATTGACGGATTTACATAACAAGTCGCATAATCCTAATGATATGGATCTACAATTTGAACGAATTCAGTCGGGTTCGCACTGGCATCTCCAGGATCTTTTGGACCTCTATGTGGAATCCTTTCCAAATGAGGAGCGAAGGACTACCAGCGAACTGCTGAGAATGTTGAACGTTCAGGAGATGTATTTTACGGCAGTCCTGGTGGAGGAGGTAGTCGTTGGTTTTGTTGTGTATTGGAAATTTGGTCAATTCCGTTACATTGAACACCTGGCTATCTATCCCGCGCATCGCAGAAAAGGGTTTGGTGCTGGGGTACTGCAACATTTGCAAAGAGAGGGAAAACCTCTTTTGCTTGAAGTAGAAATACCTCAGGATGTGCTAAGTACGCAAAGAGTGGGCTTTTACAATCGTGCCGGATTCAACGCATTACCGGTATATTATCACCAGCCACCTTACCGCAAAGGCGAATCCCTTGTGCCAATGTTGCTGTTCTCCGATCGAACCGATTGGGATGATGAACTATTGAAGGTTTCAACGGAACAATTTCAGGAAAAGGTGTATTTCAAGGAAAATAAGAATTAGAAATTTTTATTTTCCTTGAAATGTTTTGAGTCGCCCCATTCCCCATATCCAATCTCGCTATCTGCCAGTGCCAGCCTTGTATCCAGGCAACCGGTGCATTGTTCTGGCTCCTCATCGGTGCAGGGTTTGTTGTTGTACAGCAGGTAGTTGTTGCGGTAGGTGCCAGGGGTGATGTTGGGCATGATGATATTGGCCCCGGCCTTGACTGCCTTCTCCCTGCCCAGCGGATCGATGGCTTGTAATGCAGTGGTGGCGGCAATGTTAATGTCCGGCATCATCAGTCGCAGGATAGCCACCATTTTCAGTGACAGATTGAACCTGGCTGAAAGTGGCAATGCATCGGCATGAGGAGTATTGAAAGGCGTATCGTCGTGTTCGATAAATGGTCCCATACCGACCATGTCGATGTCGAAATCTTTGAAAAACAGCAGATCGCCGGCCAGATCCTCCAGCGTTTGGAAAGGGGTTCCGATCATGACCCCGGTCCCTGTTTGGTAGCCGATTTTTTTGATGAGCCTTAGCGCCTCCAGCCGCTGTTCGTAAGTATGGTTGCCATCTCCCGGATGCAACTTTTGGTATAGGTATGGGTTGCTGCTCTCGATGCGGAGCAGGTAGCGATGGGCGCCTGCAGTGAACCACCGACAGTAAACCTCTTTGGTCTGTTCCCCCAGCGAAAGGGTGATGCCCAGTTTGTTGCCGCTCAGTTGTTTGATCTTAGTTATCAATCGTTCAATTCTTGCTACAAAAGTTTCGTTGGTGACCTCTCCCGATTGAATAACGATCGATCCGTACCTTTCCCGGTAGGCAAAGCGCGCGGCCTCCAAAACTTCCTCGTCGGTAAGGTTGTAACGGTTAACCTTACTGTTTGACCTCCTGATCCCACAGTAGAGGCAATCTTTTTCGCAAACATTGGAGAGTTCGATGAGTCCCCTGAAATAGACTTTGTTGCCGACGGTTTGAAGTTTCAGTTCGCCTGCTTTTTGCAGCAAATGCAATCCATCAGCCCCTTCTGCCTTAAGAAGGGAGATCAGATTGTCTTTGGAAAAGAGTTTTTGTTCCAGAATTTCGTTGATTGTCGGCATGCCACAAAGATACACATTTGCCCGTTTTTGTTGAATTGCACCGAAAAGAACTATTTTTGCAATTCCAAAATATAGGATGAGTAAGAAAGTTTGCATTGGTCTGTCGGGCGGTGTTGATTCAAGTGTGGCCGCATACCTGCTGAAAGAGCAGGGATACGATGTTTTTGCCCTTTTCATGATCAACTGGAAGGAGACGACAGGTAGCCTAACTTCTGAATGTGCCTGGGAAGACGATGTGATTTTCGCCGAAATGACCGCCAAAAAACTGGATATCCCATTTCATGTTGTAGATCTTTCAGCCTATTACCGTACCCGCGTGGTGGACTACATGTTTTCAGAGTATGAAAAGGGCCGCACCCCTAACCCGGATGTATTGTGCAACAGGGAGATAAAATTTGATGTATTCATGCAAAAGGCCCTTGAGCTGGGCGCCGATTTTGTGGCAACGGGTCACTATTGCAGGCGGGAAGTGACTGACATAAATGGAGTTCCGACCTATCGCCTGCTGGAAGGTGTTGATCCCAACAAAGACCAAAGCTATTTCCTCTGTCAGCTGAATCAATACCAACTATCGAAGTCACTCTTCCCGATAGGTCATCTGCTAAAACCTGCGGTAAGGGAGATTGCACGTGAACAGGGATTGGTCACCGCCGAACGAAAGGATTCGCAGGGCATCTGCTTTGTAGGGAAGGTCGATCTCCCGGTATTTTTGCAACAAAAGCTAGAGCCAAAAAAGGGGAATGTGATACTTATCCCCGCGGATTTTTCTGCCAGGAAAAAACTGGAGAAAAACAGGGACAATCTACCGAAACTGACATCTCCTTTTCCATTCAAACCCTGGCAGGGCAGCGTGATCGGCGAGCACAACGGGGCCCATTATTATACCATCGGACAGCGCAAAGGGTTGAATATCGGTGGTTTCACAGAGCCATTGTTTGTTCTGGCCATCGATGTGGTGCGAAACATTGTTTATGTGGGTGAAGGAAAAGAACATCCCGGGTTGTACCGTCCCGGACTTTTCGTCTCCGAAGAGGAGATTCACTGGATACGGCCCGACAGGGCTTTGAACCCCGGTGAAGAGGCCTGCTTCCTGGTAAGGATTCGTTACCGCCAACCGTTGGAAAAAGCCACAATGATTATGGAGGAAGATGGTGCATACATCCTTTTCGACCAGGAACAACGGGGGGTCACCTCCGGACAGTTTGCTGCCTGGTATGATGGGGAGGAGTTGATTGGGTCGGGGGTAATTGCGTAGGAAAATTGGGAAATGTGAAAATGTGCTGATGTGCTAATGTTAGGAGATGCACTGAGAAAATGAGACGGTCCCTGAGCCTGTCGAAGGGTCAAAGCAAATACTAAAGGAAGGCCGGTCCCTGAGCTTGTCGAAGGGCGGACGGAATTGCGTTGATGATATAAGAGGAGAGTGAAGCAATTAGCTGTAAAATACATAGATACAATTAGGATAAATCCAAATAGGAAATGTTAAAATTTGCCTTGGTAGTTTAGGTACTTTTTCAGCCTAAGGCAGAAATATTCGCCATCAGCATGATGAGAAGGAGATAATACAATTGAAGGTAGATTTGTCTATTTTAGCAGTATGAAATACCCTGGAGATTATGATCCCACGTACCGGATATGATTATTGGGGTATTCCATGCGACCTTTGAGAAACATATGATAATCGCATGAACAGCAAGCCAAAACCTATCTTCGCCAAGCGCATCTTCTGGGATGTGAACTTTGAGCAGATCGACTACGATGCCAAGGCCAACTTTGTGATCGAAAGGGTTTTCGAGCGGGGAGATGTGGAGGACATCCGCCAGTGCCGCCGTTATTACGGCGATGAAAAAGTAACTGAAGCGTTACTGAATGCCAATTAAAAAGCAGACCTGGGAGAGCGTTAAAACGGGAATACGAAAGGCCGTAAGCGATTATTTGCGCTGACCCTTCATTTCCAGCTTTGTACCGATAGTTTAAACAGTAACTTAAATACGACTTTATGAGTCAACTAAGCAAACCCTCTCGTGGATGGATCAGAACGCTTCTCATCCTGGTTCCCTTCGGTTTTTATGTTGGTATTTCGCAGGTTTTGGCCCTTTTCACCCTGGGTGTTAAATTGCAGGATCGGAGTTTTCATCCGACTACCTTTCAAGCCACAGTGATCGAATTATTTATGCTGGCAGGTGTGTTCGCGGTGGTAGCTATTTTTCGCAGATGGGTCGACCGAGACACTTTTCGAAGTTTGGGTTTCGAAACGGAAAATGTCCGAAAGGAGAGTCTGCTGGGTTTGCTGTCTGGAATTATCATGATTACTGCCGGATTCCTGCTGTTGCTGGTTTTGCATCAAATTGCCTGGGTCGGGACAAATCCTGATGCGGCGAATTTCATTTTCTCGGTTGTTCTGTTTGTGGCTGTCGCCTTCACTGAAGAGCTGTTTTTTAGGGGATATATCCTTAATAATCTGATGTGCTCGATGAACAGATGGATTGCGTTGGGAATCTCCTCCATGTTTTTCTCGGCGGTTCATATGGGCAACGCACATTTTACCTCCTTTAGTTTTCTTTCCATTGTAATGGCCGGCTTATTACTCGGATTGCCCTATGTTTTCACCAAATCATTGTGGATGCCCATCGCACTGCATTTTAGCTGGAACTTTTTCCAGGGTACGATTTTCGGTTTCAGTGTAAGCGGCAATTCGGAATATTCATTGATCAAGCAATCCCGAACCACGGATACAATCTGGAATGGAGGTGAATTCGGTTTTGAAGGCTCACTATTGGCTGTGATCTTCCTGGCATTGGCCATCGGCGGATTTACATTTTACTACCATCGGAAGGAGCAACTGATCTTGTCAACTACAGATGGTGAGTCAATAATTGCTTCTGAACAGGAAGATAGAATTTAACATTGGAATGAGACATTCTTCCTGAACATTCGTAAAACACGCTATAAAAAATACCCTAAATCAGGTATTTTGTGAACCAATCTGATACCTGATATTTGTAGTAAAAAATTAATAATCAATTTATAGGATTATGAAGGCTGAAAATATTTTACAAACCATTGGGAATACGCCGCATGTGCGTATCAACAGGCTTTTCCCGGCCGACTATAAGGTGTACGCAAAATTGGAGAAAGCCAACCCTGGCGGCAGCATCAAGGACCGTATTGCTTTGTCGATGGTCGAAGATGCGGAAAAAAGCGGAATTCTCAAAAAGGGCACCGTCATCATTGAGCCCACTTCGGGTAATACAGGTATTGGATTGGCGCTTGTTGCTGCGGTAAAAGGCTATCGCCTGATTCTGACCATGCCAGATTCCATGTCGGTTGAGCGCAGGAGTATCCTGACCGCATATGGCGCAGAACTGGAGTTGACACCCAGGGAGTTTGGAATGAAAGGGGCCATTGCAAAAGCTCAGGAGTTGTCGGCACAGATCAAAAATTCATGGATTCCGATGCAGTTCGATAATCCGTCCAATATTGCAGCCCACGAAAACCATACAGCTGCCGAAATTGTCGCTGATTTTCCCAATGGAATAGACTACCTCATTACCGGTGTTGGAACAGGTGGCCATATTACGGGTGTTGCAAAAGTTCTGAAGAAGAAATTTCCCAATGTAAAGGTTTTTGCTGTGGAACCTCAGGCATCTCCCGTTATCAGTGGTGGAGCGCCCGGCCCGCACCCAATCCAGGGCATTGGTGCAGGGTTTATTCCTCAGAATTTGAAGGTGGAGTACCTGGATGGTTCGATCCAAATTGAAAAAGAGGAAGCTTTCAGTTACACCAAAAGGGCCGCCCGGGAAGAGGGACTCTTTATCGGCATCTCCTCAGGGGCATCGCTGGCTGCCGTGGCCAAGAAATTGCCTGAAATTCCAAAAGGATCGACCATTCTAACCTTTGTTTACGATGGTGGCGATAAGTACCTTTCTATTGAAGGACTATTTTAGTTTTTGCATATCTACAGTTTGTTTGATTTGTCTAAAACCTTATTTTTTATAGGCAACCTTAGTAGAATCCAAGCAGACCAGAAAAACCAAACCTTATTACCTTATTCTATTGGATGACAATTAAATAAGGTAATAAGGTTATTGTTCGTACGAATGGCCTTTTCTACTAAGGTTGCCTATAAAAAATAAGGTTTTACAAGTTTTGATTGGTGATATAGACCTCCCATATTTGTTCTATTTCAATTCGGTAACTCAATTTTTTCCAACAGCACAACATTCTCCACGTGGTGGGTGTGCGGGAACATATCAACCGGATGCACCTCCCTGACAGCATATTGTTGTTGCATCAACTGCAGATCGCGGGCTTGGGTAGCCGGATTGCAACTGACGTAAACGATCCGGTCAGGTGAAGCTGACAATATTGCCTGCACCACCTTTTCATCCATTCCAGCCCTCGGCGGATCGGTGATAATTACATCTGGCCGGCCATTTTCTGTTATGAATGATTCAGTCAAAATATCCTTCATGTCACCGGCAAAAAAGAGGGTATTATTGATTCCGTTGTTTTCGGAATTGATCTTCGCATCCTCGATCGCTTCAGGAACATACTCGATCCCAACCACTTTTTTTGCACTTCCGGCTACGAAATTGGCAATCGTTCCGGTACCGGTGTATAGGTCGTAGACGATTTCATTGCCGGTTAGCCCTGCCAATTGCCTGGTAATTTTGTACAATTCGTAAGCCTGGGTCGAATTGGTCTGGTAAAAGGACTTCGGACCAACGATGAATATCTGGCCCTCCATCTCTTCGATAAGATGATCTTTCCCTTTAAACAGGATGACCTCCTGGTCGGTGATGGTATCGTTTCCTTTTTCATTGATGACATATAGCAACGAAGTGACTTGCGGGAAGGTGTCGGCAATGAAATTAAGCATTCCCTCGCACTCAGTCTTGTTATAATAATAGAAAACGACTATTACCATGACCTCTCCCTTTTGGGTGGTACGGACGGTGATGGTACGTAGCAGTCCGCTTCTGTTTCGGAGGTCGAAAAACGAAAGTTTGTGTTCGAGGGCATAACCACGCACCGCATTTCGGATTTCGTTGGAGGGGGAGGGCTGAAGCCAGCATTTTCGGATATCCATCACCTTGTCGAACATGCTAGGAATATGAAATCCAAGAACGTCCTGGTTACTGATTTCATTGCCGGAACGAATCTCCTCTTCGGAGAGCCATCTCCGGTTAGAGAAGGTAAATTCCAGTTTATTGCGATAAAATGTTGTTCTCCGGGAACCGGTAATTGGGTGAAGCATGGGGATATTCACTTTCCCGATTCGTGTCAGCTGGTCAACCACCTGTTTTTGCTTGTAGAATAGCTGTTTTTCGTAGGGAAGGTATTGCCATTTACAGCCTCCGCAAAGGTCGAAATGTTCGCAAAACGCCTCAATACGGTCTGGTGAGGGCTTCTGAATGGCAACTACCTTACCCTCCATGTATTTCTCTCTTTTTTTGGTAACCTGGATATCCACCACATCGCCTGGTATCACGTTGGCGGTAAACACGACGACCCCTTCCACCCTGGCAACCGCTTTACCTTCTGCACCGGCATCAAGTATTTCGACATTCCGCAAAAGAGGCAAATTTTTGGAATTTCTTCCCATAACGATATTTTTATTTTGTTTCTCTTTTCATCATTAATTCCTGCCGTCCGAAATTAACGTACCAACTTTTTTTAGCATGCTAACGCGGACGGCTCTTTCTTCATCATTCCCAACCCGGGGTGTCGCTCCTTCGTCGCTTTACCCCGGGCTATTAATATTTAACCCCTCCGGGGTAGGATCCGAGAGGGATCAACATTGTGGTCGGAAAATTTAGGATTTTGCAACTGCCAATTTTCACATTTTCACATTTCCCAATTTTCACCTTTCGATAATTCGGCAGGGACCAGTCTTAGCCTCTTATTTTCCCATCTTCTCCGTTTCTTTGTTTCACCGTTTCAGTTCCACAATCCCCCAGTCGTCCTAGTCTTCCCAGTCTTCCCAGTCTTTCCTCAGAAGCTGCTCCAATTGATCTCCTCCGGATGGCTCCATTTCCCCTGCGAGCGCAGTACCTGCTCGATAACGTCCCTGACACATCCTTCACCGCCGTTTTTGTCGGAGATATAGGCAGAGATCTCTTTGATTTCGGAGGCTGCATCGTTCGGGCATACCGCCAGTCCGACTTTGGTCATCACATTGTAATCGGGGATATCGTCACCCATGTAGAGAACCTGCTCAGCAGTTAGTCCGCTTTTGCTTAGAAAGTCGTTGAGACAGGGAACTTTATCCAGAGTTCCCATGTATACATAGTTGATACCCAACCGCTCAAGCCGGCCTCTGGTATCCTGTGTCCTGCCGCCGGTGATGATGCCGATAGGATAACCCAACCGGATGGCATACATGATAGCGTAACCGTCTTTCATGTTTGACGTGCGGACCGGATCGCCATCAGGCGAGAGCGATAAAACGTTGTGGGAGATTACCCCATCAACGTCGAATACAAATCCTTTTATCTTGCTGAGTTCTTCTTTAAAAAATACCATAATAACTAAAAAAATGTCTGTAGTATGTTGTTTTCAATATATTATCTATTATCTATTATTTCTGTTTTCCATTCTCAGTTTTCTTTTCTATTTCTATCCCTTTACTTCAGAAATGATCCGCATCCTTCCGTCCGAAACGATCCTGAACACATTTCCCCATATGCCATCACGGACGGAGGTCTTTTGTTGTCCTATTACCCGGGGTATCGCTCCTTCGTCGCTTAACCCCGGGCTATTAACATTTAATCCCTCCGGGATAAACCCCCATAATTGTCGCAATTTAAGGAGTTCCTTTCTCCCCTTCTCCCTATCTCCCCCTCGTTTCTCCTTAGCTTTCTATGTCCTTTTTTAGTCACACTGATGCAACCAAGTGATGTCCTTGCTGATCAACTCATATAGTTCCTGCCATTCTGGATGCTGTTGCAGCATCTTTAAATGTTGATCCATAATGGTATGGTTATCCCGAACAGCAGGACCTGTTTGGATCTCAGGAGGGGAATGCAGCATCGCTTTGTTTGCTGTTTCAAGGATGAGCGGCTTGAGAAGATTAAAATCCAGATTTTGTTCCTGAAGTAATTTTTCACCTATGGCATAAAAGTGGTTCACGAAATTGCAGACAAAAACAGCAGCCAGATGAAGTTCCCTTCGCTGGGCTGAATCAATTCGGAAAACCTGATCCGAGATGGTTTTGGCCAATCTGTTGAGTTTTTCAAGGTTCTCCGCGTTGTTTGCCTCTATGCAAATTGGAACGGCGCTGAAATCGACAGCTTTTTGTTTGGACAGTGTTTGCAATGGGTAGAAAACTCCGTAATTTTCTGAAAATGATGACAGGATATCGATGGAGATACTTCCTGAAGTGTGCACGATCAATCGGTCATGGAACGGGGCATTTGTCAATACCTCAGGGATGGACGTATCTGAAACTGCCAGGATGTACAGGTCTGCGTCTGTGATAATTTCCGGCATGGAAGAGGTGTCGGTACATCCAAATAAATTAGCCAAATCAGATGCACTCGTACCGGATCGGCCATAAACCTGAACAATTTCAGCATGTTTGGCATGAAGGGCTATTCCAAGTCTGGTGGCTAAATTTCCGGTACCAAGTAAAACGATCCGCATGCAATAACTTTTTTGCAAAAATAGGGTAATTATCATTAAATCGTTAAGTTATAAAGTTTAACTTTGCAGACAATTTTTAAAGAAATATTCTCAAACCAAATATTTATTTTATGACGAAGTATGTTTATACATTCGGCAACGGCCAGGCTGAAGGCCGTGCAGAGATGAAAAATTTGCTGGGTGGCAAGGGCGCCAACCTCGCAGAGAT
>JALNYZ010000069.1:0-4156 GCA_023229575.1 Prolixibacteraceae bacterium
GGGGATGCGCCAACGTTTCATGTCCCAGAACCGATGTCCTTCGAATGCAAGTTCTACCTTTCTTTCGTGGCGTATCTTTGCCATACTGATTGAGGTAAGCCTTGCGATGCCGGCACGGTCGCGGATGATGTTTACCGCATCAAGGGCTTCGGAGGTTTTGCCCAGTTCCATGGCTGCTTCGGCCAGGTTAAGATAGATTTCTCCCAAGCGGAAAACCGGCCATGGGGTTTCTGATTTTCCCATGTTCAGATCCGTAAGGGTTTCATCCCAGAACTTCTTTTGGTAGAAACCTGTCTTTGATGCATCGCCGGCATCGGCTCCGCCGTCTTTTCCGGATGTGCTGTAAACAACACCGTTGATTTCCACTTTATTTCCGCCGTCAGGCTGACTGGTGGCTACATATCTTTTTGTGTCTGATTCGATGACTCCGCGGCGCCATTCCATTACTGATCCTTTGCATTGTGACCCCGGCAGATAAACCGAGGCAAACAACCTGGGATCTTTGTCCGCAAACAGATCGTACGGATTATTGAAACGCAGGGGCTTGCCATTGGCATCGGTGAGCTTCAGCTTTCCTTCAGTTCCATCGGTATATTCGTATTCTTCCACCATTTCCATGGTTGGAGCCACGCCACAGCCCCAGCCTCCGGCACGGTAGGAGAAGGGAGCATTACGTTTGTCCCAGTCGTGACCTTTGCCTCCGGCTACATTATACTGTTTCTGAAAAATATATTCGCCGTTGTCGCCATTACCTTTGGTAAATATCTCGTAGTAATTCTGGGTTTTGTTAGCCGCTTTCTTATTATACAGCGTGTAAACCTGAAGTCCGATGATGGCAGTAGATGCGTTATAGGCAGTCTGGAAAAAACGATCGGCTTCGTTGGCAGGGATACCAACCACTCCGTCTAATTCTTCTTTTCCGTAACGGGCGATGGATCCGGCATACAAGGCAGCCCGGGAACATAGTGCCAGCGCGGTTCCCCGGTTGGCGCGGTATCTGGCTGCTGCATCGCGGGTAACAGGCAGGATAGCTGCTGATTCCTGACATTCGCTGATGATGAAATCATAGATTTCGATCTCCTTGTTACGTGGCAGCATAAGCGATTCCAGTTTTGCAGGATCGTATACCTGAGGGGCCGTGATCAACGGGACGCCTCCGTATCGTTTCACCAGTGTGAAATAATGCATGGCACGCAGAAAACGAGCTTCGGCAAGCAACAATGTTTTGTCGGCATCCGACAGGGAGGTTGCCTCTTCTGCCTGAGCAATAAAATCGTTGCAGTTGCGTATCAGTTTATATCGGTCGGCAAACTTTTGTTCGAACAACCCGTCTTCGTAGGTATAGGTGGCATTGGCATTATCAAACATGGGATCCTTTTGGAACGAGCCCTGGGCTTCGTCCGACATGGTTGCGGCATTCATTAACCGCCATGCATCCCGGTTCCAGTAGTTGAAGTCCTCCAGCTGAAGTCCGTCGTACAGATTAACCATCACTCCGTTGATCAGTTTGGGGTCCTTCCAAACCTGTTCGGGGGTAATAATGTCGAACGATTCCTTTTCCAAATACTCATTACAAGATGTCATTCCCAGCAGCACCAAGACACATCCGATTCCTTTTAATATTTTTGAATTCATAGTTTATTCTTTAAAAAGATAGATTAACACCAAAATTGAATGTTTTCATTTGCGGATAGTAACGCAGTGAGCCTTCGTTGTTTTCCGGGTCCATATATTTGATTACCCCTTCGCGTCCGGTGAATGTGAGCGGGTTGAAGCCGTTAACATAGATACGCAGATTTTCTATACCTGCCTTGCCAATCCATTCTTTGGGAAATGAATAGCCCAGCTCGAGGGTTTTCAATCGTAGGTAAGTAGCCTTTTGCATGGTCCATGTGTTGTTGGTTCGGTTTGCCTGGTAGCCGGTTGGCCGTAACGCCGGCATATAACCGGGTATCCAGGTGCTGCTCATATCCGATGGATCTTCGCGGTGCCAGCGGTCCAGCCAGAGATCAATCCCGTTACCAAGTCCTTGCTGTATGAACGGATCCATAAAGTCGCCGCCAGTGAATACTTCGTGTCCGGCTGCTCCCTGGAAGAAAATAGTGAGATCGAATCCTTTGTATTGGCCCGAGAGGTTTAATCCGTAATACATGCTTGGGGTATTTCCGTGACCAATGGGCTTGTCGTCTTTATCGTCGATGATTCCGTCGTTGTTCCAGTCCTCGAACTTCAGGTCGCCGGGCAAAAGAGATTTATTTCCGTTGTTATCCTGGATGGGCGAATTAAGTATCTCTTCGAAACTCTGAAACTGTCCGACTACCTTCTTTCCCCAGTTGATGTCCTTGTAACGGTCGTTGCTGTTATTGCGCCAGTTATCGTACAGATTGGACGAGGCGGCACGTTCTATATAGCCGTAGTAGTTGCGGGTTTTTGAAAAGTTGGCCTTTACGTCGTAGGTAAAATCGCCAATCTTGTTGCGATGACCCAATACAATTTCAAACCCTTTGGTTTTATCGGAATTGAGGTTCTCCTGAGGCAACGTTTGTCCGAATGTAGTAGGCAAAGTGAGTAATCTGGTGGCCAGCAATCCGTCTCTTTTACGTTCGAAATAATCGAATTCGATACTTAGCAGCCCTTGTTTAACAGAACCTTCGAAGCCTACATTGGAAGTGGTGGATTCGTACCAGGTAAGGTTTGTGTTGGGCATACCTTTATCTTTTGCACCGTTGGAAAGTCCACCCGATCCGAGTACGTAGTTTCCCGAAGGATAGGTATATCCGGTTAGGTATTGATAGGCTGCAAAATCACCTTCGTCGCCCACTTTCCCATAAGATCCTCTTATTTTGAAATTATCAACGAGAGGAAGAGCTTCTTTGAAGAATGCTTCTTCCGACACGCGCCATCCAAGGGATACCGCAGGAAAGAATCCCCAGCGTTTATCCGGACTGAATTTATAGGAGCCATCGTAACGGAAACTTATTTCCGCCAGATATTTGCTGTCGAATGCATAGTTTACACGGCCAACCAATCCGGCGTGTGCGGAAACACTCGCGTTGCCGTCGTTATTTAGATTAACCTTATCGCCGGCACCGATTTGATCGATAGCACCCACTGTAAACTGACGGTAAGCCTTTACCCAGTCGTTCCGGTAGTTATTAAATTCCCATAGTACCAGTGCGCCTAAATCGTGCTTTCCAAAAGTATTTTTGTAATTCAGCGAGGTTTGCATGTTGGGTTTAAAAGAGTTGTCAGATTGTGTGGTAAGTTCCGATATAGTGTGACTTGCCTGTACGTTGTACTTTTCCTGTGAAGCGTTATACACATATTCGTAATACTCTTTATACCACTGGCGTGAATATTGATTGTTGTAATCGTAAGACATCAGGGTCTTGGCGGTAAGGCCTTTCAGCCAGGGGATATCCCATGTTAATGCCAGCGATCCGTTGAATTCGCGGCGGTCGCGCCGATCGTATCCTACGTTATCTATGTCGGACAGATGCACCGGATTGCCTTTGTCGCCCGGATTAGCCCAATAGGCATTGTTGTCGTTGGCGTATATTGGGAATATGGGTTTTGCCATTTGAATGCTTCGGCTTAACGGATCGGCTTCGTAGGGCTTGTTACGGGTATCCAGTCGTCCGCTTAGTTGTAGCTCCACGTTGAATCCTTTGACAATTTCTGCACTGATATTAGACCGGATGTTGTATTTCTTAAAGTTAAAATCGTCCGATTTATAAATACCATCCTGATCTGTGTAACCCAGAGAGAAGAAGTATTTCACTTTTTCGGCTCCTCCGGAAACACTCAGGTTGTGATACATTTGAGGAATTGTGCTACGGATGGTTTCGTCGTACCAATCTGTTGTGCCAATTCCTTGTTTGTATTGTTCCAGGTTTTCGGCCGAATAGGGTGCTGTTACCCCTACATTTTGCTGAGCCTCGTTATAAAGCATGGCATATTCGTATCCGTTAAATAAATCGGGATACCGGGTTATGCTTTGTAGGCCTACATAGCCGGTATAATTGATTTTTGGTTTACCGATCTGCCCTTTCTTTGTGGTTACCAGGAGAACCCCATTGGCTCCTTTGAAACCATACACGGCGGCAGAGGCATCTTTTAATATACTGATGGATTCGATATCGTTGGCGTCTATTTG
>JALNYZ010000069.1:4166-8414 GCA_023229575.1 Prolixibacteraceae bacterium
TCTATTTGTCTGAAATCGCGCTCTACACCATCGACGATGACCAGCGCATTGCCGAAGCCGCGGATATCAATGCTTGAAGCATCGTCGCCCGGAGCTCCGCTGCGCTGAACAGCTCGAAGACCCGGTAGTTTTCCAGCCAGCGCGTTACTAACGTTGGGCGTTTTTACGGTGGTGATTTCTTTGGATTGCAGCGAGGCGACAGATCCTGTTACCGAGGCCCGTTTTTGTACGCCGTAACCTACAACTACCACTTCGTCGAGCGTTTCGGAATCTTCCACAAGTTTGATGGTTAACGAAGAGGCACTGCCTATACGTACTTCTTGAGTTGTGTATCCGATGTAGGATATTTGTAATACCGCATTGGGCTTTTGTAAGGATAGGGTGAAGTTGCCATCTATATCGGTGATGGTTCCGTTGCTGGTTCCCTTCTCAACCACATTGGCTCCGATGATGGATTCGCCATTGGGGTCTTGCACCTTTCCATTAATTGATTTGTTTTGTTGTACTCCCTGTGTCGCAGGCTGTCCGTCGTTTTCGGATAGCAGGATGTAGGATCCCTCCAACTTATAGGTAACAGATTCTCCCAAAAGAGATTTTAAAACCTGAGGAAGTGGTTGTTCTTTTACATTGACAGACACCTTTTTATTTACATTGATGTTCTTATTGTAAATAAACAAGAGTTCCGTTTGATTCTCAATTTCATTCAGAATGTTTTCCAGCTTTTCGTTGCTTTTATTCAATGTGACCCGGATGTTTTGCGAGTTGATTGTGTCTGCATGTACGCAGAGGTTGCATGAAAAAAGGAATGACGTGATCAAAATCAACAAAGATTTTATATTCATTTCTTTGATATATTTAAAATTAATACGTTTGTATAATAGGTTCTCATATTTATACAGGATCTTTTCCTGTAGTCAGGCTAACAAAAAAGAATTCTCATAGGCAATTAAATTTATTATTTGATGTATATAATGTTTGTGTTTTCATCTTTCTCGACCAGAAAGTTGGTGTCTTTTTGAAGAATGCGCAGCAAGGCATCTATACCGTCGGATATCCTGAATTTGCCGCTGCAGGCGTAGTTTTCCAGGTTTTTGTTTTCAATAATGATTCTGACATCAAAACTTTTCTCCAGCCTTTTCATTAATTGTTTGAATCCGGCGTCTTTAAAACAGATGAGTCCCTCGGTCCACCGGTAATGATCATAGTCGGTTATAGGTTTAACTTCCAGTTTTCCTCCTTTTACAGAGGCTATATTATTGGGCTTCAATATGACAGATTGCGATGGATGAGCGCTGTTGGTAATACGTACACTTCCCCGTAGAAGTGAGGTAGAGAACTCGCCGGTTGCTTCGTAGGATTCGACGTTAAACCGGGTGCCCAACACTTCTACTTCGCATGTGTTGGCATGGACGATGAATTTCTTTTTGTCATTTTTGGTTACATCAAAAAAAGCTTCTCCTGATAGGTATACTTCCCGTTGTTTTTTCGAGAAGGAAGTGGGATAGGTAAATTTGGACCGGGAATTTAACCAGACTTCGGTACCGTCGGACAATACAATGTTGACCCGTTGGCCGGCGGGAACTGTGATGGTGTTCATGGCAACGAGTTCTTCTTGCTTGTTGCCGGTGAGGAAATAAAGACTGCCCGATAAAAGTATGGCTACTACGGCGGCTATCTTCAGCCAGGTTTGCGTGTATCTAAAGATTGATTTCGAAGCGGTTGTATAAGTGGATGCGAAATCCGATAACTGAATGGCATCGAACAATGCTCTTTCCCGCATATACTCTTCTCTGTTCCCGGGATTGGATTCCACCCATTGACGTACAATGGCAATTTCTTTGCCGGATGCTCTCCCTTTAAATACACGATATATAATTTTTTTATCCATAATTTTCCTTTTACAATAATATAAGGCAATCGAACGAAGGAATACCCTAAAGGAAAATCTGTTTTTTTCAAAATTAACGGTTGTAGAAGAAATCGAATACAGGAATTAAAAGGGGGAGATAGTCTTTTAAAGCTTTTCTTAGTACGCCTAAAGTCTTACTCATATGAAATTCAACACTTTTTACGGAAAGGTTCATTATGGTTGCTATTTCCTTGTACGTTTTTTCTTCGTATCGGCTCATTATGAAAATCTGCCTTGATTTTTCGGGCATACTTTCAAGGGCTTTCTCAAGCAATTGTTGTACTTCGTCCGAAAAAAGTCGCTGTGGATCGCAGGCTTCCAGCGAGGAAATCCTCATTTGTATATCCCACTGTGTATCAGAAAGCATGCTTTCCGATAAATCGTCCCAGGTTCGCTGCCTTTGCAGGTGATTCAGGCATTTGTGTTTTAGGACGGTGAGTATATACATGGGTACGTTATCAATGTGGATCAATGAGTCTCGCTTTTCCCAATAGTACATCAGACTTTCCATCACTAAATCCTCTGCGACAGCTTCTTCATGAACGTAGGAAGAGGCAAACCGAATGTATCGTTGTCGATTTTTCGCGTAAAGCTGATTAAATAGCTGTATGTCTGTTTGTTTCTCCAATAGATGGAAGTTTTAAGGTCCTATACTTCTGAATCGGAGACAAAAGTAGAGAATTCTGTTTAAATGCAAGGTTTTTTATTTTTATTTTATCAATAATACGACATTGATGTTGTTTAAAATTATATATTGCCTTTTTTTGATGCTGATTCCTTACTTTCTCTCTCTGCCCGGAGATTGGGCTTCTTTTTGAACTAGGACTTTCTTTTCCTTCATTAAACTACCATCTTCTTTTCCTTGATAAAACTAATATCTTCTTTTCCTTAGATGAAAAGAAGCAAAAATCAAGACTGCGCCTGCGCGAGCTAAAACCCCTGCACAAAGGCTGAACGGAAATGAACTCGCTTCGCTCAAACAGATTTCCGTTTTAATCGCCTTTGTGCAGGGGTTTCTTAACGCTCGCTCCGACGAGGTCGGGTCCTCTTTCGCGGCTCGCCTCCGGCATCGCCTATACACTCGGGAATGCGCTTCGCTGTTCGGGAGGGGAGGGGCGCCTTTGCGAAGCAAACAGCCGGGGAGTGTGCGATGCAGCCGGCGAGCATGAAAGAAAGGCGATGCTGAAAGCGAGCCGTGGAAAGGATTGGCCTCAGCGGAGGGGGCGTTAAAAAAATACGTAGGGAAGCCGGAGAAGCGGAAAGCTGTTTGAGCGAAGCGAGTTCTTTCCGCGCGGCTGAGTGGAGTGTTTTTAGCCCCCGCCGCGTAAGCCTTGATTTTTTGATTCTTTTTTATCAAGAAAAAAGAATGAATAGAAGATAGTTTGAGGAAGAAAAAAAGAATTGAGATAGCGCTTAGTTAGGGGGAGGAAAGAGCGAAGTTTGGAGTGAGACAGAGAGAAAAAAAATATACAAAAGATAGTTTGAAAAATAAAGAAAAAAATAGAAAGAGCGAAGTTGGGGATGATAAAGAGGAATTTGAAAATAAGGAAGGGGGGATCTCAAAAGGATCCCCCCGGTGTGTGTATAGAGTTCATAGCATTAGAACAGGGCTAGTTCTTTTCATAGGCTTTTGTAATCAATCGGTTTTTAGGCTTTGTAAGTAATATTGTTTTCAATTGTTTAAAATTTCTTTATCGTGAGCAAAATAAAGGAACTGTTTTTACAGGAATGTTTCTAAAGAATCACATTCTTGTTTCCTCCTGATTTATTATTTCGATGTTTGTAAAAGCTAGTCTATTAGGTGGTTATTGTGTAATTGGTTTGATTTGTTATTTTAATTTCCGCGTAACGTTTACGTAATAGAAGGGTTGTTTCTTTGCATTGAAATTTTTTAAATAATGTAAACTTATGAGAAAAGGTGTTCTCTTGATGGCGGAATTGGTGGCTTTTTGTTCTTCATCATTATGCGTGGAATTTACTGACTTTACTTACGATACTTCCAAAGAATTGCTGGCTCTTTGTGAGGGGGACAAAGTAAATGCGGTTGCACCTGCCTGGGAGTTTTATTTTATTCCTTTAAACTTGTCTGCTGTGGATTTAGATGAGGTGTCTGATCATAAACTGGGACCCGAGGTGTCTCGTTTATATGCTGCCTTTGAAACTTCTTTTGTTGTGAAGGAGGAGGTGGTTCCGGGCGATCCGTTGCGCCGTACGGTGATCCGGAAGCCGGATATCTACAACGCGGTGCGCAAGGTGGAGCGGATGCTGACCGACAAGGTAAAGCGGGGCGAGTTACGGAAAGAGGCCGGGGCATCCGACTTTATGCAGGTGCTGAATGT
>JALNYZ010000029.1 GCA_023229575.1 Prolixibacteraceae bacterium
TATTGTTTTTCTGGCGTATGAACATTTTGCATAAAAATCGAGCCACCCAAAATTACAAAAAAATCGACGTAACTAACTGTCTTTCAATAGGCATTTTTTAAACCCCGAAAAACCGAGGAAAACAGGAGAGCCGCCTGGCCGGACGGCTGTACAACCTGACGGGATATGGAGGTGTTAATGTCCTGACGGACAAACCTGTTTTTGGGGGTTGTTTTTTCTATTAGGTAACTCGTTATAAAATATTACACAACTTGTCCCGATACTTCGGGAGAGTTTCACAGAGGAAAACACAGAGGACCACAGAGTTTAAGAATATTTTTCTAAAACTCTGTGAGACTCCGTGCTGGTACTGGAGGTTAGATTCGAAGGTTAGCTTCATTGGTTCAATGATTTTCTTCTTTCAATTCGTTCTTTTGCTTCAATTAACAGCGAGTGCAGCTTTTTCTCAAGTTCGGCTTTATGAGGCAAATCGGTCCAGTATTCAGCGACCATAATGCCATCTTTGTGCATTTCGAGTAACTCAATTGTGTCGCCACTTGCGACACAATTTGAATATCAGGAAAAACCTCTACAAATTGCATTATTCTGCGTAAATTTCTTTCCTCAAAGCTTTTTCCATAAGCTTGTTTCAATTGTGCCGACACTGTCGGCACAATTTGCCTTCCATATTCAGCTCGCTGATTATTAAGAATATGCGTATTTATTCTGTAACCAACCTGCCAAAACACTATCGCAAGGGTGCTATTAACCTGTCGGGTAACCTCATTTTTGCCCTGATCTATAATCCGGGCAAGATCTTGAAATAATGAATTATCCATTTTCGTGTTTGTATCAGATGGGTTTTAAATTCAATACCGGCATCTTTTATTTGCAAGGCGGTGCTGGTTTTCAACTGGTTCTTCCGGCGAGCGAAAGCATTATTGAATAGTTAAGGTGATTTTGCGCCCGAGTCCGAGTTCGAGAAGTTTGTAAAGCGTTGAAAGTTGAATATCGCTATGTCCATTTTCAATTCTTGAGATGAAACTTTTTTTTGTCCCGGTTTTTTGAGCCAATTGTTCTTGTGTCATTGAGCAAAGGCGCCTTTCTTCCTTAATTACTTCACCAATTGCAAATGCCTTTGCCTTTATCTCAAACTCAGTTCTCTTCATTGTCCCGATTTTACCATAACGGGTGTCGAGATGTTCATCAAAGGTTGTGATGTTTTTGGCAGGCTTATTATCCGTTTTCATTTTCTTTTTGTGTTCATTTTTTCATTAAAATACTCATCCTTAATTTTCAAAGCCTTGTCTATTTCTGTTTGCGGGGTCTTTTGAGTTTTTTTTTGAAAACAATTAAAAAGTACAACTACTTTCCCCTCGTCAAAACAGCAGAAAATCCTGTAAATGTTGCCTTGATATTCAATTCGAACTACATAGAGTCCATCAGTACCGGTCATTTGTTCAAAGAATTTTCCGGGAATTCTGTCGGCAACAGTTATGACAAATAAAACATAATCTATTTTTTCTTTTACTTTTTCCGTTTGCTCGTTAAAGAAATCCAAAAAGTAATCTTTGAAATAAATAATCTGTCTGACTTGTTCCATCGATTTATTTGCAGGAGTAAAGTTAACTAATAATGGAACAAAATCCAAATGTCATGCTTAAATATTCTCTCATAGGATAGTTTTTAAAATGCCTATCAATGATCGTTGTTTCCGGGAACATGATTTGATTCTCAACCTTTGTCATATCATTGGCCTGTAATTGTGTGGGTTATTAAATTGGGTATCGCAATTTGAGACACCCAATTTAATTGCAATTATTAAAAACGGGAAGAATATTCCATCTATATAAGATACAGAATATTATGGACATAACCAAATTGAAAATCTTATTTGGGCAAATCTGCGCCGGCGGGGGTGGTTATGGGATTATCACATTTCCCAATTTCTCTGCCATTCCGTCCGAATGGATCTAAATATTTTTTCCAATTTTCTACCGCGGACGGATAATCATTCATCATTCCAAACCCGGGGTGCCGCTCCTTCGTCGCTTTACCCCGGGCTACAATATTGGCCGTCCCTGACGGGACTACAAAATTTCACGGTTAAGCTCAGCCTGTCTTCTCATTTTTACATCATCACATCAGCTAATCACCACATCAACTAATCATCACATCATTTGTGCATATTCCCCCTCGAGTAGGAGAAGTAAACACCTACCATACACAAAGCCGCGAATACCAGGTAAACAAACTGCGCGGTACCGACAAACATTTCGTTCTGTACCTGCGCTATTTGGGCGCCGTGGAACCGGGCGGAAAAAATCAGCATCACCAGGGTCATGCTGATCATCTGGCCAACGATGCGCATGGTGGAGGCGGTGCCGGATGCGGTGCCGAGCTGTCTTTTCTCGACCGAACTCATGATGGTATTCATGTTGGGCGAGGAGAAAAGGGCAAATCCAAACCCCATGAAAAGTAAAACAGCAACGATAAGCGGTTGCGGCGTATCCTGATTGACAAAAGCGAGAAACAGCAGACCAACCGCGTTCAGGAACATTCCCGTGGTTGCCAGGATGCGGGGTTCGATCCTGTCCGAAAGTTTTCCGGCATAGGGCGAGAGGATGGCCATCACCAGCGGCTGTGAAATCAGGATGGCGCCGGCCGCCTGCGGGGACAACCCTTTGACTTTTTGCAGGAACAGGCTCATCAAGAAGATGATGGAGGCGGTGGTGGAGTAGTTGATCAGCGCCGCCAGGTTGGAGAAGGCAAACAGTCTGTTCTTCGTGAAAAGCGCCGTGTCAAACAGTGGATGGGCCGACCTGCCGCACTGGACAACAAAAAGCAAAAGCAGCGAAATCCCGAGCGCCAGCAGGGCAAATCCGGTGGCCGCATGCAAATGGGAGGAGTAGTAGACAATCAGGAGAAGTGCAGAACCATACAACAGGGCGCCGGTGTAATCAAATTTTCCTGTGGATTTGGATGAAGGAATATTTTTCAGTTTCAGGAAGGTGAATAGTACCCCGAAAAGGCCCAAAACGGAGGAGAAAAGGAAGATCGCCCTCCAGCCCAGATGCTGGGTGAGAATCCCCCCGACGAAGGGTCCCATGGCCAGGCCAAGATAGACTGCCGCGACATTAAACCCAAGCACTTTGCCCCTTTCGGAAGGAGGGAAGGCTGAAATCAGGAGCGGGGCTCCGGTTGTCATGGTCATTGCCGCACCCAGTCCCTGCAAAACACGCATGCCTATCAACAACATCCCGGTAGGTGACAGGCCGCATAAAAAAGTGGCCAGGGCAAATATCACCATCCCCAGCTTGAAAAGTTTTACCTCTCCTTTCAGGTCTGCCAGACGGCCAATGGGCAGGAGAAAGATGGCGGAGGAGAGCAGGTAGGAGGTGACGATCCATGTGAGGGATACTGCATTCAGCGCGAACTCTTTTTCGATGGCCGGCAGCGCGATATTGACGGACGATATGAGAAATGGTCCCAGGAATGAGGTGAGCGTGGCAACAGTGAGTACTGCTTTTTGGGTGTTGGTATGAGTCGTTGGGGTCATGATCAAAAATAGAGAAATACTCTTAAAAATACTACACAGAGTTACACAGAGGGAAACACAGAGGACCACAGAGGTTAAGAATATTTGTTTCGTAAGAATTTTGTCATGCAGGTTCTTATTAAGTAATTCTAAAGGTTCACGCAAAGGACGCAAAGTAAAATCGCAAAGGAGCGCAAAGTTTAAATCGGAGCTCTTTGCGTTTTTTTTTGCGTCTTTCTTAGCGGTCTTTGCGTGAACCTTTTATTAGTCCAATCTTAAATTAAAATATATTCTCACGAAAAAGGAGGGTCTTTGTCAGGTTATTAAATTTGAAAGGATTAACTTTGCAACCTGATTTTTGTAAATAGTTATGATACTATGAATGAGAAAGATATAAAATTGCTCTCTGAATTTCCACCCATATCGACCGCCACATGGGAGGAGCAAATCAACATCGACCTGAAGGGAAAAGAGTACGAAAAGAGCCTGATCTGGAAAACCAACGAGGGCTTTAACGTCCGTCCCTACTACCGGGCCGAAAATATTGAAGGATTGGATTTTCCGGAGAGTTTACCCGGTGAATACCCTTTCGTACGCGGGAAAAGCGCTTCCGGAAACCAGTGGCTTATCCGGCAGGATATTCTTGTAACCGATACAGTATCAGCAAATAAAAAAGCCCTCGAAATTCTTAACAAAGGGATCACCTCCCTGGGTTTTGTCTTCGAAGGATGCGGTGTCGTAACCGTGGATGAACTGAAAACGTTGCTAAAAGGGATCCAGTTGGAGGCGGTAGAGGTCAATTTCATCACCTCCTGCAAAACCAAAGAATTTTTCGAAAAATTGCTGGCGATGCTGATTGAACTTAAAGCCGATCCTGCCACGCTCCACATGTCTGTAAACCACGATCCGATAGGAAGATTTACCATGCGTGGAAAATTCGGCAAGAGTGAGCCGGAGGTTTTTGAAACTGTAAAGACCATGGTGGAGTGGGGCGAAAAATTTCCAAACCTGCATCTGGTCGCGGTAAATGGCGTAAACTTTAACAATGCCGGCGCCTCCATTGTGCAGGAGCTTGGATTTTCGCTTGCCATGGGCGCCGAGTACATGACCAGGCTCACGGAGCTGGGTGTCGATGCGGCCCTGGCGGCGAAGAAGATCAGGTTCAATTTCGGAATTGGCGGCAACTATTTCATGGAACTGGCCAAACTGCGGGCCGCCCGACTATTGTGGGCTAACATTGTCAAAGCCTATAACCCTGTCTGCGATTGTGAAGAATCGACCGGCAAAGGGGAGTTTTGTCCCTGCGCGGCCAAAATGTATGCCCATTGTGAAACATCCACCTGGAACATGACCGTTTACGATCCCTATGTCAACCTGCTCAGGACACAGACGGAGGCCATGTCGGCTGTGTTGGGAGGAGCGGATTCCATTACCGTGCTGCCTTTCGATGCGGTGTATGAAGAGCCCACCGCCTTTGCCGAGCGCATTGCCAGGAACCAGCAGTCGCTGCTGAAGGAGGAGGTGCACCTGGATAAGATCGCCGACCCTGCCGCAGGATCCTATTATATCGAAACTTTGACCGCTTCGATTGCGGAGCAGTCGTGGAAACTCTTTCTGGAAGTGCAGGACAAAGGTGGATTTGTAGCTGCTTTCAGGAGTGGCTTCGTTCAGTCTTTGGTCAATGAGATGGCCGACAAGCGCAGAAAGGCGATCAGTTCCAGACGAGAAAATATACTGGGGGTCAACCAGTTTCCAAATATCAATGAACAACTCGAGCCGGGATTTCCCACTTCACTGTTCGAAGCCGAAGACCAAACCGCTGAAGATGCGGAGGTGGAGACGCTGAAACTTTTCAGGGGAGCGCAGCAGATTGAGGCCATTCGTTATGCCACCGATCTGTTCGCGGCCAAAAATGGTCGGCCAAAGGCCTGCATGCTGCCGATCGGAAACCTGGCGATGCGGAAAGCCCGGGCACAGTTTGCCTGCAACTTCTTCGCGGCAGCCGGATACGAAGTGGTCGACCACAACGGATTTGAGACCATCGATGAGGGATTTCAATCCGTTTTGGAGGCGAATGCGAGCCTCGTGGTTCTTTGCAGTTCGGATGAAGAGTATGCCACCTTGGCGCCTGAGCTTTTTGCCAAGTTGCGCAACCGCACCATCATGGTGGTTGCCGGAGCTCCAGCCTGCATGGAAGAACTGAAAGCAATTGGTATTCAGAATTTTATCAACGTCAAAACCAATCTGTTGGATGCATTGACTGCCTATAATAAAATGTTAGGTATAAATTAATATTTCAAATGAAGCCTTCGTGCTCCTTTGTGTAATCCTTTGTGGTAAAAAAATAAGACGTAAAATTTAACCACAAAGGGCTCGAAGGAAAGCACAAAGGTTTCACAATGTTTAGAACGAGTAAAATATAGATCATGGTTCCAAATTTTAGAACGATAGAGATCAAGGGTTGTATGGATGCCGGCGAAAGCAAAGTAGCCGGAAAGAGACCTGAAGCAAAAACCACCTGGATGACGCCGGAGCTGATTCCGGTAAAAGGCGCCTACACCAAGGCAGACCTCGAAGGGATGGAGCATCTCAATTACGCAGCCGGAAAGGCGCCTTTCCTCAGAGGACCCTACTCTTCGATGTATGTGATGCAGCCCTGGACGATCCGCCAGTATGCCGGTTTCTCTACCGCGGAGGAGTCCAACGCATTTTACCGCAGGAACCTTGCCGCAGGGCAAAAGGGATTGTCGGTCGCTTTCGACCTGGCCACCCACCGGGGCTATGACTCCGACCATCCGCGCGTAACCGGTGATGTCGGGAAAGCCGGAGTGGCCATCGACTCTATTTTGGACATGAAGATCCTGTTCGACCAGATTCCGCTCAACAAGATGTCGGTCTCGATGACGATGAACGGCGCGGTCCTGCCCATCATGGCCTTTTACATCGTTACCGCGCTGGAGCAGGGCGCCAAACTCGAAGAGCTTCAGGGTACTATTCAAAACGACATTCTCAAGGAGTTCATGGTACGGAATACCTACATCTATCCGCCCGAATTCTCCATGAAAATCATCGCGGATATCTTCGAATTCACCTCGCAGAAGATGCCAAAATTCAACTCCATCTCCATTTCGGGTTACCACATGCAGGAGGCAGGCGCTACCGCGGATATCGAGATGGCCTACACCCTGGCCGACGGGTTGGATTACATCCGTACCGGCATCAAGGCCGGACTGGACATTGATGCTTTTGCCCCCCGTCTCTCTTTCTTTTGGGCGGTCGGGATGAACCATTTTATGGAGATTGCCAAGATGCGCGCCGCGAGGATGATCTGGGCCAAGATGGTCAAGCAGTTTAATCCGAAGAGCGCCAAATCCATGGCCTTGCGCACCCACTCCCAGACTTCCGGCTGGTCGCTCACGGAGCAGGATCCCTACAACAATGTCGGGCGCACCTGCATCGAGGCCCTTGCCGCAGCCCTTGGCCATACCCAGTCCCTGCATACCAACGCCCTGGACGAGGCGATAGCGCTGCCTACCGACTTCTCCGCCAGGATCGCCCGAAACACCCAGATCTACCTTCAGCAAGAGACTGAAATTTGCCGTTCGCTGGATCCATGGGCCGGATCCTATTACGTGGAGTCGCTGACCAATGAGATATTCAAAAAAGCCTGGGCTTTGATCGAAGAGGTCGAAGCGCTTGGGGGAATGTCGAAAGCCATCGAGACAGGCGTTCCGAAGATGCGCATCGAAGAGGCTGCGGCACGCACGCAAGGCCGGATAGACTCGGCTTCACAGGCCATCATCGGGGTGAACAAATACCGGTTGGAAAAGGAAGATCCGATCGATATCCTTGAAATTGACAACAGCGCCGTTCGGCTTTCCCAGATCGAAAGGCTGAACCAACTGCGGGCCAACCGCAACGAAGCCGAGGTAGCCGCGTCCCTTGCAGCGATCACAGCTTGCGCGCAGTCGGGCAAGGGCAACCTGCTTGAATTGGCCGTCGATGCGGCTCAAAAGCGCGCAACCCTGGGAGAGATCTCCACCGCATGCGAGAAAATTGTTGGAAGATACAAAGCAACCATCAGAACCATATCAGGCGTGTATTCATCAGAAGCTAAAAATGACAGCGTCTTTGCCAGTGCGAAGGAGCTTGTCCACAAATTTGCAGAGAAAGAGGGCCGGCAGCCAAGGATCATGATTGCCAAGATGGGCCAGGACGGCCACGACCGCGGCGCCAAGGTGGTCGCGACCGGGTATGCCGACCTTGGATTCGATGTCGATATGGGCCCGCTGTTCCAAACACCTGCCGAGGCAGCCAAACAGGCCGTGGAGAACGATGTCCACATCATGGGTATCTCGTCACTGGCGGCGGGTCACAAAACGCTGATTCCGGCCGTTATCGAAGAGATGAAAAAGCTGGGCCGCGAAGATATCATGGTCATAGCCGGCGGGGTTATTCCTTCGCAGGATTACCAGTTTCTCTACGATGCCGGGGTGGTCGCCATTTTTGGTCCCGGAACCTCCGTGGCCGCAGCCGGGAAGAAAATTATGGAGATATTGATCGCAGCGCAGGGATAGAAAGGGTTTTATTCAGCACCAACCGGATGTTCCAATTTGGAATATCCAGAGATCTATTTTCGGGTTTAGAAGAGATGGTATTTTTCAGCCGGGCACTGGTAAATTTAAATATATTCTCCGCAAAAAATCCTGATCAAACGGACTCAACCAGAAAAATTGCAGTGGAATTTTGGGATATGTTTTCGTAAATATCTTGTACTTATTCAATTTTACCTGGTTATATCATATTTTACTTCAATGGCCATTGATATGTCAATATCCGAAAGTACAAAATCAACTTCATTTCCTCCGCTGGTGCGCCGCCAGTCAGTATTGAATCGAATCCGCACCGATTTTATCAGCGATCATTCTAAAAACAGTATTTTCCCATAGTTCGCCTTTATCTGTCCGTGAAGCCAAAGGTTGAAAATTATTCAACAGGCAGTTTCTCAATCCCGTGCCAAGCATAAATAAGAAGATTTGATTATTAATACAAGATAGGGGATAAAATATCGGATAATTTGCCTGTCGTAGGGGGTAAATTATCCGATAATTTGTTCCCTATGATGGGTAAATTATCTAAATTGTAGAATTATCCTTGAATAATTAAAGGAAGAATAAGAATATATCCTTGATTAATTAAATGCAATAACCAACACGCGAATACAAGATCAATCTATTATTGGTTTGCTGTTTGGTAATAATTTTTAGCTCTTAAGAATTCGTTCAATAAATTTTAGGGTAGAGTCGGTCATAAAAAGAGGAATATTAAGTAATCCTTCATCCAGTTTGAGATTCTTCAGCGAATAACGGATACGGATTTCAGGCTGAAATTCTTTGTAATACAAGGTCAGGCTTTTCCCCGTTACAGAGGAGTCCGATTTGACTTCAATTGGAATGATGGCATTCTCGTGTTGGATCAGGAAATCAACTTCGGCTTTATTTCCTGAAGTCCAGTAGCGGGGAGGTGTTTCAAATTGCCTTAATAAACTTTGTAAAACATAATTTTCGCTTAACGCCCCTTTAAATTCTGTGAACAATCTGTTCCCTTCTTTGATCGCAACCGGATCGAGGAAAGAAAGGCGACGAAGCAATCCAACATCCAGCATATATGTTTTAAATGCTGTGAGATCATCATAAGCAGATAGGGGCAGGGAAGGTTTTGTATTTCGAAAGACTTTGTGCAATAACCCGGCCTGAGTGAGCCACAATAGGGCATCTTCATATTCGCGTGCACGCGCTCCTGTCTTTACTGATTGATATAGAAATTTTTTATTCTCGCGTGCAAGTTGTGAAGGGATCGATGACCAAATAAAACCTATTTTGGGAATATCTTTGTTTTCTACATGTTTGGAAAAATCAAGTGTGTAAGAATTCAGAATATTTTTCAGGATTTGCTGTGTCAATTCAACATCTTGTTTCTCAAGCAGAGCGACTACGGCCTCAGGCATTCCTCCCGAAATGAAAAACATTTTAAATTTTTCAATCAGACGATTAAAAAAAATATCCGGAATTGGAGATATATCAACAATCTGTTCTAAATATGAGGCCAAGGAAGGATCGTCGGCTGATAAAAATTCGGAAAAAGAAAGTGGGTGAACAGTTAAAAAATCAACTTTCCCAACAGGAAAAGACGCTCCCCTTGAAAGTGTTACACCCAGCAATGAACCGGCGCAAGCAACAGCATATTCGGAGGCATTCTCACAAAAATACTTCAATGAGTTCAATGCATCATTGCACTCCTGAATCTCATCAAAAATGATCAGTGTTTTGCCGGGAAGAATGGCTTTCCCGTTTACCAGTCCCAGATTTTGGAGAATCCGTCCAACATCTTTCGATGCTGCAAAAAACTGTTTAAGATCTGGCTGTTCATCAAAGTTGAAATAAGCGACATTTTCAAATTCTTCTTCCCCAAACGTTTTCAACAACCAGGTTTTGCCTACTTGCCGAGCCCCCTGCAGAATCAATGGTTTACGAGTTTGGGCATGTTTCCATTCAATCAATTTTCGATGAATATCTCGTTCAATCTTCATTTTTCACAGATTTAGTGTCTATTGTGTGATGAAATTCACTTAATGGACACATTTTATGCGAAAATAATTATTTTAACTGAATTATATGCTATAGGTTTTTGCATTTTTTACTCATGAGGTTAGCTCTTTATTATAAACTTGCTGTGAAAAGCAGAATAAATGTAAAGATGTAAAAACTGAGATTAAAGAATTTTCCAATAATGAAAATTATTGCCTAAACCATGTTTTAAAATCATTTTCAGGGATACTGAATACCGTACCATGCCTGATTCCCTTTGGAAAGCTGATTTTATCGGAAATATCTTTCCACACTTTTAGATCCATGGAAGAAACAGCTCCGTATTTCCCTTGGGTATATTTGTCAAAATAGACAATCCATTCATTGTCAATCTTGATGGCTGTTGGTCCTTCCGCCCAATATTTCCCTGTAATTGCTCCAGATGGGGCACTATAGCCTTCGGTCAAATGTTTGCTGAATGCGACATGCAAATTCTTTTGCGCAACCGGGTTCAGGGTTTCGTCTTTTAAAAACATCATATACCCGTTGTCTGATGGTTGGATGGTTGCATCAATTACATTGAACCCTTTATCGTTCCAGCTTACTGTCCATACCATGTGGAACAAGTTGTTGGCGCCTTTGATAATGCAAGGGTCGCGCATCAATATATTCCAGTTATCAACCAACATCCAGTTTTTCCCTTTCCAATGAAATACATTTGGCCCTTCACCTCCCTGGTCGCCGACTACTTTTTTGCGGCTGTCGGTCCACTTGTACAGATCGGGGCTGTCGGTGTAGTATATTGATTTTCTGTCAATTTCGTTGTTGTAATACATGCGCCATGTTCCATCGGGCAAGCGAAAAACACAGGCATCAATGCATCGTTCGGACGAGAGGTTTAATTTGGATTCGAACATCCAGTTGATGAGGTTTTTGCTGGTTCCATATGACCGTCGGATCGGCAGCTCCATCATATACAGGATCCCTGAACAGGGGCTTTGCTGCAAGCTTGCCTTGTTGTTGCTGTGCCAAAAGTATTGTTGGAAGCCCTGATAAAAGCAGTAATAGAAAGACAAGAAGGAATTTCGAATTCATGCGTATATACATAGTCTGGTTTTGGGAGGTTAAATATAACGAAAAAACAAAACCGGCTTAAATTCGGAATTTTATGATCCTATCATCCGAAACGATGAATCCTTTCAACGAATTTCGGGATACATACAAAATAATCCGTTAAACTGGCTGAATGATAAATTTTATCGGGATTAGGATTTTTCAATATTCAATAGTAAAACTGCAGAGACGCGATTAATCGCGTCTCTACCACCCAATTTGCATCGTGAGGTTTGAATCAATATAAATTTGTTTTTTCTATTGTCTTTTTGAAAAATAAATCTTTCCTTTGCATCGCGAAAATTCAAACTGATTGATCATGAATTAGTGGCAAGTTTTCGCTCATTTTTTGCTCATTTATATAAATGGGGCGTTTCAGATGGTCTGTTCATCTAAGGGTTAGGATTCAAGATTTTCATTCTTGCCATAGGGGTTCGAATCCCCTACAGACTACCAATACAATTCGAGGCTTATTTTTAAGCCAAAATTGTGTCGTAAGAAAAAAAACATTACTTTTACGACCCCAAACAGGGGGCGTTTCAGATGGTCTGTTCATCTAAGGGTTAGGATTCAAGATTTTCATTCTTGCCATAGGGGTTCGAATCCCCTACAGACTACAGTTATAATTGATTTTGAAATTTTTTTACAATGGCAAACCATAAATCGTCCATCAAAAGGGCAAAACAGAGTGAGGTTCACCGTCTTCACAACAAATATTATTCAAAAACTACCCGTAACGCGGTTCGCGAACTTCGTTCAACTACCGAGAAAGAAAAGGCTGCAGAGCTTCTTCCAAAAGTAGTTGGTATGCTGGATAAATTGGCCAAGACCAACGTGATCCACAAGAATAAAGCTTCGAACTTGAAATCAAGTTTGACCCTGCACGTCAACGCGCTTTAATTCGTTCAAACAATATATTTTGGAAAGGGTGCCCAAATTGGGTGCCCTTTTTGTGCTTAAATTTTCGCTTTTCTCGCTTTTTTTCTGTAACTTGAGGAAGCAGGATGATCCGGCAAACCACCCGGTCGTCTTCCGGGAATATGGGAAATTATGGCAAAGTTGGCATCAAGTCCTGGGCCGTGGAAGACCGTCCCAGAGAGAAAATGATCAGCAGGGGGCTATCCGCACTCACCGACGCGGAACTGATCGCAATACTAATCTCCAGCGGCAACAGCCGGGAGTCGGCAGTTGAGTTGTCGCGCCGCATTATGGATTCCATTCACCACAACCTGAATGAGCTTGGAAAACTGAATTGCGATGAACTGAAGAAGTTCAGGGGCATTGGTCAGGCAAAGGCCATTACCCTGATTGCAGCGATGGAACTCGGCAGAAGGAGAAATCAGTCGGAAGCGTTGGACAATGGGCAGATCAAGGGAAGCCGGGATGCGGCCGACTATCTGCGTCCAGAAATAGGAGATCTTGCTTATGAAGAGTTTTGGGTGCTATTTCTCAACCGGCAGAACAAGGTGATCGACAAACGGAAGCTCAGTCAGGGAGGTATGACCGGTACCGTTATCGATGTACGCATGGTACTAAAGCTGGCCCTCGAAAAGCATGCCACCTCCATGATCATCTGTCATAACCATCCCTCCGGCAACCTGGATCCGAGTGATGCAGATAAAAAAATCACCAAACAGATGAAAGAGGCAGCAGCCCTGATGGAGATTCCGGTGATCGATCACCTGATTGTTACCCAGGCCGGTTATTTTAGCTTTGCCGACGAAGGATTGTTGTAGTCATCTCAGGGATTTTTTTTATTTTTACCAAAAATCCCCAATGATACACATACTCGGTGACAGCAACTCCATCTTCAACCAATACCTGGCTGAAATTCGCGATGAAGTAATACAAAAGGATCCTATGCGTTTCAGGAAGAACCTGGAAAGGGTAGGAGAGATTTTTGCCTACGAAATCAGCAAGGAACTCCCGTACAAACAGAAGGAGATTACCACATCTTTGGGCGTTGCCAGGATGAGGGTGCTGGAACAACAGCCTGTTTTGGCTACTATTCTGAGGGCCGGATTGCCACTGCACCAGGGGTTGCTCAACTGTTTTGATCATGCCGAAAACTGTTTCATTTCGGCCTATCGCAAGTACGATCCCAATGGGGATTTTCACATTGATTTTCAATATATTGCATCGCCATTACTGGATAACAAAATCGTCATTTTGTCAGATCCCATGCTGGCCACCGGCTCCTCCATGGAGGTCGGTTATCATGCCTTGCTGGAAAAAGGTGAGCCTCAGCACATCCATATGGTTTCTTTGATAGCCAGCAGACAGGGTATCGATTACATCCTGGAAAAATTGCCAACCGACAAGGTTACACTCTGGGTGGGGGCCATCGATCCTGAGATGACGCCTAAATCGTACATCGTTCCCGGGCTGGGCGATGCAGGCGACCTGGCTTACGGTGAAAAAATTGATTCCAAGGAGGTCGTCCCTCACTCCCATTTCTGAAGGGCTGTTTTTAGTTAGCTGCCAGCCTCCAAACTTTGGCTTGATCGGTACAATCTTGAAGCATTTCGACCACTGTTTTACCTGATAGGGGATCGATGTAATCGGGTGCAATCTCCGACAGAGGCACGAGGACAAATCGGCGATCGGCAATTCGCGGGTGAGGAATTGTCAGGCCGGGGCTTTCCAAAATCACTGAATCATAATAGAGCAGGTCAATATCGATTGTTCGTGCTTCATATCCTCCGCCAGTTCTGATGCGTCCCAATTGATCTTCGATTTGCCGGCAGGTAGCAAGGATCTCCCTTGGGGACATATTTGTTTCGATTGCAATAACCTGATTTATAAACAATTCAGACGAAAAACCCCAGGATTCACTTTCATATAGCGAAGAAGCTAACCTATTTTGACCGATCTTGCTGTTTACCATATCAATTGCAGAGGCAATTATTTCTCCCCTATTTCCCTGATTTCCTCCTAAAATGAGATAAACTAACGACATAGTGCGTATCTTTGTAACAATTGCGGTTCAATTGAGACTATTTGTATATACGAAAAATTAACCGTGGGTATCAAGTTAGTGGTAAGTTTCCAGTTTGACCTGTACCTGGCTTTTGGCGCTCCCGTCTCTGGGAAGTTTGCCCTTTAAAGTTAGAATTATTCGGGTTAAGAAATAAACAAAGACTAAATCATCTTGTTAGATCATTGATCCCCGTGGATTTTCGCTATGCAAATAAAAAAATAAATTATATAGCTATGAAATTTTTTTGGAAGGCTTTTTTTGCTTCACTGGCAGCCATTATTGTGGCAATGCTTCTTTTCATGTTTCTGATTGCAGGGTTAGTCTCCACGCTGGCCACAATTGGTGAACAATCCATTAACGTTAAAGAAAATTCCTTGTTAATATTAAAGTTGGACAACCGGATTGTAGAACGAAAATCCAATAACCCCTTCGAAGAGCTGGAGATCCCGGGCATGGAGAAATCTGCCACTACCGGATTAAATCAAATCTTTCATGCCATTTCCCAGGCCAAAAGCGACAGTAAGATTAAGGGCATTTACCTTGAATTATCTGAAATCGGGGCTGGTTATGCCACCACTGAGGAGATTCGAAATGCTTTGCTCGACTTTAAAACCAGTGGAAAATTTATCTATGCCTATTCGGATGCCATTTCGCAAAAGGCTTATTACCTCGCTTCAGTTGCTGATAGTCTGATGTTAAATCCGGTAGGGATGTTCGATTTCAGGGGACTTAACGCCGAGCACACCTTTTTCAAAAAAGCCTTGGATAAATTTGGAATAGAGATGCAGGTCATCCGCGGGAAAGACAACAAATTCAAATCAGCGGTCGAACCATTCATGTACGATAAGATGAGTCCTGCCAACAAGGAGCAGACGACACTTTACCTGGCAGCGATCTGGAATCATTTGCTGAAAGGAATTTCAGAATCCAGAAAAATATCCATCGACAGTTTGAATCAATATGCCAATTCGGTCATGACTTTTAGGACTGCAGAGACTGCTCAGAAGAGTCGTTTTTTCGACCGGCTTAAATACCGCGATCAGGTGCTGGCTGATTTGAGAAAGCTTGCTGGTTTGAAAGAAAACGCCGAAATCCCTATTCTTACCATATCCGAATACGATAAAATCCCTGGTGATGTTAAGGCCAAAGCCCTCATCAAAAATAAGATAGCAGTGGTATATGCTGAAGGTGAAATAGATACAGGCTCAGGAAACAGCTCACACGATATCAATTCGAAAGATGTTTCCCAGGGAATTCGCGAAGCCCGCATTGATACTACCGTGAAAGCCATTGTGTTGCGTGTTAACTCCCCAGGAGGCTCTGCCTTTGGATCGGAGGTAATATGGAGGGAAGTAAAGCTGGCTTCAGAAGCTAAGCCGGTCATTGTTTCCATGGGTGATTACGCAGCATCCGGCGGTTATTACATCTCCGTGCCTGCAGCAGTGATTTTGGCGAACCATACGACCATTACCGGTTCTATTGGGGTCTTCGGAACGATCCCTAATTTTGGGGATTTATTAAACAACAAAATTGGCATTACCTTTGATAAGGTGATGACAAACGAACATTCGGATATGCCCTCGGTTATTAGGAAAATGACTCCTTTCGAAGCAAGTCTGATGCAAGGTTATGTGGAGAGTACCTACAGTACTTTTGTTTCGCATGTAGCCTCCGGGCGCAAATTGTCGGCTTCAAATGTTGACTCTATCGGACAGGGGAGGGTCTGGAGTGGTGTCAATGCAAAATCCAACCACCTGATAGATGATTTTGGCGGAATGAAAGAGGCATTGAAACTTGCTGCCGATAAAGCCGGTATCAGTGAATACCGTATCAGGGAATTGCCAAAACAAAAAGATCCGTTTGCAGAATTGCTTAAAAACTTTTCTGTACGCATGCAAACCAAAATGATGGAATCATTTATGGGATCCTCATTCGATTACTGGAAGAACCTGTCAAGGGAAGCAAATGCAAAGGGAATCTATGCCCGGATGCCATTTAATCTTGAAATTAATTAACTATTTTGAAGAAATTTTTCCTCTATATCTTCTCGTTGGTGTACGGAATGGCTGTAAACCTCCGTAACACCCTTTTTAATCTGAATATCCTTCGAACCCGAGAGTTTGAAGTACCTGTAATTTCGGTCGGCAATATAACGGTCGGAGGTACGGGCAAGACCCCTCATACGGAACATTTGATCGGGTTGCTGAGCAAGAAGTTCGACATAGCCGTACTAAGTCGGGGATACAAGAGGAAGAGCAAAGGTTTTATGCTTGTGGAAGCAGGCTCCACCATCAGGCAATCTGGAGATGAGCCGCTCCAGATAAAAAGGAAGTTTCCAGGAGTTATGGTCGCCGTGGATGAAAACAGGGTTCGCGGAATCGAGAAAATTTTGGCAATCAGCGAGAAGCGCCCGGATGTGATAATCCTTGATGACGCATTTCAGCATCGGTATGTGACACCTTCGATCAATATTCTGTTGATTGATTTTTCCCGCATGATTACCGAAGATACTTTGCTTCCGTATGGGCGGCTCAGAGAGCCTGCCTCCAACCGTGATCGTGCCAACATCATTATTGTGACGAAATGTCCCAGGGAGATTAAACCTATTGATGAGCGGATCATAACAAAGGACCTTCATATTTGGCCTTACCAGGATCTTTTCTTTTCACGTATAAAATATGGTGAAATGTTGCCACTCTTTCCTGACAAGGTTAAGGAGAAAAAGGTGTGCCTGGATGCTAATACCGGAATCCTGCTCCTGACAGGCATAGCCAATTCACATCCGTTGAGGGACAGGCTACTGCAAACTACCAAATCGGTCGTTTCGGCTGAATATCCGGATCATTATCCTTTCACACTAAAGGATATGGAAAAGGTGGCAGGGCAACTTGAGGCCATGACGGCTGAAAAGAAAATTATTGTAACAACTGAGAAAGACACTTTGCGCATTCTTGAGATTGAAAATATTCCGGAAACAATAGCAGAAAACCTATACTACATACCTATCGAAATAAGGTTTATCAACCAGACAGATAATGATTTCGATAAAAAAATAATGAAATATGTTGGCGAAAATAAAAGCAACTTCGAACTTCATTCTAGAAAGAACAAAATTTAAAAGTGAGATTGCTGTCATCCTGGGAACAGGTTTGGGAGGTCTTGTCAATGAAATAGAGATCGAACATATCATTCCCTATGCTGAAATACCAAATTTTCCTGTTTCTACGGTAGAAGGTCACAAGGGACAATTAATTTTCGGCCTTTTAGGCGGCAAAAAGATAATTGCCATGCAGGGGCGTTTCCATTTTTACGAAGGGTACAGCATGAAGGAGGTTACCTTTCCTGTCAGGGTAATGAAAGACCTGGGTATCAATACTCTGTTTGTCTCCAATGCGAGCGGTGGACTGAACCCCAAATTCAAAGTAGGGGATGTCATGATGATCAACGATCACATCAATATGTTTGGAGATAATCCATTGATGGGTTCCAACGTGAAAGAGTTCGGACCGAGATTTCCTGATATGAGTCAGCCCTATAACCTTCATCTGCGTAACCTGGCTTTGAAAATTGCCATGCAGAAAGGAATTAATTTAAAGGAGGGAGTTTATGTCGGTGTTGCCGGCCCTACCTTTGAAACACCGGCCGAATACCGGATGTTCAGAATTCTTGGTGGTGATGCCATTGGAATGTCGACTGTCCCTGAAGTGATTGTGGCCAGGCACATGGATATGACCGTGTTTGGTATATCCATAATTACCGATAGCGGGGTTCCAGGAGAGATTGTTGAAATTTCCCACGAAGAGGTTCAGGCAATAGCCATGCAGGCAGAACCCAGGATGAGCCTGATCATTCGCGAACTGATCTCAAAATTATAGCAGGGTTATATAAACGAAAAGAGGCTGCCGGGGTGGCAACCTCTTACGAATCCAAATCAACTAACTACTACTAATAACTATTAACAGTGCAAATGTAGTGAATATTTTATTACAAAATGTAAAAAAACTATTAATTTATTTTGAATTTTAAGTTTTTTTAAGACCGACAAAAAGCAACCACCTATTTGATTGATTTCCTTAGTTTTCAGACTAATTTTTTGTACCTTATGCGGTGAGGAGTGGCGTCTCCTATCCGTTTTTTCTTGTTTTCTTCGTACTCAGAATAACTCCCTTCAAAGAAATAGATTTGAGAATCCCCTTCAAAAGCCAAAATATGGGTAGCGATACGATCCAAAAACCATCGGTCGTGAGAAATAACTACGCAACAACCGGCAAAGCTATCCAGGCCCTCTTCCAGGGCACGCAGGGTATTTACGTCAATATCGTTCGTCGGTTCGTCCAGGAGCAGTACATTTGCCCCTGACTTAAGTGTGAGCGCCAGATGAAGCCTGTTTCTTTCTCCCCCCGAAAGGACGCCGCATTTTTTCTCCTGGTCGGAACCGCTGAAATTGAATTTGGAGACAAAGGCCCTGGCATTGATCATTCTTCCGCCAACCATCACCTCATCTGTTCCGCCTGACAATACCTGGTACACTGTTTTTTCATTATCGATTTCGGAATGCGACTGGTCTGCATAGCCTATTTTTACCGTTTCACCTACCGTGAAGGTTCCGGTATCTGAATGTTCGAGACCCATAATCATTTTGAAAAGGGTTGTTTTACCGGCGCCATTTGGTCCGATCACACCGACAATACCGTTTGGTGGCAGGGTGAAATTAAGATTCTCAAATAACAATCTGTCGCCAAAACCTTTGGAGACATTTTCTGCCAGAATGACCTTGTCGCCCAAACGCGGACCGTTTGGTATAAACAGCTCCAGCTTATCTTCTTTTTGTTTAACATCTTCGTTCAGCAGTTTTTCGTATGCACCCAGCCTTGCTTTGGATTTTGCCTGTCTGGCTTTCGGGCTCATGCGCACCCATTCCAGCTCGCGTTCCAGGGTTTTGCGTCGTTTAGAGACACCCTTCTCCTCCATCTCCAGCCGTTTTTGTTTCTGCTCAAGCCAACTTGAATAATTGCCTTTCCATGGGATTCCTTCACCTCTGTCGAGTTCGAGGATCCATCCGGCTACGTTATCAAGGAAATAGCGGTCGTGGGTAATGCAAATGACGGTACCGGGATATTGTTGCAAATGTTGTTCGAGCCAGTCAATTGATTCTGCATCCAGGTGGTTGGTAGGCTCGTCGAGCAACAATATATCCGGTTGTTTCAGCAATAACCTGCACAAGGCAACCCTGCGACGTTCGCCTCCGGAGAGGATCGTGACAGGAGTATCGCCATCAGGACAGCGCAGGGCATCCATGGCACGTTCGAGCTTGTTATCGAGGTTCCAGGCATCTGTAGCGTCGATCTTCTCCTGCAATTTGGCCTGACGATCCATCAGTTTGTCCATTTTGTCTGCATCTTCATAAACTTCGGGCAATCCAAACTGAAGGTTGATGTTTTCGAATTCAGCAAGCAGATCTACGATTTCCTGTGCTCCTTCCTGCACAATTCCCATTACAGTCTTGGATGGATCGAGCACCGGATCCTGGGAAAGGTGCCCAACGGTGTAACCCGGCGAAAAGGCCAGTTCGCCATTGAAATCCGTCTCAATTCCGGCAATTATCTTAAGTAAAGTGGATTTACCCGAACCGTTCAACCCGATGATGCCAATTTTGGCGCCGAGAAAGAAGGAGAGTGAAATGTCTTTAATGACTTGTTTTTGAGGTGGGTAGGTTTTACTCACCTTGTACATCGAAAATATAATTTGCTTATCGTCGCTCATCGCCCTGTTTTTATGAATAGTGTGCAAAATTCGTCATTTCCGTCGAAAGAAAAAAGGATAATCAATTGATAATTGAAGTAGACAATGTGATGACTAAATTTTGAACATCTTTCTGGTGTGGCTTGTATGCTTTTTAATGCTAAATTTGGTACAATGAATCTATAATCTACCTTCCCATGAGAAAATATTTGACCCGTGCACTGCTCATTATTGTTCTGTTAACCGGATCGTTTTTTTATTGGAAATATTTCTTTACCTACAGTGAAGGCTATAGGGCCGGTTTATTGCAGAAATTCTCCTCCAAAGGAACGCTCTTTAAAACCTATGAAGGTGAGATCATCCTGAGCAGCGTACAAACTACAACGAATATGGCAATAGCGTCGGAGAAATTTTATTTTTCTGTGACGAAAGAGGATATTGCCCGAAAGATTGAAAAGCTACAAGGTGAAAACGTGGTTGTGCACTATACCGAAAAAAACGGAACCTTACCGTGGAATGGGGAGTCTCCGTATATAGTGGATAGCGTGGTGATAAGAAAGTAATCATGACTTGACTTTACACCCCCTCTCCGGGTTGAAACCCGGAGTTACAGGACTGGTCATGCCTACGGCATTGGGAGATTGAGATAGGATGATGGGATAGACTTTATCTTTGCATATCCAAGTGCCTTGGCACGGCTGATACTGCTACACTCTCCGGGTTGAAACCCAGAGTTACAAGACTGGTCATGCCTACGGCATTAGGAAGTTTTGAGAGAATGTTGGGTTAGGGGGAATCCAGGTATATCAAAGTGCCGTAGGCACGACCGATTCTGTAACGCTGGGTTTTAACCCGGCGATTTGAGGTAAACGCACACTACACTACTAAGTGCCGTAGGCACGACAGATCTCACTCCAAATCCTGAAAGATATAGCGCTCGTCGTAAGCCACACCATACTTGATTAGCATTTCGATATACTCCTCTCTGAAAGTCTGCTTCTGATGGTGGTTCTCCTGATTTTGAATATACCGGAAAACCCGATCAACATGAGAACGGCTATAAGAAAATGATCCAAACCCTGGCTGCCATTCAAAACGATGTCTTATGAGACCACTTTCATTGATCCATTTCGAAGATCTTGCCTTCGCACTTTGCATCATATCTGAAACTGCAACAGATGGAATTAAACCGATAAAGCAGTGAATATGATCTTCCACACCATTCACCAGCAATGTTTTACAACCTGTTTCATTGATAAGGTTGCCAATCACCTGTAGCAATTCATCTTTCCATGATTCTTTAATGATAGCATCGCGGTATTTTACTGCGAAGACGGTCTGAATGTACATTTGATGATAGGAGTTAGCCATCTGAGGGATATTTGGATGATTTTGGAACCTACTCCCTTAAATATAACCAAAAAAATCCAAAAAAACGAAAGTTTCGATGTATTAATAACTCGATTATGTGATTTTGATATTCGTGCAACGCCGGGATATTATTGGTTGCTGTTAGTCGTACCTACGGCACTTAGGGTTTGGTTGCACGTTGCACCCCACTCCGGGGTTAAAACCCGGAGTTACAAGACTGGTCATGCCTACGGTATTGGGAGGTTTTTGGAGGATGATGGGAAAGCGTGCTATGCTCGTTTTGGGATCTTTATCTGTTGACCCGGATACAATCCTCTTACATTGCGGATGTTGTTGAAGACCCTCAGGTCTGCATCTGAGATACCCGGAAATTTTTTGGCAATGGTGAAGAGACTATCCCCGCTTTGAACAGTATAGATGATGTATTCTCCTGTTCCAGTTGTATCACCTCCGGACTCGGCCTTCGAAACAGCAGTTTTTGGTGATTGTATTTCTGCAGACTGGCTGGCAAGTGTTTGTGGTTCGCTTTTTGATTTTTCGGGAACAGCAACTTTGCTTTTTTGAGATTTTCCGGGTACGTAAAGGGTAAGGCGCTGCCCAATATGCAAGGTGCTTTTTCGAAGGTCGTTCCACTCCTTTAATTCGGCAAGTGATACCCTGTATTTGTTCGCAATTGAACCAAGTTTCTCTCCTGATTTTACCACATGCGTTATCTCCCTCATCCCATCGGCAGTGACACTTTTTGCCCCGCGGTAGCGTCCTTTGAGGGGAACCAGCATGTTGTTCGGAAAGTATTTGTCGCGATTGTAAGCAAATATCTGCGCCTCGTTATCGATAAACACCGAAATATCATCTGTAGGTAATTTAAGAATATAGGGTTTATCTGGTCTGGCAGGAACTACATCGCGGCGATATTGAGGATTCAATTGCCTGAGTTCATCGGCAGAAATATTCATTACAGCCGACAATTGTTCGAAATTCAGGTAGTTATGGACCTCAATGGTGTCGGTCACGGTTTTAAATTTTGGTTCTGCTGCAACCAGATGATGTTCTTTCGCAAAGTTCATGACGTAGGATGCCGCAATGAAGACAGGAATATATCCGCGTGTTTCCCTTGGCAAAGAATAATAGATTTCCCAGTAGCTTTGCTTTCCGCCGCTTCTTCTAACTGCTTTGTTGATATTGCCCGGTCCGCAATTATACGCCGCAATGACTACATGCCAGTCTCCATAAATAGAATAGAGGTCCCGAAGATATCGAGCAGCAGCATCTGATGATTTGATGGGGTCGTTTCGTTCATCAATGTAGGAGTTGACTTCCAACCCATACAACTTGGCAGTTCCAATCATAAACTGCCACAACCCGGAAGCTCCGGCCCTTGAGACGATTTTTGGGTTGAGTGCCGATTCTATGATTGGCAAATATTTTAGTTCAAGCGGTAATTGGTACCGTTCAAGCGCCTCTTCGAAAATAGGGAAGTAGTATTTGGAAAGCCCCAGCATATAATTGGTGAGTTCCCTCTTGCGTATGGTGTAAAGGCCGATAAAATTGCGAACGGTTTCATTATAGGGCAGTGGCAGGAACGAGTCGATGGACTGCAAACGGCTTGTGTAAACGGTGTCGGGAAGGTAAGATTTTAACTCTTCGGGAAGGGAATCAAATTCAGTTTTGTCGTAAGAAAAGGCATTTTTGATGTACCAGGTATTTACAAGGGAATCCAGTTTATCAGATACCAGCATGTTTAAATTTTCATTAATGGCTTGGTCTGCCATCTTGCTGGCCAATGAGTCGGTACCCCAGATCTTTTGTTCTTCATCCGCTGAAAGAGGCTTGGTTGGAACTTGCGACTGCACACCCAAACAGAGCGAAAGAAAAACGAGGATTAAAATATTGAACTTCATTCTCATGGGACAAACATAATTAAAAGTTAAATGCAATATTGAGACCAATCACCTGTGGACCAATGCCTAAATTTACCGGCATAGGTTCTATGTGCATACTAAGGCTGTCATTGATATCGAAATCAGCCAAATTTGCATCTACACTTGCATCAATGATACTCAAGACATGCAGGGCAGCTATGGCAATCACACTCATATCCCTGTTTCTGCGGTAAAAATCCTTACCTCCCTTCAATTGTGTTTTAAAACTATCAAAATGGGAGGGATTAATGTTTAAATCCCAATATGGAATTTTAAATAATTCGTTCAAGTAGTCCTTGTCAACTTTACTCATCTGACCAACTGCCTGATACTTAGCGATGGTTTTGTATGCATTGAAAAAGTCATTGTAGTTGTTACTGTTCCAACCAAGCACATAGATCAATCCAACATAACCTCCGTAAACGATAGGAAGTTTCCAGTATTTCCCATTATAGACCTGACCCAAACCAGGAAACAGCGCAGCATAAATAGATGCCCTCTTTGGCGAAAATACTTTTTTTTGTTGTGAAATGGAAATTTTTTGACTATCTTTTGGGACAGTAAACTCCCGTGCCACCAAATTGGAGCATAGCATAGCAAAAATTATCGCAACAATTGTCCCTTTCAAATAAATTTCCAAAACAGTTTAATTTCCTGATTATGAGTTTAATCTGTCAAAAATCCCAATAATTCGTTCCAAATCTTTTGAATCTTTGAATGGGATCTCAATTTTCCCTTTGTATTGATCGTTAATTTTTAGTCCGATGTTACTGCTGAAATATTTGCCGAGATGTTTCTTCAAATCATTGAATTGATCTGTCATTGTGGTATCTTTTTTGAAAGAGGGAGTTGCCTCTTCCCCTGTTGCACTTAACTTTCGAACGATATCTTCCGTTTTGCGGACGGAGAAATCATACTTCACAACCTGGCGGTAGACCATTACCTGCGTTTCAGAATCGTTGATGTTAATCAACGCACGGGCATGACCCATGGTGATCTCCTGTTCCCTGATCGCCTTCTGGATGATGGCGGGCAGTCTCAATAGCCTTAGATAATTGGAGATGGTTGATCTTTTTTTTCCTACTCTGTCGCTGAGGCTCTCCTGGGTCAGTTTGCATTCCTCCATCAAACGCTGATAGCTCAGGGCCACTTCTATGGCATCCAGGTCTTCGCGCTGAATATTTTCTACCAAAGCAAGCTCCAGCATGGCTTCATCGCCAGCCTCCCTGACAAACGCGGGGACTTTGGTTAATCCGGCCAGTTTGGACGCCCTGAACCGTCTTTCGCCTGCAATGATCTGGTACCTTTTCTCTCCGATCTTTCGAAGTGTAATAGGTTGAATGATACCCACTTCTTTGATTGATGCAGTCAGTTCATTCAGGGCTTCTTCGTCGAAGTGAACGCGCGGTTGAAATGGATTGGCTTCAATTTCAGTAATCAGAATCTCATTGGATACGGGAATCTGCTCACGTGGCATGTTAGAATCATCTATCAGGGCACCTAAACCTCTGCCCAATGCATTGCGTTTTTGCATAATACTTCAAAATTCTGTTAGTGTCAGACAATCTCTTTTTGATCCATTTTTGTCATCTTGTTCTTTTGCAGCAATTCCCTGGCAAGATTCAGGTAACTCTGCGCCCCTTTTGAACTGACGTCGTAGGATACAACCGGAAGGCCATAGCTGGGCGCCTCCGATAGGCGTATGTTTCTTGAAATAAGGCTATCAAAAACCATCTCCTGAAAATGTTTCTTTACCTCGTCATGAACCTGATTGGAGAGGTTGAGCCGCGAATCGAACATTGTCAGCAAAAACCCTTCAATTTGTAAATCCGGATTTAGTCTGTTTTGTATGATCTTAATGGTATTCAATAGCTTGCCTAATCCTTCCAGGGCAAAATATTCACATTGAACAGGAATAATAACCGAATCTGAGGCTGTAAGGGCATTAACAGTGATCAATCCAAGGGAGGGGGAACAATCTATCAGAATGAAATCATAATCACTTCGGATCTTTTCGATTACCTGTTTCAAAACCTTTTCGCGGTTGGGCATGTTCAGCATTTCAATCTCTGCGCCCACCAGGTCAATGTGGGAGGGAATCAAATCAAATCCGGGGGTATTGGTATTCAGTATGATATTTCTGGGATCAATGTCGTCAACCACACATTCGTAAATGCTGGTTTTAACATTGCGAACATCAAAACCTACTCCCGATGTCGCATTTGCCTGCGGATCGGCATCTATGAGCAGGACCCTGTATTCCAAAACAGCTAAACTCGCGGCCAGATTAATGGCCGTAGTAGTCTTTCCTACACCACCTTTCTGGTTTGCGATCGCGATAACTTTTCCCATGAATAATAATTTTAGTCGGCTTCAAAGTTAGTATTTTAGTCTCAACGAGCGCAGGGGGATGAAAAATTTGATGTGCTTAACAGCATAAAAGATATCAACTACATGGGATCCACATCCACAGAGATCTGTACCATTTTATTTTTATCCCTCGCTTTCACGCTTTCCAGCATTTGTTGCATCTGACGTTTGGCAGCAGCGACTGAGATGTCACGTTCCAGCTTGAGCCACATCTGCTTCATGTACATCAGTTTAATCCTGCTAACGGCAGGATATTCGGGGCCAAGCAATCTCTTTCCGAACCTGCTTCGAAGCGCCTCTGCACTCTCCCCCGCGATTCTGTCAAGCTCTGCCGCATCCCTGTGTTTCAGGGTAATGCGTATTAATCGGTAAAATGGTGGGTAGTTAAATTCTTTCCGTTCGGCAATTTGCTGCTCGTACATTCCCTCGTAATCATTGGCCGCTACCTTTCGTATGATGAAATGATCGGGTTGTGAAGTTTGTATGATTACTTTCCCTTGTTTGTGCCTTCGTCCTGCACGGCCGCTCACTTGTGCCATTAATTGGTAACTCCTTTCATGCGACCTGAAATCGGGAAAATTGAGCAGGTTGTCGGCATTCAGGATACCCACCACGCTAACATGCTCAAAATCCAATCCTTTGGTAATCATTTGGGTTCCTACCAGGATATCGGTATCCCCGTTGTCGAACCGCTGGAGAATATTTTGGAAGGCTTTCTTCGAGCGGGTGGAGTCCAGGTCAAGCCGTTCAATGGCTGCATTGGGGAAGAGTTCTGCGATTTCTTCCGCAACTTTCTCCGTTCCAAAACCTTTGTTGGTGAGATCGTCCGACTGACAGGCCCCGCATACCAATGGATAGTAGATAGAGAAGCCGCAATAATGGCAGACCAGTCGCCTGCTGTTTTTGTGATAGGTGAGACTGACATCACATTGGGAACATTTTGGAATCCATCCGCAACTTTTGCATTCGATGAAAGGGGAGAAACCCCTGCGGTTCTGAAATAGGATCACCTGCTCCTTCTTCTCCAGCGCGGTGTTGATCTCTTCGAACAGTTCAGGAGTAAGACAGGAGCGCATCGATTTCCGCTTGTAAGCGCGCCTGAGGTCGACCGTTACAATTTCCGGGAGTTCAATTTGCCGGTAGCGCTCCGTAAGTTCCACCAGGCCGTATCTGCCGGATTTGGCATTGAAATAGGTTTCCACTGCAGGTGTAGCCGTGCCAAGAAGAACGGGGATTTTTAACATTGTTCCAAGCACAATGGCTGTGTCACGGGCATGGTACCTTGGGGCAGGATCAAACTGTTTGAAGCTATTTTCATGCTCCTCGTCTACAACAATCAGTCCGAGGTTCGTGAAAGGTAAAAAGAGGGAAGAGCGTGTCCCAACGATGAGCTGATGTGAGGCATTCAACTGATCAGGACGAAAGCGAAGTACTTTGTTCCAGATTTCGACCCGTTCCGAATCACTGAATTTTGAGTGATAGACTCCGGCCTGGCTTCCAAAAACAGCCAGCAACCTGCCAATCATTTGGGTCGTCAGTCCAATTTCGGGAAGAAGGTAGAGTACTTGTTTCCCCTCTTTCAAACATTTTTCGATCAGTTGTATGTATATTTCGGTCTTGCCGCTGGAGGTGACCCCATGCAGTAAAGTCACAGGTTTTTTGGCAAAAGAGTCTTCGATTTGATCCAGTGCAGTTTGTTGGGAAAGATACAGGGTATTGCCTGGCCGTCTTATTTCCTCCCCTGCTTCCAGTCGGTCGATGGATTGTTCAAATACCGCAAAGATCTCCTTTTTTAGCAAACTGTTGAAGACGGTTAGACTGGCCCCACTCTTCATCATCAGCGCTTTTTTGGGGTAGGCTTTGGCTTTTAACCCTGGAATGTCTTCGTTCGCTTGCAGGAAGAGTTGGATCATATCCCGTTGTTTCGGAATTTTGCAGAGCAGGTCCAAGGTTCGCAACAACTTCTCTTCCGAAATAATGGCAGCACCAAGCGTAACAATTGTTTCAGTACGCGCCTTGAAACTTTCCCTGATCTCTTCATCGATGTGAACCAGTCCTTTCTTCAAAAGATTTTGAAGAATGGGCAATGTTCCTTTTTTCAAGGCCGTATTGTTCAGTTCAAACACGGATATACCCCGTTTTTCACGGATGATTTCGAAGAGCATCAGCTCTTTTGGCGACAAGATTTCATGGTATGGAATCCCATGATCCTCCACGATTGATACCCTGGTTTCACTTTCCAGCTTAAGGCCGGATGGCAGGGCTGCCTTGAGAACTTCCCCAAGGGAACATTGGTAATAGGAAGCGATCCACTCCCAAAGTAAAAAGCAGTTTTCTGAAAGGATCGGTTGCTCATCCAGTACGGACTCAATCAGTTTTGCCGAAACATATTCCGGTTTGTTGTTGTGTACCCGCCTAACCAGCGCGGAATAAAATTTCTTTGCCCCAAACTGAACTACAACCCTCGTTCCGGGAGTTATCTTGCCATTTAACTCCTCCGGGACCAGATAGGTAAAACAACCCTCCGGAGGAAGCGGTAAAATCACATCGGCATAGAATTCAATGGAGTCGTACATGGGAACAGTTACCAATTCAGGCTTTCCGGCTGTTCGGAAAGCGTACACAAATTACGTCAAGAAATTAACAATTGACAATGGGGGAATGACAATTTTGTATATTGTTGTTCTCTTTTTTTTAAGGGATTTGATACACGTTGATGTCTTAAAAATACTTATAAAGCAGTTCCGTTCGGATTGTTTATTATATTTTGAAGGATGAATTTCTCCACTTCCGTGGAAACCAGTCCACTGACAGGCTCTTTTTTTTCAAGCCGTTTTCTGATATCCGACGAGCTGATGTTGAGTAAGGGTGCCGATATGCTTAGAACATTGGGATGATGCTCATAGAAATTGAATGATGAACCAGATCGAGGATAGATAATAAGTCCAAATTCATCCACAATGCGCTGATGTTCTTTCCAAACCTGAAATTTTAGCAGGTTATCGCCACCGATTAGTAACCTGAAGCTGCAGGATGGATGGAGTTCCTGAAGATATTTAAGTGTATTGATGGTATAGGATGGGCGGGGTAGTAAGTTTTCACAATCGCTGGCTTTTAACCCGGGATGATTGGCTATGGCAAGCTCCACCATTTTCATCCTTGTTTCAAAAGGCCAGAGTTCCTCCTCTTTTTTGTGGGGATTTTGGGGAGAAACCACCATCCATACCTCATCGAACCCGTTGGCCAGAGCAGCCTCCGCCACAGCAATGTGTCCGTTGTGAATGGGGTTAAAGGATCCGGAGTAGAGGGCGATTTTCATTTGGTCGATGTGATGATGTGTTGATGTGTTGATGTGTTGATGTGTTGATGTGATGATGTGTTAATGTGATGATGGACTTTTTTTTAAACAACTAATCAGCTAATCATCACATCAGCTAATCATCACATCAGCTAATCCGTTACTCTTCAAGAAAGTTTTCCACCCTCTCTTCTGCTTCCTGCAGGGCATGCTCAAGGGTATCGTTGACGATGGTGTAGTCGAAGAGGGGTGCAAATGTCAGTTCGCGTTCTGCTTTTTCCACCCTTTTTCGGATAACCCCGTTGTCGTCGGTAGATCTGGCAAGCAGCCTTTTTTCCAGTTCGGTGATGGAGGGTGGCATGATAAAGAGCGCCAGGGCACGGTCACCGTAATGCTTTTTGATGTTGCTTCCACCTACAACATCCACATCGAACAGGATGTTTTTGCCACTTTTCAGAATCCGGTCTACTTCACTTTTCAGCGAGCCATAAAAATTATCAGGATAGACTTCCTGCCACTCCAAAAATTCATTGTTGCTGATTTTGGTTTTGAACTCATCGGCAGTCATAAAAAAATAGTCAACACCATGAACTTCCTTTCCCCTGGGTTTACGGCTGGTTGCCGAAACAGAGAAGGCAAAGTCGGGGCGCTTCGATAGCAGATGTCTGACCATGGTTGTTTTGCCTGCACCCGAAGGAGCTGAAAAAATGATGATTTTGCCTTCCTTCATTGGGGTTAATTCTGATTATAAAACATTGAGCAACTGTTCTTTAATTTTTTCAAGAGCGTCTTTCATCCGGATCACCAGCTTCTGCATCTCCAGGTGGTTGGCTTTTGAACCAAGCGTATTGACCTCCCTTCCAATCTCCTGGGAGATAAAGCCTAGTTTCTTTCCTACCGGTTCAGCCAGGTCGATGGTTTCGAGAAAATAGTTACAGTGGCTGAGCAGCCTTACCTTCTCCTCATTGACATCCATCTTTTCAAGGTAAAAGATCATCTCCTGTTCCAATCGGTTTTCATTCACCTGTTCGATGGAGATGTCCTTGAGTCCGTCGTAAATTTTCTCTTTGATGCGGGTGACCCTCTCAGCTTCATATTGATCAACTTCGGCCAGCAAAGCAGTTATGATGTTGATATTGACAATGAGATCCTGTCTGAGGATAGCCCCTTCCTGGACCCGAAACCGGTCCAATGCTTCGATGGCTTCGCCGATCTTGACAAGGATCGATTTCCACTCCTGATCGTCGAGCTCTTCGCGCTCGTTCCTGACCACTTCGGGTAGTGCGAGAATGGATTGTAGGATGTTGTCATGTAGTGGGATATTGAGATCTGAAGAGATTTTTTCGAGTTGTTTGTAATAACTTGAGACAATGCCGGCATTAATTTTTGTGGCAGAATCTTCTCCCAGCGATTCGGTATAGAGGATAAAATCAACTTTTCCGCGTACCAGTTTGTCGGATAACTCCCGGCGAATCTCCAGATCTTTCTCCCGAAAGAGGAGTGAGATACGGGTGTTGAGATCCATCTGTTTGCTGTTCAGTGATTTGATCTCAATGGTTACTTTTTTTTGCGAAAGCTCACATTCGGCTTTGCCGTATCCGGTCATTGATTTGATCATAACATCAGGGTTTTGGGCAAAGGTAAGTAAAACTGAAGATAGAAACGCGAAACAGATGAGCCCAATTTTTGAACCACTCGATCACTTTGTGCCTCAAGCTTTTGAAACCCTTTTGTACCCTATGCAATAAACAATGCATCCATTGTCACTTCATTCTGAATGAGTCCGGTGTGGTTCCCGGCGTTTCTCACCCCATACGTTGTTACCAAAGTAAGGAATAAAGTTTTGCGGGTTTTTGTTCGTTCACGAAAAACTGCCAATTTACTTTCAAGTTCCAGTGCGTAACTTTTAGTAATTTCAAAATCATTGACAGAGAATTTCATTTCACAAACATTGATGCATCGGTCCTGCCTGTCAATCAACAAATCGATCTGTGCACCCTGTTCCCCGGCATGTGTTTTGTCGCGCCAAACGGATGTTTCTGAATAGACATTCTCAATACCCAACGCTCTCTTTATTAAAGGCGTGTGTTTCATGCATATACTTTCAAAAGCAAAACCGCTCCAGCTTTTCCAGGATGCTCCTGCAGAAAGCGTAGTCCATGTTCCGGGACCTTTCGACCGGCTGTTTTCGATAAATTTCAGGTAGAAGTGCGAATATTCATCTGTCAGTTTATAGATACTGTCTTTTACCGTTTTGTCAAAAGGAATGTAAGGCTTAATAATGCCAGATTCAGTAAGTTCTTCCAATAGTTGTGTAATGCCACCACCTGAAGATAATTTGCAATTTTCAAGGATTTCACCCCTTGTGAGCCCCGCTTTTTTTCTGGAGAGGGCCCTGATAACATCCATGTGGGATTGGGCATTGTCAAACAGTGATTGGTATAGATTTTTGAATTCATCGTGTAAAAGACCATCTTTGGTGAAGCATATCCTGTCGATGGCCTGGGTCGCACTTTCCCCTTTTTCGATCTCTTTCAAATAGTGTGGAATACCACCTTTTTTTGTTTTTTGAGGATTGGCGTAAGATAAATTGTAAGTGTTTTAAAAGCTTGTATCCAGGTCGCAGGTTTAGCCAGTGGTAAATTTCCTGAAACTTTTGATAACGCCTCACTGAAGTTTTCTAATTGCAGATCAAATGATGCACCGTGAATACCTGAAAATTCAAATGCCAATTGTTTTTGAAAGGCATTGCGGATTAGAAAAGTTTTGCCAACCCTACGACGACCATATACAGCAAGCAGTTCAGCCTCATCAGATGTTATGATTTTTGACAACAATGCGACTTCCTCAACTCTTCCAATGATATTTTCCACGCTATATCCTATTTATATTTCGCCAAATGTATCATGAAAATATATGATTTGGCAGGATTCCTGACTTTGTCTGTTGATCAGGCAATCATAAATCAAAATTTGAAGTCAGTTGGAAGCCGGTTTGTTGTTTTTTACCGCAGCACCCAGGTAGGATCCGGCAAAACCAAACAGCATAATGACCAACATTCTGAAATCGCCGGTCGAGAGTATGGCATGCAAAGGGATCCAACTGCTCACTGTGAGCGCCCAAATCCATGGACGGGAAGGCCGAATGTATCCGAATAGGGCAGATGCAAGCACAATAGTCCCGGCAGTAATTCCTGTATCGTCCCATCCCGGACGGGAGTCCATCCAGGCAATCAGAACTCCGGAAAGTATAGAGAGGGCCAGGTAAGCGATAAATTTGTAGTCAGGCTTCATGCGTTTAGATTTTTTCGACTACCACGGCAGTTCCATAGGCCAGTACCTCCGTCAGGCCTGTCATCACATCGTTGGCGTCGTAGCGCATGTTAATGATGGCGTTGGCGCCAATGATCCGGGCATGATCAATCATTAGCTGCATTGCTTCTCCTCTGGCTCTTTCGCAAAGTTCGATATAAATTACGTTCCTGCCCCCAAAAATGGTCATGAAGCTTCCGGCGAAAGAGCCGAATATATTCCTGGAGCGGACGGTAATGCCCCGTACGATACCTAGTTGTTTGATGATGCGGTATCCTTCGAGGTTAGTGCTGGTGGTAATTAGTGTGTCGTCTGTCATTGAAAATTAGGTGTTAATTTTTTTATTACTAAATATTAATAAACGAGTTCCCATACGCCTCCCTGGGGATTTATGTTCTTATTGGATAGATCAGAAACGTCAATCCCGGGAAGTTTTGGATCAAATTGAAAGAGGATGATATAGTCCACTGTAACAAATTGATCATTCAATACACCGGGTATCCAATCATCGGGGATACTCCTCATCACGCGCAAGGCCTCTTCGTTACAAGCCTTCCCTATTCCTTTAATAATCCTTTGCCTGGAAGTTTTTCCCAAACTATCGATAGTGACGGCTACATAGACGGTTCCTTGCACATTTTGTTCTGGTTTGTGAAGTGGAATACGAAGTTCATTATTTACACAGTCATTTAACCGGCTCATTCCACCAATGAATAGGGGAGGTCTATCGAGAATGCTCATGACCGTATCCGTTTTTGAGATGACCCTGAAGGGATGCTTGGCAAAAATGGTCTGGTAATAAAGTACCTGGTTATGGGTGAAATCAAGCTTTTGCTCCAGTTCACCCTTGTCGTTGAAATATTCCCAAATGCTATCCCTGTTGTTGCCTTTGAACCAACCCCTTGCCCGAATCTTTCCTTGTTTATTGTATTGGATCCAGATGCTATCAGGTTCCCCCATCTTGTAAAATCCGCTAAGCAGCACTTTCCCAAAAGCCTCTGCCTTGTAGTTTCCATGCCTTATGCTGGTGTCTGATCTGAGCACAAAGAAAGTCTCGGAGAAGGCTGGAAGAGGTCGTTCCCGAATCACTTTCTTCGTCTCTTTTGGAGGAAGAAGGAATGGAAAAATTGCCAGTAGCAGAATTGGAATTTTGCTCATATCCGGCAGGTTTTATACTTCCTCTTTTGATTTTGCTTGTTTGCTTACCATTTCAGTGAAACTTCTGGCGGCATTTGAGAACTCTGAGGGCATCAGTATCACGGTAGTGGTATTGTTGTCGGTCGATCAGCGGAATGATCCAGTACAGTCCAGGGCCTTTGGTTGCATTATATCTTCCCAGCCGGCATACGATGGCGCGTTCATATTCCTGGGCAATGCGGAAGCCGGAGATAATCAAAACGGCAATAGCAATGAGAATAGGGATAAGTAGTTCCATAATTTTTGAATTTGTAATAAAATGAAGGGTTTTCGATTTAGGATAATAATTTTTGCTAATACAAGAATACTTACCAAATTTAACGAAAGGTATTTGCTTTACATAAAAATCAATGAAAAATCTTTTTGTTTATCATCGGAACAAAGCTATTCATGAAAAGAATCGCAATCGCAACCCCTTCCGGGAGTGGGGTGAAATTTCTGATAAGGGTGGTTATCAATCCAATGGCCACTCCGAATAGAAGTTTCCCGACAGGCGATGATGGTGAGGAATGTGGGTCGGTGGCTATAAAGAAGGCTGCCAGCATCACCCCACCTGTGATCAGGTGAAAAATGGGGTCGATGAAACTGCCTGGCGCCAGCATCCAAAGAAGTCCTTCAATAGCGAAAAGTGTACCCAGAAGGGCGACAGGTATATGCCATGTGATGATTTTTTTCCAAAGCAGATAAATGCCTCCCAGGAGGATAGCGATGGCCGATATTTCGCCCAGCGATCCGCTCATGTTGCCCCAGAACATATCGAAATAGCCCGGAATCCGGCTATCAGCGGCAACTGTTGCCATTAATTTCCCGCTTTTAAGCCCCTCCTTCACCAACCCAAGCGGAGTTGCACCCGTGAAGGCATCGGCCATCGTTATGTTGGCGGTCCAGGTGGTCATTTGCGCAGGGAAAGAGATTCTCAGAAAGAGCCAGCTCAGGAGAACGGGATTAAATGGATTGGCGCCTAATCGCCCAAAGGATATTTTGGTGAATCCGATGGCAACCAGGGACCCTAAAACGATTAGCCACACAGGTAAGCCTGCCGGGAAGCTGAAAGCCAGCAACACCCCAATGATCACTGCCGATCCATCGCGAAGCGTAGTGGGTGTTTTCAGTACAAATTTTTGAAAGATGTATTCAAAGAGCAGGCAGGTGGTCACCGCTGCCACCAGGATCCTGAGACTGTGAAGGCCAAAAAAAATTGTCGACATCAGCATCATGGGTACCAGGGCGAGCAGGAAACCTTTGTTGGTTTGCAGTTTGAAATCGTTTCCGGGGGAGGAAGAATGCGCATCATTATTGGAACCGTAACTCATAACTGTTTTTGTTATTTTAAACGAAGATAGCATGACTTTGAATATCTATCACTATTGGGTGGCAGGGGTATTATTTTTGTTGTGGTTTTTTGTGTCGTCAGCTGATCGCACCCCAATTCAAATGATTTTTTCGAAGCGCCATCATTTGTCGGACAAGGATGGTATTTTCGTTGTTGTGCAGCAATGGATCGGAATCGAGAATCTCCTCTGCTTTGTCCCGGGCATATTGCAGAATCTGCCCATCTTTGGCCAGGTTGGAGATTCGCAGATCGAAGGCCAGGCCACTTTGCTGGGTACCCTCCAAATCGCCCGGACCGCGAAGGCGCATGTCGGCCTCGGCGATTTCGAACCCGTCATTGGTAGCCACCATGGTTTCGATGCGTTGACGGCTCTCATGGCTGAGTTTGACGCTGCTCATCAGGATGCAATAAGATTGATCGGCGCCGCGTCCCACCCGTCCACGAAGCTGGTGCAGTTGGGAGAGGCCGAATCTCTCGGTGCTTTCTATCACCATTACGGAGGCATTGGGTACATCAACCCCCACCTCTATCACGGTAGTAGCGACCAGAATATGGGTTTCGTGATTTTTAAAGCGCCGCATCTCCTCCTCCTTGGCTGCAGGCTTCATCTTGCCATGCACCATGCTGATACGGTATTCGGGAAGCGGAAAGGCTATCCTAAGCTGTTCGAATCCCTCTTCGAGGTTCTTAAAATCGAGCTTCTCCGACTCCTTGATCAACGGGAAAACGATGTAAACCTGACGTCCCTGGGCAATCTCCTTTCGGATAAACTGGTTCAATTCGCCCCTGCGGTTGTCATAGTAATGAAAGGTACGGATCGGTTTTCTGCCCGGTGGAAGTTCGTCGATAACCGATACATCCAGGTCGCCATAAACGGTCATGGCCAGCGTGCGGGGAATGGGGGTAGCCGTCATTACCAGGATGTGGGGCGGTATGAAATTTTTGCGCCACAGTCTGGCGCGCTGCATAACGCCGAAACGGTGTTGTTCGTCGATAACCACGAAGCCAAGATTTTTGAACTCAACGATGTCTTCGAGCAATGCATGGGTGCCAATCAGCAGGTTCAGTGAACCATCCAGCAATTCCTTGTGAATGACGAGACGTTCCGATTTTTTGGTAGATCCCGTGAGTAACCGGACAGTAACGGGCAGGTCGCCGATCAGTTTCATCACCGACTGGTGGTGCTGCATCGCAAGAATCTCTGTCGGCGCCATCATGCAGGCCTGAAATCCATTGTCCATGGCGATTAGCGAAATCATGAGGGCGACCATGGTTTTGCCACTGCCAACATCCCCCTGCAACAGACGGTTCATCTGCTTTCCTGCCAGGGTATCCTTTCGGATCTCTTTGATCACCCGTTTCTGGGCGCCGGTCAGTTCGAAAGGGAGATGGTTGTGAAAGAAATCGTTGAAATGAGATCCTACCTCCTTGAAGATGTGTCCCTTGAATTTATTTTGCCGCTCATGTTTCAGGTGTAGCAGTTTGAGCTGGATGTAGAACAGCTCCTCGAATTTCAGCCTCATCTCTGCTTTTCTCAGGGTAACGGGGTCTAACGGGAAATGGATGTTGATCAGCGCCGTTTCGAGGGGCATCAGTTTAAGCTGGTCAATGAGCCAGTCGGGCAGGGTCTCTTTAATTTTTCCTTTGCAGAGCTGAAGGGCGTTATATTGAAATTTCTGGATCGATTTGGATACGAGAAAATTGCTTTTCATCTTCTCGCTGGTGTTGTAAAATGGCTGAATATATCCCTCTTTCTTTTCTGTTTCAGCTAATACCTCCTCCAGTTCGGGATGAACCAGTTTCCATCTGTTGTTGAACTCGGTCGGTTTTCCGAAAATTATGTATGGGAAGTTCATCTTTAGCGTGGCTTTGACAAATTTGATGCCCCTAAACCAAACCAGTTCCATATGGTTTTCCCCATCGTAAAAATTGGCGACCATCCGTTGCGAACGCCCTTCACCAATGGTTTCAAGCGAAGTGATCACGCCTTTTATCTGAATGAATGGAAGGGTTTCGTTGATCTCCCGGATTTTGTAAAATTTGGTCCGGTCGATGTATTTGTAGGGAAAGTAATAGATCAGCTCTGCCACTGTGGTGATCTTCAGCTCCTGGGTAAGGATGGCTGCTCTTTTGGGGCCTACCCCCGGAAGGAATTTGATCTCCTGTGCCAACATAAGAAGTGCCTAAAGTATTTAAAGTGCCTAGAGTGCCTAAAGTACATCGCTTCATCGAAAATAGCTATTTTTTCCATTAAGTTATTCTAACTTCCAATTCACTCAAATCTTTCTTCTTAACTTTAGGCACTCTAGGCACTTTAAATACTTTAGACACTTTAGTTCACTCTAGTCACTCCTCCCATGAAATACTGTACCCGCAAATGGATCGCTTACCTCTTCACAGCCCGGCACAGGAAGGGCCATGGGATTCACTCTCCTTTTCTTTTTAGGTTAATTACGGAGGTGATTGAGAACAAAGGCAATTTTTCTGCCTGGCCAATGCTGGTTGCAGCCGAAGAAAATGTTCGGAATACGCTCTGGATGGTCGACAAAGCTTCCTACCGGAAATTATATGAGACGAAAATTGGAGCTGATTGTGGCCTCGTTAGGAAATTACATTTGTTGCCAGGTAAGTTCGATCGCTTGATATTCAGGCTTGTAAATGAGTTCCAGCCTCGCTTGCTCTCTTTTTACGGTTCTACTTTTGGGGTTACGCTCATGGCGATGGCGCTTGCCGATCGCAGGATCAGGCTGGTGGCGCAGGTAGAGAACGGCCATTACCAGTCGTTTTGCAGAAGGTTGATTGAGGTGTATGAAATCGGGAATATAGATTTATCAGGCGCAGGCAAAGTGATCGCCTCCGATTTTGTTGTGATCCAATTCCCCCTTGATCCGGCTGAGTGCAGTCGGGTGCTTGCGCAAATAGTAGGGCAACCCTACGAAGGGGTAATCATTTTGTACGGTATTCATACCTCTGCTGAAATGGAAGGAGTGTGGGGAAAATTTCAAAAAGAGCAGCAGGTAAGGATTTCCCTCGATCTGTTTGAAATTGGGATTTTCATCTGCAAAAAAGGGTTGCAAAAGGAGGATTTTGTGCTGAGATTTTGAGAATATTATTTTTTATCCAGTATTTCTCTTATTCTATTTGCAACTAATTCAGATTTTTCAAGTACTTCTTCGTTTGTAAATCGTATAACTTCAAATCCTAATTCATTCAGCTTCTCAGTTCTTAGTCTGTCGTAATCTTTCTGCTTTAAATGAATCTTCCCATCGACTTCTATGATTAATTTTTTGCTAAGACAAACAAAATCAGTAATAAAATTATCAATTATGTGCTGTCGTCTGATTTTGTAACCAGTTTTCTTGTTTCTTAGAAAGAACCAAAGAATATCCTCTTCTTTAGTTGGTTTTTCTTTCAACCTATCCCTGATTTCCTTGATAATATGATATGTGTAAGGATTTGCAGTTATATAGCCAGGATTTTGTTCCTCCTTTTCATTTAAAGTAGATTTGACCTCCCCCGCCCCCTCCAAAGGAGGGGAGTGGCGCTCTAATTGTTGATCAGAACACGAATCAGAAGTCTCCCCTTTGGGGAGATTTAGAGGGGTCAAATAATTCATCATGGCATTCACTCAATATACCGAAAATAAATGAGAATTTCAAAATTTGTAGATAAAGAAGTTTAACCGAACCCGCCAAACCAAAATAAATTCAATTAAGTTTGTATTCCTAAAAGATTTCTGATGGAAAATGTGATCAGGCTAAAGGATATCGTAAAGAATTATCAGGTCGGCACCCAGGTTGTCAGGGCGCTGCGAAAAATATCGCTGGATATTGTCCGGGGTGAATATGTTGCCATCATGGGGGCATCCGGTTCGGGGAAATCGACCCTGATGAACATCATCGGATGCCTGGATACACCTACTGCCGGCAATTACCGGCTGAACGACAAGGATGTAAGCCTGATGGACGACGACCGGCTGGCCGAAATCCGCAACACCGAAATTGGCTTTGTCTTTCAAACCTTCAATCTTTTACCAAGATATTCTGCCCTCGAAAATGTGATGCTGCCTTTGATTTATGCAGGCATAGGTAAAGCAAAACGTGAGGAAGTTGCTAGTGGACAGCTTATCAATGTTGGTCTGGAGGATCGGATGGAGCACAAACCCAATGAACTTTCAGGGGGGCAGCGGCAACGTGTGGCGGTGGCCCGGGCACTTGTCAATACCCCATCCATTCTCCTGGCCGATGAACCTACCGGGAATCTGGACTCAAAAACATCCGAAGAGATCATGAAGCTTTTTGCCGATATCCACGCGAAAGGGAATACCATCATCCTGGTTACACACGAGGAGGATATTGCCCGTCATGCTTATAGGATTATCAAATTGAAAGACGGAGTTATTGAAATGGATTATGTGAATCCTAATCCGATCTATTAACGTAGAAGTTCGCATGAGAGTATATACCAAAACAGGAGATGACGGGACTTCCGGATTGATCGGCGGTACGAGGGTGGAGAAATATGACCTGCGCCTCGAATCATACGGAACGGTAGATGAATTGAACAGCTGGATCGGACTTATCCGCTCCCAGAAAATTGATTCTACTACCAGGGATCTTTTGCTTTCAGTGCAAAACAATCTTTTTGTGGTTGGGGCGCGGTTGGCGACCGACCTTTCCAAGACTGATCTGTCGTTGAAACTGCCATTTAAAGTGGAAGAGATTGCAAAACTGGAGAATGAAATGGACCGCATTCTGGATATGTTGCCACCGATGGAACATTTTGTCCTTCCCGGGGGGAGCAACGCCATTTCTTATTGCCACCTCGCCCGAACGGTTTGCAGAAGAGCAGAGCGAAGGGTTTGTCAGTTGTCAAAAGAGGTTTCCATACCCGCCGAATTGATAAAGTACCTCAACCGTCTCTCCGACTATTTGTTTGTACTTTCCCGCAAAGTTGCTATAGATGAGGGTGTTGACGAAGTTCAATGGGTGCCGTAAAATTTATGGCTATTTATTTTTATTCTCGCAAAAAAATAGTAACATCGCAAAACCGTTGAACAATAATCTAAATTAATATAATATGTATTGGACACTGGAATTGGCTTCAAAATTGGAAGATGCACCCTGGCCTGCAACGAAAGATGAATTGATCGATTTCGCCATACGTTCGGGAGCCCCGCTGGAAGTAATTGAGAACCTGCAGGAGATGGAGGATGAGGGTGAGATATATGAATCCATTGAAGATATTTGGCCGGATTACCCAAGCAAGGACGATTTCTTCTTCAACGAAGATGAATACTAAAAATTGGCGTTCTGCTTACTTTTTGATGCAGGTTTCTTTTCGGGGCCTGCAATTTTTTTGCGTTTTTCGTCAAGCGGGTAGAGGTCGAAGCGTGATTTTGGCTTCTCACTTTCCCTCCAGACAAATCCCTTCAACACCGTCTCTTCAGAAGTCAAATCTTTCATTGGCGTAAGTTTACCCTCCGGTTTAGGAAAAAATGCGATGCTGTCAATCTTGCTTTTCAACAGGTAAACGTTGATCTTGCTGCTCTCCATCTTGCTCATCCCGGAATAGTGGTCTTTGTTTTTTAAGTAGTAGAGCGTAATTGCATTTCCGTTTACTTCAATGGTTTTCAGTTCATTTTTGACGATGTATCCAATCAGTACCTTACCAGAGATTTGGTTGAATTTGATGGAATCTTCGCGTGAGATGATAAAACCGTTGTTTTCCAATCTGGCAATGTCGGGACCAGGTGTATGTGGACGGTATTCTATTTTTTCGGCCGACAATTGATGTACATCCGACCATAAAACCGGGTCCATATAGAGTCTCATCACAGAGTCCTTCATTTGATAAGAGAGGGAGTCGCAAATTCCCCGCAAATCCTTTTTGTAAAACCGTACCCGGTGATACGCCATAAATATCTTGTGATCTTTTTTGTCTTTCGATTTTAATGTGTCGGATGTTGCTGACGCCGAATCTTTCATGGCCTCTTTGATTTTTTGCAACACCACCTTTGCACTGGAAATTTTGGCCGTATCTGCTACCGGGGATAGTGAATCAATTATTGCAGGAAGTTTTTTTATCTCCTGTAATACATTGATTTTCAAACTGTCTATCTTTGGTGAGAGCGAGTCCTTAACTGCAGAAATAAGTTTTGATAACACCTTACTTGTATCTGCCGGGCCAGGGGCTTGAGGTGCTTTGGTAACAGCGGATTTCTTGGGGACAAGTTCTTCCCTGACCATATTTTTAACTGTCACTAGTTTAGAAAGGTCGGGAATGGATTTGAGTGTGTCTGCATGAAGGAAAAGAGTGTCTTTGGGCGAAAACTGCATAAAAACAGCAGAGTCAGTAACAAAGGCAATTTTTGTTTTTTCGTTGTAGGTTCCTCTCCTGCCAGTGATTGCAACGTGATTGGTGGTATCTGAGAGGATGACCCTGCTTCGCGCCCTGCCGGTACCGGCATTCCGTGAATAAAATAGGGTATCCCCCTGCAACGATTGCTCCTTGCCAATAATTTTGGAGGCTTTGTAGAGTTCTGCAATATTCGTTCGGGTATCGTACCAACCTTTTTCCGAATAGAGGGTGCCTTGTTTGGTCGTACCGACGATGTGGGTTGGCCCAACGATAAAGACCCTTTCAATCTTGCTGTTGTATTTGAGTGTGTCGGCTGTTAAGATAAAATCCTTGTTGGTCACCTTGACAGAGTCTTTGAAGAAAAATAGGTCTTCGTTGGCATAGTAACGACCTATTTTACTAACAAGTACATTGGCTGTATCGACGATTTTTCCCCAGGTATGGTAATTTCCAATGTTTGACCTCAGATCAAAGATTAACTCATCTGTGGTCAATACAATGGATTTGTTGACCAGTTTGACGTTACCCTTTACCTGGGCAATTCTACTGTTTCCTTCATATTTTATACGGTCACCGTACAAATTCAGCGTGTCTCCCTGAATGATATGAACATGGCCAAAGGCATCTACCATGTTGCTGTCTTTGTAAGAATATGCACTGTCACAATAAAGGAGTGCGTTGTTGTGGCTAAGCTCTACATTGCCGATTAAACGGTCGGCGTTTGCTATAATTTTCCTGTCATAGGTGTAAAAATCGGCATTCAGGATCTCAATTCTTTTTTTCCGTCCATCAGGTTGAGGCAAAGAACCGGAAACAACATGAAATGCCACGATCAACATCAGTGACACCAGCAGGCTGTATCCTATCTTATGAGTTTTCATAACCATCTAAGCAATAATTAATTGACAATTGATAATTGTCAATTTGTGGAATTTCCTGTTTTATGAAAATCATGTTCAAATATGACAGCACTTGCAAATGTATTAATCCAACAATCCTTAAATCACAGCAATCCAAATCATTTCTTCCAGGATTTCAGCTTAAAATTGCAATTGCTATAAATGTCGTCGATGTGAATATAGGTTTTGGCCTGTTGTTTTGCCAACCAGGCCCGATAGGTATCCTCTTTCTTCTTTTCCAGATAAATCTCGCTCAGGTGCTGGTAGTCTTCCTGAAGATTGGCAGGATGGGCATTGGTCCTACTCAGTAGCTTTATGATTTTATAAACCTGCCGCTGTTTGTCGTCCATGCCCAGGAAAGGCTCGGATACCTGTCCAACCTGCAAGTTGGTAATCAGTTTGCTTACATCAGGATCAAGATCTTCCATCTGAAATTTTGTGGAGCCGGTTTTCTGGGAAGTAACAAGTCCGCCATTGTTACGGGTGTTTTTATCGGAAGAATACATGTATGCTGCCTGGTCCCATGTGATGGTTTTTTTTGCAATGAAGTTGGCAAGACTGTCGATACGGCTTTTGGATTTTTCCAGTTCTTTGGGATCGATTTTCGGACGGATCAGGATGTGACGACATTTGATCTTTTCACCCCTTTTGTCGATCAGTTGGATGATGTGGTAACCAAATTCACTTCTGACTACTTTTGATACAGTGCCAACCTTGAGGTTAAAAGCCTCAGTGGCAAATGCCGGGTCCAACATGGCACGACCCACATAATCCATCTCTCCGCCATTACGCGCAGATCCTGGATCTTCTGAATACATCACTGCGAGGGTGGCGAAATTTTCACCATTCTCGACCCTGCGCTTAAAATCCCGTAATTTGCTCTTTACCTCCATGTCTTCCTGCTCAGTAATGACCGGAAGGATCGTAATATGGGCATATTCCATCTGGGAAGCGATCATCGGGATTTTATCTTTGGGCAGTTGTCTGAAATAATTTCTCACTTCTGAAGGGGTGACCGTCACATTCTTTGAAATTTTTTGCTGCATCTGCTCTGTTTTCAACTGCTCCTTGATCATTTCACTCATCTCGGATTTCAATTGGTTGATCGATTTTTTGAAATACTTCTCGACCTCTTTTTCTGAACCAATATTTTCGATGAAATATTTCATCCTGCGGTCCATGTTCTGGTTGATCTGATTGTCGGTTACCACGATATTGGTATCGAGATCGGCCTCTGCAAGCAACAGTTTTTGCTCAAGCAGTGACTCCAGGATTTCGCATTTCAAATCACCTTCAGTAGTCTGCCCCTGGGCCTGCGCCTGTATAGCCTGTGACTCTATGTCTGACTTGAGGATAGGATTACTCCCTACAATGGCCACAATCTGATCTACAACTTTGTCCTGGCCGTTTGATATAATAAACGATCCCAAAATAATACCTGACAACAACAAACCTTTTGCCAACTGTTTTAACATATGTATTTATTATTTGAATTCCTTTATGGTAAACCTGTTTTCCCTTCGGCCTTTCTCATATATGTTTTTTTCGAGATCCTGAAGGAATTCCATTTTCCGACTGTTCAAAATTAAACTTTCTATCCGATCCTTGACGAAATCGTATGGAGCTTTTTCTCCTGACAAAATGTAATCGTTGATCAGAACAAAGTAGAAGTTGTTTAAGTCGCTGAATTGAAGAAATTTAGATTGCCTCAGCATTTGTTCTGGATCCTCTTTCCTCCCGGGGATTCGTGCAAGGATGTTGTTAAAATCCACCCATTCGTTGTTAAAATGATCGTATTTTGAGGCATACTGGAAACTATAACTCTCCAATTCACTCATTGACCGTGTACTGTTTTCTGTCATCCAGCGTTTGATCTGATCTGTTTTGGCTACACTTTTGGGTATCTCCACGTAAACAGCCTTGACGATGTTATAGTCGAGGGTAAATTTAGCGGGATTATTTTCATAGTAGCTGTGTATATCCTGGTCAGTTAGTGCAGTATCCAATTTCTGGCTCAGAAGTTGTTGTTGGTACCGGTGAATAAGGAGGGCATTACCATACTCCTCAAGCTCTTTGGAAAGATCCTTCTGACTTTCACCCAAATTCTCGACGGCTATTTTCAGCAGCAATTCTTTCTTTACCCAGCGGGTGAGGATGTCATTGACCCTGGCCAGACTGTCAGGTTTCGTCATCCCGGCAGGAAGTTGCGACCGGAGATCTTTTAGCAGATATGTTTTGTCATCAACCTTGGCAACATACACCTCATCTTTCGGGTTTCTGAAATAGCTGCATCCTGAGAGGACCACAAGTGTACCAAGCACCATGAGCCATCCAAAGAATCCCTGACGATGAAAATGAATTGTTTCTAGCATATCAATCTGTTCCCAGGTATTAGACGAGAGGTGGAAGTGATAGGTTGTAAAGATACCTCTCTTTTTACGGAAATTTAACAGCTTATAGGATTTGTGACCTATTCGCGGCTGTAATTCGGAGATTCCCTTGTGATGGTTACATCGTGCGGATGACTCTCGGCAACTCCTGCATTGGTAATTCTGCAGAACTTGGTTTCGTGGAGTTTCTCGATCGTAGCGGCACCACAATAGCCCATTCCGGCGCGTAAACCGCCAATGAGTTGGTAGAGAACTTCATTGAGGGAGCCTTTGTAAGCGACCCGCGCAACAATGCCTTCCGGTACAAGTTTCTTGATGTCATCTTCCACATCCTGGAAGTAGCGGTCTTTCGAACCCTGCTGCATGGCTTCAATGGAGCCCATTCCCCGGTAGGATTTGTACTTTCTTCCCTGGAAGATAATGGTTTCGCCAGGCGATTCTTCCACTCCGGCAAACAAGGAACCGGCCATCACACTTTGAGCGCCTGCTGCAAGGGCCTTGACAATATCGCCAGAGTAGCGCAATCCTCCATCGGCTATTACGGGTACTCCGCTGTTTTTCAGTGCTTTGGCTACGTTGTAAATGGCCGAAAGTTGTGGAATTCCAACACCGGCGACTACACGTGTGGTACAGATGGAGCCTGGGCCAATTCCCACTTTCACAGCGTCAGCACCAGCGAAAACAAGTTCGGAAGCGGCTTCAGCGGTAGCAATGTTACCCACAATAAAATCTTTCTCGGGATATTTGTTTTTTGCATTTTTCAGCATCTCCAGAACCCCTTTAGAATGGCCGTGGGCAGTATCGATGATGATGGCATCGACATTGGCTTTGACCAACTCATCGATCCGCTCCATGGTATCGGATGTGACACCGACGGCAGCGGCTACCCTTAAGCGGCCTTTGGCGTCTTTGCAGGAGTTTGGTTTGTCTTTGACCTGTGTGATATCCTTGTAAGTAACCAGGCCCATCAGTTTGTTCTCCTTGTCGACTACCGGAAGCTTCTCAATTTTGTATTTCTGAAGGATCTTGGCAGCTTTTTCAAGGTCGGTCGAGATATCTGTTGTAATGAGGTTTTGCGAAGTCATAACCTCTGAAATGGGACGGTTGAAATTACGTTCGAAGCGAAGGTCGCGGTTGGTGACGATACCTACCAGGTGACGTTCAGCATCAATGACCGGAATTCCTCCGATTTTGAATGTTTCCATCAGCTTCAGTACATCTCCCACCAGCTTGTCTTTCGAGATGGTGATGGGGTCAAAAATCATGCCGTTCTCAGCCCTTTTGACGATGTTTACCTGTTTGGCCTGCTGGTCTATGGTCATGTTTTTGTGAATGACCCCAATGCCGCCTTCGCGTGCGATTGCGATGGCCAGTTTCGATTCGGTAACCGTATCCATGGCCGCAGAAACGATCGGGGTATTGAGTTTGATGTTGCGTGAAAATTGTGATGAGATGTTGACATCCCTTGGCAACACCTCCGAATAAGCGGGTATTAATAGCACATCATCGAAGGTTAATCCTTCGAGTACCACTTTATCTGACAGAAATGACATGGGTGTGAATTTTTGGTGAGACTTTTTGTTGCGCAAAAGTACTAATTTTTTTCTTTTGGGACAATCTCGCCCTGTCAAGTGTATTAGCATTTGGTGAGAGTGTTGACCAATTGATTGTAGCTACTTGTAAAAGTTGAACAATAAGCTTAAATTTGTACAAAACATTGATATGCAAAGATTAATATCCGATAACATTGATAAAATCAAATCATTATGTATGACTCATAATGTGGCATCCTTGTTTGTTTTCGGTTCAGTCTGCACAGACAGTTTCAATGACAAAAGTGATGTTGATTTATTAATCTCCTTTAAACCTATGGATTACGGGGATTATGCGGATACCTATTTTGAATTGGCAGATAAATTTGAGAATCTTTTTCAACGACCAGTAGATTTAGTAACAGACAAATCATTGTCAAATCCATATTTTATTAGTTCAGTTAACGAGACAAAAACCTTGTTGTATGGACAATGAAATAAGGGGTATTATTGTTCGACACCTACCTACGCTAAAAATAGAAATTGATAATCTTCTCGAATAGCGTTCATCTTGTTAAAAAGCAGACTTATTCAAGTTCAGGTTCTTTCCATTTGTTGAAAAATAGTGGATCCCAATTTCCTTTGGGATGAAATGTAGTTACCCGTAAAAAATGGATATGTATCACGAAATATTGTTAAAGCATTGGGGGTATGAGCAATTCAGGCCCTTGCAGGAGGATATTATCCATTCGGTGGCTGAAGGGAAAGATACACTCGGATTGATGCCTACCGGCGGAGGTAAGTCCATTACTTTTCAAGTATTTTCGCTCTCGAAGGAGGGAATGTGCCTGGTAATTACCCCTTTGATCGCGCTGATGAACGACCAGGTGGACCATCTCCGGTCGAAAGGGATCAAGGCCCTTGCCATCTATTCCGGCATGACAGTCAGGGAGATTGAGATTGCCTGCAACAATGCCGTTTACGGTGACTACAAGTTTCTTTACGTCTCTCCCGAAAGGCTTCTGTCTCCCAATTTTCTGGAGTACCTGATCCGGTTTAACCTCAATCTGATTACGGTCGACGAGGCGCATTGCATCTCACAATGGGGCTATGATTTCAGGCCTTCGTACCTTCAGATCGCCGAAATCCGAAAATTTTTCCCCAAAGTACCTGTGCTGGCCCTCACGGCTACTGCCACCGGAGCTGTGGTGGAGGATATTCAGGATAAGCTGCTTTTCCCACAAAAGAACCTCCTCCGGAAGAGTTTTGTCAGGGAAAACGTCACCTATCTCGTTCGTCAGAAAGAGGATAAATTGGGTTACCTGGCCGAAACGGTCTCCAAATCCAAAGGCACCGGAATCATCTATGTCAGGAGCAGGAAGAAGTGCCGTGAGATATCCGATCTTCTGCGGCAGCAGGATGTCGCAGCCGACTTCTATCACGCCGGGCTGGATCCCGCACTGCGCAAAGAGAAGCAAAACCGCTGGATGACGGGGGCCACCAGGGTGATTGTCGCAACCAATGCCTTTGGGATGGGGATTGACAAGCCTGATGTGCGGTTCGTGCTGCACCTCGATCTTCCCGATTCGCTGGAGGCCTATTTTCAGGAGGCGGGCAGGGCCGGCAGGGATGGAGAACGGTCGCTCGCGCTGATGATCTACAATGGAACCGACAAAAGGCGGCTGCACAAAATGGTAACAGATGCCTTTCCTGAACAGGAGCGGATTCGCGCTGTTTACCAGGCGCTGTGCGACTACCTTCAGATTGCGGTTGGAACTGGTAAATACAGCTTTTATACCTTTCAACCCGAAGATTTTGCCAGGAAATTCAACTTTCCTTTTACTACGGTCTACCACAGTCTGAAGCTGATGGAAAGGGAGGGCTATCTGGAGTACACGGATGATCCGGAGAGCTCCTCACGGCTCTATTTCCTGGCCCACAGGGATGAGTTGTACCGCATCGAAACCGGCAGCAAAGATCTGGAGAAGGTTATTGGCATGCTTTTACGCTCCTACACTGGATTGTTCAATGATTATGTGCGAATTGACGAGGTATTGATTGCCCGAAGGCTGGAGATGACACCCGATGAACTTTACCAGAATCTCAAGTATCTCTCCCAGCAAAAAATCATCCACTACATTCCGCGCAGGGAGGCTCCCGTGATACAATTACTGACCGAAAGGCTGAACGCTTCCAGGATACGTATTTCAAGAGTTAATTACCATGACCGCAAGAAGAATTATCAACAGCGGGTGGATTCCGTTATCGAATATGCCCGGTCGGAAGATAGTTGCCGCAGTGTTCAGTTGCTCTCCTATTTTGGTGAAAAGGGTTCCAAGCCCTGCGGAAAGTGCGATTTATGCATCGGTGAACATCAATCGGGGATTTCAAATGCAGAGTTCAATGAGATAAGTAGTGCGATTTTACAGTTACTGCTTTTGCGACCTACGGAAATAAAGGAAATAAATAGAAATATAGTTGGGAAGGAGAAGAGTATTTTAAAGGTTACCAGATGGATGCTTGATCAGGGAAAACTTGAAATGAACAGGTCAGGTTTAATGACCCTGAAACAGGATGGAACGTCCGATTCGTCTGATCCTGCTACAGAATGAATTGGCCATCGCATCAAATGACAAACTACATTCATTTTTTTGGTTTTAAACGCTTACTCACCGAAGTTTGATTACCTTTGCGGCTGAGAAGTTTTTGTCGTGAACATGGAAGAGAGATCAATTGATGAGTCACTTTTCCGGGATGTTGTCTATTCCAGGAATGTGATTGAATTTGCTACTGTAGCCAATGAGTTCTGTACCTTTGCAGAGTCTGTAAGTGACTACCCCAGAAAAGTGTTTCTGGAAAAGTTACAGAAGATGTTACCCTTACTTTATCTGAAGAGTTCACTGCTGCCGGGGTTGATTGAGCTGGAAGATTCGGAAGATTCACCTGAAAAGTTTGTTACGGAAAGTGACTACAATTTTATCCTTCGGAAACTGAGTTCGAAGCTGGGGGAGTTTGACAGTTATCCCGAGATTCTAGAGCCTGGTATGGCCTTGGGAGATGCCTCTGTAGAGGCCAATATCTCCGAAAACGTAGCCGATATCTACCAGGATTTGAAAGATTTTATTTTGTCCTACAGGATCGGAACGATAGAGGTAATGCGGGCTGCCCTTTGGGAGTGCCGGAACAACTTCGAACAATATTGGGGACAGAAGCTGGTGAACGGCTTGCGTGCGGTTCACATGCTGGTGCATGGAAATATGAACATTGATTAGTAGATGAGCGAATATATCAAAGAGTTTAAAAAAACCATTACAGATGAAGAGCTGGCTGAACTGCCTCTCACAGTTTTTGAAGGGAATATTCACCTGATTGAAAAGGTGGAGGATCTTACTGATGCCATCAATTACCTGAAAAATCATCCTGTACTAGGATTTGACACCGAAACCCGGCCGGCATTTAAAAAGGGGCAGAACCATCAGGTTGCGCTGCTTCAACTCTCCACCGCCAATGAGGCTTTCCTCTTCAGGACCAACCTGATTGGGCTTTCACCCGGTTTGATCAAGATACTTGGTTCCCCATCTATCATAAAAGTCGGTGCAGCCATTCGTGATGACATCAAAATCCTTCAGAAAGTTGCTCATTTCAAACCGGGCGGCTTTGTCGAATTGCAGGAGCTGGTCAAACAGTATGGCATCGAAAATTTCAGCCTGAAGAAGCTGGCAGCCATCGTCTGCGACATGCGCATCTCAAAATCGCAACGCCTTACCAATTGGGAAGCGCCGGTTTTAACCGAACAACAGCAAATCTATGCGGCCACTGATGCATGGATCTCCTACATGATATACATCGGACTTACCCAACAATAACCCATGCAACCTCTGGCACACGTCATTTTAAAGAAAGGGAAGGAGGAGTCGATGGAACGTTTCCACCCCTGGATTTTCTCTGGCGCCATCGACAGGATTGAAGGCGCTGTGGAAGAGGGTGACCTCGTCTCGGTCCGGAAGAGTGATGGCAAAACCATTGCCTACGGGCATTGTGCCATCGGATCGATTGCCGTGCGGATCTTCTCCTTCGGGGAGAACCTTCCGGGCGATGATTTCTGGAAAAACAGGATTCAGCAAGCCTACAAGCTTCGCGAGTCTATGGGTTTGACCGATGCACCCGACACCAACGTTTACCGGCTGATCCATGGCGAAGGCGATGGAATGCCCGGACTGATTGCCGATTATTACAACGGAACGGTAGTCCTTCAATGCCATTCTGTCGGCATGTGGTTGGAACGCGAAGCGATCACGGAGGCGCTGAAAGCCGTCCTGAGCGACAAACTGGTGGCCGTCTATGACAAAAGCGCCAAAACACTTCCTTACAAAGCCGACATTGAGGCAAAAGATGGTTACCTTTATGGCGAATCTTCTGTCGGAGAGGTTCTTGAATATGGCAACCGGTTCAAAGTAGACTGGCTCGAAGGTCAGAAAACCGGCTTCTTTATCGACCAGCGCGAAAACCGGAAGCTGCTGGCTACCTATGCCAAAGACAAATCGGTTCTCAACATGTTTTGCTATACCGGTGGATTCTCCTTTTCTGCCATGCAGGGAGGTGCAAAATTGGTCCATTCGGTCGATTCCTCGGCCAAAGCCATCGAGCTAACCAATGAAAATGTGGGACTCAACTTCCCCGGAGAAAATCGTCACGAAGCGTTTGTGGCTGATGGCTTCGATTACCTTCAAGATATCAAGGACAAATATGATCTGATCATACTCGATCCTCCTGCTTTTGCCAAGCACCGCGGCGCCCTTGCTCAGGCTTTGCAGGGTTACAAACGGCTCAATGCGAATGCCTTCCGGCAGATCAAGCCCGGAGGTATCCTGTTTACCTTTTCCTGTTCACAGGTTGTGACCAGGAACAACTTCCGCGAAGCAGTCTTTTCGGCTGCCGCGATTTCCGGGCGGGAGGTGCGCATTTTGCACCAGTTGTCCCAGCCGGCTGACCATCCGATCAACATCTATCATCCCGAAGGTGAATACCTGAAAGGTTTGGTTTTATATGTAGAATAACATCGTTCATCTTATAGTTTACGAAATTGAATTTCTCAGATTTTGACTTTACACACGACATCATGGATGGATTGTCCTCCATGGGCTTCGAAAAATGCACCCCCGTACAGGAGTTTGCCATTCCTGTTATTTTAGAGGGGAAAGACCTGATTGCCTGTGCCCAGACGGGTACCGGAAAGACCGCAGCCTATTTGCTCCCGATCCTGAACAACATCTCCAGGGAGGGGCACACCGGCATGCATACCCTGATCATCGCCCCGACACGGGAGCTGGTTTTACAGATAGACCAACAGATCGAAGGGTTCTCCTATTTTACAGGAGCCTCTTCCCTTGCAGTTTATGGCGGGGGAGTGGGAGCCGCTTTCGACCAGCAAAAATCAGCACTCGTGCAGGGAGCAGACATCATCGTTGCGACTCCCGGCAGGCTACTCTCGCACATCAACATGAAATACTCTGATTTCAGCACCATCCAGACATTGATCCTGGATGAGGCCGACCGGATGCTCGACATGGGATTCTTCGACGACATCATGCGGATTGTGGGTGAACTGCCGGTCGAAAGGCAGACACTGCTTTTCTCCGCAACCATGCCACCAAAAATCCGGCAGATGGCAGGGATGATTTTGAAAAATCCCGAGCAGATCAACATCGCCATTTCCAAGCCTGCCGAAAATATCATCCAGGCTGCCTATATGGTTTATGAAGGCCAGAAAGTTCAGCTGCTAAAGGAGTTGCTAAAAGGGAAGACAGATTACAAAAGTGTTTTGATATTTACATCCCGCAAGGCCAATGTAAACGGACTGGTACGTGAGCTTCGCCGGATGGGCTTCTCAGCCGACGGCATGCTGTCGGATCTGGAGCAGAAGGAGCGGGAAGAGGTGATGCTTCGTTTCCGTAACCGGGAGACCCAGATACTGGTTGCCACCGATATCGTTTCACGCGGTATCGACATCGACAGCATCGACCTGGTGATGAACTACGACGTGCCGCGCGATCCGGAGGATTACGTCCACCGTATCGGCCGGACGGCCCGTGCTTCCCAGTCGGGAGTAGCCATTACGCTGATCTCCGACAACGATATGCACGATTTCAGGAAGATTGAAGAGTTGATTGAACGCGATATTATCAAGATTCCGCTTCCTGCCGGTATGGGAATCGGACCCGAATACAACCCCTCCATCCGGAGAAAAATGGCGCCCAGGTCATCAGGAGGAGGAAGAGGAGGCGAGCGCAGGGCTCCGGCCAAGAAGGATTTCCGGCACAGGGACAGGGGAAATCACCAGGGGCACAAGAAAGCGGGAGAATAATTAAGAATTACAGATTAAAGATTGAGTCCCGTCCGACAACCCGATTTTTCTCAATTGATTGAGAAGTCAGCGTTTTCGGAACAAGATAGATGATGTGGCACTATTGCCGTTAGAAATGATTGAAACGCGAAAATGAGCTTGGCACAGT
>JALNYZ010000030.1 GCA_023229575.1 Prolixibacteraceae bacterium
AAGGATAAAGTTAAAAGGATAAAGTGGGGGACTCCCGGGATTGGCGCAGTACAACCAGGGTCATCAAAGATTCGCTGAAATCGGGATTGTGGCGTACTTTATCCTTTTTACTTTATCCTTTATCCTTCTTTAGGAGAAGCGCTAAAAAAACAGCATTCCTGCAATCCCAGCAAGAGGTATCAAATAGACAACATCCACTTTAAATCTTACTATCAGAATGAGAACGGTCAGGAAGATGATTGCGGATGGCCAAACAAGCTCCGCTCCTTTACCAACGGTAACGGCTGCTGAGAAGATCATTCCGATGATGGCTGGTCTCATTCCCTTGAAAATTGCCGCCAACAGATTTGAATCTTTGATTTTTTTCAGAAATCCCGAGAGCAAAATCATCACTAATCCGGGTGGTAAAAAGATGGCCAGGGTCGCCACACATGCGCCTAAATAACCTGCAACCCTGTATCCAATGAAGGTTGCAGTAAGAATGACCGGGCCTGGCGTGATCTGCCCCATTGCAATGGCATCGGCAAACTCTTTGGTGGTTAGCCAATGGAATCCTTCTACTATGACCTGATGCATCGCTGGTATAATGACATATCCCCCGCCAAAAAGAGTAAGGCTCATTCCCGAAAAAGTCAGGAATATGGTTCGGTTAATCTTGTACCAGCCAAGCGTATCTATCTTGAAGAGCGTAATGGCAAAAGCGATCAAAGCAACTGCAACAATCAGAATAACAGTAACAAGCAGATATTTCCGGTAGTTTAAAGGAGTTCGTTTTATCTCTTTTTTTTCAGGTTTGGGACCAGGCTGATAGTAAAATAAATATCCGGCGAAGGCGCTGGAAACAATCACAAGAAGTGTGGCAAAAAATGAATGAATTGTCAGCAAACAAATGGCGGCAATGAGGCACATCATTATTTGCTTGAAATCTTTTACCTGTTTTTGTGCCATTGAGAAAGCGATACTCAGAATTACGGCTGAAATGGCCGGTAAAATACCCATAAAGAATTTGGTAAAGACGGGTAATTCGCCATAGGAAGTATAGATAACTCCCAATCCGATAATCATAAGAAATCCCGGAATGATGGTTGCAAACATACTTACCAGCGCCCCTTTCACTCCTCTCAGATGATAGCCAATATAGGTAATCACGTTAATGGCTACTGCTCCCGGCAGGACAGAGGCCAGCGATAACCCATCCAGTAAAAGCTCCTCCCTGATGATTTTATCTTTGTCGACCAACTGTTTCTGAACCACTGCGACCAAAGCCATAAACCCTCCCCACGAGATCGCCCCGATTTTTAGAAAGGTAAAAAAAAGGTATTTGAGCGATATCTCTTTGTCTGAATGCATGGGTTTGAAAATTTTGTCCAAGATAATTAATTTGAATCATCCATTTAAATCAGGTAAAAGCTATATTTACATACGAATCGACGACTATAGGTATATTGTGTAAAACAGCTCAATTTCTGTTCCTCCCGGAATGAAAAAGTTGTTTTGCCGGATTAATGACTACATAACATGAATAAAGAAGAAATTTTAGGATTAAAAAGTGAGGCAGAAATCCATCTGCTGACCGAATTGCTTCCATTTTGGACTTCCAGAATGAGAGATGATGTGAATGGTGGTTTCCTGACGCATTTTGATCAATACGGAAAAGATACCGGAGAAGATGAAAAATCTTTGATTGCGCAGACCAGGTGTATTTATACCATTGCCTCTGCACACCGGGCAGGATATGGGGATGGGAAACTGGCCGAATTAGCCAGCCACGGTGTGGATTTTCTGATCGACAAAATGTGGGACAAAACGCATGATGGATTTTACTGGATGATGAACCGCAAAGGCGAAGTAAAAATTGACCGGAAAATTATCTATGGCCACAGTTTTGCCATCTATTGCCTGAGTGAATATACCCTTGCTACTGGGGATCCGCGGGGAAGGGAATATGCAGAAAAGGTATTTGATCTCATGCAAAAATATTGCACGGATACTAGTTATGGTGGCTATTGGGAAATGTTTCACCGCGACTGGACCCTTTGTGGACCGGGTAGTCAGGGAGGAGACCGCAAAACCCTCGATGTGCACATGCACCTGATGGAGGCTTATACCACGCTTTACGAATGCACCGGTTTAGAGGTTCACCGCCGGAAATTACTTGAAGACATTGATTTACTGATAAATAAAATCATTCATCCTGTTTATAAAACCGGAATACCACAGTTTTTCAAGGATTGGACGGTGGCTCCCCAAATAAAATTTGACATCATTTGGGGCTGGGACCGCTTCTCGGAAGAGGGACAAAAAGGGAACGCTACTGATAATACCTGTTACGGCCATAATGCAGAATTTGCCTGGTTGCTGTTGCATGCCCTTGAAATACTAAAGGCCGATCCCAATGAATACAAAGAACTGTTTCAGATTATTTATGACCATACTGTTGATAATGGTATTGATACCGAATTTGGAGGAGTTTATGTTGAAGGACCTCACTCCGGCGGAGTCTATGACAAAGAGAAGGAGTTCTGGCAGCAGGCTGAGGTATTGATCGGACTCTTGGATGCGGTAATTATTTTAAAATCAGATAAATACTGGGATGCCTACAAAAATGTACATCGTTTCGTCTACGACAAGTTCGTCAACAAAAAAGTGGGCGAGTGGTATCCCCTGCTTTCTCGGAAGGGAGATCCTATCTGGACGCACATGGGGCACTCATGGAAAATCAATTATCATACGGTGAGGGCTGTGATCCAAAGTATCAAGAGACTCGATTTTATAAGCTAACAGCCAATATCTTTAATTATAACTATTAACACCAAGCAAACATGAAATACAAAGGCAGGTACGAAGTATTTGATCCGTCACAAATCAAGACATATCCCGTCAAGGGAAGAAACAATAAAGTCAAATTCGGAGATCTCCGCGAAATAGACGAGGTGCTGAGCTCCGCAATCGATTTGCCGGAGGAGGTAAAGAAAAACATTGAAACCTTGTCGAAAGAGATCATCGAAAGGCGAACCAAAGGCCAACCAATTCTTTTGTTTACTGGAGGTCATCTGGTTAAAAATGGGTTGAACCGTTTGCTCGTGGACTTAATTCACAAAGGTCTTTTCACGATCATCTCCGGAAACGGTGCAACCTCCATTCACGATTTTGAACTGGCATTGATGGGCGAGACGAGTGAATATGTACCCCAGGCTTTGGAAAAGGGAGAGTTTGGGATGGCCTATGAATTCAATTTTATCAATGCAGCGTTGAGTGTCGGGAACAAGAACAAACTTGGATATGGCGAGTCCGTCGGAAAGATGATCTGTAAGAGATCCTTTCGGAAAAAAGTAGCCAAATATTTGGGAATTGAGCATGAGGTAATCAACTTTACCCATCCTGAATTGAGTATCGCAGCCGCATGTTATGAAGAGAAGGTTCCCTTCACGGTTCATGTTGGTATTGGAACGGATGTGCTGGACCAGCATTACTGGTTTGATGGATGCGCCAAAGGCGGATGTTCCGGCAGGGATTTTCTGATTTATACACAGGAAGTTTCCAAATTAATGAAGGGAGGGGTGATCCTCAATGTTGGAAGCGCAGTTACAGGTCCGGAGGTCTTTTTAAAAGCTGCATCCATGGTTGGTAATGTGAAACAAACCCCGAACGACATCCTGACCGCCAATTTTGATCTGCGGCAATATAAACCTGAAACAGCCACCAATGAATCTGCTATAGGTTATTATTTCAGGGACCAAAAAAGTATTGTAACCAGGATTCCCCAGGCGTACGGCGGCAAAGGCTTTTACATTGAAGGCAACCAGATTCAAACGATCCCTTATCTTTATCAACAACTCATCAAACTACTCTAGTCACTTTAGTCACTGTTCCAATTAACTTAACTAACAACTCATGAATTTATCATTAACCTTGCTCGACTGGTTGGTCTTCACCTTTGTGATGGCTGGCAGTATGGCGTTTGGCTTGTGGATGGCTTATCGTAAGAAGGCCAGCGAGAATAGTTCCAACTTTTTTTTGGGGGGCAGAAAAATTGCCTGGCCCATCGTCGGGGCCTCTATCTTTGCCACCAATATTGGTGCTGAACACCTTGTCGGCTTATCCGGGGATTCTTACCGTTATGGATTATCCGCAGGTTCAGTGGAATTAACTACGGCCATAACTTTGGGATTTGCTTGCGCCATCCTATTTCCTTATTATATTAAGAACAAGATCTTTACAATACCAGAATTTCTGGAACTTCGGTACGATCGGCGCGCCAGAACCTTTTTTTCCGGCCTAATGTTGATTATCAGTGTGATGACAAAATTGGCCTTTACCCTTTTTGCAGGGGCGCTTGTCCTTAACAGCATTCTGGGATGGAATGTAATGACAACAGTCTTTTTCATAGGAGTTGCTGTGGCGGTTTTTACCATTATTGGCGGATTTACAGCCGTTGCCTATACGGATGCGATTCAGGTGATCATCATCATTCTTGGTTCATCGCTTATGCTCTTTTTTGGATTGGAAAAGGTGGGCGGATGGAATGCATTAATGGAAAAAGTGCCGGAGATGATGAAGATTTCAAAACCCATCTCAGATCCCGTTTATCCTTTCTGGGGAATACTTGCAACAGCTTTCTATGCTGGGATCTTCTACTGGGGAATAGATCAGGTGAATGTGCAACGGGCCCTGTCGGCTCCCGATCTTAAAAATGCGCGCTGGGGAGCCATGTTTGCTACATTCCTGAAGTTGTTCCCAATTTTCATTTTTGCCCTTCCGGGAGTAATTGCCTATGCCCTGTACCCACACGAACTTCAAGGCGATGCAACCAAACAAACTTTTGTTCTATTGTTAAATAACCTGATGCCAACCGGATTGAGAGGATTATTGCTTGCTTCCCTGATGGCAGCTTTGGTTACCTCCTTAATTGCTGTATTAAACTCCGTATCAACACTTGTTGTCAGGGACTTTATTCTTGAATTCAAACCGGATGTCTCCGAGCGCAGACAAGTAACCCTGGGGCGTTATGTAATTGTACTCGTAACATTGCTGGGTTTTGGCGCAGCCTACCTGGTCTACAAAAATGAGGAGGGTCTGTACAAATATTTGCAAACTATTTCTGCTTATATGGTGATACCGGTCTTCCCGGCTATATTTTTTGGCATTGTGAGTAAGAAAGTAACCATGAAAGGAGCCATTGTATCAGTGTTGGTCGGAATTTTGCTGGCAACAGTTTTTGTGATAGACCAATTGATCGGATCAACTGCGGGAGCACAATATTTCCCCATCCTGCACCATCCGCTTACCTTGAATTTCGGTTTCAGGGGACTTTGGGCCGAGATACTGATTACTGGCGTACTCTTTGCTGTATCAGCATTTACGGAGAAAACTGCTCCTGAAAAGCTAGAGAAAACCACCATCAACTATTCCAAAGGAGTTGCCAAATTTGAAGGAATTACCGACTGGCGGCTACATTTGGGAATTCTCTCGTTAATCACACTTTTTCTTTACGTCTGGTTAAGTTAAGCATCCAGTAAAATAGGTAATCCCTCCTGTTGTGTGTCAAACGCCAGGAGGGATTTTTGATTTATGAAGCTTTTCCTGGATCGTACAAATGTACTGACATATCCTCTGTTTTTTTTTATCTGATAATTTTAATATATTTTTAATCCGGAAATGGATCCGGACAAACAAAAGGAACTGATTTTAGCGCTCCGAAAAGGGGAGAAAGATGCTTATCATGAAGTTTATCATGATTTTTATGGTGTCATGTACCATCTATCCCATCAATATCTTCATGATGTCAAAATATCGGAAGAGATCGTACAGGATACTTTCGTTAAGCTTTGGGAAATAAGGGGGACATTAAATGAGCAGTTTAACCTTCGTAACTTTCTTTATACCATTACCAAGAACAACTGCCTGAATTATCTGAGGAACCAGAAAATTATATTGAAACACCAGGAGAACCTCAAGTATCTTGAGATGCAATTCAATTATGAGGCAATGGAAAAGCTTGGGGATTACATTGAATTTGAAGAACTACGTCAAAAAATCGATCTCGCTATTGCCTCTTTGCCGGATGAAATCAGGGAAACTTTCCGGCTAAGCCGGTTTGAGGAGCTGCAATACAAAGAAATTTCTGAGAGATTGACGATCAGTGTAAAGACAGTTGAGGCACGGATGACCAAGGCATTGAAAATCCTCCGCTCGGAATTGAAAGATTTCCTCGCAATTATTTATCTCATTACCAATATTTTATCATAAGGAAGAAAAACATCGTATTTTTTTTCGATTTTTTGATAGGGTCGGAGGGGTTTTGTGTGTATAGTAATCAATTCAGAAAAAATGCCAGAAGAAATTTTCATCAGGATTTTAAATAATTCGGTTACCGAAACCGAAAAAAGCAATTTCTACAGGGAACTGGAAGAAAACAGATCGCTACGGGAGCAGTTTTTCCAATTTAAAAGTATTTACACAGTATCAACGTGTCAGTATTATAATAATATCGGCATTACAAAAGATCGCTTTGAACACATATGGGGCCATTTGCATCCTGGTAAGAAATACTTCATTATTAACTTATGGTACCGTTATGCGGCAATCGTTGTTGTAACAATCGTTTTCAGTTTCATGGTTCAATATCTGGTTAACAACATTAAGTCAGGCAGCGAAATCGTAGAACAGGTGGAGTATACCTCTGAAAAGGGATCCGTTTCGACGATTCACTTGTCGGATGGGTCTTCGGTTTGGTTAAGTTCGGCTTCAGGGATCAAAATTCAAAAGCGGTCAAACGGGGAGATGTCTGCCCAAATGCACGGGGAAGCCTTCTTCGATTTGGTTCCAGACAGTAAAAGGAAGTTTTCTGTTGATATGGGAAGTTTCAAAGTGAAGGATATTGGCACAAAGTTCAATATTAGGGCCTACCGTGACGAAGCCGGGATTTATACGTCATTGGCGGATGGGAAAATAGAGTTCTTGTCGAAGTCAGATCAACTTTTGCTGGCCATGAAAACCGGAGAGTACATGAGCTTTGATAAGCAATCAAAAAAAATGATGGTATCGGAGCGGGATCCATCCATTGCAAGTGCATGGAAAAATGGGAAGTTTGTCTTTATTGATAAAACGCTGAAGGAAATCTGTCACGATCTGGAAAATTGGTACAATGTAAAGATTGTCATTGAAAATAAAACCCTGGCAGACACCAGGTACACAAGTGTAATCAAACGAACCACTACCATTAAATTGGTGCTACAAATGCTCGCATTAACTGATAAGATTAATTACAAAATAACAGATAAAAAGGAGGGAAACGACGTCGTATTGATCTATTAAAAAAGGGTACACCCGTGGAGGGGTGCACCCGCTTTCAGTCATCGAAACTGATTGCAGTCAGTTTCTAATTTAAACTAAAACACATTTCAAAATTATGAAAAAAAATGATGATTTGCTGTGCCTTATACAGCAAAGGTGGAAAAAAACTATCCGCATTATGAAATTAACAGTAGGCCTTATTTTATTTGCAATGATCACTGCTTCCGCTGGGAATTCGTACAGCCAGACAGCCCGTATCAGTCTGAATATGAATAATGCAACCATTGTAGATGTTTTTAGGGAGATTGAACGGAGCAGTGAGTTCGGGTTTTTCTTTAAAAGTGAGGAATTAAACCTTGAATCCCGAAAGTCTATCAATGTAACGGATGCCACTATTGAGGAGGTTCTCAAGAAAATTCTTGATGAGGGTTATTCGTATAAAATTCTCGATAGGAACATTGTCGTCACAAAAGGATCTCTGGATGCAACCCAGCAAGACAAAAGGATTACAGGTAAAGTAACTGATTTATCGGGGAATCCTTTGCCCGGTGTTTCCATCGTCATCAAAGGGACTTCAACTGGGATAATTACCGATACAAACGGAAGTTTCAAACTTTCTAATTTGTCGGTTGGAACAACATTGGTCTTCACATTTGTAGGAATGAAGATGCAGGAAATAAAAATTACAGATCAAACTTCAATTACCGTAAGGATGGAGGAGACAACTATTGGCGTTGAAACGGTTGTTGTAACTGCCTTGGGTATTAAACGTTCAGAAAAGGCCCTTGGATATGCTGTTCAAAATGTTTCAGGAGAGAGCCTGCAAAAAGTTTCCGCAGTTGATGTAGCTACGTCTCTTACTGGTAAAGTAGCAGGACTTTTAGTTAGGAACACTCCGGATTTTAATGGCGCCCCGGTGATTTCCATTCGTGGTGAGAATCCTTTATTGGTGATCGACGGAGTGGCATATCAAAATAAGACGCTTTCTGATATATCTTCAGAAGATATAGAATCGATGAGTGTACTGAAGGGGGCAACCGCTTCGGCTCTTTATGGTTTTCGTGGGGCAAGTGGCGCTATTTTGGTTACAACAAAAAATGGTACTTCTAATTTGTCTGGCTTGTCAGTAGATGTTGCAACCAATACCATGTTTAGTGCAGGATTTTTAGCTTTACCTAAGAAACAAGGCGTCTATGGTCGTGGTAGCAGTAATATTTATGACAAAAACTCTGATGCTTCCTGGGGAACAGTTATGGACGGAACTATCCGGAACCAGTGGGATCCTAAGTCAAAAGTTTATGCAGATTATCCTTATACAGCTTCCGGGAAAGACAACTTCAAGAATTTTCTGAAACAAGGTTATATAACCAACAATAATTTTAATGTGGGTTATAAAGGTGAGATTGCCTCTATAAGAAGTTCGGTGAACTGGACTCAAAATACAGGAGTATATCCTAATCAAAAGGCGGACCATTATACATACAGTCTTGGTGGAGAAATTAATTTAGACAAATTCAAGTTGAGTTCAAATATGTCTTATTCTAAAAAAGCAACCCCAAATCAGTCATCAAATAGCTATACTGGTTATGATCCAATGTATGCTTTACTAATTTGGGGACCTGCTGATTTTAATATTTTGGACTATAAGGATTATTGGATCAAACCAAATGAGACTCAAAACTATACTTTAAAAAATCATAACAATCCGTATTATAACATTTATGAGCGAACGAATGAGGTGCATCGGGATATTTTTAATGCGGATTTGACAATGAGTTATCAATTAGCCGATTGGTTAAAAGCCACTGTTCGGGCTGGGGTTGATTTTTATACCGATAAAGGACAGTTAAGAGTTTCGTGGGGATCCCAAACTTCTACTGGGAATACAGGGGTACCTGGAAATCTATACACTTGGATTGGTGGTACCACAGGGGGTTATATGTTAGGACAAACGCAGGGAAACAGTATCAATACTGATCTTCTACTAACAGGGGATCGAACTTTTGATAAATTTAAGGTAGAATATCTTGCTGGAGGAACAATATTCAATAAACGAGATGATAATATTCTGGGTTGGACGAATGGTGGCCTTTCTGTACCTGCCTTTTTCTCGCTTAAAGCATCGGTAAGTCCTGCTGGAGTATCAACTACTACTATGGCTCAACAAGTAAATTCGATTTATGGACGTTTTGCGTTGTCTTATGATAAGTGGGCGTTTTTAGAAGCAACCGGGCGTAATGACTGGAATTCAACAATGGTAAATACCAAAGTTGAATCCTACTTTTATCCATCGGTAGCTGCGAGTTTTGTGATTTCAGAATTTTTACCTGGAACAACAAATTGGCTTGATTTATTGAAGGTTAGAAGTTCCTGGACCATGTCAAAAACTCCAGCCGCAATTTATGCAACTACTGTAAATAGTGCTTTTAGTATTAATGCTTCTACATGGAATTCGCTGAATGGAGCTTCTGCCCCTGGGAATTTATATGGTTCGGACCTTCTTCCTGAAAGCTCTACTACAATTGAGGTAGGATTACAAGCCATCCTGTTTAAAAATCGTTTAAATTTCGATTTAACCTACTATGATAAACACCTATACGATTTTGTAAAATCAGCGCCATTATCCGGCGCTTCTGGATATACCGGTAAATTTATCAATATTAATGAAGAACAATCCCGTCGTGGTTGGGAGTTGGCAATGAGTGGTGCCGTTGTTAAAACACAAGAATGGAAATGGGATATGGGTCTAAACTGGTCTTCCTATGCGCGCTATTTTACTAAGTTAGATGAAACATACTCCGCGAAAAATGCATGGACAGCAGTTGGAGAACGTGTCGATGCGATGTATAGCAGGGATTATATGCGCGATCCTGCATCAGGAAAACAAGTTTGGTCTAATGGAGATATTCAATTTAATCCTTACGACACCAGGTTTGGCTACACGGATCCTGATTTTATCTGGGGTGTAAATTCAACTTTAAGCTATAAAAATTTTAGTCTATTTGCCTCTCTGGATGGAGTCAACGGTGGGTTGATGAACTCCAGAACGGAGAGTTATATGTGGCAATCAGGAGTTCATCCTGAATCAGTTACATCGGAAAGAGCACTCGACGTTGCTACACCAGGTTCTAAAAACTATCTCGGGGATGGTGTGAAAGTGGTATCAGGTACGTTTACGTATGATCAATACGGCAAGATTACCAGTGACACCCGTGTTTTTGCACCTAATGATGTAAAATCTACCTACAAGCAATATGCAACAAGAGTTCACAACAGTAGTGCCTGGGGCGGTAATGGAACACCTGCAGATACTCATGAAAAGACATTCTTTAAACTACGTGAGATAGCTTTAACATATACTGTTCCAAAAAAATATTTACATGGTTATGCCAAGGCTGCATCTGTTAGTCTTGTAGGACAAAACGTACTGTTACGGGCAAAAAATTTCAAATATTCTGACCCCGATGGAAGTGGATATGCTCCTTGGGGAACTGGAGCAAATGCTACTGGAAGTGTTGAAGATTTCTCTGATCCAGCACTAAGATACCTTGGAATCAACGTTAAACTTACATTTTAATCAAACTTAACATGAAAAATTTGAAATATATATATTTAGCACTGATTTCTCTGTCAATTGCTGTTTCTTGCAGCAAGTTTGAGGAATTAAATACAAATCCTGATACAGCGGCAACTGTTCCGTCTGACATGATTGCTACTCAGGTAATGAAAGATACCTGGAGATTTTTTAATCCTAATCCGACGGATTGGTCGAATAATAATGTATGGTTGAAGCATACAGCACGACTTGATAATAGTGGTAATATTGGTGGTCAGTATTATAATCCTTACCCTTATAATGGATTTGGCAATTTCAAAAAGTTAACTGATTGTAAAAAGATGGTTGAATATGCCAAAGGACTTCCAACCGAAGCTTCTTATAAAGGATTAGCCTTATTTTTGAAAGCGTATTGGGGCTTCGGTCTTACTATAGATTTGGGTGATATTCCGTATTCTGAGGCCGGAATGGCAAGCGAGGGAATCACTCAACCTAAGTATGACAAGCAAGCTGATGTAATTGCTGCAATACTAAAAGACTTTGAAGCTGCAGAGGCCTCTTTTGCAACAGGTAAAAATTTTGGTGGCGACATTATGTATGGTGGCGATGTTACTAAATGGCGCAAGCTTTGTAATACTATGCAGTTAAAAGTTATACAAACGATAAGTAAAAAAGCTACTGCCGCACAAAAATCGCGTTTTGCAGCAATCGTAGCTGCCAATAATTTAATGACTGGTTATGCTGATGATTTAAAATTAGCCTATTCTGAGAATCCAAACGCTACGAATGCTATGTGGAATGGAGAAACCAATAGGATTTATTCGGCTGGTTCAAAATTATTGGTTGATAATTTAAAGTTACTGAATGATCGTAGATTGTTTTATTTTTTAGAGCCTGCACTATCTCAAGTTGCTCCTTTGGGTACAAAACTACCATCCGATTTTGATGCTTATGAAGGAGCTCCTACAGAATTAGCCCCAGATGTTTTAGCCCTTAATAGAGCTGCGAATAAGTATTCTTTGGTAAATATTCGTTATACTATCAGTAGAACAGGTGACCCTTGGCTTAAAACCACCTATTCAGAACAGTGTTTCATCATTGCTGAAGCGATAGAAGAAGGATGGTTATCCGGAGATGCAAAGGCTTATTACGAAAACGGTGTAAAAGCACAGCTTGCTTATTATAAGAGTTTAACTTATAATTTAACCACAGGTGCGTCAGGATTTGCCCCAATGACAGGACAGGCCGGTGTTGCTCATGGTAAACCTATTGATCAAGCCTATATAGATGGTTATTTTACAGGTGCAGCCGCTTATGCTGCAACTAAAACAGACCGTTTGAAACAAATATGGATGCAAAGATGGTTGATCGATTTCTTTCAGGCTGGTGGAAGCTATTATCCTACATTTCTACGTACCGGATATCCTGTGTTTCCACTGGACCCGGGTACCAGTCAGAATCCTGAGGATAAAACAAAATATCCTCAACGTTTGAAATATGACACTGGAGAACAAGTAACCAATCCGTTAAATTATAAAAAGGCGATTGATGAACAGTATGGCGGATTTGATGGAATCAACAAAATTCCCTGGTACTTACAGTAACAGATAAATTCTCAATTGCATCATCATCGTTCTTAGAAATGCAGTTTTGAAAAGCCTGATTAAAATGGAGGAGTATTACGGACTCCTCCATTTTTTGATTTAACAATTAGTTTATCAAGGTAAAAAATATATCATGAGAACTTCCATTTTTAAAAATCAATTTCGGAATTATTTGCTATTATTATTTGTGCTAATTTATTTTTATCCTTCACAGGCACAGATGGTTACCTTGCCGCAGCACGTTAAGTGTAAGATTGGTGATGACAGGAGTTGGGCAGATCCATCCCTGAATGATGTTGATTGGGGCAGTAAACTATTGGGAACAAGCCTGAGGGATAGCAGTGCCAGTGAAAATATTTATGCATGGTTCAGGATTAAGATAATCATACCATCAAGTATGAAACCCCTTGCGGAGAAGGGACAAGGGATACAACTGCAATTGGGCAAGATTGATGATATAGACCAAACATTTTTCAATGGTAAGCTTATAGGGCAAACAGGTTCTTTTCCTCCTGATTTTCAAACCCGATGGCAGGAGGATCGGGTTTACATTATTCCGGTAGGTGATGTGAAATGGGATAAGGAAAATGTAATTGCAGTAAGGATTTTTAGTCCGGATAGTTGGATCGGTATGTATCAGGGGCCTTATAAGTATGGACCAATCCAATGGTCTGATTTTATTTCAGTTCAACATACCATTTCTGAAACAGCCAATAATGGGTTCGTTACGAAGGTTAGGTTTACCAACAAAAGAAATACCACTTTTGACGGAACGATAAAATACCAAATAGCAGATATCAATAACAAAGTGTTGTCTGCCGAAACCAAACCAGTGCAAATAAAGCCCGTCCAGGGATTTATTAATGAAATAGAATTCTCAGATTATATGCCAGTTCATGAAAATATATTCAAAGTATCCTACCGCGTTACTGAAAATAGCAGTTCAGCTTCTGTCAGTAATGAACACCTTTATTTGGCAAATAGGCAGGTTAAAATTGAAGTTGCCGAAGAACCCAAACAGGTAGTTGAAAATAAGGTGCGGGATGTATATATCCCTTCCCCTTTCCGAAATCAGATACAGCAAGGGTACCTTGGCAACAGGATGAACCAGAACCTTGTGGAACGATTGTTGAAACTTGATGAGGAGGGAACCTTGGACGGCTACCTTGAAAGACCCGGTCATCATCCCTGGGCTGGTGAACATATCGGCAAGTATTTGGAGACGGCTTGCAATGTTTGGAAAAATTCCGGTGATAAAAGATTGAAAACTCAAATGGACAGGCTGATGTACCAGTTGGTAAATTCTCAATTGCCTGATGGTTACTTGGGTACATATTCTCCGGATGAGTATTGGACCAGTTGGGATGTATGGAGCCATAAATACAATTTATACGGCTTGTTGGCCTATTATAAAACTACCGGCTATAAACCTGCTTTGGAAGCATGTAAAAAAATGGGCGACTTATTGTCTAATACTTTTGGAAATAAGCCAGGCCAGCGGGATATAATCATGGCAGGCACGCACGTTGGAATGGCAGCAACCAGTGTATTGGACCCAATGGTTGAACTATACAAATATACCGGTGAAAAGAAATACCTTGACTTCTGTTATTATATTCTGGAGGCATGGGAACAGAAGAATGGACCTAAAATAATTAGTGCTCTCCTGGCAACGGGAAAAGTGACCAAAGTCGGCAACGGGAAGGCTTACGAAATGCTCTCCAATTTTGTTGGACTAGCAAATTTATACAGGGTTACTGGTGATGACAGATTGTTGAAACCGGTGTTAATGGCCTGGCAGGATATTGCATCCAACAGGCTTTATATCACGGGAACAACCAGCTCACATGAATATTTTCAGGAAGAGGGGATTTTGCCGGCAGGGGCTGGTGACAAGATGGGAGAAGGATGTGTAACCACTACCTGGATTCAATTAAATCATCAATTGCTTGCTATAACAGGTGACTTAAAATACGAAGAGCAAATCGAAAAATCGATTTACAATCAACTTTTGGGAGCAGAAAACCCTGAAACAGGGTGCGTAAGCTATTACACTCCGCTGATGGACAAAAAGCCTTATACCTGTAACATTACTTGCTGCCAGTCAAGCGTTCCGAGGGGAATTGCCATGATACCTTTTTTTACTTTTGGGATGGTGAAGAACGTGCCAACGCTTATGATGTATGAACCCGCATCTTATAGTGAAGATTTTGCCATTTCCGCCCATGATCATGTCAGATTATCCATCCGGGTCGAAAGTAATTTTCCTGAGGATGGCAATATCACAGTGACAGTAAATCCTTCTCAATCTGCATCCTTCCCAATTGCATTGAGGGTGCCATCCTGGTGCAGCGGGTTTACGGCCTCAGTTAACGGAGAAGAATTTAAGGGCACAACCGGTCAAAATCTGACGATTGACCGTAATTGGAGATCAGGCGAGAAGATTAAAATTGCTTTTCAAATGCCGTTACAAATTATTTCAGGGGGTAAAAGTTATCCTGGACAAATTGCATTTCAAAGGGGGCCTCAGGTTTTGGCCTTAGACAGCTCCTTAAATACCGAATACCTGAAGGGATATCCGTTTGGGCCGAACCATAAAATTTCTGTTACGAATCTGGATAATAAATGCCGTGCAGATCTGTTGCCTCAACAATGGATTGGTAAACAAGCCTATTCTGTCAACGTACTTGATGGCGAAAAGAATGGGGTCAAACAACAACTTCTGCTTGTTCCATTTGCCGATGCCAGTCAAACCGGAGGTTTTATCAGAACATGGATGCCGCTGGTTATTGTTGATAAATAACCTATTATTGCATGAAATTCAGGATTTTAGTGATGGGTTTGTTGATGTTTTTCATTGGAATTCAAATAGGATTTACCAATACAATTTATTCAAGACCTGGGAAATCAAAGAATGTGACAGACACATTCAATCAAACTTTGTTGGGCAAAAATGTATTTGTTTTCGATCCCTACATGGATATGCAGGAGATCCAGATATTAATTGATTCCCTTCATACGCTTCAGACAGCAAAAAACAGCGAATTCTCCGGGAACAGATATGCATTGCTTTTTAAACCGGGAACTTATAAACTAAACGTAAGGGTTGGATATTACATGCATGTGATGGGTTTGGGGAAATCTCCTGAAGACGTGATAATTGAAGGTTCTGTAAGCTCTGTATCTTTAAAGGATGGGGTACGCACCGGTCATGTATTGACAAATTTCTGGCGTGCAGCCGAGAATTTGAAAATCATTCCAACGGTTGATTCAACCAATATCTGGGCTGTTTCTCAGGCAGCTCCTTTACGCCGTGTGCACATTAAGGGAAATTTGAAATTATTTGACGGAGCCTCCAGCGGTGGTTTCATGGCAGATTGTAAAATTGATGGGACTGTCTTTTCCGGTTCGCAACAACAATGGTTAACACGAAATTCTATTTTTAAAAAATGGGAAGGTGGTGTTTGGAACATGATGTATGTAGGCGTTGTTAACGCACCTGAAGAACATTGGCCGGAAAAGCCGGTGACCACCATCAACGAAACCCCTCTGGTTAGGGAAAAACCATACTGGACTTATTCCAATGGTAAATTTATATTAAAAATGCCGGCCTTGAAGGAAAATTCGACAGGTGTTGACTGGCAAAACAAAAACAGCGGAGAAAAGAGTATATCCATCAATAAATTCTATATAGCCCGGCCCAATATTGACGACGCCAGGTCGATTAACAGAGAGTTAAAAAGCGGCAGGCACATACTTTTTACCCCGGGAATCTATTCCTTGGATGAAAGTCTGAAGGTTATCCGGCCTGGAACAGTTATCATGGGAATTGGAATGCCAACCCTGGTTCCTGCAAAAGGGAATAAAGCGATTGAAGTTTCCGATACTGAGAACGCAACAATTTCCGGGCTGCTGATTGACGCTGGAATTGTCCATTCTGAAATACTCATGCAGGTTGGAGAACCTGGATCAAAAAAGAAACATGAAGCAAATCCTACATTTTTGTTTGACCTCTTTTTTCGCGTTGGGGGCCCGCATGAAGGATCAGCATCGCAATGTTTGTTGATAAACAGCAACGATGTAATTGTCGATCATGTATGGCTTTGGAGGGCGGACCATGGCGCGGGGGTTGGCTGGGACAAAAACAAGTGTGCCAACGGTTTAATTGTAAATGGCAACCAAGTTACAATTTATGGCCTTTTTAATGAGCATTTTCAGGAATATCAAACGCTTTGGAACGGGGAGGGAGGAAGCCTCTATTTTTACCAGAGTGAAATGCCTTATGATCCACCGACAGCTTGGGCCTGGAAGCACGGCGAAGTCAATGGATATGCCTCTTACAAGGTTGCCGGACATGTGAAAAGCCACAACGCGTGGGGCGTTGGAATTTACAACGTATTTTATAATGCTCCTGTCATTGTGGATCAAGCGATTGAAACGCCTGAACCTTTGGAGAATAATATTCACCATAAAGTCATTTTCTGGCTAAACGGAAATAAGGAAAGTATTGTGAGAAGTGTCATTAATGGTAAAGGAGGAAGTGCCAGTAGTTCCAACAGAAAGGTAGCTTTGGAGTAATTTTTCTATCCAGGAATTGAGATGATTGGTATAACGTTTTCATCTCCATCTCCTTTCATTTTCCAAGTTGTCCCTGTATTTATAAGGGATTAAAATTTGTGTGTTAAAATCTGGGTTTCTTTGATTTATAAATTCAAAATCTATTGTTACTTTAGTTAGGTAAAATAATATTGGATTTTGAAAAAAGTAAAATTCAAATTAACCATGGAAAAAAAATCAGGAATCACTTTCTTCCCCGGTTTGGTACTGGCTTTGCTGTTTCTTTTGGTAATACCTTGCCAAAGTCAGACGACAAACGGAACTTCGGGATGGCCCAAAGTAACAAAGGAGTCAAAACCCTGGGCCCGATGGTGGTGGATGGGAAGCGCTGTCGATGAACCAAATCTCGTTGAACTGATTTCCAGGTATGGGAAAGCCGGCTTCGGCGGATTGGAAATTACCCCGATTTATGGAGCGGTGGGATATGAGGCGAAATACCTCTCCTTCCTTTCTCCCGAATGGATGAAAATGCTCGATGTATCGGTCAGGGAGGCACACAAAAATGGCATGGGTATCGATATGGATACCGGAACCGGCTGGCCTTTCGGCGGACCTCAAATTACCCTTCAAAATGCGGCATCCAAAATGATCCTGCAACAATATGCTGTTCCTGCAGTAGGGAGACTTTCAGAAAAGATTCTTCCTACAGATAAAAAACAACTGGAAGCAGGAGCATTTCTTCAAGCTGTAACCGCATACGGACAGGATGGTAAAATTGTGGATCTGACCTCTATGGTAAAACCAGACGGTACATTGTCTTGGGTGTCAGGCAAACAGGATTGGGAAATCTATGCAGCCTTTTGCGGTAAAACATTACAGAAAGTAAAGCGGGCAGCTCCGGGAGGTGAAGGACTGACCTTCGACCATTTTTCTAAAGAGGCGCTCACAAGCTACCTATCCCGGTTTGATTCTACATTTAACTATTCCAACCTTGGGGTGGGGTCGTTTTTTAATGACAGTTATGAGGTTTACGGCACCAACTGGTCAGCTTCAATTTTTAATGAATTTGAACAAAGAAGAGGTTATTCCCTGAAGCCCTATCTGCGGGAACTAGGAGAAAAATTACCACTTTCTGATGTCTCCCGGCGGGTTCAATGCGATTACCGGGAGACAATTTCGGATATGCTACTCGAAAATTTCACGCAAACCTGGACCAACTGGGCCCATGGCAAAGGTAGTCTTACACGGAACCAGGCACATGGTTCACCCGGGAACCTTCTTGATTTGTATGCTGCTGTTGATATACCGGAATGCGAGACCTTTGGCAGCAGTTACTTTGCAATACCAGGGTTGCGCCGCGACAGCGCCGATATCCGCAGTGTGGACCCAGATCCGGTCATGCTGAAATTTGCCTCTTCGGCTGCCAATGTTTCAGGGAAGATCCTGACTTCCAATGAGACATTTACCTGGCTGGCCGAGCATTTCAAGGCGTCGCTTGCCCAATGCAAACCGGAGGTCGAACAGGCATTTTTGGCAGGGGTGAACCATGTCTATTACCATGGAACTGCCTATTCTCCTGTTGAAGCTGGCTGGCCAGGATGGCTTTTCTATGCATCGGTCAACTTTTCACCCTCCAACACGTTTTGGCCGCACATCAATGGTTTGAATGAGTATATCACCCGATGCCAATCCATCTTGCAAAACGGGGTTGCCGACAATGATCTGTTGATCTACTGGCCGGTTTACGATGTCTGGATGAAGCCGGAAAATGCAGATCTGATGCTCACCATTCACACCATCGACCAGTGGCTCTATCCTACACCCTTCTGCAAGGATATCAAGAAGTTGACAAAGCTGGGCTATTCAATGGATTATGTTTCAGACAGACTTCTCAACGGATTGACAGTGAAGGATGGGAAAATCACCACCAAATCCGGAAGTACCTACCTTGCCCTGGTGGTTCCTGCCAGTCAGCACATGCCGGTAGCTACCTTGAAAAGGATCCTGGAATTATCAGGTCAGGGAGCTGAAATCATCTTTGAGCAATTACCGGTGGATCTACCCGGATTGGATAATCTGGCAGATAGAAGGATTCAGCAGAAAAAATTGCTGAGCTCAATCCATTGGGGAGGAAAGTCAGGGAATGTTAAATCGGCGAAAGTTGGGAAGGGAGAGGTACTACAATCCAACCAGGTTCAGACTGCCCTTGAATCAAAAAATATCATGCGGGAGAGGTTGCTTGATTCCGGCCTTAAATTCATCCGGCGAAAATGCGATCAGGGAATTTACTACTATCTGGTGAACCATTCTTCAAATACCATCGACGGTTTTCTGCCATTCAATGCAAAAGGAAGCAACTGCCTGCTACTTGATCCCCAGACGGGAGAAACAGGAACGGCTCAAATCACAACCGGCCAAAACGGGTTGAATGTCCGTCTGCAAATGAGGCCGGGTGAAGCGATGTTTGTACTGGTTTCCCATAAAAGTGGGGAAACGGGTCCATGGAAATATTTGGAGAAGGCCGGGTTGCCTGTCGATATTAAAGGCCCATGGAACCTGAAATTTACGCAGGGTGGCGTTGGTAAGCCATCTGCTACCGAACTCAGGCAGTTGGTCTCATGGACGCAGCTTCCTGACGAAGTGGCCAACAACTATTCCGGATCGGCAGTATACAAGTCAACTTTTAACCTGAATGAAAAAGTTACTGGCGAATATTTACTTGATCTGGGCAAAGTATGCGAAAGCGCACGGGTTTGGATCAATGGGAAAGATGCCGGAATCCTGTGGGGCATTCCTTTTACAACCAGGATCGGCCAATTTCTCAAAACCGGGACGAACACGATCGAAATTGAAGTGGCCAACCTGATGGCCAACCGGATCCGGCAAATGGACCAGCAAAAGGTGCAATGGCGTAACTACCATGAGATTAATTTTGTAAACATTGATTACAAACCATTTGATGCGGCAGATTGGGAACCAATGCCTTCGGGATTGCTGGGACCTGTTACTATCACGCACTATCAAAATAATTGAACCAAAACCTTGAAGGTCCCTTAAGTTATTGGAACAAATTCATCCATGAAAGTCCTCCTTCTGATCTTAATTTCCTGGGCAAAAATATCCGCGAGGGGGCAGTTCCAGGTTTATGATTTTGATGACGATGGTCGCGCCGTGGTGCCTCTTTTAATATCGATCCGCGCTATACCGAAAACGAGTGCTGGGCTTTTGGGGCGCAGATGAAAGGGATGTGGAGCGCCCAGGGGAATAAGATATCTGAAAAAATTCCGCATACTTGCAATTTCGCAGTGTGGTGGGATGGCGACTAGCTGCACGAGTTACTCGACAAAAACCAGGTGATGAAATGGGATTGAAAAGCGGAGAAGGTTGTTCCCTTGCTGGTGGCCTGGCAGATTTTGTTGCTCCCTACAAAGAACCCAACGGGGAGGATTGCTATTGGTCGAGGGGAAATGGCTGGGTGCTGGCTGCACTGGTGAGAGTGCTTGAGATTATGCCCAAAGATGCCCAAGACCGGAAAGAGTATCAGCATACTTTTGAGAAGATGTGCAAAGCATTGATCCCGATTCAGCGTGCAGATGGATTCTGGAATACCAGCCAGCACAATCCGAACAATTATGGAGGAAAAGAGTTGACTGGAACCGCACTATTTGCTTATGGAATGGCATGGGGCGTCAACCACGGTATCTTGAATAAGAGGAAATATCAGCCTGTGGCAATCAAAGCCTGGAATGCCATGGTGAAGGACGCTGTTCATCCCAACGGCTTTTTAGGGCATGTACAGGGAACAGGCAAGCAACCTTCAGACAGTCAGCCAACCTCCTACGATCGTGTTCCAAATTTTGAAGATTATGGGTTGGGCTGCTTTCTGTTGGCAGGGAGCGAGGTTTATCGAATGAAAAATTGACGATTGATAATTATTTTACTACGAAGGTCTCCAGGTAAACCACGAAGGAAACACAATGGATTTTGATTGGAATCTGATTTTATTGATTGCCACGATAGCACCATTCAATGGCTTGTTTGAGCAGCTTTCGAAAATTTGCATCCTGGAAGGTTGGTGTGGCATGTCCGCTTTGCAGGGTAACGACCCTTGCCTTGCCATAGTGCCAAGCCCAGCCAATGACAGGATTGCTGGATTTTTCCGTGGTGGTTAAGAGTGGTTCAACTCCGTTTGCCACATAATATCCTTTGTAGGTCTCATCGAAGGTTTCATAATCCTTTACTCCTTTTGTGACAGGGTGTTTTTTGTTAACTACATTGACCATGAAGTGAATGTCGTGGATATAGGTGCAGGCCGCATATTCTTTGCCATCTACGGTAGTGGGTTTGTGAAAATACTTTCCTCCGACGATGTTCCAGTATTCCGGCCATTCGTCGAAGGCGCAGATGCTGTGATGCAAGACAACCAGAGGCTTCCCTTCCCGGATGCATTCGGCGAAATTTTTTTCCTGCTCTTGGGTAATCTTCTGCAACATGTGGTAGAAAACCAGCACGTCGTAATTCCCCCTGTTTTCAGGAAGAAACTGATCGAATGCAGCCGGAAATTCCACTACCTGACTGGTAATATCCTTACCCAGGCTGGCTAGCATTTCATTAAACGGGACTTTGTCGTAATTGTGACCGCCAGTAACAACAAGGATTCTGATTGTTTTTTTTGCTTCAGTTGACTCAGGAGCCAAGATCAAGATAGAAAAAATAAGGAACGAAAGGGCAAGAAGGATTTTCATAAGTCTGGTAGTTTAATCAATATCTAAAAATAATCACAATCTTCTTATGTTGTTTAGGCAAGGAATAATATGCAGAAAAATAGATTTTCAAAATATGATGAGATTTAATTTGTGACGTGAATAGATTGGATGCAAAATGAGTGGACTACAATGAGTATTTTTAATAAATATTTTCAAGAAGGTGAAGCAAAGTTCATAAAATGAAGAAAAACTATTTTCTACTGATCGGTTTTCTGGTTTTTGGAACAATATGTTCAGGACAACAGGTGGAGGCTTTGAAGAAAATAATGCATCAATATCTAAAACCGGAAGGGAGAAATCCGGTTCATAGTATGCAGATTTATCTCTCAAATCCTGAATTTTCATTCTGTGATGCGATTGGATTTTCTGATGGAAAATTGATACCGGCAGAGAAGGATAATCAATTTAAAATAGCCAGTATCACCAAGATGATGACGGCAACTGTTATCCTTCAAATGCAGGAAGAGGGCAGATTAAATATTGAAGATCAGGTTTCCAGGTACTTGGATGATGTACCTTATGTCAAGGTCCATGATTTGAGTTACTTCAAGGGAAAACCTTATGGGAATTCCATTACAATCAAGCAATTGTTGCAGCACAGGAGTGGACTCGCGGATATTTTTACGGATGCCTCATTTCGGTTTTACGCCAATGAATTTATTCACAAGCATCAAAAATGGAATCCGGAGAGACTTATGAAAAGATATTACAAATATGGATTGCATAAGAATGCTCACTTTGTTCCTGACAGTGGTTATTATTATTCGGATGTGAACTTCGTCTTGCTGGGCCTGATTGTAGAAAAAATTTCGCAACAAACACTCGCGCAACAGTTTCGTCTACGGATTTTTGAGCCGCTTAGCATGAAAAACAGTTATTTTGAGTATTTTGAACCGCCAGTAGGGAATGGGAAGATGGCGCATTCATTTATGGGGAAGTTAGACATAACCAGAAGACTCAATACCTCCTATGATTGGGCCGGAGGTGGAGTAATATCAACTACATCTGATCTAGCACTCTTTTTGAATGGACTCTTTGAAGGCAAGCTCTTTAAGAGCGCAAAGACGCCTCGAGAAATGACCAGTACAATCTCTCACACATCCGGAACGGGCAAGATTGGTTATTATGGATTAGGATTATTCCAATATAATTTCAATGGGGATACTTACTTTGGGCATGCAGGTTTTTGGGGCTCCTTGATTGCCATTTGTCCGGCTAAGAAAATTACTTTCTGTGGAAGTATCAATCAGGTAAAACCAAATTTTGATACCCGTGAATTTATTGCCTTACTATTGAAAATTTTCGAAGAAGGATCATATAAAAAATGAGCAATTTATTTGCTCATTTTTTATATGAATGAATAGTATTTACATCATTCCTTTTGGACCTTTTGGCCCTTTCCCTTGCCTCATTCCATGTTTGAAAAGGTCGAATTTCAGTTTCTGCTCATCCGTCAGTTGAGCACGCATGTCCAAACGATTTTTTGCCTGGATCTTGGCCATTTCGATACGGATTCCACCAATTTTTTCGATGTTTTTGTTGATAGCCCCAAAATCGGGTTTTTCAGCGGTCACAAGCGTTTTTTGATGTGCTTCGGCCTCTCCCAGAGCATTCCGAAGAGGTTGAAGCTGCTTTTGTGTGGCCAGCATATTTGCTTTGAATGCCTCTTTTTGGGCATCGGTCAGATTTAGGCCTTGATTGCCGCCATGCATTGCTTTCATCCGCATGGCAGGACGTTCCGTGCCGCGAAATTTTTTGGCCATTGGTTCTGCCGTTTGGGCGATAAGGATGGTAGAAAGGCCCATCAGCATGACTACCATAAAAATTTTTGTTCTCATACTTTTTACTTTTTTAAATGTACATTTCGACTTTACCAAAACTGTCTGTTAGATTGCTGTCAATCAAAAAGGTTCAATCTACTTCGAAATTTTTTAACAAAGTTTAAGGATGATTCTAGAGACTGTTTAAATTTATTACACAGAGTATAAATGTCTATTAATCGAAAATAAAAGGGTTATAGTAATTTCTGCTTTTAGATAATTTCATGAGAGAAACCCCGGAGTTACACAGAGTTGGAAAATCGCTTGCGATTTTCTCTCTGTGTAACTCGTTTTTCCTCAAATAATTTTGACGCAAGCGACAATTTCAAAGCCATTTCAAATTTCATTGTGGAGCTATAAATACTCTGTGTAAGAATTTTAAACAGCTTCTCCTTCAGCTGCCAGTATAGATCAGCAGCACTTTTCCCATGGTGTCTCCAACACCTTAATAATGGAATCCAGGATATCCGGCAGGTTCATGTGGCTTAACAGGCCTACGGCAAAGGAGGTAATCAAAAGCGCCAGAAAAGCATGGAGTTTAAATTTACCGATCAGGATCAAAAGAATCACAAATCCAACTCCGACAATAAGCAGGGGCATTATAGTTTGGTTGAAAAGTTTGAGCTAAGGGTAAAAATTATTTGACTCCTCTTTTCCTCAGCACTTTTATCAATTCTTCTTCGGGAAAAAAGCCTACATGACGCGAAAATTCCTTCCTGTTTTCATCATGGTAAATGTCATTTTGGGATCAGGGGCCGAATGGCACCCGCATCCGCAGGCTGATACACCGCTTTCGATAGGTAATCCTTGTGCTTTCCACAAAGTAATACCACCTTCCAGATTAGCAACATTGGGGTATCCCTGTCTGTTCATCAGATTGGCAACTTTAACGCTTCGGATCCCTCCCTGACAGATCAAGATAATATTTTGCGCCTTGGTAATATAGGGTAGCCGATCCATGATCACCGACATAGGATGGTTTAGGAGACGGTCAAGCGGGATTTTCTCAAGTCTTACTTCGCTTAGTTCGCGGACATCAATCAATACAGCATCTCCTGTTTCAATGGCTTCAAGTGCATTGACCGGGGTTATATGCCTTACTCCTTCAATATGAAAGGTTTGTAGTGTTGGAGTTTCTGTTGTTTGCATATTTTATAAGATATAGTTAAATAAATATCCAACGATCATGATCCCGAATCCCACAATGCCGATAAAGGTGAATATCAACGGTAGCTTCAAAACTTTTCTAAGTATCACCATTTCGGGAAGCGACAAACCAATGACCGACATCATAAAGGCCAGCGCGGTTCCGAGTGAAGCTCCTTTTTCGATCAGCACTGAAACTATCGGAACAATTCCTGCAGCATTGGAATAGAGTGGAATACCGATTAAAACTGAAAGAGGAATAGAATACCATGCGGATTTGCCCATCAGGGATGCCATAAATTCTTCCGGTACATATCCATGTGCTCCTGCGCCTACGAGAATTCCAAGTGCGACATAGATCCAAACTTTCCCTACAATTTCTTTTACGGCTTCATATCCGAGATGGATACGATATGCAAAGGTTAATTTCTCTTCTTCAATTCCACTGTTGATCATTTGCGTTTGATACACCCAGGGTTCGACCCATTTTTCCAACTTAAGAAGACCAATCACCCAACCGGCAAGGATAGCAATGGCCAGTCCGGTTCCGACATAAATTACGGCAACCTTCCACCCAAACAAACCATACAAAAGAATGACGGCCACTTCATTGATCATGGGGGCTGCAATCAGAAATGAGAAGGTAACACCTAGCGGAACTCCCGATTCGATGAATCCTAAAAACAGGGGGATAGCGGAACAGGAACAAAAGGGTGTGACAATCCCCAGGGTTGCAGCCATCACATTGCCAGTAAATGTTTTCTTCCCTTCCAGAGCTTTTCGGGTGCGTTCGGGTGTGAAAAAAGTACGGATAATTCCTACAATGAAGATGATCAGGGTTAGCAGAAGCATGACCTTTGGGAACTCGAAGACAAAAAACCGCAGAGCTTCGGTTAGATGTTCTCCTTTTGGCATTCCCAACACAGCATCAATGAACCAATCTGCCACAGGTTGGAGGTTGTGGTAAAGCAGGTACCAGATTGGTAACAATAGAAGTGGCAGATAGAACTTTCTCTGTAAAATCATGCTTTTTTCATAATAGCCTGAATATGATGTAATAAAGCCCCACAACAATAAACAAAACCGCGACCACCCGTCGGAACCAGATTTCAAAATTCTTCACTTTGTTGTAGGCATTACCAATCGAATTCACCGAGAAGGCCAGCATCCACGAAAAGATGATCACAGGAATCCCGGTAGCCAGCGCAAAAACCACCGGTAAATAGAGGCCGGAGGCGCTTGAGATGGTCAATGGGACGAGCATCCCAAAGTAGAGGACGCCACTGTATGGGCAGAAGGCCAGCGCAAAAATCATTCCCAAAAGAATGGAATCCAGGTACCCCAAGTGGGTTTTATTTTCCATTTTGGAGGTAAGCCGGCTCATCCCCGGGAATTTTATTTTGATTACATCCAGCATTAACAAACCGATCAAAATCAGAACAGGTCCTATTATTTTCTCCCCGTATCGTTGAAAGAAGCCGCCAAATTTAAATTGATCGGCGCCAAAATAGATGATCAATGCGATGGTTGTATAAGAAATAGAACGTCCCAGTGTATAGAGCAGTCCATTCACAAAAACGCGGTTCCGGTTGGCGATCTCCTTGCTGATGAAACCGACTGCCGTAATGTTTGTCGCCAGCGGACATGGGCTGATTGCCGTCATTAAACCAAGGATAAATGCCGAAAGCCAGGGCATCGTACTATTTTCCAACAGATTGGTCAGGAATTCCATCAATTATTGGGCTAAGAGTTTATCTACCTTTTGCTTGATTATTGACTTGAGCTTTGCCGGATTGGTGGTCGCATACATAAATCCTTCATTGGTTAGGATGATTTGCTTTTCTCCTTTAACCACCAAAAGCGTTTGTCCGGAAATCCTGAGTCGATCGGCTATCTCCTCACTTGAAGCATCATCCAGGTTCACGGCTTTGAATGGGATCTTACCGGAGTAAAGGGTTTCGATATCAGCCTTTGCCTGTGCCTCGACCGCCCTGCAGGTTACGCATCTGGTATTAAAATGAAAATAATAGGCTTCAATGTTACTTGAAGCACTGATTGTGCTCTCTTTCCTGTCAGTCTGGGCATTCCCAATGGTGATCCCCATGACTAGAATAGCCAGGCTTACAATAAATTTTCTCATGTCGTATTATCTTATCTGGTTAGCACTTTTTTGATTTCGTCGGATGAGGGAACCCTGCCTTTTATTTCTACTTTCCCATCCACGACCAGGGCAGGAGTGGTCATGACGCCGTATTTCATGATCTCTACGATATCTTCCACTTTGGATATGGTGGCATCAATTCCGTTATGTTCGACAACTTCGCGGGTGAGTTTTTCTAGTGACTTGCACTTTGGACAACCAGTTCCCAGGATTTTAATTTCCATAATTTTGAATTTATATGTTATTGATTTGTCTTACAATCAATAGGTTGAATGGGATCTCTCAGGATTTTTTTAAAAAGTTCCTGCGCTTCGGCCCAATTTTCTTTGTTCAGGCAATATTTGATACGTGGCGCTTCGATTTCTCCCTGGATCAGTCCTGCATCCTTTAACTCCTTCAGGTGCTGGGAAAGTGTCGACTTGACAATTGGAAGGATTTCGGACAAATCACCACTGTAGCAGCAGGATTGGTTTGACAATAGTTCCAGTACGTATATCCGGATGGGATGTCCCATGGCCTTTGCGTATCTGGCTAATTTTTTTTGGTCATTTGAAATTATCTCCTTTTGCATGATTCGTAGTTCGTGAAATTACGAACAAAGATAAGATTTTTTTTAAAGGCACAAATATTTGACAAGTTGGGAACTAATTTTAAAGCATAGAAAAATTCACTATTTTTGAGAAAACTTCATTTTATGAGAACGCAATCTGCTCAATTTAAAGACATCGTTGAAACCATTTACGATTTGCCCCTTGAGGCAAGGTTGGAGTTGCAAAACCTTCTCGAACATAATATTGCAGAGGCGAGGAGAAATGAGATTGCCGGAAATTACAAAAAGTCGCAAAAGGAGCTGGAAACGGGAAGTCTTGAGTTTTCCTCAAACTTAAACGATCTTAAGAAGATGCTCTGATGGAAGTCTCATTTAGCAAATCATTCAGGAAATCATTTGAGAAGCGAATTAAATCTACCGAAACTAGGACGGAATTTTGGGTTCGATTGGAGTTATTTATTCAGGATCCATTTGATCCAAAGCTTAAAACACATAAACTCTCAGGAAAGCTCAAAAATTTATGGAGTTTCTCTATCGAAAATGATGTAAGGGTCGTTTTTTTCTTTACGGATGATAAGCCCAAAAGAGCTGTGTTTGTTGATCTGGGATCGCATAATGAGGTTTACTAATGCCAATTATTGTCGTTTACTAATTGTTAAATTTCAACAACTTATCTTCTATAATTGTTAAATAACTAAAAAACCTAGTTTAAAAACTATAAAACATAGTTGATAAACTAAATGGAATAGTTATATTTACAGGAAACAATTATAGCGTATATGAAACATCTGACAAACAGGGAAGAAGAGATCATGGAGCTCTTCTGGCAAAAAGGAGCCTTGTATGTGAAAGAGGTCATTGACGAATTGCCTGAACCCAAACCACATTACAACACCATCTCCACCATCGTTCGCGGACTCGAAGAGAAAGGCTTTGTGGGTCACGAGCAATTTGGGAATACGCACCGATATGCCGCCATCATCACCCGGGAGGAGTTCAGCCGGTACACCCTCAAAAGCATGGTGGGAAAATATTTCAATAAGTCGTATGCATCGGTCGTTTCCATGTTTGTGGAGGAGGAGAAGATCTCCCTGGAGGAGATCAAGGAGTTGATCAATCAGGCAAAATCATCCAAAAGTAAAGGCCATGCATAACTTCCTGCTCTATCTCCTCAAATCAACGTTGTGCATAAGCTTGCTCTACATGTTATTCAGGACCATCATGCGCAAGGAGAGTTTTTTCGCAATGAACAGAATACTGCTGCTGATCATTGTCGTTGCTTCAGCCTTCATCCCACTGCTTTATCTGCCAAAGACCTATCAACCACCTGTACAGGTAGAGTTACTGCCTGTTTTCGTACCTGTTAAAAGCATTCCCTCAGCCTTGCCAACAATGGAAACCAAGGTTGCGGGTAACATTGCTGTTCCAGAGAACCCAATAGCTACGAAACAAAACCCGAATCTGGTATTCTCTGTGCAGCAGCTTCTGCAATATGGTTATATAGCAGGATTTTTAATCACACTCCTATTCCTTGTTTATAGCCTGATAACCATTTTGTCGCTTTTCAGGAAAGCCCGATCCATCAAAATGGATGGTTACCGGCTGCTGATTATCGACAGGGAGATTGCTGCCTTCTCTTTCGGCAGATTGGTGATCCTTTCGCAAAATGATTATGAAGAACATAGCCAATCCATGCTCGCCCACGAGCAGGCTCACATCAGGTTGTGCCATTTTTTCGATCTGCTTTTGCTTGAGATAATCAGGATTTTTCACTGGTTTAATCCGTTTATCCACTGGCTTATCAGGGACATGAAAGAGATCCATGAGTTTCAGGCCGACGATTATACCCTTACCAAAGGCATCGACGAAATCCAATACAAATTATTAATTATTCAAAAGGGTGTCGGGCCACAAATGTTCGCACTTGCCAACAGTTTCAATCATTGTCAAATTCAAAAGCGGCTGGTTATGATGAACAAGGAAAAACCCGTTAAAGCATGGAGTTGGAAGGTGGCGACCTTTCTTCCCCTGCTCGCCCTGCTGCTGATGGCTTTCGGCAGGAAGGCGGAAAACGAACCTCCGGAAGGTTCTGCATTATCATCTATCGCACAGGTTGTTTCAAAGGATTCAACCAAACAGTGGAGTGAAACGGATTTTTTGACCTTAGACGGTCTTAACCAATTGATCAAAATGGGGAAAATCCCCAATTGGACAGAACCTGAATTTGGCTCCATTGAAAATAATGGTAAATGGGTCACCAGGAAAAGGCCATACTTTTCAGACTTTAACTCTTGCTTTGTTCAAATTGATTCCAAATCACAAATTTGGATAAGAAACCACAAACAGCAATTGAATTGGAATGAATTTAAGGATAGCATCAGGACTTATTTTGACTATGATTTTGCCAACGGAAAGACGAAACCCTATTTCCATCGATGCCTGGTCAATGGAATGGAAAAGATGTCACCACAATGTATGCTTACACTTCTCAGCGATCTGGGCACTCCCGCAAGTGATTATCAGAGATTCCTGAACACTATCGGAAATACAATTTTGGAGATTAGAGGGAAATACTCTTTGGAAATTTACAAAAAGGAGTATCCAAAACTGAGTTCAGAGCAAAGGGAACAAATTGATATTTTGATTCCATTGATCGCCAGATTTATTAAATCCCCTCGGCTTAAACCGGAACCGAAACTTGTTCAGGAAAATAAAAATGATTCGTCTGTGATGTTCTTGGAGATCAGAAGAGATGGTTATTATATTAACAATAAATTATATCCTTGCGAAGATTTTATTAAACGGATAAATGAATGGAAAAATATTAAAAAGAGCAACAATTTGTTCAGATTCACAATACCTGGATTTGAATTGTCTGACATTCGTAATGCTGAATTAACTAAAATAAGTAAGGCTACAGGGATCCCCTTTGTTCAAAATACTACAGTCGACCGACAGGCCACATTCCCAGGCGGAATAGATGCAATGTTTGAGTGGATCAAGAAAAACATCAGATATTCGAATGAAGATACAATTCATCCCAATAAGAAAGATGTCGTTGTGAATTTCGTTGTAAATGCCAATGGAAATATAGTCAATGTATTAATTATCAAGGGAATTAATCCAGAATTAGATGCGGAAATATTGAAGAGTGTTTCCCAAATGCCGACATGGAAACCGGCTCTGAAAAATGGTTTGCCATCCAATTCTGATTACACATTATTAATACCATTAAATGCAACAAAAGGGACATTTAAGTTGAGTATGGGAAATATTACCCCGCCATCTTCCTCCATACTTGATAAGGATAGTATAGTATCCAAGACCATTATCGTTGAAAAGCAAATTCAAAATAGTTCAGCAGAAAATCCATCAAAAATTAATTATTCCATGCCCATCGTGAATGATACAACCTATCATGAACAAATGCCTACAAGAAAAAGTAAAATATTCAAACAAAAAATTAAAAAGAGAACTGATCAAGACAAAGACTTTCTTGTTTTGTAATATGTTGCTTTCAGAGTGTTATTTGTCAAGATGAACTATTCTGGGATTTGGTTTCAGTCTATCTAAAATCTTACTTGTCCATTTTTCTCAAAAGGCAGTAAGCTCTGGTGCGTCTCCATTGCCGGCAGCTCAGTCCTTGTCAATTGTTGCATTGCTGCAACGGAGCAAATTTTAAATATAAATCACCAAAAGCAATAATTGATTGAAATTTCGCCTGCAATAAGCAATAAAAAATATGTAATGGAATATAAAAAAAATCAAGTATATTTGAAAAAATATTAAAAAGCAGAAAAAATTCGATCACACTTTAAAAAATGCAATCAATTTTTGATAAAATAGCTGTGTACAACGTCTGGGACGGGAAATCCTACAACGCCGGATATGAGCGGAGCGAATACCTGGCCACTATTACCCGTTACATTGGCAACAAGTTGATCAAGGTCTTGGTTGGGCAGCGCCGTGTTGGGAAGAGCTATGTTTTGCGCCAGATTATTAATTATTTAACTTCAGTGAAGGGGGTAAACCCACAAAATATTTTCTACCTCAACAAAGAGTACACAGCTTTTGATGATGTTAAGACATCCTCCGATCTGGAGGCACTTTTTAATTATTATCGCCAACAATTTAGCCTAACAGGTAAAATCTATATTTTTCTGGATGAAGTTCAGAATATCCTGAACTGGGAGACATTTGCCAATTCCTATTCTCAGGATTTTACGGCTGAGTATGAGTTGTTTGTAACTGGATCAAATTCCAATATGCTTTCCGGGGAACTGGCCTCGATGCTCTCCGGCCGGTATGTCGAATTTGAAATTATCCCATTTAGTATCTTCGAATTTGCTGGAATAAAAAACCTGACAGTCAATAAAGAGAATTTTCTGAAGTACATGCAAAGCAGTGGATTGCCTGAACTGTTCAATTTTGAGGAAGAAGAATTGCATCGACATTACACTGAAGGTCTGAGAAATACAATCGTTTTGAGGGATATTGTAGGACGCCATAACATCAAGGATCTCTCCTTGCTCGAAGATATTTTTAAGTTCTTGTCGGTTAATATTGGTAATCTCACCTCTTTTAGCAGCATCGTCAATTATTTCAAGAGCAAACAGAAGAAAACCAACTATGAGACTATTTCATCTTACGTTGGGTTCCTGAAAGACACCTTTATCATCCATCAGGCAGAACGTTTCAATCTGCGTGGGAAACAGCTACTTGGAGGCGAATGTAAATATTACCTGAACGATTTGTCGTTTAAAAATTACCTGATGGGAAATTATCCCTCAGATATTGGCTATAATCTTGAAAATTTTGTTTATATGCAACTTAGGCGCATGGGATACAAGGTTATGGTAGGTGTGTTTAATGATATTGAAATAAATTTTGTTTTACAGAAACCTGACAAGACCCTGTATGTTCAGGTTTGTTACCTATTGAATGAAAAAAAAACAATCGAAAGGGAATTCGGGAATCTGCTGATGATTAAGGACAATCACGAAAAAATTGTTATTTCCCTTGATGATGTCAAATTCTCAGATTATGAAGGGATCAGACATATCCGACCGTGGGAATTGGTTTAGTTGTCAAATGCTGCATATTGGCAAAACAATTGTAGCTAAGCAACTTTCTCCATTTTAATTACCTCAATCTCAACACCTTTTTTGACTGCCTGTTCAGCCCGTTTCAGAACTTCTTTTGTCATTTCGGCATCCAGAAAATATTCTCCGCAATTTTTACAAACTTGAGCAGGTACCTCTTTAATCGCAATAATTGCTCCGCTACGCTCAAGGGTAACAGTTACTTTGCCCAAACGGGTAGTCCCGTTCTTACAAATTACACATTCCATGGTGTTTATTTTTTTGATGTGAAATTTTCGTTCCATAATTTCGCATCCGGTTCATACGCTGTTATAATAAAGCAATTTCCTTGTTTATCGGTTGAAGCCACAATATGTAAAGGGCGATGACTAATAAAACCAAGTATAAGAAAGCTTGCATGCGGCTTATCTTCAGGGTATTCTTTTATCAGTTTACCTGATTCTAAAACCTCTTCAATATCTTCGACCTGAATTCCACTCCTGAACATTTGGACGACTGCATGTCCGCTAAAATGCAATTTTTTGTATTTCACGCGATAAATTACTTTGCAAACAATACAAAATGAAGATTTTCAAAGTTAATTATTTGCCCAAACAAATGCAATTCTTTATTCATCGGCAGCTCAATCATTGTCAGATGCTGCTTCGCTTCAACAAATCAAAGCTATTACCTCAACCATCAAAATCAATATTTGATTGATAAATTGCTGCAAAAAGGATAATAATGGTAGACTATTTACCACAATAGACACAGTAGGTCACAATAGGTAAAAAAGCAATAGGAAATGTATTACTCTCGGAGTTCCTCCCTTCATCTAATGTGTTCTATGTGCCTATGTGGTGAAAAAATCCGGAAATTATTGTCTGCTTTCCCGGTAGTTCAGTCCTTACCAATTGTTGCGTTGCTGAAACGGTTCAAAGTATATGGAGTCGGCATCAGTTCACAAAAATTAAGCTTTCCCGGTAAAATGTTAAAGTATGTATTCTAAGCAGCTGATCCTTCATTAATTGCATCCTGGGCCGGAACGGGTGCGGCAAGAGTTGCCTGTTGAACATCATATACGGGGTGCTTCAAACCAACGATAAATCCATTCGAATAGATGGCCGGGCCATTTTCGACGGCTATCGCAATCCCCAATTGTTCAGGTACCTGCCCCAATTCAATTTCATTCCAAGTGATTTCAGGATTTGCAGAATATTTGCCGATTTTGGATTGGATTTCGGACAATTCATTTCATATTTTCCGGAATTTGGTAAGTATTTCAAAATGGAATTGGGAAAACTATCGGGCGGGGAGCGGAGAATCATTGAAATCTATGCTATCCTGGCCTCCAAAACCAAATTCTGCATGCTCGACGAGCCCTTCTCGCACATCATGCCGCTGCATGTTGAGGCGTTAAAAGACATTATGCTGGAGGAGAAGAATAACAAGGGAATCGTCATAACGGATCATATGCACCGCTACATCACCGGTATCAGCGACCATCTTTATGTGATAGCCAATGGGAAGGCCTATTTAACCAAAGGGACCGATGATTTGAAGAGGCTGGGATATATCCATTAAAACTGACGGTGTGACTCTGAGTCACACCGTCAGTTTTACAAAAATATTCAGATAATCACCTGTTGATTAGCTGTTTATGAATGAAATTCTAATTTATTCCCAGCAACTCCAGCAACTGATCCAATTGCGAAAAATCGGAGATGATGATATCTGCGCCGGCTTTGATGAGGCGGGTACGTTTGTGGGCATTCAGGCCGTACCTGCGTTGCTCGTTGCTGGCCAATCCGACAGTAAGGCCGTTGCGTTTGTGGGTCTCGCGGATCTCCACAGGACCATCGCCGAAGGTGACGATCTGCCCTGATTCAGTGGTGCCGATGGAATCGAGTATTTTATCCAGAACGATCTTTTTCGCCTCCTTGTTGACGTCGCCGACTGCCCCGTAAATTCTGCCTTCGAAGAGGTAATCATAGCCAAGCGCTTTGGCTTCGCTCTTCACATCCTCTTCATCGGTACCACTGGCCAGGTAGAGTTTGACACCTGCCTGGTATAGGCGTGTCAGGAAGGGGACCGCATTTTTCAGGGTAAAATCTTCGAGGGAGAGCTCGGCGCGTTGTAGTTTTTTCTCCCGCTCCTTGACCATCAACAGCAATTCATCGTTGTAGATTTTCTTGTAACCGAAGATGTCCAGGATCTCCTCCTCGGGTACACATCCAAATTCCCTGACCAGTTCGATCAACCCCTTCATCTGGACCAGCGTCTGGATACCTGTCGTTTTGTCGATGAAGTCTGCTACACGGGCTTCCACTTTGTGGTACAAGGTATCGTCTGCCTCCTTGTAGTTTTTGCCCAATATGGCTTTGATCATCATCGGGTTCATGATCTCTTCCCAACCTTCGCGAAGGGTGGATATGGTCCCGTCGTGGTCGAAAATGGCATACTTTGGACAGACATCTTTGTGCATCAGCGATTGATCGACTATCTCAATTTCGCTTTCTCCCAGGTATTTAGCCATGCGGATTTCCTCGGCCAGTTCGTGATGGTAGATGAAATCATTGTTTTCACCAATGTGCAGAATCTCTTCCGGAGTGGCCGTGCCGCACTGAAACAATTTCTGGACAGTCACACCAGCCACCAGTGCCCCCAGTTCTGCCGCTTCCTGCATGGAATATCCTGCGGCCAATGCGCCTGCGGCACCGGCCAGGTAGCTGTCACCAGCGCCTACGGTGTCTACTTTTGACATGATCATCAACCCTGGTACTTCAGAGATGCCGTTGACATCAATGGTCAACGAACCTTTGCTTCCACGGGTAACAAACAGTGGTTTGCCGAATTTTGCAAACAATGTTTTGGCTGAAGAGACTACCTCGGAATAGAGTACTACTTCATCCGGTTTCTTGTTGAGGCCGCAAAGACGTGCAGCTTCTGTATCGTTCATCTTCCGGATGGCCCCATCATAGAAGTCGTTGAAATTGCGGCTATCGACGATAAAGTTTTTGTTCGGAAACTTTTGGATCACCTCAACCAACCGCTTCCTGAAATATTCGGTATGGATACCGGAGGGCACCTGCTGGTTGATGATCACTAGGTCCACCTCAGGAACCGCCTTCACGAGACTTTCAATCAGCCTGTCAGCAGTAGCTTGCGATAAAACGTTGTAGTTGCCAAAGTCGACCCGATTGAGCTCTGTATCATCAATGTAGGGTTTGGCATAGGTATGGGTGTACCACTCCTCTTCCTGCACCAGCAGGTTAGTGGGGTCTATACCAGTTGTCGTCATAATTTTTTTCATCTCGGCCCCGAATGGATCGGTGCCAATTACGCCAAAAGCGCGGATCTCTTTGATACCGATTGCCGCAAGGTTGTTGGTTACATTTCCGGCACCACCCAGCGAGTAGCGCTGTTGTCTGACAGGCCGGGTAGCCTGGTTCGTTTCGACGGAGATTTCGCTCATTGCTTCGTCGATGAACCAGTAGGCATCACAGCAGAAATCGCCTAGAACGGCAATTTTGACGGCACTGATATCTTTTAATAATGTTTGGAGTTCTTGCTTCTTCATATAAAATTGAGTTATGAGATATAAGTTATGAGTTATGAGATATGAGTGATTAGTTGTTGCTCATGGAGGGTGGGGCGTTAATGGGCTCGCTTCCCCAATTTTTATTGGGTTTGGCTCCCATTTGGAAGATCAATGTGCTTCCGTTTTTGATTTCGGTATGGTCAAACCACGATTTGTTCATCGGTTTACCGTTTAAAGTGGCCGATTGAATGTATTTGTTTTCTTTGGAGTTGTTTTTTGTTTCGATTACGAACTCTTTTGCTTTGTTAATCGTTGTATCCAGATGCAGAATTACCTTTTCGAATTCCGGGCTACCGATTAACAAGATATTCTGACCGGGTGCAACCGGGTAAAAACCCATCGAGCTTAACACATACCAGGCCGACATTTGCCCCATGTCCTCATTGCCGCACAATCCCGCTGGCCCTGAGTTGTACAAACTGTCAACCACGGTCCTTACGATATTTTGTGTTTTCCAAGGAGTTCCAGCGTAATTGAAAAGGTATGCCGTGTGATGGCTTGGCTCATTGCCATGAGCATATTGCCCGATCAGTCCGGTAATATCCGAAACGCCGCTTTTAACCTCAGAACTGATTGTAAAAAGGGAGTCCAGTCTCTCTACAAACCGCTTACGTCCACCTTCCAGGTTAATAAGCCCCTTCACATCATGAGGAACAAACCAGGTGTATTGCCAGGCATTTGCTTCGGTATAATGACGGTCTTTGCCATGCCCGACAAAAGTAGGGTCAAATGGCGAAAGCCACGATCCGTCCTTGCTTTTTGGCCGGGCAAATCCGGTCGATATGTCTATTATATTTTCGTAGTTAGCGGCTCTTTTCATAAACATTTCGTAGTCGTCGGTTTTAGCGAGCGCTTTTGCCAACAGGGCATCACACCAGTCGTTGTATGCATACTCCAACGTTTTGGATACGGATTCTTTAACCTCTTCAGAAGGAACATATCCCAACTTCTTGTAGGATTCCAAACCTGTGCGTCCTTCGGAACGGCAGTCAACAGGAGGGGCAACCATCGCATTTTTCCTGGCTGCTTCGTAGGCTTTTGCCAGGTCAAAATTACGGATTCCCTTCTGCCAGGCATCAAGAATGGCAGCTACCGGATGGTCGCCGATCATGTCGTTGGTATAACTGTTGCCAAACTGCTGTGGCGTGGGCATCCAGCCACCCTGTTCGTACTGTGCAATCCAGGTATTGATGGCATCGTTGTTCCTTTCAGGTTCTATCAAAGTCAGCAGAGGCATTTCAGCCCTGAAGGTATCCCAAAGTGAAAAATCGCTGCGATAGGTATAACCCTTTGCCGTGTGTACTTTGTCGTCGAGACCCACGTATTTCCCATCCACATCGCCAAAAGTTGCCGGGAACAAGAGCGAGTGGTAGAGCGCTGTATAAAAGGTTGTTAACTTGTCTTTCCGGTAAGCTTCATCACTCTTTTGGTCCATTTGAACATCAATCTTGCTCAAAGCCCTGTTCCAGTTTGTTTTTGCTTTTTCCCTGACACTTGCGAAATTCCAGTCGGGTATTTCTGTTTCAAGGTTCAAGCGTGCCTGGGCAATGCTGGTATAGGAGATCCCGACTTTTACTTCAATGGTTTCGTTTTCTGAAGTAACGTAATCGACATAAGCGCCAATCTGTGGACCGGAATCTTCCTTTGAGCCCGATTTAATCTTCTTTTGGTTCCAGGTTCCTGACGAATGAAAAGGCCTGTTAAATTTAGCACAGAAGTAGACATTCTGATTGTCAATAAATCCGTTTGATAGGCGATGTCCCTCAATTTCCGTATCATTCACGATTTTTACCTGCGCATCTGTGCATTTATCGCCAATGCCGTGCTGCATGTCTATCAAAATATGGGAAGCGTCTGATTTTGGAAAGGTATATCGGTGGTATCCGGCCCGTTCCGAAACTGTCAATTCGACTTTAATCGCGTAATCTTTGAGGGTAACAGCATAATAACCAGGTGATGCCTGCTCTTCCTGATGCGAAAACCTTGACCTGTATCCTTCTCCAGGTTTGTCTTTTGCGCCAGGTTGGATTTTCAATGTGCCGGTAGTTGCCATTACCATGATATCGCCCCAGTCGCCTGCGCCCATTCCACTCCGGTGCAGATGACTGAATCCCATAATCGATTTGTCGCTGTAGTGGTATCCCGAACACCAGTCCCAGCCGCTGATGTCCGTGTCAGGACCCAGTTGAACCATTCCTCCGGGAAGGGCAGCTCCGGGAAAGGTGTGCCCATGGTAATCCGTTCCAATGAAAGGGTTCACCAGATCAACATGGTTTTTTTGAGCAAATGAGGTAATGATCTGGCCGGTTAAGGCAACTACCAGGATCAATCTTAACGGAATGTATTTGAGTTTTTTACCTGTCATTTGAGTATTTGATTAAGTCTTTACTTTTTTGCAGTAGGGAACATAAATATGGAGGCATCCCCTGCATCAAGCTCTGTAGTGCTTTCGTAAGCTCCGGCCGGAACAATAGTCCCATCTTTCATTACTTTCTTAAGCGTTTCGTCACCTGCAACTGTAAGATTGATAGAGGCCAGGTGGTTCTTGTTAACTATCACCACAAAGCTGTTCGGACCATTTTCCAGCACCGAAACCAAGGCCGGAGCCCCGTTGGTGTCGAGCACGCTGATGGCTTTTGGCAGACGGATCAGTCGACTGGTTCCTAGGGGAATCATTCCTTTGCCTGTATGTTTTACACTGACAACCTTTGCACCCAAAAATACCCAGGAAAGGTCTTTGATCTCCTGGCTCATCTGTTTTATCCTATCGTAGACAACACTTCTTTTCCCGGCTGCAGTGATAGGCGCCCCGCGTTGATCTTCGCCGGATGGCTTTACCGATGTAGCCGACCAGTACGTAAAATATTGTATGCCCTGCGCGCCATACGCTAAATCGCTGTATACCTGAAGCCGCATGGCAGCCAGCGATTGTGGGGTCAGGTGATCTTCATCGTAGTTGGTTGTGAGGGCAAACGCCCAGAAAGGTTTCCCTGCCTTTCCGGCCTCATCCGAAATTTGCTCAAGATTCTGGTACCACGTTTTTGAAAGCCTTTCTTTTAATACCGGATAGTAATCAAACGACATAAATTGTACCGGTAATTGTTTGTTGTATTGTTGGATATACTCCAGATAGCTTTTGGTCCCCAACTGGGACGAATCTGCGTGATTTGGGAAGAGATTTACATAGCAAAAATGCTTTTTATCAACGGTTTGAATCTTTTGCGCCCATGCAGCAAGCTCCGGATAGAGCCGAATATTTGGTTCGTCCATCAGATGGTAGCCGGCCACAGCCGGATGGTTCATCAGTCGTTTGACTGTTTTCTCAGGCTCTTTTTTAAGTTCAGGACAAGAAACTACCATTTTGATTCCAACTTTGGCTGCAGCATCAAGCGCTTTTTGCAAATCATCGGCATTAGGGAAAAAACTGAGGGAATGGGTTATCCCTGCCTCTTTTAGCTCCTGGTAACGGGCAACACTGGTTTCACTGGCTGGAATACTGTACCAGGCAAGGATGGGTAACTCGCCATTCGATTTCAGCTTTTCCTGAGAATTCGCATATCCCGAAAAAAGGAATAATGCAAGAAGAAGTGTGTGATTTTTTTTCATCTGTTAATAGTAATAGTTTAAAATTCAATGTTGTACAGTTAATTATGCGACATAGGCTTAAGATTATAAATATTAATGGCGTTTTCCCGAAGGATTTTTTTCGCCACATCCAATGCCTCTGATTCGGTCAGATATGCCTCTTTTACCATTTGGATAAGGGTCGATGCCACGGTTTCGCGCGCCAACACCGATGCTCCGTAGGCGCCTTCTACTGTCTGGCTATCACCTCCATAAGCCATGATTTTATTGTTGGGTACGGTTTCAATAAACTCCTGCAGGTACCGACGGGTATAAGCTGGCGAAATCAGAGCTGACCAGGCCATGTCGATGTACACATTTGGAAAGTTTTTGGCCAATGTGGCCATCTCACCTCCATAAGGATAACCGGCATGAAGCAGACAAAATTTCACTCCCGGAAATTTGAAGAACGCTTTGGCCAGTCCGGTCGGATTGGCGTTTGTTATTTCGTTGCCGCTTCCGGTTTGAAGTCCGGTATGAATCTGGACCGGGAGCTTGTACTTTTCGCAGAGGCTCAAAAGTTTGAAGAAGATGAAATCCTGCAAAGGTTTAGCCTCTTCAAAAAGGTAAATGTGATCGGGATTGGATTTCATCTTTTCAAATACGGCAGTCGCGTTTTCACGCGATACATCATCAAATTTCAGGGTGCGGTAGTAAGCAACACCAAACTTCGCTCCCTGGATGCCCTTTTTGACATCCTGTGCAAATACAGTATCAATCAGTGATTCTAGTTGTGGGAGCGTGGAGAATTCAATGCCATAATTGCTCAGCCTTGTCCGCATCTTGTTGTAGCCGAAAAAGCTGCAGTACTTGTCATAGACGAAAAATCTCCTGAAGTTGCAATTTCCTTCGTTCACCACATCTCTCGGATTGGTGGTGTTGTACTCCATGATCAGGCAGGCATCGATTTTGGCCTTCTGCTTCAGGATGGTTTCATAATAACCTTTTTTATGGGCTTCGCGGATGCGTTTGGATAGTTCGCCGTAGGTCAGTTCGTTCAGATCGGCTATCCCGTAGAGATCTCTGGCAGCAATCAGGACGGATCTTCCATACGCAGTGGTCCGCATATTTGCCCAGCCATCTTTGGTAGCCGACCATTTTTCATCTACCCCTTTGTCCTTACCTTTCAGGGTACTGTATGCTTTATCCGGAGCCATTCCGGAAGAAATAAGATCCGACTGCTGGTAATTGGTAAACAGCGTGCTAAAGTCTGCCGGACTGGCAAGGGCCTCAGTTTCGCTCATCAGATGTTCGTGCGTATCGATTAAGCGGATGGCATTCACAGCGTTTTGAATTCTCTTTTCGAAACCGGGTTTAGGCAATACACTGATAGTTGATTGCGCATTTAAACCCTGTCCAAAGAAAGAAATCAGAATCGAGATAATAGTAGTTCGCATCAATTGATTCATCAGGATAGTTTAATAGTTGAAATAGTTGAAATGAAAAAGGTTCACGCAAAGGGCGCAAAGGTTTCGCAAAGAGCGCAAAGAAAAATTTCGTCATTCGATACTTAGCGTTCTCTGCGTCTTACTTAGCGTCCTTTGCGTGAACTTAAAGATCAGCTCTTCCGGACGAAAAATGAGACCCAAAGAATGTAAAGCATGCAGCATCCGATAACGGCAAGGCTTACCAGCGGACCGAACGCGGTGCTTACATAACCCATTACCAGCGGGATAAAGGCGCCACCCGAAACAGCCATGATCAGCAATCCGGAGATTTCGTTGGCACGGGTAGGCATTTGGGCCAGCGCGAGGGAGAAGATAATGGGAAACATGTTTCCGATGCCAAGTCCGATGACAACGATCGAAACATAGGCGAACATGTTTACCGGGGCCAAAAAGACTCCGAGAATACCTGCCAGCGCCACCAGTGTGGTAAGCAGCAGAAAGAGCTGAGGTTTTATCCAGTTCAGAATGATCGCCCCCAGGAAACGGGAGACGGTTTCGCCGAAGAAAAACATACTGATTCCAAGTGCCGCTGCCTCCATGGTTAATCCGTATTTGGCAATCAAAATGTTGGCAATGTTGGTGTTGATGGCCACTTCCGTTCCAACGATCAGGAAGATGGAGAGCGCCATAAATGCCACAAACCTGTTTTTAAGCAATCCGAAGCAGGAGGCAAAAGATGCCGGTTTGCGATCCGGTTTAGACTCAACTATTGGCGTCATGGAGAGCCACAGGGCTGCAAGAAGGGAGGTGATGCCATAAACGGCGAATACCAATCTCCAGTCGCCCATGTATTTCGCCATGAAGGTGGCAATCAGTGGACCGGAAAAGGAGATGATGGCCTTCACAAATTGAGAAGTACTCAAATAGCTGGCAAGTTTTTTTTCGGGTGAAACATCCTGCAACAAAGGGTTTGCTGAAACCTGAATCACCGTATTACCGATTCCCAGGAGAATAAATGAGGCCAACATCATTCCGAATGAGTAGTGCACAAAAGGCAATCCAAGTCCGAAAGCCTGAATGACCATCCCAATATTCAGCATGTTGCGTTTGCCATACTTGTCCTGCAACACACCAACCGGCACAGATAGCACAAAGAACCAAAGCAACACCATCATTGGCAGAAACTGCGCGACGAAGTCGGTCAGTCCAAAGTCTTGTTTAACATACCCGGTCGCCACACCGATGATATCCACAAATCCCATCACCACGAAAGAGAGGAATACTGGAAGCAATTTTTGAAGTCCGACGTTTTTTGATGTCATGAGGAAGAGTTTATTTAGTTTGAAAAAGTTTATAAAGTTGAATTAGTTTGAAATGTTTGAAATGTTTGAAATGTTTGAAATGTTTGAAATGTTTGAAATGCTAACAGACACTGAGCTTGTCGAAGGGTCTAGGCGACTCTCTTAATAAAAGATACACCGGTCCCTGAGCTTGTCGAAGGGCGAAGGGCGAAGGGTCGAAGGGCGATGAAAATATCTGAAATTTAAGGGTGCCATAATCTGTAATTTTTAATCTGTAATTTTTAATTTATTCCTATTTCCCGAAGAAGTGATGTTCCACCGCTAAACAAAGCACATGATAAACAGGTAGATGAAGTTCCTGCACCATGAAAGTGCGTCTTCCTGGTACATTGATCAGAATGTCACAATATTCTTTCATCTTTCCACCGGTTTCACCGGTCAAACCGATCACTTTCAGGTTCATGGCTTTGGCTACCATGCATGCATCCAGCACATTCTGTGAATTACCGGAGCTGCTGATGCCAATAAGAATATCGTTTGGCCGGCCGTAACCAATCACCTGCTGGGCGAAAATCACCTCTCCGTCAATGTCGTTGGCAACCGCTGTGATCAGCGCTGTATGGGCCGTCAGGGAGATGGCAGACAACCCTTGTTGCAGGTGGCTTGCCAGGTAGCTTCCCCTTTCGGGATCGATAGCTGCAAGTTTATCCTGTAAATTGATAGGGATAGGCCTTTTCACTTCGAAACTTTTCATCAGCTCACCGACGATATGGTCGGAATCCGAACAGCTTCCCCCATTACCGCAAACCAGTATTTTCCCTCCATTTTCATAACAGGCGATCATTTGGTTGCATGCATCTTCGATAGCAGTCTTCACGGTAGTTAGAGATGGATATCTTTCGCAAAGCTGATCAACTAAAAACAACCTAGATTGTGTTGTCATTATAGGATAAATTTATTCTCATAGATCGCCACACACAACGCGGCATAATCGCCAATGGTATCCCCGAGGGCTGCAGGCACAATTTTGCAGACTTTCATCGATAGCGGAATGGCCTCCTGTTTCAGAATTCTGTCGATATGCGGGCGGAAAAGATCTTCGTTCCTGGTAAAGATACTGCCAATCACGATGCATTGAGGATTAAGGACATCCACCAATATCGCCAGGCCACGACCCAGGTATTCACCTGAGATCCGGATGATTTCGAGGGCCGTTTCATCACCTTTTTTGGCAGCAATGGCAACGGTTTTTGCATCCAGGTGATCGGCAAGTTCGGGTGCCGGACAGAATCCTACCGGGATGTTGTTGGCCAGCCTTTCGAGCACGACTGTTTTTGCCAGTTGGGCGATGCCGCCGCCGGAGCAAAAACCTTCGAACGAGCCTGCTTTTCCGAAGCCCACCGGACCGGAATCTGCCAGCCGCATGTGTCCAACCTCGCCGCCCAGATCGTTGGTGCCGGCATACAGGTTGCCGTTAAGGATAAGTCCTGAGCCCATCCCGGTACCAAAAGTCAGGAAGATCATGTTGCGTGTCCCTTTGCCGGCCCCCATCAGCCATTCGGCCAGCGCGCAGGCATTGGCATCATTCTGGATAGCAGCCGGAACCCCGTACGCCTCTTCAAATATTTTGACGATCGGGACATTGTCCCAGCCCGGAAGGTTTGGCGGGGAATAGATTTCACCTTTGACAGAGTCGAGCGGCCCCCCGCAACTGATGCCGATTCTTTTGAGTTTTTCCCTTGGAAATTCGAGCAATAAAGTATCGATGTGAGATTTGAATTCATCGAGAATCTCGTTATATCCCCTTTGATCGGTGCGGGTTTCAAAAAATATTTTTCGCAGAATGGTAAATTGGGCGTTACCGATTACAACGGCGCATTTGGTTCCACCGATGTCGAGACCAATGTAATAATGTTCGGAGTTAGATTCCATAATAGTTGATCCTTTAAAGGCCTTTCAGCATAGATTCCAGTGCGAAATCCGTATCTGATTGCAATAGTAGTTAATAGTGCTCCAAAATTAGTTTTTTTCCGCATTTTTTTGTATATTAGTACATATACAATATTGATTCTTTTTTTCACCACATAGGCACATAGGACACAATAGATTTTAAAAACCAAATTGTGATTACACAGAAATATGTAAATGAGTTGACTCATACAATCATTGGTGCGGCAATTGAGGTACACAAAGAGTTGGGACCTGGTTTGCTTGAAAGTATATATGAGAGATGCATGGGGCACCTACTTTTGGAGAAAGGATTGCATTTGGTTTCTCAACAAAGAGTTCCACTCTATTTTAGAGGATTGTACCTGGATTGCGAACTTAGATTTGATTTGTTAGTGGAGAGTATGATCGTTGTTGAAATTAAAGCAGTTGACGGTATTTTACCTGTTCATGAAGCGCAATTGTTGACTTACATGAAACTAATGGAAAAACCAAAAGGTATTTTGATCAATTTTAATTGCACCAATATTTTCAAGGAAGGACAAAAAACCATGGTGAATGAGCTTTTCTCACAATTTCCTCCGGGTTTCTAATGTGACCTATGTGCCTATGTGGTGAAAAAAGTATTCAAAAAAGCAACCACAATAGACACATAGGTCACAATAGACTCAAAACAAAGGTTGATGAGGTAATTGTTCATTCGCATACAAACGCCTAATGTGTTCTATGTGCCTATGTGGTGAAAAAATGGATAATTGCAACCACAATAGCCACAATAGAGCACAATAGATTTTAGAGAATCCTTACCTTTGGCTCCGATTCAATCACTACACTATAGATTACCATGAAGTTACTATTCCCATTTTTTGTTATACTGTCATACTATGCAGTAACGTCCTGCCATAAACCGGCCAAAGTTGATGAAAAACTGCTTTCTGACAATTGGTCCATCATCTCATCCAAAAAAACAATGCTGGACGGAGTTGCCTTGACTAATTCCAACGATTTTGACCGGTCACAATGGATCAAAACAAAAGTACCCGCTACCGTGATGGGAGCGCTGGTTGAGGCCGATGTCATCAAAGATCCATTCTTCGGGAAAAATCTGGAAAGTATTCCCACAACGGATTTTCAGGACCCATGGTGGTTTCGTACCACATTCGATTTGTATGGGTACAATGCAAACCACGAAGTGGCGAGGCTGTTGCTGGACGGAATCAACTACCGCGCCAATATCTGGCTGAACGGATCGAAAATTGCCTCACAGGACTCTATTTACGGCGCTTTTCGCCAGTTTGATCTCAATATCTCCAAACAGGCCAGGGCCAAAGGCAACCTCCTGGCCATCGAAATATTTCCGCCCAAACCACGCGATTTTTACATGGGATTTGTCGATTGGGCCCCCACGCCGCCGGATAATTATATGGGAATCTTCCGTGAAGTACACATCAAAAGAACAGGATTGGTCTCGATGGACAGAATTTTCGTAGCTCCGGATGTGGATCTGAAGACTTTGAAAAGTGCGACATTGGCGGTTACTGCTGATGTAACTAATTACTCGGGAGAAAAGAAACAAGTAGAAATAAATGGAAATATTGAGAATATCTCATTTAAATCATCCTTCCCGCTCAATCCGGGTGAGACTCAACCCGTGAAATTTGACCTGAAGGTTGAAAACCCCCGTCTTTGGTGGCCCAACGGATTGGGCAAGCCAGAGATGTATGAGTTGAAGATGGAACTGAAGGATGGATTTCAGGTAGCCGACCGACAATCGAAAAGATTCGGTATCCGTAAAATTGAAACCTACCTCACCAAAGATACCGTGCGCGGTTATAAAGTAAATGGCCGGGAGATACTGATTAAAAGTGGCGGTTGGGTCGACGATCTTTTCCTTCGCTTCATGCCCGAAAAAGATGCGGCCCAGATTCGAATGGTCAAAGAGATGAACATGAACTCGATCCGTTTCGAAGGCATCTGGGGAAATAATCACCACATTTTTGACCTATGTGACGAAAATGGCATCCTAATGCTGGTTGGTTGGAGTTGCCAGTGGGAGTGGCCGGATTACCTTGGCCTGGAAATGAAGGTAGTGGAGGGTGATGCCAGTCAAACCATTGCCGAAGGTGTTGAGCAGAACGGGGTCAAACTGACTCCAAAAGAGCAGGATCTGCTAGCTCTGTACCTCAAAGATCAGGTGACCTGGTTGCGTAACCACCCCTCCATCCTCACCTGGGCAACCGGCAGTGATGCCTATCCGAAAACGGAACTGGAAGCAAAATACATTGAGGTATTGAAAAAGATCGATACCACCAGGCCTCTTCTTATCTCATCGGGTAAATTCACCAGCAAAATTTCCGGTCCTTCGGGGATGAAGATGAATGGTCCTTACGAATATGTACCTCCGGTTTACTGGTATGAAGACAAGAAAACGGGCGGCGCTTTTGGGTTCAATTCAGAAACCGGTCCCGGGCCGCAGATCCCGCCGATCTGGTGCATCAAACAGATGATGCCCGCAGAAAAGCTTTGGCCTCCGCTGAACGATCAATGGGACTGGCACTCAGGAAGAAAAGATTTTGGTTCGGTGAAGGTATATCTCACCGCATTGAACAAAAGATACGGAGAGCCAAATAATCTTGAGGAACTGGCATTGAAATCGCAACTGATGAATTACGAAGCGATCCGGCCCATGTTCGAGGCATTTGTGGTGAACAAGCCTGTCTCAACCGGCGTGGTCCAGTGGATGCTCAATTCGCCCTGGCCGGAGTTCTACTGGCAGTTGTACGACTACTCACTGATGCCGACAGGTGCGCTGTATGGAACCAAAAAAGCATGTGCGCCATTGAATTTGATTTATAACTACTTCGACAAAAAGATCTATGTCAGCAACGATGGGGTGGGTGCCATAGAGAATTTCGATGCGGAAATTTCTCTTTGGAACCTTCAGTCGGAGAGGATATTTGAGAAATCCATTAAAGTTTCCGCGCTTGAAAATCAATCAAAATTCCTAAGCGAACTGCCTGCGCTCAAAGGCGATCGTGAGGTCTATTTTCTGGGCCTGAAGCTGAAAAAACCTTCCGGGGATGTTGTTGCGGATAATTTCTACTGGATTTCGACGCAGCCCGATCAAATGTCCTGGGACAAATATCTTTGGTTTTATACACCGCAAAAGGAGTTTGCAGATTTTACGAAGATCAACGCGATGACGCCTGTGAAACCTGAGGTGATGAAGGTTGAAACCACCGAAGGGGAGGAGGGGAAGATAACATTGATGTTGAAGAATCCGGCGAAAGCGATCTCATTCTTCACCGAAATTGTATTGGAGAAAAAGGCTGCAGGTGCGCCGGTTTTGCCCCAGTTTCTGAGCGACAATTACATTTCGCTCCTGCCGGGTGAAACCAAAATTGTAGTCATTAAATACCATTTGAAAGATTTAGCAGGCGATCAACCGGTGATCAAAATCCAGGGGATCAACCTTCCTGGTAAGATGGAGTTATAATTCCTAACAATTTGGCATGGTAATTTTTCTGAAAGTTGTACTCGGCATGATGACCGGATTGTTTGGCACTTATTATCTGAAGGATGCTCTGACACACCGGAAGTCCTTTTCTGATAAGCCCTGGTCCGGACTTCTGGGTACAGGTTTCATTACCAACTTTTTAGATACACTTGGGATTGGGAGTTTTGCTCAACAGACGGCCATTTTTAAAATCTTCAAACTGGTCGACGACCGTCTGATACCCGGCACGATGAATGTTGGGAATACATTTGCTACTGTAACGCAGGCATTTATATTTATGAAAGTCGTTCCTGTTGATCCTGTTACATTGGTTTCCTTGTCGGTTGCTGCGCCGGTGGGTGCCGTTCTTGGTGCCGGCATAGTCGTGAAAATGTCGCGCAGGAAGATCCGGCTTGGAATGGGGATTGGCCTGATTGTCGTATCGCTTTTTATCCTGGCCGGGCTGTTGAATCTCCTGCCGTTGGGTGGAAATGCCATCGGACTGGCGGGATGGAAGCTTGCCATAGTGATTGTGATGTCATTTATTTTTGGTGCGCTACAGACGATAGGTATAGGATTTTATGCACCCTGCATGGCCATGGTGTTTACCTTCGGGATGGATCCGAAAACGGCTTTCCCGATCATGATGACGGCGACGGCTATGCTGATGGTAGCCGGTTCATCCCGGTTTATCAAGGAGCATGTGTATGACCGTAAAGTTTCACTGGCATTGACCATTGCCGGTGTACTGGGCGTTTTTCTGGCGGCTTATGTTGTCAAAGAACTACCGGTAGAGTTGATCAAATGGATGGTTTGCATGGTGGTATTCTATACTTCGATAACGATGTTTGTTTCTGCGGAAAGAGAAAAAAACTTATAATTCATGAACGCGACACAACCCAACAACCCCCTCCACGGTAAAACCCTGGAGTTGATCCTGACCGAACTTGTCGATTTTTACGGCTGGCCACAGCTGGCATACCTGATCCGGATCAACTGTTTTGCCAACGACCCGTCAGTCAAATCCAGCCTGGTTTTTCTTCGCAAGACTCCCTGGGCCAGGAAGAAGGTAGAGGATTTGTATGTGGAGAGCCTTGAAATCAGAAACAGGAGAGGTACGCCGCCACCCTCTTCCGGCAAAGGAAAAACCAGAGGAGTCTAATATTACGATGAAAGGATTCTGATTCGAATGGGTATCCCTTTGTGTCCATCGTGTTATCCTTTGTCCCGCACATGCGGGATTGTGGTTAAGTATTGAATTTTACCACAAAGGTCGCAAAGGATAACACAAAGGAACTCAAAGTATCACAGCAACTTGATGTTGCGGCATCCGGGTAAGTGAAAAAACCTTAAATTACAAGCAGATTCGCACCCTGCAAGAGTCAGAAGCTGTTATATCCCGATAATTCGCCAAAAAATATTACCTTTGCGCAGATTTTCAGACAATCAGCAGGAATAATGGGACATAAGTCAGGATTTGTAAATATTATAGGTAATCCAAACGTAGGCAAGTCGACCTTGATGAACGCCATGGTGGGGGAGAAGCTTTCGATTATCACATCGAAAATGCAGACCACCCGTCACCGCATCAAAGGAATTGTCAATGGAGAGGATTTCCAGATCGTTTACTCTGATACGCCCGGAATTTTAAAACCTGTCTACAAGCTTCAGGAGAGCATGCTTAAAACGGTTGACACCGCCTTGAGCGATGCCGATGTTTTGCTTTACGTCACTGACATGGTGGAAAGCATCGACAAAAACATAGAATACCTAGATAAATTGAAGACGGCGGAAGTACCGGTCATGATTTTGATCAACAAGATCGATCTGACCGACCAACCCGCATTGATTAAGCTCGTGGAACAGTGGAAAGTGCTGGTACCTAATTCGGAAATAATTCCAATCTCGGCCAAGGAGAAGTTTAACCTCGAATATGTCTTCGCACGTATTCTGGCTAACCTTCCGGAGGGATTGCCCTATTTTCCGAAAGATGAACTGACCGATCGCAATGAGCGTTTCTTTGCCCAGGAGATTATCCGCGAAAAGATTCTTCTTTTCTACGATAAGGAGATTCCGTACTCGGTAGAGATCGAAGTAGAATC
>JALNYZ010000031.1 GCA_023229575.1 Prolixibacteraceae bacterium
GATAATATTCATGAGTTCTTCTACCTCATTCTTTGTCAGTTTAATCGTGTAATGTATCATTTGTATAGTTTTTACAAATGTACAAAAAAACATTTATTACGTCATAATATATTTAACTTAACACTAGTATTGTTAATGAATAATATCCTGTAATTTTTGAAATTGGGATGAAATGCACTACAGGCTTTGACTTTGGCCTTTTTAGTTTTTTTATCCCGTTCTGCTAAACATTGAGCCATGCATGAAAGATTCAACCTCTGTTCAATACTTTTTTGCACAGCCAAGTGTAGATGAATTTGAGGTAGAAAAAATTGATTGATATCGAGTTGGGTATTAAGAAAAAGACAATATTGAGTTGGATTTTCAGAATCACAAATGTCCTCAATCAAATTCTTTGCCGACATATAATCGAACTTCCAGGATTCATAAACAGCAGTGCCGGAAGCTATTTCATTTAATAAAAATTGACGCTCTCCCTTGATCATGTTTTCCCAGGCATTCTTCGTCTCTTCTGTTAAATCACCATCAATGACATTAGAGGTAGCATCCAATCTACTAAAGGTAGAATCCAAGGTTGATACTACCTCACTGTCTGTAATCTTTACATTGTATTTATTCTTAATTTTTTCAAGGATTTGACTCGGGGACTCCTTTGTCCAAGCTTTTCTTAGATGCAACAACTTTGGAATTAGTTCTCTATGTTTCTGACTTAAATGATGTGTTTCTAATCGTTCACCCATTTTCGGTTTTCTACCCATTTTAAGAATGTTTAAAGTTATGATTTGGCAGTTTTTTTTTCATCTTCTAAATTAGAAATTACTTGCACTTATTGTGCAATTTCTTGCAAATTATTAGTGTTGGTTTTTTGAATAATCACGCAATTCCCATTCTTAAAATTATTACATAAAGTAGATGATTTTCAACAAGTAAAAGTCAAAATAATTTATTGATGAATTATTTCAATCACTTAACTTTAAATTGTATTTCGTAAAAATAATCATAAAAATTTACCGCCATGATAACACCGACTGAAAAGTACCGAAAACTAATGAGACGTGTAGAGACAACTTCAAAGCCGGTTTCCGCTACTACTAGCTCTCTTTATGGAACCTCCCCAGCTTTGATTCAAAAGCCAACCCCTGCTTTTTCAGAATTAGACTTAGATTTACTAATGTGCCGGATCGAATTTGAACTTTCGCTAATCAACTCACCTATTAAATTCTAGCTATGGAAACTGAAGTTCAACAAAAAGTTTTTATTCTGGCCTCAAAAGACTTCATCTTAGGCCGCATACCGTATAAAGACGCTACTGGGACCTATAAATGGACCCCGGGACAGTTGGATATCCTGGGCGATGCCGAGACACTAAGAAATCATGCTGTCGACGTCAAAGACTTTTCTCAGTCCAAGAACAGGATTGAAAGCAAAATTGAAATTTACCGCAAAAATTTAGGGATACTTAACACAGATTTCAAAACAAATTCAACGAAAGTTGATGGCGAAATTTTAAAGCTCCAGAATAGCATGAGTGACCAGGAAGACGAAATAAGCTCACTAGAGAATGAATACATTAAACGGGGTATTAAAACGACATCTGGTTCTACCAAATCACCCGAAAACAAAAAAAAGAACTACTGGACGTTAGCGGGTTTACTAATCCTGATTGAAATTATCGTTAATCTGGTGTGCTATTACTCTTTAAGGGAATTCCTTAGCCAAGACCAGGTTTGGATGCGTATATTTGGCAACATTACAATTATCGGCCTGGTCTTTTTTAGTGATTTTGCTTTTAATTCTAAGACCTTGATTGTCAAAAGGTCATTCTTTATCGTTTCCATTTTTTTATTATTAAGTTCCATTTTTACTTCAGCATTGTTAAATATTATTTCGCCGATCGGTCAGGCTCAGGACATGGTATGGGATGAAGTTTCAACAAAAACGTCTGCCGCAACACCATGGCAAATTGAGCTATACCGGACATTCCCCTGTGAACTAATTCTTTGTGTCATCATCTTTATGATTTTACTGAAAGTAGGCTATGATAAGAAGCCTGTCAGCACGGAACTGTCCCATTCTAGTAAAAAAGCAGTTTTCGATCAAGAAAAAGAAGCAGAAAAAGTCCTAAATATTCCGGTACAAAGTCTTCAACGGATTATCGAAAAGCAGACCAAAGCGAACCAGGAAAAAAATATGTTGGGATCAACGCACAAGCAGAGAAGTGAGGCCTTAATAGGTGAAATCGACAAAATGGAAGATGATCTTAAAGGTACTAAAGAAAAACTTCAATCGGCAACAAACTCTCTTAACGATACTTTGAAGCACCTCTTGGAAATACTCAACCTCTTCGAAAAAGAATACTGCGGTCTGGATTCACATGTAAGCTTCGCAACAGCAGATGAAGAAGATGTTAAAAAATATTTCGGTCTAACCATTTAGAATAACGTTATGAAAACACTTATTCTTTTCTTCCTCTTAATCCTGTCATTTTACAGTTATGGACAAAACACCAATCCTGATGTTGATATTCATTGGGAAGTTGATGTGACTTCAATTGATCTGTTCTCAGAATGCCGCGATGATGTTCAAAATAATTTCTCGTCGTTCATGAAAGAAACCGGTTTTGGCGAAGTTAAGCCCGGTCAATCCTTGACCATGTATTGGACGAAGATAGCCGGAACTGGAGCTCTGCAATCTGCCAGCGCTTCCATTACGGGCCCATCTGCAAAATTGGCTTACCAGATTCAACGTAAGCAATTGAACCCAGGTAAGCTAATTCAACTTAAAAACACACAATTGGTTGAATTTGAAAATTTTGCAAAAAAGAATATTACCAATACCAGCATTATCCAAGTGCTAATTAAAGATATATTAGAGGGTGATAACTCAAACCGGTGTTACTACATTGTTTTCAGTGATTTGGTCGAAAATTCCAATATTGTAAATTGTTATAAATCAATTCCTTTTACCAGAATCCAAATAAAAACAGTGGTCGACAAAATAGATCCCTACCTTAAAGCCAATCTGAAGCAGAAACTTGATAGGGGTTTTATGCCTCGTCTTATTTTGGTCCAGAAAGAAACTAACGGCAAAGTTGATTCCCAGAAAATCCGAGAGTTTTGGCTGAACCTTCTGCATAATTTGGGCATAGATAATGTCCAAATTATTGATAACTTAACTAATAAAATTAATCGCTGAACCTACATTATGCAAGCTCTGTTAAAAATTACAGTTGGCGTAGGGCTGATATTTTTATGTATCATTGCCTTGTTGCGGTGGTTCTTCCCCGACTTTTACAAATTTCTAAAGCACTATTTTAAAACCAATTTTTCTGCTCCCATTGTCCCGTTCTACGATTATGGTGAACTAGTGATTACCTGGTTCGTAGTATTGGTTGTAGCCGGAAGCTCCTTCATCCTTTACAAAGCTCTTTCTTGCCTTATAGCATATGTACTTACGACGGATTTAATCTCCTATTACACCGTTTTACGCAACGTTTATACAGTAGCCCTCCCCGACGAATTAAGATACTCATTAACAGGAACAAATATTATGGCAGGATTGTTTTTCTCATCTGCAGCAGAACTCCTAAGTATTGGCTATTTGATTTGGGGAATCCGAACTTTCACAGGGTCAATCAATATCTTTTATAATCAACAAGTTTACTCTGAAAAAGATAACGTTGGCCTTGGGTTTTGTGCAACTCTTGTGTTTATTTTCTTCCAGGTTATTTCTTTAACACAACTCATTGATCCAATAATTACTATAACCAACCTGGCTTATCTTTATGCTTCAAAACTGGCCTTAGTTTCTTTTTTTCTGGCGATTTCTCATCTTCGCCTACTTTTGTATTATGATATGTATAAAAAGACATTATTAACCTATTTCCACATAAACCCCGTTGTTCGCAGTGTCCTTTTCAATCCCATTTTTTGTTTAATTGTAGTTTACCTTAATGCATTGGTACTCAATTTCCCCTTGTTTTTAGGCCAGCAATTTTTGCAACCCTGGTGGAAATTAGTTTTGGTAATGATCCTAAACCTAGTTCTGTTTTGGGGAATATTTACCATTATCTTTAAGAAAACCATTGATCTTTTGGCTGTTGTTATCATGGAAGAGATTGATAACACGACCCAACCTGTTAAGCATTCGATGAATAAACCAATCAATTTCTTTCTTTTACTGTGTGCCTTAATATCAGGCTCTTTCCTTTTAATAACAAAATTCAGATTGTTCGTTTTTGGGTTATCACTATTCTTTATAGGAGGTGTCTTTTTATTGCTTATCCACACACTTTTATATGTGTTGAGCCTGGGAGTATCCTTTATGACAGCAAGAAATAAGCCCGACCTTTCCAAGTCGGTTGTATTCATTTCCTATTGGTTTTCTACCATAAAAGGAATAACCCATGCCATTTTGCCCGCCTTAATTTTAGTGATGTTGGTTTTTGTCCTCCTTTCAATTAAGCCCAAACCATTGCATTACCAGAATCCAGATATGGTTAATGCAGTTCTTGATCCAAAAGGAGACCCTTTGTTTATTGAACCTTATGAAGGGAATCGTTGTATTCCAGTCTCTTCCAAAAACGATATTGATACAATCTTCTTGAATCAGCTTTACAGACAAGAAGACCGATCGTTCTCTCTTCAGCGCTCCTTTGTGCCTCACTTAAGCAACTGGAATGGTTTGAGTTTTGGTGGCTTTCGTATGCTTTCAGGAGGTGCAGGAACTTCCAATATTAACAATCAATTAATCAAAAACCTGGCATATTCCAACTCAGCCCGGACACCCCGCGACCTTGCCCGTAAATTTTCTGAGGCTACTTGTTCCTATCAATTATCTGTTCAACTCCCACCTGATGATATTGTCAATTACTATATTAATACTGTTTCATTTTGTGGGGGAATTAATACCAGAGGATTATATGCCGCATCGTTTCAAATTTTTAAAAAAGTGCCTGCTGATCTTAACCCCCTTCAATGCCTGTTTCTAGTGAGGACCTTGACTATGGGCTCCAAATATTGGTTATCTTCAACCAAAACGGCAATTCGGTATGATTCTATCGAGCAACACGAAGCTGAAATTAAGACAGAACTCCTGGAATATGCAAACAAGCATTTACAAGAAGGGTTAATTTCTTTGAATGAATTAGATTTTTTAGAAGCATCTGACCTGAACTTTTCTGTATCTAATAAAATTGTTACAACCACAACCACTACTCGAGAATTTTTAAAGAAACAAATCCCCTTGTCTGAGGACAAAAAAACCTATTACTCTTCACTAACCGACGAAAAACAAAAGATGATGGTTGTAGGTGTTAAAAAATTCGAGAATCAGTTTCGGCCATTCTTAAAAAATGGGAAATTCGATCTATATTATGCTGCTATAGCTGTTGAAGTTGGGACAGGCAAAATTATTGGTCATTATGGCGGCAAAGGAAACACGGACCTCGTAACCTTAGGGAACGGTCAACCCATGGCAAGCCTGATAAAACCATTTGTACTTCAGGAATTAATTTTGGATCAAAATGAAGATATTCAACTCTTTGATGGTCCAATAAAACATAAAAGAACCCCTCATAATTTTAACAACCACTGGTCGTATCGATTTATGGGAGTACCTGAAATTTTAAAATACTCCCCAAATGCTCCTATGGTAAATATTCTTGAGGTTACTAACCCTATTGAATTATATAAAAAAGTTGAAGCCCGGTTCGTTAAGATGGATATTTCGCCCGACCCCGATCTAAATTTTTCTGACAAGACATGGATAACCTTAAACTACCCTCTGGGTTCAAGAAAAATGAGACTGATCGATATCACACAAGCTTATCAAACATTGTTAAACGATGGCAAAGCCATTAAATTATATGCACTGCAAAATATCTTTGACCCTATTACTAATAAAACAGAATGTCCCGCATTAAAAAATGGGAAAAGAGTATATCATCCAAACGAAACTCATGTAATAACTGATGCAATGAAAGAAACTATATACGAAGGAACAGCTTCGACCTTGCACAACATATTACCCAGAGGATTTGTGTATTACGCCAAAACAGGGACTTCGGAAAACGCAACAAAATGTTATTGTGTCTTGTCGGACGGCGAAATATTGATTGTCACATATGTTAATTATGGAACGATTGTCAATGGCCGTTTGGAGTTAAATAATGTTCCTCCTGTTCCATTTCAAAATAATAAGACTGCAACTGTATTGTCAGCATGTCTCTATAATGAACTAATATCAAAAGAATAAGCTATAAATTAAACAAATATGAAATCCCAAATTTATAGCCGTTTAATCAGAAGTTTGATTATAATTTCAGAAGTGATCCGCAATTAAAGATGATAATTATTCGTCCGTCCAACCCATCATAACCTTTTAAGATAGTGTTGAGAGCGACATGAGCCAAAAGCAATTCAGCATATACAGACATCTTTAAAAGCGCATTTCACTGTCAACCAATTCTCTCAATCTCAAACCGACACCTTGCGCATATTTTTCGAGCAGCGAACGGGCCAGAACGGTGGCCTCGTCGAGGAGGGCGGTACCAGCAAAATCGATGATCACCATTAAAAAACTGCGCGTAGCGGCGGTTACCGAGGTGCGTTCGGAATCGCTGGTTGGTGTGCCGAAAGCGCCTGCTGCATCGCGAAAAACAGGCATTCCTTCGATGTTTAATTCACCGCGGCCAATGCCGGTGTAGGGTTCGCCGGGGTTACCGATGCCAAAAACCACCTCCCCCACAATTTTTTCGCTGTCGTACCCGCCAATCGAAAAACCCGACGAAATGGAGACCAGGTTCAGGGCATCCACCACATTACAGACCTGGTACAACTCGTGGCGGTTCACCACACGGCGCAGCAGCGCTTCTGCCGACAACCGGTAACGGGCCGGGTCCTTTCCGCAGGCTTTGTAGGCCTTGCGCGAGGCAGCGATGGCAGGCATCCCGCTGATCTGGTCGATGGTAACCGAAACTGCAATTTTGGCGATCTTGTCTTCGATTTCGGCCCACAACCGGGTGTTTACCGCTTCATACACCACATCGCAACTGATGCACGACAACTGTAGTCCCGGTACTTTGGCAGCCAACTCTTCTGATATGGTTATCTTTTGCATGGTCTGTTATTTTTTAGTTTCAAGACAAACACAGCCATTTCCACGCGGGAACCACCTCAATATATATTCCTTGCTCAGAAATAGTATCCTCTTCATCCTTGGTGATGATCATCCATCTCTTCACATCGATTCTTTTGGACATTTTTAAAAGGGCATTTATTTCACGTTTCCTGGTCTCCATATCCTGCATGCTATAACATACCTGCACGGCCATTTGCTCCTTCAGGACATAGAAATCCACTTCAATGCCCTGATGGTAGAAATAAATATCATCGCCGTACAAACGCCGAAGCTGGATGGCAACCTGGTTCTCCAACAAGGATGATAAAGGATCCACCAGAAAAAGATTGAGTATGCCATTGTCGGTAAAATAGTATTTTTTATTTGCCTCCTTTTCTGCCAATTTCGCGCAAATATTTTCTACCGGAAAAATCAGCCACGACTCCTTTAAATAGCCCAAATAATCAATCACCGTGTCGGTACTGATTTTTTTTCCAGAAGAGGATACAACATTTGCCAACCTGTTAAATGAAGTAGGTTGTTTAACGCTTTCGGCCAATTTCCGTATGAGCACGCGCAATGCAAAGTCGTTGCGCACCTGGTAACGGGTTATTAAGTCGCCAAAAAATATTTTTTGGTAAAGGCTGCTTAACCATGCGCGTTTATCTGTTACCTGGGTCAGCTCCGGCAAGCCGCCAAAATGAAAATAAATTTCGTAGGCTTTTACTATTTCAGCACGAGAGCGATAAATTGTGTTTTTGTTACTCAGATCGATGCCTAGCGAAGCCAGATATTCCAGAAACGAATAGGGATAAACATTTTGAACAACGAACCTTCCACCCAGGGTGGTAGCTATTTCACTGCTAAGCATTTTGGCATTGCTTCCGGTTACATATACCCGATAACCCGTGTCGGCAAGTCTGCGGACAAATTTTTCCCAACGATCAACTGTTTGTATTTCATCGAGAAAAAATATCGGTTTGCAGTCGAACATCTCTTCGTAGCAAACTTTTATCCGGTCCAGATCTTCGGTGGACAGGGATGCTATCCGGTCATCTTCAAAGTTAAAATATAGGATCTCCTCCTTCATATGACCTGAATCCAACAGATTACCTATTTGCTGGAACATCAGGTATGATTTTCCAACGCGTCTCAACCCAACGAACACATAATTGAGATTGTCCTCGATCATATAGGGACGTTTCCGAAATGAAACCTCAACTGCTATTTTTTGATATTCAGCAATTAAAAGTTTTACGGTTTCTTTTTCCATTCACATTTATCGTTTACATTCGACAAATATATACATTTATTATCGAATATACAAGATAATATACTGCTATCTTATTATATGGCTATATCTTGAATTAACCCAATGATGTTGCAGTTCCGGTATTGAAAATAAGGTAATAAGGTTTAGGTCAGGCGGTAAGTCGGTTTTCTACTAAGGTTGCCTTCGAAAATAAGGTTTGACAAATCATGATCCCTGCCGGTTATTGACCCCTCTGACACGACCACGTACAAATCCGGAGTATGTTGACTTTCTTACTATTTTTGTTAACTTGCATCATATTTTCAGGATATGATTGATTCAAATAAAATAAACGAAATCGTTTCAAGGATTGCAACCAGGTTCAATCCCGAGAAAATCATTTTATTTGGTTCTTATGCAAATGGAATACCCAAGCATGATAGCGATCTGGACTTGTTGATTGTTCAAGAGACAGACCTTCCAATACACCAACGAGGATTTGATATAAGAATGTCGTTGAGAGGCACAATGATTCCAATGGATATTTTGATATATACAAAATCTGAGTTTAACTTAGAGAAGGATCGCAATCATTCTTTTTTAAATTCTGCCATGAAAAACTCAAAAATATTGTATGAGCGGGCAGATTGAAAATATTAATGAATGGATCGAAAAAGCTGACCACGATTTAGGTTCCGCTAAGATTATATATTTACATCTGCCAGATTATTTTGACACAATAGCATTTCATTGTCAACAAGCTGTTGAGAAATATTTAAAGGCATTGTTAGTTTCTTATGGAATCGATTTTTTGCGCTCACATGATTTAATTTATTTATTGGAGCTCCTTTCCGAAAAGGTTGAAGTCGAAGATTCAAAGTTCCAAAAGGCTTTTACATTAAATGGTTTTGGAGTGCAAATAAGATATCCAAACAAGATTATCAAATTGACAAAAGCAGAAATTGAGACTGCGATTCAAATTGCCGAAGAATTTAGAATGTTCTCAGTATTGATTATCGGAACCGACAGTAAATAACCAAGGCCTCGTGCGGTTGAGGAAGGATCCACAACTTGAAGACATTGTCATTTAATTCTGTTCATTCTCCAATTCTGCAAATTCTGCTTCAGACAACTTCTGTAAATCCTTCTTCAGACACCCTCAAAAAGCGCATCGGTAACTCAACCCTACCCCTCCGTTCCCATACGTGAAAGGCATCACCGAGGCATTCTTTCCCCAAAGGGCAGCTACGCCGCTCCGGGTTTCGGTGTGGTGACCGCGTGCGAGGGCGATTTTGCCGCAGGTATAGCCGATGGCAATGGCAACGGGATAGTCGCCCGCCCAGTGAACGCCGTTGTGGATCATGGCAAAACCGCACAATCCCAGGAGGGAGTAGCCGATCGGTTTTACCCATTTGTTGGTGGGATAGTTGCCGGCAATGATGGTGATGGTGGCCATCACGGTAGCAAAATGGCCGGATGGCATGGCATCGTAATATGAGACATCCCGCTGGTATTTGGCTGGATTGGTAAAGGGATGCCAGACTCCGCCCGGCTGGGTCGCCTGAAACGGGCTCTCCCTGCCTGTGATCCTCTTGATGGTCTGTACCGTTATGGCCAGCGTAAAGAACATCTCGAACAGCTGTGAGGCTGTCTGCCGGGCACGGTAATCGTTGGTGGTAAGCCCATACCCCAGGAAACTGGAGGCTACCAGGATACTGGGCCACCCTTCCCCGATAAAATAAAAGCCGGAATTGAGGTTTTCGGGGAGATCGATGAACGGGATGGCCGCTTTCCCCACCCTGAGTTCGACCCTGCTAAAATTGCGGGCAGGATCTAAACCAACATAATTTCCAAAATGGTGGACCGCATCTGTAATCTGCTGATCGAAGGCAACCAATGCAACCGTTCCTCCCAACAGAAGCGCCAGACTTTTCAGGTTTTCCTTTTTGACGGTGGTTTTGTAGAGTCCGGCAAAATCGGAAGGTATATTGGTGACGAAGGCAAAAGGCCGTGGCTTGTAAAAAATCATCCGGTTGGTGGCGTTCAGGTCATACACCTGCGCTTTGACGGTTCGTTCGCCCTTCTTGTCTTTCAGCACAACCGTAGTATCACGACGGCCATCGGCAAGCAAGGCTATGGGTGAGATCAGCAGCAGCAAAAAAAGAAAGATACATGCCCTAAAAGCTGATCTCTTATGTAACTCTAATATTTCACGCAAAGGACGCAAAGGAAGACGCAAAGGACGCAAAAAAGTCAGAACTGAACTTTGCGCTCTTTTGTGGTTTTTCTCTGCGTCCTTTGCGTGAAATATTTTGCTATTCATTTACGGGTTATATTGATTAGGTGCTGATGGACTACCAATACCCATCTCAATTCCATTTGTTAAGCCTATTCTTGTAAACATAATTGGCGGATTGATAATAGGTAATCGCCTCATTCAGCAAGCCCTGGTCTTTGGGGGCCACTTCAGTAGTTCCTTGATTGCGGTCAATTTTGTAATAGGTTACCTTCTCCTGTGGACTCAGAATGGTCAGACGGTCATTTTTGATGTATCCCAGTTTCTGGTAATTGGCAATAAAAGCGCGCTCCTCGGCCGGTTCCATTTTGATGATGTCTTTCCCGAAAAATTTGCTTTCGTAACTCCAGTTGAGCAAACCGAAAAGCGTTGGGGCCACATCGATCTGGCTGCAGAGTTTGTCTATTTTCTGAGGCGCCACCAATCCGGGATTGTAGATAATCAGCGGAATCCGGTAATCCATAAAAGGCAATTCCGCTTGTCCGGCGCTGCCCGCGCAATGGTCGGCCATCACCACAATCAGCGTATTGCCGAACCAGGGTTTCTGGCTGGCCTTCCTGATAAATTCGCCGATGGCATAGTCGCAATATTTTACCGCTCCCTCCCTGTTTTTCCCGGAAGGGATATCCACCATCCCCTCGGGATAGGTAAACGGACGGTGGTTGGAGGTGGTCATGGCCAGGTTAAGGAATGGTTTCCCGTTGGCAAAAGAGCTGTCCGACTCTTTCAATACCCGATTCAGGAGGTCCTGGTCGCACATGCCCCATGCATTGGCAAAAGTGATCTCCCCTTTGGTAAAATCGTTTTTGTCGATGGTGGAATAGCCATTGTTTTCGTAGAAAGAATTCATGTTGTCGAAATAGCCGTTCCCTCCGTAGATAAACTTGAGGGCATACCCTTTTTGTTTGAAAATCTGTCCCATGGAGAACATGTTTTCATTGTTGGCACGCTTGATGACGCTCTGTCCGGGTTTGGGAGGGGCGGAAAGGGCAACGGCTTCGAGGCCCCAGATGGTGCGGGTACCCACGGCATAGAAGTTGGTGAAAAGGAGCGCATGGTTGACCAGCGTATCCAGATGGGGTGTCAGTTTGCCCTTTTTGCTGCCGAGGTATTCGAGAAACTCCCCGCTAAGGCTTTCGACCGTAATAAAAATGACATTGTATTTCTTCTCCTCACCGGGATTGGAGATCAGCCTGGTAACATCAAACTGATCGGTTCCCTTGGCGCTGCTGTTCGCGCTCTTCAGGAGGATGTTCAAATCTTTAAAATTATCGGGGTTGGCCCTTTTGGCATAAAAGGTCTCATAATCCAGTTCATTGCTGAAAAAGGCGGCAAAAAGAGAGTAGACGCCGTTCTTGGAAAGCTCATTGTTGTAACGGTTTTTGCCCTTCTCTGCCCAGGTGTAGTTGACCGTAAAATAGGCCAGCAGCGGCAGGAGCAGCAGGAAAGGGGCAATTTTCATCCGGGTACGAAGGGCGCTTTTGCTTTCGGCAATGGAAGCCAGCTTCTTGTACCTTACCAGGAAATAGATAATCCCAAGGTTTAATACCACAATGGCTGATACCAGGAAGGGGATCGGGTAGGATTGGTTGATATTCCCCAGGACCTCGGTGGTATAGACCAGGTAATCGACGGCAATAAAGTTGTACCGCACGCCAAACTCTTCCCAGAAAAAATATTCCGAAACCCCATTGAAGAGGATGATAAAGAAGGTGACGAAAAAGAGGAGGTAGAGAAACCATTTTTTCAATGCCCGGTCGGTCACAAAGGTCAGGATCAGCACGATCGGGATCATGAAATAGGAGAAAGCGACCAGATCAAAAAAGAGGCCCAGGAGGTAAATCCTCAACAGTGGAAAGATCCCCATCTCTACTTCCCTAAACGAGAAACCCATCAATACTGTCCGGCTGACAAAGGCTGTCGCCAGAAATACCACCAGCATCCACATAAGAATGCCGTATCTGGTGTTTGCTATTTTTCTAATTCTCTCTACCATAATAACTTTACTGAGTGAGTCTCTCACCATGTTTGAGAAACTGATTAATATAGTTTTCGAAATCCCGGCAGGGCAATGTGTCATTAAGTTAACGAAATGCTTAGTGTTTCCTTTGTGTTTTCCTTAGCGACCTTAGTGGTTAAACTTTAAATTTCACCACTAAGGACACAACGGACTTCACAAAGGACACAAGGGTATATTAAATCAATATTCTTAACTTAATGGCATTGCCCGGTTGGGGGTCAAATATAAAAATACCGTTTTATTTATTCTGTTTTTTTTTCGCAGTTTAATTGAACCATTTTGGTAAATTTGAGTTATCTAGTTGAGGCCAATTATTTTAACACACCTTCAAATGACAAACACCAACCATAGTCTACCACCCTTTATCATGAACTATCAAAAGCATTTTCTCACATTTTCCCTCCTTGTACTTCTTGTGTTTACTGGAATAATCGCCAAAGCGCAAACTTACCAGGAAGCCAAGTATCTGGCATACAAGGGTGAACGGGAGAAAGCACGTCAAGTTTGCCGCCTCATCCTGGCCAAAGAATACGATTCGGATGTAGCCGTTCTGATGGCCAGGACCTTTGCCTGGGATGGGAAATATGATTCGAGCAGGGTTGTGATTGCAGAGGTATTGAAGCGCTATCCGGCCCACTGGGATGCCCTGGATGCCATTTCCGATGTGCAGTATTGGGACAACAAATACGGCGATGCCATCCGCTATTGCGACATTGCTTTGACCAAAGATGCGAAGGACGAACATTTCATGCTTAAAAAAGCCAAAATCCTCAATGCAATGGGAGATTACAAACAAGCTGCCGGCCAGCTTGAATCATTGTTGCAAATCAATCCGGCCAATGCCGAAGCCAGAAAAAAACTCTTGGAAATCCGGCTCGACCAGATGAAAAACAGGGTGCGTCTCTCCTATTCCTACGATCTGTTTGAAAAAAAATCGAACAAAGATCCATGGCAGCTGGCCGCACTCTCCTATGGCCGAAAAACTTCCATCGGCCTGATTTACGGCCGGATCAACTGGGCCGACAGGTTTGGATCTAAAGGTTTTCAATATGAGATGGATGCCTACCCCCATATCAGTGAAAACAATTATCTCTATCTCAACGCGGGTTACTCGGATCTGTCGATCTTTCCCAAAGTAAGGTCCGGGGCCGAGTGGTACCACAGCTTCCCCAAGGCTTTTGAGGGATCCCTGGGAATGCGGGCGCTCTTCTTCGCCAATTCCAATACCTACATGATTACCGGTACGGTTGGTAAATATGTTGGCAATTACTGGATTTCACTCAGGTCGTTCGTGACACCCTCCTCCACCGGCACATCAGTTTCGGGTTCAATTCAGGCACGGCGTTACTTTGCAGACCCGGAAGATTACATCGGTTTGAGGCTGGGCTATGGAGTTTCACCAGACGACAGACGGTATGGGGATGTAAATTCAAGCTACCTGAAATTAAAGTCGCAATCCGCGAGGGTCGAATACAACCACCTTTTCAACAAAATCTGGACAACCAATCTAGGCTTCTCGCTGGCCAACGAAGAGTTTCCAAACCTGGGGTATGTTTTGAATTATACTTTTGATGTAGGAGTGACAAGATTCTTTTAATTCAGTGCCCATGGATCATACACCGCCCTTTCAATACCTGCTTCGCCAGTCTGTCAAACGGTTCATCTCGCTGAGTCTGCTAATGACCCTCCTTATTATCCTGGTAAGGTTTTACGAGATCCTTTTTATCTCCGAAAAAGCTGGTTACCCGGCCGGAAGCGCCAGTGAAATGTTGTATGGAACCAAGTTTGACCTATTGCTATCTCTCAGATTATCTGCAATTTTATTGATACCATTTCTTCTCACTGATCATTTTAACATGAGGGCTGCCAGGATTTTTTTCGAGTCTGTCGCGGCAGTGGTGGTGGCAGGAGAGATTTTGTTGCTGCAATATTTCGCTACCACCAGAATCCCGCTAGGATCGGACCTGTTGGGTTATTCAGCCGCTGAAATAAAACAAACCGTTGGAGCTTCAGGCCAGTTCAGTTTTGCAACCTTTGCCCCTCTCCTTATCTTTTTGGGGATTACCTGGTACCTTTTCCACAAAAGGTACTATTTTAAACTGCCGCGGCTGGTGATCAAACTTTACATCTTTTCACTGCTTTTCTCCATACTTCCAATTGGCAACTATAATCCGGATCCGGTCGATTACAAAAACGAGTTCGGCATGAACATTGCCGCCAACAAGTTCAATCTTTTCAGTGGGAGCATGTTGAGTTATTACAAGCAAAAAAACGGATCATCCAACTTTGAACTAAATGGCAAACCTCAGATTGCTGAAGATATAGCCGCTGATAGCATTCAGTTATCCAATCTGGACAATCCATTGGTTCTGAAATCCGGGAAATCCGAATCGCCCGGAAATCCGTTTACCTATTTGAGTCAGGAATATCCATTTCTTCACAAGGAAACTACACCGGATGTGCTGGCGCCATATTTTAAACCCGGAACCACCGCACCGTCGTTCGTTTTCATTTTGGTCGAAAGTCTTGGGAGGGCATACAGTGGTGATGGCGCTTATCTCGGAAGTTTTACCCCGTTCCTCGACTCGCTTATGGCCAAAAGTCTTTATTGGGAGAATTGCCTAAGCACCTCGGGCCGTACCTTCAGTGTACTTCCATCCATGTTGGGCTCCCTCCCGTTCGGGGAAAATGGGTTTGCCGATCTGGGGGATAAAATGCCCGATCACCTGAGCCTGATCAGCCTCCTGATCAACAGTGCTGGTTATACCTCTTCTTTCTACTATGGCGGTGACACAAAATTTGATGCCATGGAGCCCTTCATGAGAAGACAGGGAACTTCAACAATCGTTGGGATCCATGATTTTGGCAAGGAGTACAAGCAATTGCCCTCTGACAAGAACGGATACTCGTGGGGATACGGAGACTTCGATATTTTCAAAAAATACCTGACGGACCTGAAGTCGCGCGAGACGGAAAAAAGGGTTGATGTGATGCTGACCCTCTCCATGCACAATCCATTTATGGTACCTGACCAGCAGCATTACAACGATCTTGTAGAAAAACGGATGGAGGAGCAACACCTGACAGAGGAGCTTAGAAAATACAACCGCCAGTATGTTCCACAATTCGCAACCATGCTCTATTTCGACGATGCGTTGAGGTATTTCTTTCGGGAGATCGGCAATATGAAGAGCTTCGAAAATACCATTTTCATCCTAACGGGCGACCACAGGATGCCTGAAATCCCTATCAGTACGCAGCTTGACCGGTTCCATGTGCCACTTGTCATTTATTCGCCTATGCTAAAAAAGTCGGAGGCCTTCAGCTCTATCGTGACCCATTACGATGTGACACCATCGTTACTGGCCTTGCTGAAAGATCGGATTCATCACTTACTTCCTTCAGTGACCTCTTGGATCGGTCATGGACTTGACACCAATCCATCTTTCCGAAGCCTGAATGAATATCCATTGAAACGTAATACAGGAGAGCTAACCGACTACATCAGCGGGGATCATTTCATTTCCGGATCCACGCTTTACAAGGTCTACCCCGACCTCAACATCGAGCCGGAGAACAATCCTGCCCTCAACGACCAGCTTCAAAAACAGTTTGCCAATTACAAGGCCAAAAACAACTTTGCTACCCAGGGTAATAAGCTGATCCCGGACTCCATTAAAAAATACAACCGGCCTTAAGTAATTAAAAATTACAAATTAAAGATTACAGATTACAGATTACAGATTACGAATTATTGAGATTGAGTGAGTAATACATAGCAGTTGTTGTGATGACAAAATAGAAAAAAGGATGTTCCGTATACCCGGTCATCCTTTTTTCTCAGTTTTTAATTAGTGGCGCAAATGATTTATTGCCACATCATTTTTAATCTTTAATTTTTAATTTCTTACCTGCTCGGTCTTTCCAGCAATTTAAAGAACTGGTCCAACTGTGGAAGGATCACGATCCGGGTACGGCGATTGGCGGCTTTCCCCTCTGACGTATCGTTGGCGCCCAGTGGTTGGTATTCGCTTCGTCCGGCGGCAGTCATCATGGATGGACTCAATCCATATTTGTTTTGCAGTACCCTGACAACAGCTGTGGCCCTTTTTACACTGAGGTCCCAGTTGTCTATAAGGTCGCCTCTGCTAAACGGAACATTGTCCGTATGCCCTTCTACCATAAATTCAATGTCTTTCTGATTTTTCAGTACGGTAGCCACTTTGCCAAGTATTTCGCTGGCCCTAGCTGTGATGTTGTAGCTTCCGCTCTGGAAGAGCATCTTGTCGGAGATATCGATGTAGACGACACCTTTGTCGACTTTTATGTTGATGTCCTTATCATCGAGGTTGCCAATGGCTCCTTTGAGGTTCATTACCAGCGCCATGTTCAAAGAATCGCGTTGTGTAAGGGAAGATTGCAGGCTATAGATCATGTGGTCTTTGACACCCATGTTTTCCATCGATTTCTTGATACTCTCTGCCTGTGAACTCGAAATAACCGAAAGGTTTTCCAATTGTTTCAGTGCCTGGGTATTGTTCTCTTTAAAGAAAGTGTTTTGATCCTTTAAAATTGCCAATTGTGACTGAAGATCCAGGATTTTCGTCTCCAATTTTCTCTTTTCACCTTCACAACCCGAAAGATCCTGCTGGGTTTTGGCTATTACTGATTTTTGCTGGGCCAACTGGGCTTGGGAACCCTTGAATTTCTTGGAACTGACACAAGAACCAAGGATGGCTGCTGCGAATAAAAAAACAATCAACTTCGTCTTCATAACTGTATCGATTTAAATTTCTAACTATTCATCAATCATTTTTCGTAGTGGTAACCGGAAATAAAATAGTTATCACGACAATAGACACATAGTTCACAATAGGTACTAATTATTTCCCGTTTATTACAAAATTAGAACTTAGAAGATTACAAACATCGTTCATAATCAATAATTAACAAAATATAACTTTAATCCAGATCAATTATGGTTGGAATGTGGATTTGATTACATTTTCTTAACTTACCAGGAAAACTTTCGGATTTTATTTTCGTTTCAAATAATATAGTATCTGATACTTAGTTAATTAATTTTTTTTTGTGCATCCTTCGTGTAATCCTTTGTGCTTCCCTTTGCGACCTTCGTGGTAAAACCTTTAAAATCTAACCACAACTTGTCCCGATTTTTCGGGAAAGGTAACAAAGGATTACACGAAGGACCCTAAGTAAATAATTGGATCAATATTGAAAATGAATCATTAACAACACTTGCATGTCTGTAAATACCAAAATTTTATACATTCCTGAACCGGAAACCAAACGAATCGTTATTGTAGGTGGTGGTTTTGGAGGATTGAAACTGGCGCTGAAACTGCGCAAGCTCAATTACCAAATTGTTTTGATCGACCGGAACAACTATCATTTGTTTCAACCGCTGTTGTACCAGGTGGCCATGTCGGGGTTGGAACCAAGCGCCATCTCCTTTCCGCTTCGCAAAGTACTTCAGAACACCCATATCCATTTTCGAATGGCGGAGTTGGAGGCAGTTCATCCGGATATCAATGAAATATCAACAGACATTGGCGTTTTGAGTTATGATTTCCTCATTTTGGCAACCGGCGCCAAGACCAATTTCTTTGGGAATGTAGCAATCGAAAAGAACTCCATGCAGATGAAATCCGCTCCCGATGCCCTTTTCATCCGGAACAGAATTCTGAGAAATTTCGAAAAATCCCTTAACAAAGCCACAAAGGAAGGTATAAGTACCTATTTGAATGTTGCCATCATTGGCGGCGGTCCTACGGGTGTCGAACTTGCCGGCGCAGTAGCTGAGATGAAGAAGTATGTCTTGCCGAAGGATTATCCTGAACTTGACATGAACAACATGAAGATCATGCTGTTCGAAGCGTCGCCCCGATTATTGGCCGGAATGTCGCAGGAAGCTTCTGTTACCGCGAAAAAATACCTCGAAGAGCTGGGTGTCGAAGTCAGGACTGGTACAGCCGTTCTGAATTACGACGACAGGGTCCTATCTCTTCCCAACAATGAATCGATCAATGTCAAAAATGTAATTTGGGCAGCCGGCGTTACCTCAGGACGAATTGAAGGCATATCCGACCAGTCCTACGGACGGAACAACAGACTGGTGGCCAACAGGTTCAGCCAGGTGGAAGGGTATCAAAACATCTTTGCCATAGGCGACAATAGTCTTATGACGGAAGAGGCTTACCCCAATGGACATCCCCAGGTTGCACAAGTGGCTCTGCAACAAGCCAGTTTACTATCCGGCAATATCAGGCGAATGGGTAAAAACAAACCAATGAAACAGTTTCATTACCACGACAAGGGTTCCATGGCAACAGTTGGCCGTCATCTCGCCGTCGCTGACCTGCCCTTTGGAAAATTTACAGGTTACGTAGCCTGGATGCTCTGGTCGATTGTGCACCTTCTGTCGATCATCGGGGTTAAAAACAAGCTTTTCATCCTGCTCGACTGGACCTGGAAATACATTACCTATGATCAGGCGCTGAGGCTGTTGATAAAACACAAAGCAAAAGCCTAATGTGAGGATGTGCTGATGTGATGATGTGCTGATGAGATGATTTGAGAATGTGGAAATTGGAAAATTTGGAAATGTGAAAATTAAGCCAACCCCTGAGCGTAGTCGAAGGGGCATAGGTTAAAATAGACCACCGGTCCCTGAGCGAAGCCGAAGGGTGATGATTAGCCGATTTGATAATGTAAAAAAAATGAGAAGAAAAGATGAGTTCAACCACGATATTTTGTAATCCCGTGAGGGATGACCAATATTGTAGCCCGGGGTAAAGCGACGAAGGAGCGACACCCCGGGGTAGGAATGATGAATGATGGGCCGTCCGCGGTAGCATCAAGCTAATGCACAACGGATTATTTCGGACGGAAGGGTGGTAATATTGGAAAATGCGAAAATAAATCAAATTCTTTTTGCCCGCCAATTGCCTTTCTTCAGGTACCAGAGTGAGAGGAACCCGATAAGGATAAAATAGACATATTCAGCCACCCACACCCACTCGATGGTCAATTTCAGATGAACCGCGATCAGCCAGGTAAACCCCAGATAGGCCGATAAAGTGATTGCCTCAATAACCAGCGAGATGCGGGTATTGGCAGTTCCGAGCACCCCGTTGAAAAGAATGCTCATCACAGAGAAGATGGTGAGCGCTCCCATGATGATGTAAAATGAAGGAACGGTTGCTCCCAGCAAAGCTAAATTATTGGTATAGATAGAGATGATAAATTTAGGGAATAAGAGGGCAACCAATACGATACCGGAAACAGCCAGAAAGCTTACTTTCAAAATTTTATAAATGATAGGCATTACGCTTTCGGGTTTCCCCTCCCCTATGGCAGCGCTTACCAGGGAGCTTGCCACCGTGCACAGGGCCCATCCGGGTATCATGAAAAAGATGTAGATGGAACGGATAATGTTCGACACAGCCAGGGGACGTTCGCCCATCTTCTCTACCAGCATGAAAAAAACGAACCAGCTGCCAAACGAGAGCACAAACTGCAACATGATAAAGACTGAAATGCTCAGGGTCTTTTTTACAATGGCCAGGTCAGGCTTTACCAGACGAAATAGGTGATATTGCTTCAATTTGCTGTTTCCGGCGGTGATCCAAATGAAAAAGAGTAGTGCACAACCCTCTGAGATGGATGAGGCAATGCCCGCACCTTGTATCCCCATTTTGGGAAATCCTGCATGGCCAAAGATTAGCAGATAATCCAGAATAATATTGAGAATTGCCATGATACCTGCGCTGATACTGAGGTATTTTGTAAAGGAAATTCCTGTATAAAACGAACGAAAGAGCATGGCGGACATGGCAAAAAAGAGACCAAGTATCCTGTATTTTAAGAAGGTCGAACTTGCCTCGTAAATAGGATCGGAAGTTAGGGCCAACCGCAGAAAATAGCTGCCAAAAAAGTAAACAGCTACTGTCATTAACAGCGAGAAAAGCCCTACGAAATAGAAGCTATTGTCAAAAATTGGCCCTATGGCCGCATAATTTTTTTCACCGTAACGACGTGCCACCAGAATCTGTACCCCCGTCGTGAACCCGAACCCCACCATGAAGAGGATCAGGTAAAATACACCTCCAATGGCAGAGGCGCCAAGCTCAACCTCCCCAACCCTTCCCAGAAAAGCAGTATCTGTGACGCCAACGATGTTCTGCGCCAGCAAACTTAGCATGATGGGTCCGGAGATCTGCCAGATCTCCTTGTTGGAGGGTTTCGACATGAAAAGGGAAAAGTTACATTACGGTTTGGCTTTTAAAGAATCGCACCATTGAACGATCTGATTGATCTGGGCTTCTGTTAAAGCGGCGTCTGGATGGGATTCCAAAAAACGTTTGGGTGGCATCTCTTTTTTCTTTACTTCGTCCAGAATAGAGCCTGCAAGCATCGTCTTTTCCATGGGGCTGTATTGTTCCCAAACGGAGAAATTCACCTTGGCTTTCGGTTTATCCCGTCCTTCGTTTGAATGGCAGGGCATGCAGGAGGCTTTGATCACGGTCATCACCTCGGCAGGGATGGTCGAAACGGAGTCTTTCTTCGCCGGATCCTGACCAAATGCAGATCCTGCACAAAATAAAACGGTGGATATTATGATTATTCTTCCAGTCATTTTGAACATTTTAAATTTCGCCGCTATCATGTTGTTTTTTTATCTCAATTTAACTATAATTCGGATCAAGAAGTTTCACAACTTAAAGAAATAAATTCGACCCTACGATTGCGCTCAGGGACCTGGTGCATTTCCACATTTTCACATTTCCCAATTTTTACATTATTCCCACCATTCGTTATGAAACTCTGTCAAAAATTGTTCCATAAACGTGTGCCTCCTTTCTGCAAGGGCCTTCCCGGTAGGGGTATTCATCCGATCCTTTAACAATAACAATTTCTCGTAGAAATGGTTGATGGTTGGGGCGTTACTTTTTTTGTACTCTTCTTTGGTCATTTTCATGTTGGGTTGAATATCCGGATGATAGAGCAGCCTGTTATTAAATCCTCCGTAGTGAAATGCCCTGGCGATACCGATGGCGCCCAGGGCATCCAACCGGTCGGCATCCTGAACAACCTGTAACTCGGGAGAGTCAAAATCACATTTATGGTTCCCTCCCTTGAAAGAGATGTGGCGGATAATGTTCACAACGTGCTTAATGATAGCTGGCTGAACATTCATGGATTTCAAAAAAATTTCGGCTTTTTTGGGACCAATCTCCTCATCCCCTCCATGAAACTTCGAATCGGCAATGTCGTGAAGCAAGGAGGCCAATTCTACAACAAATGGGTCGGATGGCTCTGTGGCAGCAATCATCCTTGCAGTATGCCATACCCTTTGGATATGCCACCAGTCGTGCCCCTTTTCACCATCCTCCAACTCCTGCTTCACAAAATCGACACAGGCATCAAGCACTCTTTGTTCTTCCAGACTCATGATCAGGAGTCCTTGTTCATGACTCCAAGTTTATCCAAAAGCCAGAATATCAGCGACAATACAACGCCAATGATGGCAGCAAAGGCCATCCCTTTGAGTTGTACCGAACCAATGTTGATAGCTGCCCCGCTCACCCCGACTACAAATGTAATCGAACCCAAAACCATGTTCCTGTTCTTGCTGAAATCGACTTTTTGTTCCACAAACATTCTGAAACCCTGGACAGCAATTACTCCGTAGAGCAAAATCGTGATTCCACCCATGACAGGTGTAGGAATGGTGGAAATGGCCGCTGATACCTTACCAATGGACGAAAAGGCAATGGCCAGCAGGGCAGCCCCACGAATAACCCATACGGAATAGACCCTTGTGACGGCCATCACACCAATGTTCTCGCCGTAAGTCGTATTCGGGGGTGAACCGGTAAGTCCCGACAGCATATTGCTGATACCATCACCGAGAAGCGAACGGTGCAGACCAGGCTTCTTCATCAAATCCTCTCCGGTAATTTTACCAGTCACAATCAGGTGGCTGATATGTTCGGCGAGTACGACAATACATGCCGGAGCGATGATGATGATGGCACTCAGGTTATAAACGGGAGCGTGGAATTTCGGAAGAGCGATCCAGGCAGCATTGCTAATAGCAGTTGTATCCACCATCCCCATAAAAAAGGCCAGAAGATATCCAGCTATCACGGCAAAAAGAATCGGTATGATCTGCAAAAAACCCTTAAAAAGTACGGTGCCGGCTATCCCTACAAACAGGGTAAACATGGAAACCATAAGCATATTTGGCGCTGGTGTATAGGCCTGAACCACTTGTCCCACGGCGGTTGGCCCGGGTGCAAGGCCCGACTGTTGTGCCGCAACCGGAGCCAATTCTAGTCCGATGATGGCTACTACCGCACCCATCACGGCAGGAGGCATGACTACATCAATCCATTTGATGCCCCATTGTTTCACCACATAAGAGATGGCGATAAAGAAGAACCCAAAAAAGATAAAGCCACCCTGCGCATTGCTAAAACTTCCATAAGTACTGATAATCAATAATGTTGGAGCAATAAAAGCAAAACTGGATCCAAGGTAGGCCGGGATGCCTCCTTTGGTTATCCACGAGTAAATCAGTGTGCCTACTCCATTCATCAGCAATGCGATGGCAGGGTCAATCCCCAATATGATGGGGACGAGGATGGTTGCCCCAAACATTGCCGTCAAATGCTGGATGCTAAGCGGAAGGCTCTCCAGTATAGGAAGCTTCTCATGAATTCCGATAATACGTCTGGCCATGGAGTATTAAGATTAAAGATTGCTTGGTCGCTTGAAATTAGGAAAATAAATGGGAATATGGAAATAGGTTGCCCTTCGACCCCTCGGCTTCGCTCGGGGATCGGCAACCTGTTTTAACCTATGCCCCTTCGGCTCAGGGGCTGGCTTCATTTCCACATTTTCACATTTCCCAATTTTCCAATTATCTACTCCTCCATGGTACTCAAATCCCCGTCAGGAAGTCCGAGTGCCCTGGATTTCAGCAATCGTCTCATGATTTTTCCGCTTCGGGTTTTGGGCAGGACATCGGCGAACTGAATGGCTTCCGGACGTGCAATTTTGCCGAGATGTTCCTCCATGTGCACCATCAGTTCATGTTCCAGTTCCTTGCTGGGTTTGTAATTGCTCCTGAGTACAGCAGTAATGTGGATGGCATTCCCTTTCAAATGGTGGGGCAGTGCAATGGCAGCCGACTCCACAATGGCAGGATGGCGGGCCATTACCCCCTCAATTTCGGCAGAACCAAGCCGGTAGCCGCTCACTTTTATGACATCATCATTCCGTCCGATGATCCAAAAGTAGCCATCTGAATCTTTTTTTGCGGAATCGCCGGTATGGTACCAACCCTGCTTTTTGTATTTTTCCCAATAGGTATCGATGAACCGTTGCGGATCATTGAAAACCGACTTGGCCATGCCCGGCCAGGGAGTTTTGATCACGAGTGTTCCCTCTTCCCCGGCAGGAACCTCTTTACCGGCATCATCCACAATGGCCAGGTCATTCCCGAAGAAGGGTTTGGTTGCCGATCCCGGTTTCAATGGGGTAATGGGCAGTGGTGCAATAACAAATCCCCCTGTTTCGGTCTGCCACCAGGTATCCATGATGGGGCATTTCCCGCGTCCTACCACCTTGTGAAACCAGTTCCAGGCTTCCGCGTTGATAGGTTCTCCAACAGAACCAAGCAATCTGAGCGAGCTGATGTCGTTGCGGTTTGGCCACGAATCGCCAAAACGCATCAATCCACGGATGGCGGTTGGTGAGGTATAGAGAATATTGATCCCGTACTTTTCGACCATTTTCCACCATCTGTCCGGATAGGGGTGGTTGGGGGCGCCTTCGTACAACATGATGGTAGAACCATTAATCAGTGGACCATAAACAATGTAGCTGTGACCGGTGATCCATCCCGGATCTGCTGCGCACCAGTACCTGTCTTCCGGTTTGATGTCGAAGACCATTTTATGCGTTGTGGCTGTATAAACACTGTATCCCCCATGTGTATGAACAAGGGCTTTGGGCCTGCCGGTCGAGCCGGAGGTGTATAGCAGAAAAAGCATATCCGACGAATCCATCACTTCGGTTTCGCATTTGTAGGAAGCGATTGGCAATGATTTTAGGTCGTGGTACCAGTAATCCCTGTCGTTTTCCATGTAAACATCAATGCCGGTCCGCTTAACCGTGATACAAATTTCCATGGTAGGGGAAAGTTCCATTGCCTTGTTGACAACACTTTTCATCTCAACCACTTTGCCTCTCCGGTAGCCGCCATCCGCAGTAATCACTACGCGACTGTTGGCATCGTTGATCCGATCGGCAAGCGCTTCGTGGCTGAAGCCTCCATAAACGACGCTATGGGCCGCCCCAATTTTCGCGCATGCCAACATGGCAAAGAGCTGCTCAGGAATCTGCGGCATGTAAATGGTCACCACATCGCCTTTCTTGACACCCATACTTTTCAGGATATTGGCAAACTGGGAGACTTCGCGGTTAAGGGCATGATAGGAGTAGGTTCTTGAGTCTCCGGGTTCCCCTTCCCAAATTATCGCCAGCTTATTCCGGGTTGCAGAGGTCAGGTGCCGGTCGATAGCGTTCAAAATGATGTTCGTTTTGGCGCCTTCGAACCAATTAAAAAAGGGAGCATTGGTTTTGTCCAACACTTTATCCCATTTTTTATACCACGCTAACTGTTCTGCCTGTTCTGCCCAGAAGGCCTCGGGTTGATCCAGTGAATAGCGGTACAGTTGATTGTACTCTTTTACATTTGCCTGATCAACAACTTCCAGGGAAGGTGAAAAGAGGGTTTTTTCGTCGTCTTTTTCCATTTTAATTTGGTTTAATTGAATTTTGTTTAACTTATTATTTGGAAGATATTTAAATTTCAATTTAATAGAAGCAGATACAACTATCCTGAATATCGGAAGTAAAAATATCAAACCTTTTTACGTTACAAAGCAAAATAGGTTAATATTTTACTATTTGTAACACAATCAATCATTTTTGGTATTGAACCCAATAATTTCTTACTTTGTGTTACAGTAAATCAATATACTTGGTTTTACAACAAATTTAACAGCGAAAAGGGGTCTCCCTGACATTCCATATTCCTCCTGCCATCACAAAAACAGACGCCATGCCCGAATCTATCATCTACCGGAATAGTCCTGAAAAGAAAGCAATAATTTCCCGGCAGGGAGATTTTACTTACCGTCAACTGTTGCAGCACATCCAGCAATACGCCCAATTGTTTGAAAGAAAAGGATTTTCGAAGGTAGCAATTTATGCCGAGAACAGGATTGAGTGGTTCTTTGCCTTTTATGCAGCACTCCAAAACAATTGTATAGCTATTCCCATAGATTTCATGGCCTCTGCCGAAGATGTCGCCTATATTCTGGATGACTGCCAGCCGGAATTGATTTTTATCAGCGAAGCGATGCAAGAAGCCTATGCAAAAGTTGTGGACAAAAGCAAACACCAGCCGCAAGTAATCCTCTTTGAGAACCATCCGCCGGCTGCTGGTCAGCCGGAATCAGCCTGGATAGGCCCGGAGGACAATGAGACTACAGCCGTGATCATCTATACAAGCGGCACTACAGGAAGCCCGAAGGGTGTCATGCTCTCCTATACCAATCTGCTGGTCAATATGAAAGCCGTTGTCGAAGCCAAAATTTTTCAACCCGAAAGTCAGGTATTGGTACTTCTTCCACTCCACCATATTTTCCCCCTCCTGGGATCAATGATGGTGACCTTTTACTCGGGTGGAACCACTGTCGTTTCTCCATCAATGCAGTCGACCGATCTGATGAAGACCCTTGCCGACAACTCGGTTACAGTATTTATCGGGGTACCCCGATTATACGAACTCATTTACAGGGGATTAATGGCAAAAATCAACAAGAGCTTCCTTGCCAGGACATTTTTGGAATTGGTGTATGCCACCAAAAGTCGCAAACTGGGAAAGAGACTGTTCAAAAAAGTGCACACGGGTCTTGGCGGTCACCTTCGGTTTATGATTGCCGGTGGAGCCGCGCTCAATAAGGAGGTAGGGACTTTTTTCCATGCGATCGGTTTTGATATTCTGGAAGGTTTCGGCATGACCGAAGCGGCTCCAATGATCACTTTCCCGCGTCCCGGCAAGATAAAAATCGGATCTACAGGCCAGGCATTGCCCGGCATGACCGTCGAGATCAGGGATGGGGAAATTGTTGCCAAAGGGCCCAACGTCATGAAGGGGTATTTCAACCGTCCGGAAGAGACCGCCGAGGTGCTGAAAGATGGATGGCTTTACACCGGTGATTTGGGGCGAATCGATGAGGAGGGTTTTCTTTACATCACGGGCAGGAAAAAAGAGATCATCGTCCTACCCAACGGTAAAAACATCAACCCAGTTGAAATAGAGCAAAAACTGGAATTTTTCTCGAAAGCGATCAAGGAGGTGGGCGTATTTATCCACAAGGAGATGCTCCACGCCGCCATCGTACCAGATTTGAAGTTCCTGACAGACAACGCTGTCATGGATTTGAACCACTATTTCAGGGAAGAAGTAATATCTCCCTTTAATGCGGAGTTGAGTTCCTACAAGCGAATCATGCAATTCACCATTGTCAAGACGGATTTGCCACGAACACGACTATCCAAATTGCAGCGATTCAAGCTGGAGGAGCTGATTCATGATACTGAAAACAAGAAGCAAGCAAGCGAGGATCCCGATACCGCAGAGTACCTGGCGGTGAAGAGTTTCATTGAGAGTCAGGTCGATATGGATGTATCCCCCGACGATCATCTTGTTTTCGACATTGCCATGGACTCCCTTGGAAAGATGAGCCTGATCGATTTTATCGAACAGACTTTTGGAATCAAGCTGGAGGAAGAGCAGTTGCTGAAATTTCCATCCATTGGAAAGATTGCAGAATACATAGGCGCCAACAAACTATTCCACAAAGAGCAAAGTGGCGATTGGTCAGGGAATCTGAAAGATGACCAACAGGTCGAATTGCCCAAATACTCCTATTGGTTAAAGTTCATTGTCTCGTCAGTGAGACGGTTCTTTAGCCTTTTCTTCAAATTTGAGGTGAAAGGAATTGAGAACATCCCCGCAGGTCCCTGCTTCATCGCACCCAACCACCAAACAAAGCTGGATGCATTTTTGGTACTCTCCTGCCTCGACAAAAAGACACTGAGAGATACCTATTCCTATGCCAAGAAGGACCATGTTAAAAGCCGTGTCCGCCAGTTTTTGGCGCGTCGCACCAACATCATTGTGATGGATCTGGCCAAAGAGCTCAAAGAGTCTATCCACAAGATGGCTGAGGTCGTTAAGCTTGGCAAGAAAATCCTCATTTTCCCGGAAGGAACAAGAACCACAACCGGGAATATCGGTGATTTCAAAAAAACCTATGCCATTATAAGCAGTGAATTAACGATACCTATTGTGCCCGTTGCCATTTCAGGGGCCTATGAGGCCATGTCATCCGGTAAGAAAAAAATAAAATCAGGCTCGAAAATTATGGTCGAATTTTTGCCTCCGATCGATCCTGCCGGGATGAGCCCAGATATCCTGAACGCTACCGTCAAGGCCAAAATCACTGAAGCAGTTTCTGCCAATTCTAAAACCATTTAATTGATTGACCATGCGTAGTTGCTATTTTATCTGTTTGCTGCTTGCAGCATCCCTCCTCTTTTCCAACTGTAAATCGAATGTTGCGGATAGTGTTGACGTCCCTCTAAAAAAAGATACTTACCTGGTCAGCTATGCCTTGGTCAGATCAATGACCGCTACAGATGTAAAGGCCCTGTTTAGTCCGGCACAGTCAGTCTATCCCGATGTAGCGGATATCCTACCTTCCGTCACATTAGGGGCCAAAGTTTATGTAGTTACCTACAATACCACGCTGGGAACTAAAAAGCTGGTTGCATCAGGGGTAGTATGCATTCCTGACGGAGGAGGGACCTACCCGATCCTCAGTTTCCAGAATGGAACCAATACGGTATATATCAACGCCCCTTCGGCTAATGCAGCAAGTTACAATGTTCAGATGTTCTCCGGATTTGCAACCACAGGGTTCGTGGTGGTACTGCCTGATTATCTGGGATTTGGCTCCTCGACAGAAGTTTTTCACCCCTATCTTCATATGCAGTCGACTGTGACGTCCATCCTTGATCTTTTCAGGGCGGTTAAGGAGATGAGCGCCAAAACCGATCTAAACCTGAAGCTCTCAGCAGATCTCTATCTCATGGGTTATTCGCAGGGAGGTTTGTCAACATTACAACTTCACAAAGCCATTGAAACCAGCTACAGCAGTGAATTTAACCTGAAAGCGGTTGGTTGTGGTGCAGGGCCCTATAACCTTACATCGATTACCGGGATGGTGGTTGGAGCGACCACCTATCCTCAACCCTATTACATTGCCTACATCATGAAGGGTTTCAAATCTGTAGGGGCCTTTCCCAATCCATATACTGATATTTTCAACGATCCTTATGCCTCACGCATAGACGGACTTTTCAACGGGCTCAACAGTGGAGGCGCCATCAACGGCCAGTTATCGACCAACATGTCGGAGCTCTTCACCAATGAGTTTCGGACAACTTTCGCGACCAATGCCAAATTCAAAGAGATGCGGGATGCCCTTGCGACCAGCAGTATACCGGCCTGGAAGATCAAAACACCACTGATACTGACGCATGGTCAGGCGGATACGGTTGTTTCGCCGTTGATGACATCGCAACTTAATACCGATCTGATGAACCTGGATTCAACACTTCCTGTTACCTATATCCCACTTGCCGGAATGGACCACGGAGGGGCAAGTGTACCTTCGCTGGTTGGTTTTGTGAAGAGATTTCTGGTGATCAAAGGAAAGTAAAGAAATGATTGAAATACGAAGAGTTGGAGAGGATGATATACCGGCCATGACAGCTGCAAGGCTCAACTATCTTACTGAAATGCAGGGAGAAAGGCCGAAAGACTATTTACAGGAGTTGCAGATGAGGCTTCAGCAATTTTTCGTGCAGACGATGAAGGAGGGAAGCTTTTTTGCCCTGCTGGCAGAATATGACGGGAAGGCAGTCAGTTATGGAGGAATGGTCCTGAAAAAAATCCCAGGCGATCTGAATCAATCTTCCTACCTGGAAGGTGATATCCTGAACATGTACACCCTCCCGGAATACCGCAGAAAGGGAATCTCATCATTGATACTTAAAAAGTTACTAGCAGAAGCCAAAACAATGGGGGTCAGCAAGGTTGCCTTGCACTGCTCAAAAGACGGAGAACCCCTCTACAGGAAGTTCGGGTTTACGGATCCGGTTTATCCGTACCTTGAGTTGATTATTGAATGAAAGTGTGATGAAAAAGGATAAAGTAAAAAGTTAAAAGGATAAAGGGAAGAACGCTTTGATCCAGTTTTTCTTCTAACCGGTCACCAGGTCTAAAAGCCAAAAGCTAATAGCTAACAGCCGATCCTGTTTACTTCGGCATCTCTGATATCTCTTTTACTTTTTTATTTTTCCCCTCAATATACATTTTGAAATCATCAGGTGCATTTGGCATGGCCATCTCAAATCGGATGTTCAATCCCTTCTCTTCCAGCTTTTCATAGGTAAGCCGGAAACGTGGCATGGCAGGATTTGCCTCGCTGGTGAGGAAGATTTTATTGTCCGTATAAGTGATGTCGTAATTGATAACATGGCTTTCATTGTCAAAATAGATCGCCTTTACCGGATTGCCCTCCCTGTTTTTGTAGATGATCATCACATCCTCATGCACCGAGGCCGGTTTTGAAGCTGTGGCCGCAATCACTGTTCGACCCTTTCTTTCCAGGATATTACCCTCGAGTTTCGGTTTTAAAGTAAACATTCCGCTGCCTTCTCCCGGCTGACCGCTTCCCTCGCCTTTCCATTCGCCAAGCATGTATTGCCATTTCTCCCACCCTTTGTTAACGTCCTGTGCAAAAATCGGTTGTGCGAAAACTAATGCAAAAATCAGGGTTATAAAAAAATTTCTCATGTAATCGGTCTTTTTAGATATTTCTAGTCTGACAATGTGCCAATTAGTAATCAAAGTTAATAAACTCTGTCGCATCCTAACCACCCGAACTACCAATATAGGTATTGAAAAATACAAGATCCAAAACTTTAAGAAGTTTATTATTGCTGCCTATTTCATTCTTCTTCCTGCAATTTATTACATCATTTCAATTGCATTCCGTTTATTTTAATAGGATTTTTTTATTAACTTAGAGGACGATTAAATCCCTTACATACAATGATTTGACCCTTTCTATTTACGTTTGAATACCTAAAATTATGACAAAAAGCAAAACAATAAATGTAAAAGGTACTGAGATTACCATTATTGAACGTCAGTCTTCGGACTTCATTTCATTGACAGATATGGTTAAAGGTTTTGAAGATGGCCTTGTATTAATTGAGAAATGGTTACGCAATAAAAACACGATTGAGTTTATTGGTATCTGGGAAGAACTAAACAATCCAGATTTTAATTACCCCGAATTCGGGGTAATTAAAAATGAAGCTGGGCTCAATCGTTTCACTCTTTCAGTAAAAAAATGGATTGAAAAAACCAATTCCATAGGAATGATCGCCAAAGCAGGTAGATATGGTGGAACTTATGCTCACAAAGACATTGCTTTTGAATTTGGCAGTTGGCTGAGTCCAGGATTTAAGATGTACCTCATTAAAGAATATCAACGTCTAAAGGACGATGAAAGCGACCGGTTGAAATTGGATTGGAACCTCCAGCGCACACTAGCCAAAGTAAATTATCATATTCATACTGATGCAATTAAAGAAAATTTAATTCCCCCGGAATTAACCAAACTACAAATTAGCTTTGTTTATGCCAACGAAGCGGATATGCTCAATGTGGCCCTTTTTGGAAGAACAGCCCTGGAATGGCGCATGGAAAACACCGGCAAGGAAGGAAATATCCGCGATCATGCCACCATCGAGCAGCTGGTCGTGCTTTCGAACATGGAGAGTATAAATGCCGCTTTGATCCATCAGCAACTCACTCAGAGTGACCGGCTGGTCCAGTTAAACAGAATCGCTATCAGTCAGATGAAATCCTTAACCGAAAATAGAAACCTAAAGAAATTGCAATAACAGATGACCGTCAGTGGGGATCAATTAAAACAAATCGAATTTATAATTCAGTTGGGAACCTCAGAAATGCTGACACAGGAATCACTATTCCAGGAATAACTCAACAGAAATGTGCCAGCCCAAAAAACTGCAAATCCAAATCATTTTGGATAAACCAATGTTATTATGAATTTCAACGCTGCAACCATTATTGCGCCGTTTTTACTTTATCCTTTTAACTCTATCCTTTATCCTTTATCCTTTATCCTTTATCCTTTATCCTTTTAACTTTTAACTTAATCCTTTCAAACCTTAGCGTCTGCCTCCCTGTTCTTCTTGTCAACCACCTTCACGAGATAAGATGCCGTTTCCGCTGCAGAATGTTTGTCCTCATAATGGTACGGTGTCTTTGTGGTCTGAGGTTCGAAGGGGATCTCTACAACAAAATCGCCATTCCGCCAGATCTCATACCTGTCGATGGCCGAATCTCCGGCATAAGCCGTATGCCAGGTTATCTGAGCACCATTCCTGCCTCGGGTAACCTTAGGTTCGCGGGGTGGGGTCAACTCCTGGTATGCTTTTTGAAAAAAATTGGTCTTACCCTCTTTGGCCTTTGCTGCCAGACGTTCAATATTTTTTCGTTGTTGCTCTGTCATATCTCCTGGTTTAACCTGCGCATGCTTCAGGTTAAAAGTAAGCTGGCACTGGGCAGGATCTTCATTGATCTTGCCTATGCCTATGATGGCGGTATGAATTCCCGGTGTAGTTAAAGAATATTTTATCAGTTGATCGGCAGGCAACTCCTTGCTCCCCACCTCCATGACCACATGGGAAGCCTTGTTGGACCACTCTGCTTTTTTTGAGTACATTGCCCCGTCGGCAAAGACTTTCATGGCAATAATTCCCATTTTTTTGGCGGCGGCTATCGGGATCACATTGTGCTGCATGTTGAAATAGAGCTGGTCGTTGGCATTGATGGCCACCAGCATCGCATCGAGCAGATCTTCACTGTCGCGTTGGATCATCTCCATCATCACCGCAGTATCGTTGTGTCCGGAGAAGCCAATATGCCTGATAAGTCTTTCATTCTTTGGATTGAGTCCGGTATGGTTGCTCCCGTCACGAATATCCCTGAGCGCAGCCAGCACACCAATGGTTGGCGCATTAGGATCACGATTGTCATATCCTTCGTAAATGGCATCGACCTCTTCCATTTTGTTGAGATTGTGAACCAGCACCATGTCCAGCCAGGCCTCTTTGGGATAACTTCCTGAACCATCCCCGAAAATTTGTGAGAGCGTACGCCGTACATCGTCCAAAGCTTTGGAACCTGCCGGACCGTTTGAAAACCCGGCAACCGGGCTCTTGTCGCCACCTTTTCCAAAACGCAGCATGGTTTTAGAAGTCAGAAAGATGGACTTTCGCCTGGAAGAATTATAATTCTTTGTACCCGGCACCAAACCAAGCCTGGTGAATGCCTTTCCGTACATCAACTGGCTGTGGCCATACGCATTGGAGGTATCAAAATAATTAACGCCAAGGTTGTATGCTTTTTCAATGATCGCTACCGGATCAATATTTTCAGGTGTCCATTGAAGGGATGCCTGGCCACCCAGGCCAAAAGTGGTTACTTTAAATCCAATGCGGCCAAATGTTCTCTTCATCAGAGGAGCCGGATGGGTGGGAGTACCTGATGCAAGAAATGTTGGCGCCAGGGTAGTTCCGACTGCCAGGAGGGCAGATTTTTGAAGGAACTGACGACGGGATTTTTGGGAATTGTTCAGATCGTTCATGGTATCAAGCTTTAAAAGATAATTTTACGAAAAAACAGTAAACTGGTTACTGGTAGATAAATGTAAATATAATCTCTGGTACTGTTCTCCTGGGCTTTGTTCAGGTTATCGGCATCTTTCCAGTAGCCACAGCGTAATTCATTCGCGGATCGAGCATGGCCTGAAAAAGTTCATTTCCCAGGTTGTAGTGCCTCTCGCCAACAATAAAAGCCCTTCGTCTTGACTGAAGGTTGAAAAGTTTTAGCGCAAAAAGTTTCAGGGCTATTCCTATTTTTTTTCGAACCTTCCCATCCAGACGTGCCCTTAAAATCCTGAAGATTGTTTCGTCAACCTTTTCAGCATCCCACCATCCTGCCATGTAGGATTCACCTACCCCCAATTCCCCTTCTGTAATGGCACGTACAAAAAAAACCTTGTCGTGAACCTGAATATCCCAGGAATTCCGCCCATTGACCGTTACATCAGCGGAAGCCAAAATCCCTTCCACAAATTTCTGAATATTACTACCCATACGCCTGTAGTTTATATCCTTAAATATACATTATCCCAGGTTATTTTCAAAGTAATATCAAAACAATTATGGTTATAGAATCACCAACCAGGATAAACCTTCAAGGGACTATTCCACGGTGACCGATTTTGCCAGGTTTCTCGGTTGGTCCACATCACAACCCCTCAATACGGCAATGTAATATGAGAAAAGTTGCAATGGTATGATGGCCAGCAAGGGAGTAACCGCAGGATGGGATTCAGGGATTTCGAACACATCGTCGACCATCTCTTTCAATACAAGGTCCCCCTGGGTCACTACTGCGATAATGTTCCCTTTCCTTGCCTTCACCTCCTGTATATTACTAACAAGCTTTTCGTAGTAATGATCTTTCGGAGCAACCACTACGACCGGAAGGTTGTCGTCGACCAGGGCGATCGGACCATGCTTCATCTCCCCTGCAGCGTATCCTTCGGCATGCATGTAAGAGATCTCCTTCAGTTTGAGCGCCCCTTCGAGGGCAACCGGGAAAAGGGCCCCCCTTCCCAAGTAAAGCGCATTGGATGCATCCTTGTATTTGGCTGCAATCTCCTTGATTTTTTGATTACTTGCCAGGATCGTTGTTATTTTGGATGGAATCTCGGCCAGTTCCTGAATAATTTCGGAGTAGAAGGCAGCGGTTATTTCACCCCTTGCAAAGGCTAACTTGAGCGCAAAAAGGGTAATGACAGTTAACTGTGCCGTAAAAGCCTTGGTGGAGGCAACGCCAATTTCAATCCCTGCATGGGTGTAAACACCGGCATCCGTCTCGCGGGCGATGGAAGAGCCAACAACATTGCAAATACCCAGGATAGTAGCCCCCCTTTCCTTGGCCATCCGCAGGGCAACCAGTGTATCGGAAGTCTCGCCACTTTGACTGATGGCGATCACCACATCATCGGAGGATAATACCGGATTCCTGTACCTGAACTCTGACGCATATTCAACCTCCACCGGAACTCGGGCATAGGTTTCAATCAGATATTCACCAACTAGGGCGGCATGCCATGAAGTTCCGCAGCCAATCAAAATAATTCGTTTAGCCTTGACAATTCGGGGAAAAATGTCAAGCAATCCGCCCAAAACAATGGAGTTCCTGTCATGCGCCAGTCTTCCCCTGAAAGTATCTTCAATAGTTTTAGGCTGTTCAAAAATCTCTTTGAGCATAAAATGGGAGAAATCGCCCTTTTCGATCTCACCGATCGTACGGTCAACCCTTGAAATTTTGAAAGTGGATGGTTTGTCATCGAGCGTTTTGATGGTCAGGCTATTCCGGGATATTACTGCCAGATCATTATCGTTCAGATATATAACATTATTGGTATAGCCAATGACAGGGGTGGCATCGGATGCAACAAAATATTCGCCTGCGCCGATACCCACCACCAACGGACTTCCCCTTCTTGCTACAATCAGCTGCTCCCTTTCATCCGTGCATATCACAGCGATCCCAAAGGCGCCTACCACTTTTGACAATGCAATCCGCACTGCCATTTCGGCTTCCATCTTTTCTCCGTTGAGATAAAAAAACTCGATTAGGTTGACCAACACCTCTGTATCCGTGTCTGATTCAAATTCAAACCCGTTCCTTGCAAGGTCAATTTTCAATTCGGAATAATTTTCAATGATCCCATTGTGCACCAAGGCAAAATTTCCCTTCATGGAGCGGTGCGGATGGGCATTCCGGTCGTTCGGTTCCCCATGGGTCGCCCAGCGCGTATGGGCTATGCCAACCATTCCATTGACCTCTTTGGATTGAACATGATTCTCAAGATCTGCTACCCTTCCCTTGCACTTGTGAACTTGAAGTTGAGATCCGGATATAGCCAGACCGGCTGAATCGTAACCGCGGTATTCGAGACGTTTGAGTCCCTGTATCAAAAATGGGAAGGCCTGGTTTTCTCCCACATAACCAACTATTCCACACATAAAAATTAATTTTGGATGGTCTGAAGCAATAGGATTCTTTCCATTTTGGCAATCACTTCGTGGCCCAATGCCTCCTTTTTAGCCATGTGGTCCCTGATCGAGCTGACTTCCGCGTGGGTTTCAAATTCCCCCCTCACCTCATCGAAATCCAGTTGCCTGACCAACTTGTCACCATCTATCCCAAAACCTGTTTGTTTGATGAGTGAAAACTCTTTTTTGGCATCGTCGTAAAGCAGATGGTCAATCTCCAGAACTGCCCTTAACCATTTTCTGGTTACTTCAATTACATCCTCAGGTAAAAACTCATCCATTGGCGTATGATAAAACTGTCGAAAAACATCGACGGCCCATGACCATTCATAGGTATAGTAATTTTTGTGGATCGAACGGAAAGCCGCATGAACCTCCTCAAGCGAATGAACCCGTTTGTTCTCAATCGAATCCAATAATTGGTCGATTGCATCCGATGGACAAATCAAGCCCGAAAGGTCAAGCCACCTCGAGTTACTTCCAAATGGGGTATCCTTTTTTAAAACCTCCCTGATCTCCTCCGTTGAATTGACATTTGCCCGTTGTATCCTGGAAAGCAGTGAATTACCCAAAAATTTCCAGATTGCCTTTTCGTACAACAGGATGCCCCGCTGCAGTGCACTATTCTTGATGATCATACCATTGTAGGTATAATGAGGGGCCGTTTCACCGGAAGCATGCAACAACTCCAGCAGGATTGCCCTTCCATTGATCATCTTCTGAATGGTATAGGGACTCAGCAGGTTGAAATTAATGGAATCCAGCAGGTTGGTGTCTTTCCGCCTGTCGCGTTTCGGCCATTTCTGCGAGTCGCGGATAGTCCCGATACTTTGAAGGTTGATGCCGGGGACCAGCCGGCTTTCATCCTTCTCCTCGATCAGGTATGAAAAAGGAAAATCCGTTGTATCGGAATGACGGTAGTGACGGCCCAAAACAAGCGAGAAGGCCCCAATCCGTGAGGGCCACAAAATATAGGAATCGCTGGTAGTTTTTGCCCCTCTTTCGACCACCCCCTGGTGGATCGGCCCAAGTTTGTAAAGGTGGTTACTTTGGTTCGACCCACTTCCCGCATTCATAAAAGAGAAGAGTCCCGCGATAAGCAGCGATGATTTGTGGTGTGAAACCGTGTATGGACCGGCAAAGATGGAGCAAGCCTCCCCGTGCAGTCCCTGACAGTTGGCAAAAAAGACAGATTCAACCGCCGAATAGTGCTTGTCAAGAATACATCCCTGTCCTATGAAACAGTTGGATACCAAAGTGGTATCTGTGATTTTCGTTCCTGAACAGACGATGAAATTCTCCAGGATGACCCCCTGACCAAATGTAACCGGATCGGCCAAAGTGCTGTTGATGCTTCCATTGTCTAGTTTCGCAACACCCTCCAGCACTGCACCGGGTCCAATGCTAACATTCCGAAGCGTTCCACAGTTAATCAACCGGACACCATCGGATACTGTCCCAACCGAAGAGGAGACAAAATCAACATAGTTGGCAATCAGGCGTTCTATCTCGTTAACGGCGCTCCTGCGGTGACGGTAAAGCGCCAAAATGTAGGCAACATGGGCCGAAAGATGGTCGTAAATAGGAATTTCACGCCCACCCGATTCATTGATCACCTTAACCCTGATGCCATTCCCAAACGAGGTAGTGCCCTCAACGGCCAACTGGTTCAGGTTGTGAATGATTACATGCTTACCGATGGAATAGTTGGCAATATAGCTTTTTACACTGCTGATCATGGCATTATCCTCAATCAAACAGTTGTGGATATGGGCATGTATGATGCCGGTCTTCATCCTGACCCCGCCATATAGGGTAATCTCTTCATCAAATCTTCCCAGTTTGTTGCTACCTGAGAACTTCGTAAACCTGACATTATCAGGAAGAAAATTAGGAACTACCTCAATCTGGTTCCAATCTTCGCAATAACACCCCTGGACAATCAGCTGGCCAATCTCATCATCGGTCAGTTTACGGTAAGCAGATCCACTCATTTGATAAAGTTTAAAGTTATCAGGCAAAGAAAGAGGATTTGTTTACAGCTTGCGAAAAAAGAGATGAATATTAACCTAACAATATTAACAATAACCGATCATAGTATCATATCAATTTTATTTTGAAGATTTTAAAACCTATCTAATTTGGAATCAAATTGCTTTTATGATCTTTAAACTTCAAGAAAGAAACTATTCAGGTTTTGATTGCGGGTCAATCCAAGTTTCTTTCTTAGCCGGATTCTGCCAATTTCAGCACTTTCCACTGTAATATTTAGTATGCCGGCAAGTTCTTTGGACGACAATCCCAGGTGAAGATATGCGCACAATCGCTGGTCCTTCATGGTTAGCCTCGGGAAACGCTCCTTCAACCTGCTGAAAAATCCCTGGTGAACCTTCTCAAAATGATATTTAAAATCCTCCCAATTAAAAAGTTGCATCCGCTGATGCGTCTCGATTTTCTCCAGCATTACCGACACTTTTTGCTGCATAGGAGCAGGCAGTGTGGTTCGGATAACGGTTAGATTCTTTCGCACATAGGAGACCAGTTCGTTTTTTTGGGCAATCATGATCAGGGAAGAGACCAACTCCCTGTCCTTTCCCGCCATTTCGTCCCTGTACCTTTGTTTGGCCTTCATCTCCATCAAATGTGTCTCAGTGATCTCCCGAATATGGCCAAGGGCGCTCTTTAACCTGGTAATGTCCCTGACCGAGCAGCGCTGGCCCAGGTAGAGCCCCCGCCTGTCAAAAACGGCTTTGCTGTTCATCTCACACCACCTCAACTGTTTGGTTTTTGTAAGAATCTTAAATTCAACAGACTGGCCAATCTGCATAAAGTTAATGGAATCGTGGATGCAGTGACGAACCTTCTGTTCATCTTCCTTGTAGATAAGCTCATAGAACAAACCGGGATTCTTGAAATATTCATCAGGGGTGTAACCTGTCAAATCGTTGCTGGATGGGGAGATCCAGACAAAATTGGCTTTGGGATCGATCCAAAAATCCCAGTCCTGCGCAAAATCTGCAATCATCTGGTACTTGGTCCGCTCTTCATCGAGGGTTTTCATTTCGCTTTCAAGGAAATAGTTTTTCTCCTGCAGCATGGAAACCTGATGTTCCAACGATTTTATACGCTCTGTTGCTTCGGGTTCAAATTGAATATCCATAATATCCCTTTGTTTGAAAATTACCTAACATCAAATATATAAAAAACATCTGATTAATAGGTTACAATAGATATTACCCTAGCTGTTTCATAATGTGCGATCCTGGTTTTTCTAAATACACATCTTTCCCGGCCTGACAAGCCCAGAGGGTGGCAAGGGTATGCCAATGGTTGGGTGTGGCGACTGCAACAACATCAATATTTTGCGCAAATAAAATATTACACAACTTGTCGCGATACTTCGGGAGAGAAAAAAGGAGAAGCCACAGAGTTACACAGGGTAAAAATTATTGTTTCTCATTCTCGGTGCAACTCTGTGGCTTCTCTGTGAACCTCTGTGTAACTTTTATTCCTTCATATTTTCCGAAAACTCCATTAAATAGGCCTTGATAAATCCATCTATATCCCCGTCCATCACGGCCTGAACATTGGAAGTCTCGAAGTCGGTCCGGTTGTCTTTCACCAGTTTGTATGGTTGCATTACATATGAGCGAATCTGCGAACCCCATTCGATCTTCATTTTGGTCGCTTCAAGTTTGGTTTGGGCCTCCATACGACGTTGCAGCTCCTGTGCATACAACTGTGATTTTAGCAACCTGATGGCATTTTCCTTGTTCTGTAGCTGTGAGCGGGACTCCGTATTCTCGATGATGATTCCGGAAGGGGCATGTTTCAACCGCACGCCCGTTTCTACTTTGTTGACATTTTGTCCGCCTGCCCCACCCGAACGGAAAGTATCCCAGGAGATATCACCCGGATTGACCTCAATCTCGATCGTATCATCCACCAGTGGTGAAACAAAAACTGAAGTGAAGGATGTTTGCCTTTTCCCCTGGGCATTGAAAGGAGAGATGCGTACCAGGCGGTGCACCCCGTTCTCGCTTTTGAGATATCCGTAAGCAAAATCGCCCTCTATTTCAAGCGTCACACTTTTGATGCCTGCATCCTCGCCTGCCACAAAGCTGGCCTCCCTGACGGTATACCTGTGCTTCTCGGCCCAGCGCAGGTACATCCTCATGAGCATGTCGGCCCAGTCATTCGACTCAGTACCACCGGCTCCTGCGTTGATCTTCAGTACGGCTCCCAGCCGGTCCTCCTCGCGCCTCAGCATATTTCTGGTTTCCAAATCTTCTACAGCCGTACGGGCTTCAGTAAAATGCTCTTCTACTTCATCTTCCGTTGCCTCTCCGGCCTCACTGAATTCAAAAATAACCTGCAATTCCTCCACCAGATTATCAACAATGCTGAAACTATCAGTCCACTGTTTGATGGTACGAATCAGTCGCATATGGGCTTCCGCCTCCTTTGGGTTGCCCCAGAAATCAGGATCCTGGGTTTTCAGCTCCTCCTCTTCTACACGGATTAGTTTACTATCGATGTCAAAGATACCTCCTCAGCGCATCCCGGCGCTCAACAAGCTCTTTGAGTTGTTCCTTCAAAATCATTGCTGTTGCGGTTAAATGAATTATAGCGCAAATGTAATTAAAAGTGTGGGAATGAGCGGCCACTCATTCCCACACTTTTAATTACATTTGCGCTATAATCCTGATCGCGATATCAACCTCAAACCCTCTGCTTTGAGCAAATGCCAGCAACTTTCCCTTTCGGGTATAGCTGTCGGTTTCCCTGATTGTTTTCGCTTTCGCAGAAAGCAGGCCGAGTAAAACTTTGTGGTAAGAATCCTCGGGCAGGTTTGACAAGGCATTCTGTATATATTTTTCCTCAATATGCTTCTGCCGCAAAATATAGGTCAACTTGATCTTCCCCCACTTGTTGAACCTGAACTTGTCATTCACAAAACTTGTGGCATATCGCTCATGATCGATGAATTGGCCCTTCATCAAACTGTCAATCAATTTCGAACTCTCCTCCATGGATAATTGCCATTCGCGGCACTTCTGCCTCAGATCAAACAAGCACTTTTCCGATCTGCTACAAAGATCTGTGGCTTTGGTATAGGCCTCCCGGTAGGTCATTGGTTGTTTGAAAATAGCCATAGTGAGCCTCTTTCGTCTAAAATATCACCTTTATTTCCTTTTGTCCCGCTAACAAAAATATCAAATTCCTACCGGGAAACCCTGAAAAAAACTAAGTTTGTTCATCATCTGTAATTTTTAATCTGTAATTTTTAATTTTTATTTCGTAATCCATGCTCAGACCCGATATCACAGGCATTCTTCTTGCCGGAGGCAAAAGCAGCCGCATGGGAACAGAAAAAGGTTTGGTTGAGTTCCGGGGGAAACCATTGATTCAATATGGAATCGATCTTCTCAGCCATTATACTGACAGGATTATGATCAGCTCTGGCAATCCCGGTTACCTGCCTTTCGGATTGGAACTAATTTCAGATGAAGTTTCAGGTCAGGGCCCTGCCGCCGGAATTGCTGCCACACTAAAGCGCTCAACAACCCCATGGAGCATTGTCCTCGCGTGTGACCTACCCTTTTTGGAACGTGAATTTATCGATGCGCTATTCGATATACCTATTGATTATCATGCTATTGTACCAATACATGACGGAAACATGGAACCATTGGCTGCTCTCTATCACCGAAATATGGGAACAGTATTCGAAGAAGAAGTGGCTAACGGTAATCTCGCGTTGCACAAGATTCTCCAGGCTTGCCATGTCAATTTTTTCGAAGCTGATCAACTAATCAAAAAATACCCAAATCTCTTTGTCAATCTAAATTCCAGGGATAAGATGAATCATTTTGTTATCTGATAAAATCGTTCCACAAATTGATTTTGATCTTTATCTTATTATATTACAGTGGAATAACAGTGTGCAACAAGACTGATTGTCCATTCAAAAATTTTCCTTAAATTTGGATTGAGGTGCACAATACCTAACGTTTTCAAATTTATCGAAACCTAATGGAACGAGACCTACAGCAGGAATTGAACGACTTACGGAAATCTTACAACTCCCTAAAAGCGCATTTCGACAGCTATGTTCTTGAACACGATCAGGTGGTAAAGGAACTAAAAGAAAGTGAACAAAGATTCGAACTTTTGTTCGACAAAGCGCCTCTTGGTTACCAATCCCTTGACTTTGATGGTAATTTTATTGAGGTGAACCAGCGGTGGTCGGATACGCTTGGATACCCCAGGGAGGAAGTTATCGGGAAGTGGTTTGGCGATTTCCTCTCGCCAGCATACAGGGAAGGATTCAGGAAGCGATTTCCCCTGTTCAAAGAGAGAGGACTGATTCACAGCGAATTTGAAATGGTTCATAAAAATGGGGATTTACTTTTTATTGCTTTCGACGGGCGGATAGGTAAAAATCAGGATGGCAGTTTCAAGCAAACCCATTGTATATTGCAGGACATCACCCAAAGTAAAATTGCAGAAAAAGCGTTACGGGAAAGTGAAGAGACGTATCGAATGCTGTTTGACAGTATCGATGATGCCGTATTTATTTCTGAATCCACTGGAGATGGAAGATCAAACAGGTTTGTCAAGGTTAACAAGATTGCCTGCCTGCGCCTGGGCTACACAGAAGAAGAACTGTTGACAAAAAGTTCTGCCGATATCAATTCAGAAAGGATGCAGTCTATGGTGGCTTCCCTCATGCAAGATCTGCTAAAAAGAAAGCATACGGTTTTTGAAACAGAGCATGTAACAAAATACGGCAGGACGATTCCGGTTGAGATAAGCACCAATACTGAGCAAAAAAATGGCAAATTCATTTTCCATTCCATAGCGCGAGATATCTCTGAAAGGAAAAAAGCTGAAATGGAATTAATTAAGTCCAAAGAACTGGCGGAGCAAAGTAACCGGCTTAAAACAGCCTTTCTCGCGAACATGAGCCATGAAATCCGAACCCCGATGAATGGCATTCTGGGTTTTGCGGGACTCCTGAAAGAGCAAAATCTCACGGGAGAAGATCAGCAATCCTACATCAATCTGATTGAAAAGAGTGGGGCCAGAATGCTAAACCTCATCAACGACCTTATTGACTTATCTAAAGTCGAATCCGGCATGATGGAGATTAGCTTTACCTACACCAACCTAAACGATAAACTCGACTTCCTTTATAATTTTTTCAAATCAGAAGCAGCACAGAAAGGTCTGGATTTTTATTTAGAGAGTAAGATTTCCCCCAAAGAGGCCATTGTTTCCACCGATCAGGACAAGCTCTTTTCCATCCTTGCCAATCTCATCAAAAATGCACTCAAATTTACCACTCGTGGAAGTATCAGATTTGGCGGTGAGTTGAAGGGGGAAAATTTCGAATTCTTTGTCAGGGATACCGGTATTGGCATCCAGGAGGAGAAACAAAAAATTATTTTCGACAGCTTTATGCAAGCCGATTCAAGTCTTTCGAGGGGATTCGAAGGAGCAGGTCTCGGACTCTCCATCTCGAAGGCTTATGTTGAAATGCTGGGTGGTGAGATTTGGCTTGAATCAGAAGTAGGTGTCGGATCCAGCTTTTATTTTACACTTCCCCTGGTAAAGAAAACAATGACAGAAACAGCCATAACGGAACAATTACTATCCAATATTGACCGGGAAAACCCAGGTAAAACCATTCTAATTGCCGAAGATGATGAGGATTCCATGATCTATCTTTCAATTTTGGTAAGAAACATGGAATACAAATTATTACAGGCAAGATCGGGAACACAGGCTGTTGAAATTTGCCACAACAATCCGGATATCGACCTGATCCTTATGGATATCAAGATGCCTTTCATGGATGGGGTTTCGGCAACCAAACTCATCAGGGAATTTTGTCCCAACCTGGTTGTCATTGCTCAAACAGCCTATGCCCTAGAAATTGAAAAAGAAAAGTATGGTGGGATTTTTGATGCTTACCTGACAAAACCAGTCAATGCCAATGAGTTAAGACAAATCATCAACCAATATCTGGTTGCCGGCAGCTAAACCCAGTATGGAAACCTATATCTCGCTACTGAGGGGAATCAATGTCGGAGGGAACCGCCTTCTCAGGATGAATGATTTGCAGCAGATGTACTTTGACCTTGGGTTTACCGACTGTCAAACTTACATCCAAAGCGGGAATGTAGTTTTCAGGTATCAGAAAACCAATCCTGCGGAACTTGAATCTGGAATTTCCCGGAAAATTTTTGAGAAATTTAGCTTTATGGTACCCGCTATTGTAAAAGAGGTGAATGATTTGAGGTCGATTGCTGCCAATAACCCTTTGATTCTTGAAATGCCGGATAAGATAGAACATTTTCATGTGACTTTGTTGTCGGCAAATCCGGATTCAGAGAAGTTGGATCAAATAAAAAATGAGAACTTTCGCCCAGTCGAATTCAGACTAATTGGTAGTGCAATCTATCTCTTTTGTCCCGATGGATACAGCAAATCAAAACTTACCAACGGCTATTTGGAAAACAAACTGGGGATCAAAGCAACAACCAGAAATTGGAGAACGATTACCGAATTGATCCGGATGGCAGAAAAAATATCAATTTTATAAAAAATAAAAATCCTGAATCTTCCATGGAAAAACCAAAATCGTATTGTGAAGCCGTAGAACACTACGATCCATCCAACGTTCACCGGATCTACCACGATCAAAAATATGGCTTTCTGATCGAAGATGACAATGAACTGTTTGAATTACTGATTCTTGAAATCTTCCAGGCCGGGTTAAGCTGGTCCACGATTCTCAACAAAAGAACTAACTTTCAGAAGGCCTTTCACCAATTCAACATTCCGGTAGTGGCTGCTTACCAGGAAGCCGACAGGCAACGTTTGTTAAATGATGCGGGTATCGTACGAAACCGTCTGAAAATCGAAGCGGCCATTCACAACGCCAACGTCCTTTTGCGGTTGAAAAGCGAATTTGGCTCTTTTAAAAATTGGCTGAACCTGAACCATCCCCGTTCAAAAGAGGATTGGGTAAAACTATTTAAGAAAACCTTCAGGTTTACCGGAGGTGAAATTGTGAACGAATTCATGATGAGCGCCGGTTATCTGCCTGGCGCCCATATCGAAAGTTGTCCGGTATACAGGGATGCAATCAATTCAAATCCTCCATGGCAGAGAAAATAGAACAACCAATTCTGGCCTTCAGCTCCCAATCGGAATGGAGGAAATGGCTCGAACAGAATCATGCCATCTCCAACGGAATCTGGCTAAAATTTTACAAAAAGGGATCGGGCACATCCACGGTAGTATATGCCGAAGCCCTGGATGAGGCGCTCTGTTTCGGATGGATCGATGGTCAACTGAAACGGGGGGATGAAAAATTCTACATTCAACGGTTTACCCCCCGCAGGGCGCGCAGCATGTGGTCGAAAAGGAATATTGGGATCGTAGCCCGTTTGGAAAAGGAGGGAAAAATGCACCCCGCCGGAGAGAAAGCCATCGAAGCTGCCAAAGCCGATGGCAGATGGGAGAGCGCCTACGATTCGCCGGGCAACATGAAAGTTCCCGAAGAGCTGCTGCTTGAACTGGCGAACGCGCCGGAGAGCCTTGCTTTTTTTGAGTCGTTGAACAAAGTCAACAGATTCTCCATCTGCTGGAGAATTCAATCCGCAAAAAACCAGGTTATCAGAGAGAAGCGGATGAAGGTTATTCTGAAAATGCTGGCAAAAGGTGAAAAATTGCACCCATAATACCAATGACTCAACACTACCCTGACTCATGGATAATGCACCATTGCATTAATCTTCATCATCCTTGGGTAGATCGGATCTGAACAGATAGCTATTGTCTTGGAAATTAACAAAATATGGAGAGAAAAGCGAAACCCGACGGTGAATTTTTAAGTCAGCTTACCTTTGAACCCTTAAGCAAAGAGAACTGGACAAAGTTTGTGCAACTATTTGGCCCAAGGGGAGCCTGCGGAAATTGTTGGTGCATGTATTACCGACTAAGCAAACCGGATTATCAGGAAGGCAAGGCCAATGACGGGAATAAGGAAGCCATGCACAATCTTGTAATGGACAACAAACCGACCGGAATTCTTGGCTTTTATGACGGTATACCGGTAGCATGGTGCGCCTTTGCCCCCCGTGAGCATTTTATAAAACTTGAAAAATCAAGAGTCCACAAACGAATAGACGACCAGGAAGTTTGGTCGATACCCTGCTTTTTCGTGGCCAAAGAGTTCAGACGACAAGGCGTTACAGTTGAATTGCTGAAAGGGGTGATCAGCTATGCCAAAGAGAAAGGGATCAAAATTATAGAAGCCTATCCAGCGATTCCGACTAAGGAGATCCTTCCCGACTCCTTTGCATGGATTGGACTGTACAAATCCTTCGAACGGGCGGGTTTTGAAATAGCTGACAGAAGTTCGAAAAACAGGCCTATGGTACGTTATTACACAGACAAAGAGTAATTTCAGGAAAATGAAGACGGGAATGGCATTGTTTGCAAACGCGGAAAAAATGAAGCAGAGAGGATTCACCGAATAATGAATTCAAAGTTGACAGTAAAAAACGGACAATTGATACGAAAAAAAGAATATTTCGTTGATTGTATTTGGTTTACGGAATTTAGCATAGGATATTTGTTACAACTTTTTACTTATCTTAATAAGGGTTCTGTTTATTTAACGATTGACCGGCAACAAGTATCATTGGCATTCAATAAATTTGAATAAATAAACGCTGAGCTTTCAAGTTGAACCCGGGATTAAAAAGTAAAGTGAACTTAAAAACAAAATACAATGGAAACTTTTATGAATCAAACTAAAGGCAATGTTAGCGGAATACTCCGTATGGGAAAGAGAAACATGTGGGGCCTTGCTCTTATTTTGATCGTCCTTCTATCGGGTTGCAGTATGCCAACAGTAGCTCAAAAGGTAGCAGTAAGCATAAATTTCAATTTGCCTTCATGGGCCCCCTATTACGACAACGCTAATCTGGTTCGCTATTATTACTTTCCAGATATAGAGTGCTATTACGATGTCATGAACCGGGAGTTCATTTACATGGAGGATGGGGAATGGATGTTTGGCCGTTCGTTGCCGCCTGTTTACAGATGGTTCGATCTTGACAACTGTTTCATTGTCGCATTGAATACCCGTGTTTTTGAACCATGGAGGCACTTCAACTATTATGTTTCCCATTACCCGCGCTATTATTACCGTACTGTTTACAGGGACCGCTACCGTGATCGTAACCGCCCCTTGCGTGGATTCAACGAAAACGAGCGGGATGTGGTCTACAACCGCCGTTCAGACAGGGAGAACAACTCATTCGAACGCCGAAACGAAGAACGGAGGGAAGATAACAACCGCTTCGAAAACAGGGAAGAAAACAGCGTCAGGCGCAATTTCCCGGAGAGAAGGGTTGAACCTTCCCGTTCGGCCCAACCGGTACAGTATTTTGGAAAGGAAGTTGGACGACCGGTGAGGGTCCAAAGAAACATGAAGAGAGCTGATGATGTAAAAATCAGGGAAAACAAAGGTGTAAAACGTGAAAAAGAGGGCCGTCAAAGATAATTTCATATCTCAAAAAGATAGATTCCTATGGTAGAGCTTACGACCGGTTCCATCCGGTTAAGGGGTTTTAGTGACCTGGATCAAGTCCGGCTTGCCAAACTCTGCAACAACAAGAAGATCTGGGACAACGTTCGGGATCTTTTGCCCTCCCCTTACACCGAACAAAATGCCCTGGAGTTTATCCGTCTCTGTCAGCAGGAGGTGCCGACAACTACCTTTGCCATAGAATACAATGGAGAATTGGCCGGTTGCATCGGACTGGTGAAACAGACCGATGTTTATCGACTGGGGGCGGAATTGGGATATTGGATCGGCGAACCCTATTGGGGCCTGGGAATAGCAACCCAGGCGGTAGAATTGATTACATTGTATGGATTTAACAAGCTAGGGCTTATCCGGATCTATTCAGGGGTATTTGAGTTTAATGCCGCATCGCAGAGAGTACTTGAAAAATCCGGGTTCAAACTGGAAGGGATCTTCGAGAAGTCGGTGATAAAGGACGGGAAGATCTTAAACGAATACAGGTACAGCAAACTAAAACCACAATCCTGACCACAAATAACACAAATTGACACAAATAACGCCCGCTTTACCACAAATTACACAGATTACACAAATTAACTTAAAAATTATTGTATTCGTTTCGCTGCTTCACATTTTCAACTGATATTTAGTCAGGAAATCTGCCACCAATTGAAAATCCAAAATGAAGATAAATACCAACGCCTGGAACAGGATACGCTACACCCTTTACACACCGGTTTATGATTCGATAGCCCGGATTTTCGAACAATCGAGAAAGCGATCGATCGAATCGCTGGAGGTGAAACCAGGCGACAAAGTGTTGATCGTCGGGGCAGGTACCGGACTGGATCTTGAATTCCTGCCGGGAAATTGTGAAATAACCGCCACCGACCTGACCCCCTCGATGGTAGAGCGTATCAAAAAGAGGAACCTGCTTTTGAAGCTAAATGTTCAGGCGATGGTCATGGATGGTATGGCCCTGACATTTGCAGACCGGACCTTCGACAAGATCATCCTGCACCTGATCCTGGCCGTCATTCCCGACCCGATGGCCTGTATCAGCGAGGCATCCAGGGTACTGAAACCGGGAGGGACCATGGTCATTTATGACAAATTTGTTCCCAAGGGGAAGAAAGTTTCGCTCCGCCGCAGTTTTGTCAACATCTTCTCCAATTTCTTCGTGACAAATCTTTCGCGCAGTGCCGAAACCATCATCGCCCACAGCGGTTTGACCCTCCTATCGGATGAACCGGCCGACTGGAAAGGTAATTTCAGATTAATCAAGTTAGTCAAAAGATAGAGACTGTTTAAAAATTATGCGACTCTCGACGGATTGCTTCCCGCTCGTGCCTCGCGGTCGCAATGACGGATCATTTTTTGGAGGTGAGGGTGGAGAGAAGGAGGCGGGCGACGATTCTAGTATTACCGAAAACTGATGCCCCGCCTCCTTCTCTCCACCCTCACAAAATCAACAGCATACCGTCATTGCGAGTGAGGACCCAAAAATTTGGCCACAATGTGAGAATGACAGGGTGCAATTTACTAAATTTGTGTATGATCTACACA
>JALNYZ010000070.1 GCA_023229575.1 Prolixibacteraceae bacterium
GTGCCATCAATGTGTCCTGAATGATATTTTCAACTATGTCATTGTATGGGACATACTCATACACGAAGTAATACAGTCTGGGCACATATCTATTGTAGATGACTTTAAATGCAGCTTCATCGCCTTTTTTTATTTTTTTAAATAAACATTTTTCATCTTCGGTCATTTCAAAGGCAGTATTTGGAAAAGCAAAGCTATAAAGAATTCTTTAAAGAAGGGGAATCAATAATCCTGGGAACCCGAGCCCGCCATTGGTGTTGTTCATGCCATCATTGAATTGAATATTTTATTCTGCCCTGTATAAAATCCATTCATTTATTGTTGGTTCTTTTGACTCAACTATCTTCAATCTGAAATAGCGAGAGATTACTGGAATAATTGACTGGGTATATCCGGTTCCATTTGTTTTAATTTCAACAGATGTTATCCATTTATTTCCTGTTTTATATTGTATTTCAATTTTTTGACCTTTATTATCCCAGGGATGCCAAGGTTCGACAACAGAAACAACCCCTATTGAAATTTCCTGACCCAAATCTATTTCAGCCCAGCGTTCCTGGTCGTCATCGGTAGGTTGCCATTTGTTTTTTGGATCACCATCAGTAAGATGATCGGAATTACAACTGATCTTTGCTGAAGATACTTTTACTTTTTTGTCGGCAGAGGGTAAGGGCAAAACGTTGGGTTCTCCCTCCACTTCCAAAACAACAACAGAAACATACTTGTCCGGAGCAGCAAAAGGCAGTTTGACTATATTCTTCAATTCGGATTTATGAACTTCCAATGTCGCTTTAGGAGCAGCCAACAAATAGGCCCTTTCAATTTTATTGAGCAAAGGAATTGATAGTTGTCCATTCTGTGGCCAATCTATGACATGTAGGTACAATTTATTGACTTTCCGCGTGCAGCGCCCCCAGGACAAATAATGAAACGGGCTGGCAGTGGTGCCGTAAATTGCTGCGCCATTCGTTTTCATCCATTGTCCCACTTCTTTTAAACGATCAATACTGGGCTGAGGAATAAGCCCTTCGGACGTTGGTCCGACATTCAGGAGGTAATTACCCCCTTTACTAACAATATTGATCAATGTCTGAATAATTTCCTTTGTCGATTTCCAGTTGTTATCTTTCGATTTGTAACCCCATGTATCATTCATGGTCATACAGGTTTCCCAGTTTCGTCCGGGGAAACCTGTTGCCGGAACAAATTGCTCCGGAGTCTCTGTATCACCGTTAAAACCTCCGCCTAATCTATTGTTAGTGATTAGATTAGGATACTTACTTAGGATTGGTATAAATTTCTCAGCCCTCTCTTTGGTCATATCGGTAGGTGTATCCCACCAAAGTATATCAACTTGTCCGTAATTAGAGAGAATCTCTTTAACCTGAGGAACTGCAACTTTATCGATATATTCATCCATTGAGCCATCCTGTGCTTTATCCCAATGCCCGCCGCTAGCTGCACCGCCCTGGTTATTCCAGTCCTGCGCCTGAGAATAGTAAAATCCAAGCCTGATCCCGTATTTATGACAAGCATCGGCAAGCGGTTTAAGCAAATCTTTGCCGTAAGGAGTCGCCTCAACAATGTTCCATTTTGAAGCTTTTGTTTCGAAAAGGGTGAAGCCGTCGTGGTGTTTTGAGGTGATAACCAGATATTTCATCCCAGCATCTTTTGCCATTTGCACCCATGCTTCGGGATTGTATTTTACTGGATTAAACTGTTTTGCATATGCCTGATACTCGGCTGTTGGAATTTTTCCCCGGTTCATGATCCACTCGCCGATACCGTCAATGTCTTTACCATTATAAACTCCGGCTGGCACTGCATATACTCCCCAATGGATAAACATCCCAAACTTTGCATCTTTCCACCAGTCCATTTTATTTGGATTCGTTTGAGTATATCCATTTAATACAAAAAGAGCGGAAATAATTGTAACGAGAATTTTTTTCATAATTTGATTTTTTAGTATGATAATTTTTGATACTTCCATAAGTTTTTCTATTTGTTTTTTGTCAATCCTGAAAGATTTATCCCGGGGATAATTGGCGCAGATAATTTAGCAACCTTAAGGAGTTGCGCAGCATAACTTGTTGTTAAAAGATCGGAATGCTCCAAAGCCCATTCTTTCCCCAACTTGCGGTATTTGGCAATGCAAAGGTTATTAAATGTGCATAATTCCCATTTCTGAACTGAACCATTTGCTTTTTCAGATAGAAATTTACCAATTGCCTGAACATTTTCATAAGTATCTGTCATCGCAGGAATTAGAGGAGTACGAATCCAAACTTCCGTTTTCAGGTTATTTTGCTGAATGAGTTTGAGAATTAAAGAAAGGTTTTCATGAACCAACTCATTGGATGCTCCGGTAAACTGGCGATGTTTTTCATCGTTTATCTCCTTGAGATCATACAAAATCAGATCCATTAGCGGAACAATTGTCTTGTATGCTTTGGCCGGAGCCACGCCACAAGTATCAAGGGCTAAATGATAATCAAATGCTTTTAGTTTCTTCGCCAATTCCACAATAAAAGGATACCTCAATGCAGGCTCACCTCCCGAGAAGGTTATTCCACCATTAGATCGTTTGATGAATTTTTCATCCTTGTGAATACGCTCGAACAACTGATCGACAGTGTAGGAAATTCCACTTATTTTCAATGCTTTCGAAGGACATGTAGCCAAACATGTTCCGCAGACCGTGCATTTATTCTTGTTGATGATATATGATTTTGACTCAGTGAAAGCGATGGCCTTCTCCGGACAATTTGCTTCACAAACGCGGCAATCGATACAACTTTTTTCATCCCATTCCAATTCAGGAGTTAACAGGATGGTCTCAGGATTGTGGCACCACTTACATTTAAGGGAACATCCTTTAAAGAAAATGGTTGTCCTTAATCCAGGGCCATCATGTGCAGAGAGAGAGCGAATTTCTGTTAGCACAGCAGTTTGTTCGTTCATTCTTAGAGATCATTTTTCTTCATTTCTTTCCATAGGACATTAAAGCGATTAGTTACCGGTTCTCCCTTGTAGGTATCCCTGAGCCTGTTGAAATCTTCAGAAGAATGAAGAACCAGCTCGCTACGCCTTTTACTTCTTACCAGAAAATCAGCTTCAGGAGGATAACAAGCAGAAGGAGCATTGGCCAAAACACTTTTGTCAATCTCATTTTCCAGCCTTACAATATTGGCATTAGTAGGTAATGTTGCACTTTGATAACGTAAGTCCATGCTCCATCGAACTTTATTCGTTTGATTTTTAAAGCTGGCATGAAATACTTTATTAGTTAACAACAATATGCCCCCTTTTTTTACGGGACAAGCCAACCAGTTTTCTGTGGGCAGAAATTCGTTTTTTATCTCCAAATATTTTCCTGAAACATGTGCCTGGTGGTCAACAACTTCGTTTTTATGTGAGTCAGGAATAACAAACATACAGCCGTTATCAATGTCCGCATCAACTAATGGTATCCAAACGGTTATGATAAGATGGTTATCACAAAAAGGTTCAAAATACGCAGAATCCTGGTGCCAGGGTACTTCGCTATAACCAAAATTCGGTATTTTTGGTCTTAGCCTGAAAACAGAACTGGCAATAATTTCAGATCCAACAAATTCTTCTATAATGTCCAGCAATGGTGCTGCTGAAATCAAGTTAAAGATTCCAGCCCCATGTAGAATCCCATTCCAAATTGAGAGTGCCAACTCAGGAGTTTCAATACTTATTTTTGCCAATCGTGTTTCAAATCCTTCGGTTTCATATAAATCCTTCAATTTACCATCAGCAAAAAGTTTACGGACCCTATTGTCAATTTCAGCGTTTAGTTCATCAATGACTGGAGACAGATATTTTTCTCCAATTACGTTTTCAAGGACCAGAAACCCATGATCGATAAAGGATTCTTTTTGTTTATCGCTTAAATTATTCATAATTGTTATTTGTTTTAGTTTATAAGAGATGTATAATTTACCCGTTTCACAAACTCTTCCTGAAATTTTCTGTCCATCACCATAAAATGGGCCGAGTATCCGGTCACCTTGACAACGATATTTCTGTATTCAGGATTTTCAGGATTTTCCATAGCCTTTTTCAATGTATTGATGTCAACCACATTCAGATTGATTTGTACACCACCCAATTCGAAAAAATTGGTCGCAAATAGTTCAACAATATTGCCTCGTTTTTCACCATCAGGGAAAAAACTTGGATGCAATTCAATTTGAAATGAACCTCCCTGATATTCAGCGAAATTGAGCTTGCAAAACGATCGGATAGTAGGTAAAATTCCTTCAGTATTCCGGCCATGCATTGGGTTCATTCCGTGAGCAAGCGGTTCTTCGGCTTTTCGTCCATCTGGCGTAGCTCCCAACATTACTCCTGCATAGGTGTGGCCCATAAACTGAAAAAGCGAAGGACGAAAATGAAATCCTTTGATGTTGTGTTTGCTTTCGAGCAATTCGCGAACTTGTTTTGAAATCAACAGCGCCATGGAATCAACCGAATCTATATCATTTCCAAATTTGGGCTGATTAAGAAAATCCCTTCTCATCAGCTCTTTTTTGTCCCAGTTGGTCGCAATGGCTTCAATCAGTTCGTGCATCGAATATTTCTTTTGCTGAAATACAAGTTCTTTCATGGCATACATGCTGTCAACCACATTCGGAACACCAAGCACATTCACCGAAGTATAATTATTGGCAACCGCCCGCACATCGGTAACATCACGGCCATTTTCAATAGGGCCATGCATACAAAATGAGGTGACGATCTCGGGCCACACTTTGTGCTGCCATTTGTAGGTATCGTTTTTAAAATCGACTAAAACATTAGCAGTTTTATTGACTTCATTGCAATAAACCCCCCAGAAATCATCCCATTTTTCGAGTCCAAAATCAGCGGTATGCTGCATCGCCCGTTGCATGGGTTGAACCAATACTAACGAATTTAAATCCTGATCGTTGTATTCTTTTCCAACCGAACAGTACCACTGACAACCGGAATAGGCGATGTTCCAGCTATCTTCTTCACTATACCCCGAGCGTAATTCGCTCGCCCGCATCACGTCGTAATTAACCAATGTTGGTGCACCACAACCATGCCGGCCAACCACATCGCAGGCATAGTTCCAGAAATTTTTATCAATATCGCTGTGCCACATTGCTCCGAGCTGATTGTACCCACCACACATATCATAGGCTTCAATGCCAATCCAACTCATCTCGTTGGTTGCATCTTTTAATTCCTGATTACGACCGCCGAAAGAGAAGTAGTTTCCTCCGTATTTTAGATACAATTCCGCTACCAGATCACGTGCATACTCATGGGCCATGATATTTTTGTTAACATCAGCATTATAAAAACCGATCAAAAGCTGATCCAGCCGGCCATAGCCATTTCCATGTCCGATGATACGTTCAAAAGCCTGGAAAAAGTTGATCCATTGAACAGCTTCAACAAAACTGGAAGGGGCTTGGGTAATGATGTTCCGGCATGAATGCGCCACAATTCCGTAGCTTTCTTTTAACTCAGGATCTGTTTCGCTTCTTTCAAGTACATCTGCCTCCCCGACATATCGGCCAATAAAACGAATGATAGCGTTGCAAACTACTTCTGCAGCATTCAGGTATTCAACACTTTTTTGGTTGTCGTTCTTCTGAAATTTGACTCTGTTAACCTTGATTTTATTCAGAATCCCTCCCCAACCCAATTCCAGGCCGATACTTAAATCGGGACAGGTATGTGTAAAACTAATCCCCCCGGCCCCCAATTTCCGGGCTTCGAATCCCAGTTTCTGATTTTCGTCCGGATATTTAAAAAAGCGTGCTTCGTCGAGCTGCCAATTAAACTCGCCAACAATTCGTTCGTGCGGGTTAATTATTACTGGCGTATGATCGAGAAAAAAAGCATAGTCAGCCGCAAAATTATTCTCGTCGTATGAAAAGCCATTAACCTTTGATGGCATCTCATTTACAAACGGGAAAGGGTTACCATTATCGACACGGCAATTATGGTCCCCGCAATTGATCCTTTCACTGGCATCAGAAGCTGTTTCTCCTGTTGCCGGGCTAAAAGCCGCTGCTTTGCCCGACCAGTGGTATACCAGAAACTCAGGGTTATCGACATAAAGATCACGCTTATGATTCTGTGCAAGAAAAAGGTTTCTTTCGTGCAACTTTTCTAACCTTCTGTTTTTGCAAATTTTTATAGTCATAATGTTAATTTTTTAGAAATATTCTATTATCTCAATTTGCACCCTTTATATGCATAAAGAAAAACGAAAGAAAAGCATACCAATGGTACTATGAAGCCTATAGTCATTGAATAAGTGTCCGCTATTTTACCCATCAGCATCGGACAAAAAGCTCCGCCAACAATACCCATTACTATATATGATGACGCTTTCTTGACCTGTTCTCCCAAGTCCTTTATGCCCAAAGCAAAAATGGTTGGGTACATGATAGACATGAAAAAGTAAACAGCACATAAAGCTGCAATAGAGACGAATGGTAATTTCATAATTACAAGGGCTACCAGTACCATACAAGCCACTGAAAAGATGGTTAGCAACCTGGAGGGGTTGATGAATTTCATAAACCAACTTCCGGAAAACCTACCGAGAATAAACAAGCTCATACCACCGAATGCAAGCATTACCGAAGCCGATTGATTGGAAATATTCTGATTGGTTTCGGTAACATAGTTAATAAAAAAGCTATTGATCCCCGTCTGTCCTGCTACATAAAAGAACTGGGCAAATATTGCCAGGACAAAATGCGGATATTTATAGAAAGGTTTGGTTGTACTGGATAGTTTACCTGGATCTTTCTCATTATCTTTTTTTATATCAGAAAGTTCAGGCAAAGGTTTCCGGATGATGAGAATTAAAATGATAAGAATGCCAATACCTAAAAAAATAAACGGGATAGGCAGATTATTGAAATGATATTCACCCGAAGATTTATTGAATATGATTAAACCACCCAATAACGGTCCGAATATCCATCCTATACCGTTGAATGCCTGCACGAGGTTTATCCTTCGCGTAGCTGCATGCTCGTTCCCAAGAAAAGTAGCATAAGGATTGGCTATGATTTCAAAAAAAGAGAAACCACATGCGATTACAAATAATGCAACCAGAAAAACATAATAAGATTTAACATATGCTCCAGGGATAAACAAAATTGTTCCGGTAATCAGGATTAATAAGCCTAGAATCAAACTCTTATTATATCCGAACCTGTGAATGAATATTCCCGCGGGTATCGCCATTATAAAATACCCTGAATAGAGTGAAAACTGCACCAATCCCGACTCTGCCCTGGAAATATGCAGTACCTCCTGAAAATATTTGTTAAGTACATCGAGCAACGCATTGGTATAACCCGATAAGAAAAACAAACTGGCAATGATAATAAAAGGGAACAGATATTTTTTTCCATTTTCGGCTTGAAATATAGAGCTTCCCATAATTATTTATATTATTTATCAGATTTATTTTGCCTGATCATCTTGCCTACTTCATGCAGTGTTTTCACATCTATCTCCCTGATTTCACCTTTGTAATCCGGTCCAATATCCAGTGAGAAAATATTACCGAATTTCACTGCACCCAGGTAATCCTGATAGATTTTATCAGCAGGGGTGCACAAGTCGTCGTGTTTAGGAAGCGAAT
>JALNYZ010000071.1 GCA_023229575.1 Prolixibacteraceae bacterium
GAATCTCTGATAGCCTGAGTATCAAGGATTACATAAATAAGGTCTTGTTTTTTAAAAGACTCGATGCGCTTGATGTTTAATTCTTTACCAATTTCGCGCAATTCCGGCAAGAGTTTCTTGCTCAGTTCCAGGATGTCGTACATGATTTTTGCTGATTTGTGATCGGAACAGATGCTGCAAAGAGCAACAAAATGTTGAAGATTTTAATACTATAATAAAATAACTTAGGAAGAGATAACAGGGATAATTGAAGATTATGTGTCAGATCGCTGATCTAAATCCGTGACAAATGTAGCTAATTCATTTTAATTCACAAAAAATGTCCCAGTTAAAATGTTAAATTCAACCCGTTGTGCATTTCAAAAGGAAAAAATGCCTTTTGAATTTAATATTTCCCAAAATATTTGGGTGAAAATTGACACTATTTGACGAAAATTTAGAAAAAACAGAAATTTTTAGGACTGAATTTGTTTTCAATTCCTAGAATTCGACAAATTTTATTTTATTTTTTACAAAACATAAATATTAGACTCTTTGGTTGCACTTTAACTAAAAAAAAAATTCCAGATAACATAATTATAATGGAAAATTGTATTTCGTTGATGGAAAAGCGGATTTAATTGAAAATTTAACAAAAATTGCACCTGAAATTTTTCCGAAAATCCTTTTTTTTGGTTATTATTGTTATAATCTTAATTTTTACAATTGGAAGTTCTGCTGCTTTCAATGAGGCTTCATAATTCATTGCCGGAGCGTATCAAAAAGAAATTTATGAGACAGCTCAGGATAATTAAACAGATTACCAACAGAGAGGCCCCCTCTCTTGATAAGTATCTTCTCGAAATTGGGAAGATGAGATTGCTAAGCAGTGACGAAGAGATTTTTTTGTCTCAGCAAGTCAGGTCTGGCAATCTTGCTGCACTTAACACTCTGGTCAAATGCAACCTAAGGTTTGTCATTTCAGTAGCTAAACAATACCAGAATCAAGGCCTGCTATTGTCAGACCTTATTAATGAGGGAAATATCGGATTGATCAAAGCTGCGCAAAGGTTTGATGAAACGAAAGGATTTAAATTTATCTCTTATGCTGTTTGGTGGATTAGGCAAGCCATTCTTCAAGCCATAGCAGAACAGGCAAGATTGGTTAAACTACCTCAGAATAGAGTGGATACACTGAATAAAATCAATCGTACTTTTGCCCGGTTGGAGCAAGAGTTTCAGAGAGATCCGACCGCGGAGGAAATTGCAGAAATTCTGGAACTGAACTTCTTAACAGTTCATCAGACACTTCAGACCAGCGGATATCACCTCTCACTGGATGCTCCGCTTTATGATGATGAAGACAATGAAAACAGTCAGTATGATTTATATAAAAATGATTTCGCACCTAGCCCTGACAATGGCTTGTTAGAAACCTCCCTGAAAATTGAGATTGAACGACTGTTGAGTAAACTGGATGGCCGTGAAGCAGCTATCCTCTCTTCTTATTACGGCTTGAACGGTAGTCAGGCTTTGGCACTTGATGACATTAGCAGCAGGTTTGGCTTAACCCGGGAGCGGGTGAGACAGATCAAAGATAATAGCATCAGAAAATTAAAGGGCATTCAATTTCGAACAATTTTAAAACCTTTCCTAGGCTAAGATCTAACCAAAACAGGTTATATTTGTTACAACAAAAATAACCTGTTGTGAAGCATTTAATTGCACCTTCCCTATTGGCAGCCGATTTTACCCGGCTTGGCGATGATATCCAAATGGTTAACCAAAGTGTGGCTGACTGGATTCACTGTGATGTGATGGATGGACATTTTGTGCCCAACATTTCATTCGGACTTCCTGTGATCGAACAGATCAAAAAGGTTGCAGAAAAGCCACTTGATGTACATCTGATGATTTCCGAGCCTGATCGTTACCTCGAACGGTTCAAGGAGGCCGGCGCCGATATTCTGACGGTGCATTACGAAACATGCCCTCATCTTCACCGCACGATTGGCGCCATCCGCGAAATGGGCATGAAGGCAGGGGTTGCCATCAATCCGCATACACCTGTGCAAATGCTGATTGACATCATGCACGACCTGGACCTGATTCTGCTTATGACGGTTAATCCCGGTTTCGGCGGACAGAAATTCATCCCCGGAAGCTACAAAAGGCTGGTAACCCTGCGGCAGATGGTGAACACCCTTGCACCCAACGCCCTTATTGAGGTCGATGGAGGGGTAAACCTGGATACGGGCAGACAATTGTTCATGGCCGGGGCCGATGTGCTTGTGGCAGGAAACTTTGTGTTCAGTTCTGCTGATCCGAAGGCAACAATTGAGGCGTTGAAGAACTGCTGAAAGAAACAGTTTGAAGGGTTTGTCAGAAAGAGGGGGCGAAGGGGAGTGTTCTCCCACTCGCCCACTCGCCTATTTCATGAAAGAATTTCAATAATTTATTCTATCTTTGCATCCCCATTGGGGCTGACCGGTTTTGACAGCGGGCAGAAGAGGTATGTAAGCATGCCGGGCATTGAGTTTTGGCCCGTAAATCTTAAGGCTCAAACAATTAGTTGGCGCAGATAACTACGCTCTTGCCGCTTGATCGACGTAACGTTGATCAGCTAATCCGGTATTAGATACTGGAGCGGGACATCTCCCGGGTGCCATGTCCTGAAGCGGCCCGACCCGGAGGTGCAGATAAATCGGGAATAGCCAGGGGATTACTCCGCTTCCCTGGTGAAACAACCGGAGTTAAGATGACAGTCGGTGGCCTTGAGCCAGCTGTCGTTCGAAAACCAAATCAAGGCTAAGCATGGAGAAAGCGTATTGCTTCCTCGTTTGGACAGGGGTTCGACTCCCCTCAGCTCCACTTTTTCAAAAAGCAAGTCAAAGCAAACCCCTGTAAATGCCACATTTACAGGGGTTTTTTATTTTACCCCTAAGCAGAAAAAAGCAAGAAAATGCACCTTTCAAGGTGGCAATTCGGGAAGTGATTATTGAATATAAATTTGTTCCCGAATTAGTGTCTAATGTAATAGCATCCATTGGCTATCGGTAATGTCTGATGAATAGTAAAGTTTTGCATAGATCAAATCAGGTTAATATTGGTAAATAGTATTACTTCCTACCAAAAGTACTAAAATGCATCCTTTCAATCTCATTTACCTCATTGCAATAATAGACAGTTGATTCTGGCATTGGCTTATGCCACAAAAGTCAAACGAGTGTAAAATTTACTTCGAATTAATGAATGAGAGTAAATAATCACTAAATTTACCCTTGTTTTTATAATAAGTGTAAAATTTACCTTTGAGTTATGACCAATTTCAAAAAAGAGATTCCCTTCAATGATTTGCCATTACTTCCTCCAAAAGTAGAATTAGAAACAAAACAAGTCCTACTCAAAACAATTTCTGCAAGTAGGGCCTTGGCTCAATTAAACGGAGCACTGATAAATCTCCCTAATCCAAGGTTATTCCTTGACACAATTCATTTACAGGAGGCCAAGGCAAGCTCAGAAATTGAAAATATCATTACTACCAATGATGACTTATACAAATCTATGGTTGCGGAAAAAAAGTTTGAGAATCCTGCAACGAAAGAAGTATTAAGTTATAAGGAAGCACTTTGGGCTGGACTCGAAAGGTTAGAGTCAAGACCTTTAATAACAACGAACCTTTGCATAGAAATAGTCCAATGCATCAAACAGAATTCTGCTGGAATCAGAGTTACACCAGGGACGACACTTGCGAATAACCAAGGTGAAATCATATATACACCACCTTCCGGTGAAAACATCATTCGGGAAAAACTTGCTAACCTTGAAAAATTCATCAATCAAGATGAAACATTGGACCCGTTGATAAAAATGGCATTAATGCATTATCAATTTGAAGCAATTCATCCATTTGCAGACGGTAATGGAAGGACCGGAAGGATTCTTCTGCTTTTGTATCTAAAAATGGAGAGATTGTTGGATATTCCTGCTATTTACCTCAGTGAATACATTATCAAGAATAAAATTGAGTATTATAAGAAACTTAGGAATGTAACAGAAAAACAGGATTGGGAGAGTTATATCCTTTACATGCTTGATATGATTGAAAAGACTGCACAGAAAGGCTTAGTCAGATTAGAGCAGGTGATGACTTTAATGGAAAAAATGTCGGAAGAGATCAAAACTGTACTTCCGAAGGCTTATTCCAAAGATTTACTGGAAATCATCTTCAAACTTCCATATACCAAACGGCAATTTCTGATTGATGCCGGATTAGGAACCCCCAAGACTGTTGGTAATTATCTTATTTCATTAGAGGAGAAGGGATTCCTGAAATCTGTCAGAATAGGAAAAGAGAAATTGTATTTGAATCACCAACTAATGAAATTATTGGAAAGCGATTAATGCAGGAAATTGAATGTTTTTTTTTTACTTTTACTGTGCAAATGGAAGCAATCTGATACTCAAAATGTTATATTTTGAGGTGGCAATTCGGGAATTTGAAGAAATTTTGAAAATGTAAATAGCTGATTCTGAGCAAAAACCAAAGCGCGTAGTTGTTGAGAAAAACGGGTTTGCCAGTTACGGTTTCCAGAAGGTGGGGATTGATACGGCTTACCCTTAACCGTTCCGTTTTCGAAACCTCCCGACCAGTATTGCCCCTCGTTCCACTGTTGCATGAAAAACCAATATAACCTAACAATGTTGTGCTGATAGAAATCAAAAAAAGAAGTACTAACAATCGATTATTTTTCATCCCTTGTTTGTGATTAACGAATCATACTCGTTTCATGTGCTAAAACTTTTCAATATTGTCCTGTTTCCTTAACCCTATAATTCCGGTACCAAAAGTTTAAAAGCTGACATTTTGGTATCCTTTACCTAATCCGTACTAAAGGACGAACTTTGATGTCTTTAAAAGTTACATCACCATTCTTTGCGTATAAGAAAAGTCGATTCCCATCTTCGTAACAACGTGTGATGAGTGTTTGCCGATTATCGATGTTAACATCTATAATGGTTCCCGTTACGATGATATCAAGAGTAAACGGCTTGTCAAGACCATCAACGTTGTTTAGGGCTATTTTTGATTCAGGGGCCGGCAGACCGTTTTGTGGTTCCCCAAACTGAACTCGCTTGCCGGAAATGTCAAATTGGAGTTCAATTCCTCTAGCGTAATCACCATCTCCGCGCATACACAATCCAAATAACTTACTGTCAGCAGTGGGTTTTACAGTCATGGTTATTCGGACATTCTGAGGGATTTCATCTAGCATAACAGCCTTAAATCCATCCTGTCCATCAATTCGAACGCACTCACTCTTCCCTTTGACCTTTTTGTGCGGCAAAGTGAAGGCTTGTTTCAAAGAATCGATGCCTGGACCGTGCGGATGGATTGTCAAATATGAATGTCCGGTAATAAAGTTTAGATCTAGTGGGTCGCCACTGGCAGGGATCATTTCCGGTACAAACTTAGTTCCTAAAGAACCATCCGGATTCTGAACCAGTTCAAAAAATGCCAGATCTCCACCAAAGCCTTCATTTCCAATCCAACCCCCGGCTATACGACGACCACCTGTAAAACCAGCGGTTTTAGGATATTGAAGCCTGCTTATTCTGGATGGTTCATTCTGTATCCAGGGACCATAAATAGTTTGGGATCTCAAAAAACGATGATTAACAGATAGATAATACCATGAGTTCCATTTAAAAAGATGAGGACAATTACCTCCGCTATCCAATAGAGGGTCCTTTTGTTTGGACCAGTTTTTCATGTCAGTAGAAGTATAATAGACAACTACTCTTTGTCCATTTCCATCACGTCCACCTGTTAACAGATAGAATTGCGCGGTTACATCATCGAAGAATATGGAACAATCCCCACCTTCTATAACAGGCTTCTCCCCTTTAATATAATGGATTCCATCGGTACTGGTAGCCTGAAAAATCCCTGAGCCCTTATGAGGTTTTTCAGGGAATTCCACCCGCCCCCCGCAATCTGTATAGAAAGCATGGTAAACTCCATTATTCACAATAAAATCACCGGTACCCATTGCACTTTCCCAGGGACGGGTAATGGGAATAGCAATAGGATGATGCTCCCAGTCGATAAGATTTCGGGTGGAAACATGAGCATACTGATGTGCACCCATAATCCACTTTGAACCATGATGTCGGCGGTCGTACAGCCAGAAAACGTGAAAAGTGCCTTCGTTAAACAGGCACATTACATCACCTGCGGAAGTGTTATAGCCGCGAGGATGCCAATATTGTAAAGAGGATTGTTCATGACCGAGGATTTCTATGTCACGTTTGGAGACAAAATTCTGTCCACCACTAACATAGGTAATTTCATCATTGGCAAGGGCACGATCCCATAGGGCAACATAATCAATCATACCGTTGAATCCGGTTTTTATTTTCCCCTTTTCATAACCGGCCCCAATCAGGAAAGGACCGTTAAAATTATACAGTGATCCGTGTGTCCACTCTTCATCTACCAATACCCCATCAATATACATCTCAATCACTGTTTCGCGAAATCGTATTACCACAGTTTGCCAGCGGTTTGTACCAATCATGCCAATCGGGGTTCCAATCCGAAGTGTTCCGTTAAGGAAATCTATTGGTAAATTTTTCTTCTTTTTAAACCAGTCAGGACTAACCCTGTCATTTGCAGGACTGGTTTGCCACAAATATTCAAGCATCCCATCCTTTTGATACAGTATTTTTCCAAACTCATCATTTGCATTATTTTTTGCCAGTAATGGAATGTCATTTCCATTCGATTGGTTTAAAAAGCGCATACTGAGTGTCATATCCTTGCCTGTCAATTGAATCTGTTTATTACCGACAACAAGGTACCCTCCTTCAAAAACAGCCACATTGCCATCGCTGAATTGTTTCGGTGTAGTCTTTAATTCACCATTATTGAGTTTAACGCCCAATTTTACATCACCAATGGTTGTTATCAGACCACCTTTCCCTGTCTTATTTTTGGCATCGCCCATATTCCATATAGCTACAGCATCTATTTGCAAACTATCTTTCTCCTCTATTGGGGAGAAACCTACTATTGCAATAACCAGCAGACAAATTCCAATTAATTTTAACATACTTCTTTCATCTTTACCGTTTGCTCATTTTTACCATTACAACTCCCTGGGCCGGAACCTGGGCTGTGAATTTCTGATTGTAACGACCAAGATCCTTTTGATGCCATAGATCGCGAACTGACCGTTTCCCCGAGATTTGCAATTCAGCCCAATCCACCGTTACCTCGGCAGGGCTTTTC
>JALNYZ010000004.1 GCA_023229575.1 Prolixibacteraceae bacterium
CTTAATAAAACAATTGCTGATTGTGTTGAGTAAACCATATCATTACCAGGAAAATTTGAGCCATTTTACTATTCAGCCACATCCGGTTTTTGAAAATGAATATGCAACCTATTGTGGCACTTAATTCCCTCTGCTGGAGCGGGGGTTCGTTGCATCTACCCATCTTTCATCAGTATAAATTTTGTTTTTCAATGGTCTGATGGAATACCCACTTATTCATTTTCGGTTGATGTGAAATTTTTCTCGTGGGTATTTCATTTCATAGGCGATCACAGAATATTAAATTTGCAGTTTGTATCATTTGATAAACTAAAATATTATGAATACAGTTGAAACAGTTTATTTAGGCGAATTGAGGACAAAAGCTATTCATGTACGCTCAGGTACTGAATTAATAACTGACGCACCCATTGATAATAAAGGTAAGGGTGAAAAGTTTTCGCCAACTGATTTGGTGGCAACTGCACTGGGGAGTTGTATGATGACAATAATTGCACAAAGTTCTGATGCTCATAATTTTGATGTAGTAGGTACTCAACTAAAAATTACAAAGATTATGTCCAGTAATCCACGTAAAATTAGTGAGATCATTGTGGAGTTTGATTTTCCAAAAAACAACTATACGGATAAGCAGAAGCAATTCATTGAACATGCTGCAAAAACGTGTCCGGTTGCTTTAAGTTTAGACCCAAATCTAAAACAAACATTGGTTTTTAATTACTAATTTGTCGTGATTATATATTGGTAATCAATAAAATAAGATCAATAAAAATGTCGGTAAATGAGTAGGCGGCCCCCCGCCGCGGGCGCGGATTTTGTTTGTATCTGAAAGGTACGGGGATTGGGTGGAATTGATCAATGAAGGAGAGGTCAATCTTGGATTTACGGACGCGGCAACCGGAAAGCCAAGAAGAGCGGCGGAGGAGTTTACGGGTATGCTGAAAGGACCGGTAAATTTGGATGAAGTTGACTTTGCATTTGGCGAGATCGCTGGAATGGATTAGAATCAGCACCACCAGACTGAGTTACTGGAAAATATTTGAGTAATATTTCATTTTAGTGGAAAATATTTTCCGATAAGCCCCATTTCTGGTAGTTACTGGAAAATATTTTCCTGTACTGGTGCGGATTTGCAAGGTTCATTGAATCTTTCCATACCTCTTATTTAAGTTTTTGGCCAAAAACTTAAATAAGGATAAGCGTTATTAAACATTTGATGCTTTTTATTAAATAGGGTTCAGTTTATTTTGTTGATAAGGTATTTCCAGTATCCAAGAGACCTAAGTGCTTTGAAAAGCCGATAACCTCTCTAAAATCTCAATCAATTCGGTAAGCGAACTCGCTGGTGCGCATTTGAATGTCCAACTATTTGATAAAAATATTATTAACATGATATTCCAAAAATTCTCTATGTGGCAAAAACCTGCCAGGTAAATTGATGATTTTATCATCAAAAGGAAGGAAGAATTCGGAATTATGCTTATTGATTTGTGATTTTAATAATTCTGATAGCTTGATTTTGTAATCCGGAGTAATTGTTATCAATCCTTTGTCATATGCTTTGTCATGGAGTGCATTTAAACATAGACCATTTTGAGGATTCATTCGCTCTTTTTCGTTTTTAGCCCATGGAAGAATATGGCTTGCAATAAGGAGTTCTGGGACATCTATTCCGGTGATACAGCAAGTTTGTTTATAAGACGCTAAAATTGTTTTGCGGAAAAAACCTTGGTTTACTCTTGCCCTAATAATTGTTTCCCGCTCCTTCCCAATGGGGATTTCATCGAGATCAGATGTATCAATCTCAGATTCCAGTTGTATTCCTTTATATTTTGCCAATATCTCTTCACTTTCAAATGCTCTTTTTTCCCAGTTTTCACTGAATTCTTCCCATATTAATTCCTCCCCATGTCCTCCGTGACGCATCCCTGAAACATTTCGAGCTTGTAAAGCAGGGTCAAGACGTGCAAAATTGGCAAGTTTCATAGCAACAGCATTGTTCGAACGGCCAATATTATCAGCCAATTCTTTTATTGCTTTGTTGTTTGCATTGATTCGTGTAAAGGTGAGTGTGCAATACAAATTAAATGCAACAATGAGTTCTTCGCGGGTCCAATCCGGATTTCGAGGCATCTTAGTTGCTTATAACAGTTAATCCGACACGGTTTGCATGACTAGATAATCGGGATAATATATCAGCAAATAATTCATTTCGAATTTTCAAAAATGGTTGTTTATTCGCATTTATATCAATAGACTTTAAGAATCTAAAATCAAATAGTACTTTGCACAAAGTATTGTTTATTTGTATAACCGGAATCTGATCATAAAAATTTTCTCCGTTTAAAACATCTTGTTGATATCCTTGAGGATATATAATACCTGGTAATAATCTAGATTTCCGCCATTTATTTTGAGCAAAATCACAAAGTGGAGTAACTTCCAGTTCTATGAAAATGATTTTTTTTAATTCTGGATTCTTAATGATATACTTCCCATCGGCGCCCTTTTTAAACAAAACTGATTTTTCAACATTGAAATAATTTTTTAGTAAATTTCTTTTTCGATTCCAGTGAATATTCGTTTTACTAAAAATATTCCCCGGGTGTATTGCAATCGTAGGATTTAAATCAAAAAGTAACCGTGTATTTATTTGAGGTGAAATTGAGTTATATTCTTCAACCATTTTCAGCAAGTTAGCTCTATGTGCATCACCTCCCCATCCCACTATAGATTCTATTTTTGTGGTTTCTTTTGGATTTCCTATTGGCATCTTATGCCCATCAACGAAAAGCATAAACTTCCCAGTTTTCGCACGCCATCTGATATAATATAAGGTTGTACCGAACATTTTAGAAAATGCTAATTTATTTCTGTCAATTTTGATTTCATCTGACAGTGAAGCAATATCAAATATTTTCCTTTCAACTTCATCGAGTAAAGTACTATTAATTGTTTTTAGTGCATTTTTTAAAAGTTGATCTTCATCGACCGAATCAACAATTTTGCCCAGCTGTGCATGTGAAAGTCTATAAATACTATTTTTTAAATTATCTTCCCAGTACTTGTCAATTAGATGAAGAGCTGTAAAACTTCTTATAATCTCTCCTGAAGCTTTATTTATTAGGCTTTCCCAAATAGTGAACAGATGAAATGAATTTGCCTTTTTGAGTTTCTCTTTTAATACATCAGTAATTAGATCAATGGCATTTTCAACTGGTTCTTTAATATTTCTTCCTCCCAAATTTTCATTAATCACGGCTTTAATTGCATCCAAATCGTCATCAGGGAACCTCATACTTAAGGAACTTGTTAAAGTTTCAATCAGTTCTTCTTTCTGGGAATTGTCCACTAATGTCTTGAAGAAAGAGGATTTCTCTAAACGAATAATTATAACTGGCTTCTTATTATAGGTATCAGAAGTAATAAGTGTTTCTAGAGCATCGGCATGTACGTCTTCTAACGAACTCCATATTAGTAAAATATATGGCCCATTATTATCTGGAATAATTGCATCTAATATTCGAAGTATATTTTGGGCATATGAATGAGAATCACTTGGTCCAAACAATTGAATGTCAACAAACGCAAGTCTTATTTTTTGAACTGCAATTTCAGGTATTTCGGAATCCTTTCCAGAATAATACGTCGTTGAGATTCCTTTTTTAGATAACAGTTTTATTATAGGTAATGCTTCATCGATCTTATCATCAATAATGAGAACAGATCCATCAGATGGCAATTGAACTCTGGACATCTTCTATTTTTTAAATGAGAGTAATATTTTTGCACCTTTCAGAAAATCATAAGGTAAGTCTAAATCATATTCTTCTGGGAAAATTAATTTTCCTTTTTGTCCATTCATAACCTCGTAAGCCAGATGAAGGCCGAGTCCCATTCCTCCCGGCTTATCGGATATAAAAGGTTTTATTGCCTCATCAGTAGGAATGCTAAACCCTGGGCCATTATCTGCTAGCAAAACTGAAATATATCCTTTTGGTTCTTCGTCTAAAATATCAACCAATAATTTTTTGTGACTTACATTTGCATAATTTTGCCACCAAATTGAATTGTCTATCAAATTTATAATAGAGCTAATTATAAGGTTTGGAGCACATTTTACCGTTGTGTTTAAATTCACCTTTTCCTTATAACTTCGGGTAATATGTAAGCTATGTGCCTTTATTCGAAACTGAATATTTGACAATGATTGATTAATAATTTCAATTAAATCTTCTTTAGACTTTGGGCTTTGTTTTATTACACCGGCATAGTCACTTACCGTTTTCCGAAGATTCTTAACTAGATCAGATATATATGAATCAGTAGGCTTTTGTTCGATGGCCTTAGCTAATTCTTCAATCATATGAATTATTTCATGAATAACTATACTTAAACTAAGTCCAGCACTTGAACTTCGTGTATAAATATCACTAATAACCTTATAATCTTGTTCAATATCCTTAATTGATTTTATTAGTTCGTCTTGAAGTTCGCCTTTGGGTATACGGCTTGTAATTTTATCTTGTAAAATTCTAAGATTCCCAATCACTGGCTGATTTATTGCTGTCGGACTATAAAACTTCCGTACTCGTTCCTTGTCAATATTCCTTTCAGTTAAAATTTTATTAATCGTAAAATTTATAGCTGATAAAAATTTATAGTAAGCATCGTTTTCAACAAAACCTTCTCTATTTGTCTTTTCTATCAAGTCTGCACTTGAAGCGCGATCAAGATTCACTGCACCAATTACAATATTATTACTGATAGTCTTTCCTGGCTGATTAACTCTAGTCATATCTAAATTCAACCAATCATTTAGCGGTTCTCCATAGTCATACACCCTAATTCCATTGCGGAAGACTCTAATACCTCCATTGGAATTTAAGTAGTCTTTAAGTCCCTTTTTATCGGTTATACCTAATGATAATATTTTACTATCTAAATCAAATATGAGAAGCTTTAATGTTATTGTTCCAATCGAAAATTTAGATAAATCAAGATTCACCCATTCGCTTTTTTTCGTTTTCTCATCAAGAACTTTTTCAACCATCCGAACATTTTCTAAAACTTTTGGGCGATTATTTAGTTTTGTTAAAGTATCCCAAGGTCTGAATTCATAATTCAGCGTTTTTATAAAATTATCTGCAATCGTAGCATCGGCATAATATAAGGCTTGATCCTCAATGTCTTTAAATGAAAGTAATCCTGCTAACCAGTCTTGTCTATCAACAGAAAAATATACTCTAAAAGAATCAAGAGTATCAAAAGGAGAGCTTAGGGAATTAACAGCACGATATAATTCTCGGATTACACCTCTTGTCCATATATTTTTGAGTCCTTTAATTGTAATCTTTGTGCCACACTTTCCGTTAGTGAAATATTCAGGATTTTCTCTTTGAATAATTGAAACTTTAATATTGCTTAGGAGATCATCTTTTTCAAAATCCTTCCAGTTAATGTTTAATGATACTTCCTTTTTATTGGCCATTTTGCTTACCATCTCAATTTTGTATCCTAACTTATGAACTCCAAAACGACCAATACCTTTTTCCCCTATTGGAATTCTATCAACCTTTGAAGGGTCAATTATTGACTTTAGAATTTTGAGTTTATAATCACTACCAGGTTGCATCCAGACATTTTTTATGATATCTATATCCATTCCGATACCATTGTCTTCAATAATAATCTCACCCAATTCTGGAATATCTGCCTTTTTTATAGCGACTTTGCAGAAAGAAGCATATGCATCGTATGAATTCTTAATAATCTCTAACAAAGCGATGCTTTCACTTCTGATCAGTTGATCTCCTAACTGCAATAACAATCTTGCTCTTGGCTGAAAAATAAGTTCTCCACTCATTATCGTAGCATTTTCTTTATTTCATGGGCTATTTCTTTAGCCATCAATGGTGGTACAGCATTCCCGATTTGACGAAAAGCGGCTGATCTGGGTTGATCCTCTTTTACTCCTTCAAAGTAATAATCATCTGGAAAAGATTGAATGCGGGCAGCTTCACGAACGGAGATAGACCGCAGCTGGGATGCATAGGGATGAATATAATGATGTCCGTCTTTTGCAATATGGGCGATCATTGTATGTGGCCTTTGATCAACAACTTTAAAACGATCAAGAAAATCGTCTATATTACTTTGTGTTCGCATATTTTCCGGAATCTGATTATTGGTCAAACGCTCTCCGAGCTCTAGTCGTTCAATGGCAAGTCTGTAGATCTCAAGATCTCTAATATTGTGCGGTCTGGTGATATGTTGCGTAACAAAATCCAATCCATTCCTGATTTCAGTCCTTTCCAAATATTTGGTTGTTGCGGATGCGTAATGGTGATATCTGGCCGATTCTCCCGGAGAGATTGCTGGCAAATCGGAGAAAATATCATCCCTATTAATATCTATTTCAGAAGGAACAAATTCAGGATAGGTTAAATTCAATTCACTCTTCCATCCTATAATTATAACTCTCAATCTGTTCTGAACTACCTCAAAATCGTATGCATTTAACAGCTTAGCATGAACCTCATAACCTAATCTGCCAAAATATTCTCTCAAATTATCAAAGTGTAAACCTTTCTCAGAAGATAATATGCCAGGCACATTTTCAAAGACAAATAGCCTGGGCTGATATCTTTCAAGAAATTTCCCATACTGAATGTATAAAATCTTCCTTTCATCTTTTTCCTTATGCTTTAGCGCTCCCCGGCCTACAACAGAATAGGCTTGACATGGTGGTCCACCAACAATCAAATCAATCGTCTGGTCACCTTTTAAGGCATCTATTTTGCTGAAAATAATAGGATTGGTCTGATTTCCAATTGGAAGATTGATAACAGATTCTTTTTTCTTATCAGGGAGCAAATTATAAAGTTCTTTTCGGGATACGCCTTCGTTTTTGATGTATGAAATGTATTTACTGAACTCTGGAGTATGTCTCAATTGATGGTACGCTGTTCTGGTAAGCAGCGTATTGCATGCGGCTTTATCCATTTCAACATGTGCAATGGGAGTAAAGCCTGCACGGATAAAACCTTCCGATAATCCACCGGCACCAGCAAAGAGGTCTATAAAATTCATTTTAAAGATTGATGTCAAAACCTTTAAAGAATTCTTCAAAGGTGGTTTCCAATGCGTTGACTATTTTCTCAATGTTCTGTATGGAAATGTTTCTTTTCCCATTTTCAACACTTGTCATATAGGTTCTGTCTAATTCTGCTCGCAGAGCTAATTGCTCCTGCGACATTCCTTTAGCAAGTCTCAATTCCTTGATTCTTAGACCAATGTTAGATTTAATGTTCATGCCCTTAAATATATAGGTATGTTGATTATGAGTCAACGGACTATAAGTCACATCTGATTTGCGTTAATCAAAGTGATTCCGGATAAAAAATATAGCTTTTGTGTTAACGAATCTCAGAAATGAGATTAGATAAAGTGTTGTCGCGGTTTGTGGGCTTAATTTCACATTCCCAAACCAATATCACTTTCCAGCCGTGAACTTGGAGTGCAATTTCAGCTGCTTTGTCCCGCAATGAAGTATCTTTGACTTTCTGCAACCACCATTCCGTCCGCGTTTTGGGTAACACAAAATAGCGGCATCCCTTGTGGTAGTGCCAGAAGCAGCCGTTTACGAAAATGACGGTTTTGTATTTGGGAAGAACTATATCCGGCTTTCCTGGTAAGTTTTTCACATGCAACCGGTACCGGAATCCGTTTTTAAACAGGAACTTTCGCACAAGTAGTTCGGGCTTGGTGTCAGTGCTCTTGATCCTACTCATGTTGTAGCTCCTTACTTCGGGTTCGTGTACGTCGGCCATGGCGGGGATTTGTGTAGCACTAAGGTAGTAAAATGTTTGGAGCATGTTGTCTGAAGCAGAATTGACCAGAATGAAAGAATTAGCAGAATTAACAGGGAAGTTGAATAGCAAATTTGCGGATTAATGGGGTACGATATGCAAATTTGTAGGAGCGGGCTTACTGTTCAATCAATATTGAAATCTCATCTTTCAATTTGGGCAAATGATTAATAACAATACTCCAAATCAGATCATCAGAGATTTTATCATAGCCATGGGCAATCCGATTTCGTGCGCCAATGATTTTTTGAACGTTCTCTATTTTGAAATTTCTGTCCTTTCTTAGTATCCTGTTAGCTGCTTCACCAATAATTTCTATATCTCTTTCAACGGCTCTTTTGGTTCTGATATCTTTGATGTAATCCTCAAATTTCTTAGGCCTTCCTTCAAAATAGCTTTCAATTTCAGTGATCGATTGCAAGATATCGAATAACCAGGTTTTAATTTCATTGTCCATAAAGCTGCAGTTTACTTGAATCAATGGATTGTCTGAGGTAGGGGTTCTTGATTGCCTTGTCTTCCAAAAGATCTATCTCCCGTTTCAGAAGAGTTTGCAAGGATTGTTTAAAATCAAAATAATTATCAGCATAATCATACAAATCAACTCCCTGAAAATCTACTATCAAGTCAATATCACTGTCTTTTTTAAATCTGTCGGATAAGACAGAGCCAAAAACGAACAGTCGTTTGACCTTGTACATCTTGCATAAATTGCGAATAGTCTCAATGTTGCTTTCAATCACGTTCATAGATCAAAAGTATGAAAAAAATAAAGATAAGCTTCAAGGATGAATTTTGGGTAACACAAAATAGCGGCATCCCTTGTGGTAGTGCCAAAAGCAGCCGTTTACGAAAATGACAGTTTTGTGTTTGGGCAGGACTATATCCGGCTTTCCTGGTAAGTCTTTCACATGCAACCTGTACCTGAATCCGTTTTTAAACAGGAACTTTCGCACCAGCATTTCGGGCTTGGTATCCTTGCTCCTGATTCTGCTCATGTTGTAGCTCCTTACTTCGGGTTCGTGTACGTCGGTCATTGCGGGGATTTGTGTAGCACTAAGGTAGTAAAATGTTTGAAGCATGTTGTCTGAAGCAGAATTGACCAGAATAAAAGAATTTGCAGAATTAGATGGGTGTAGGGGTTGAGAGGGGATAATGAGTTTGGTATTTGGGATTGAAGATAAGTTAGTATTGCAGGCTGAGGGTGCCGAAATTGATAAGCAGGTACCTGACAAAATCGTACCAAAGAGGGTTCAGCCTCCGGGAAGTTGCATTGAATTAGAGGATTTCCGCATTGTTTTTTGTCAACAGATTGATTAAATTTGTGAAAAACAGAGGTTATGACTGATTTAATTTTGAAATATAACTTATTGGATCCATCCGGAAAGAAAGAAGTGCTTGATTTTATGGACTTTTTGCTGACAAAGGAGATTAAATCAAAGAAACCTATTAAAACTGCCTACAAGAAGAGAATATTAAAGGTTTCGGTCTGGAATGATTCAGACATTGACTTTATGATTCAGAATCAGCAAAAACTCAACCAATGGAAAGCTCAGGAGTGGTAGTTGATACATCCATTTTTATTGATTATCTCCGGGCAAGAGATAAGAAAAATACTGATTTATATAAAATCCCAAACAGCTCAATCATTTATATACCTGCTGTCACCCTTTACGAACTCCTGATGGGGGCTACCAATGAACAAAAAAGAGAAGATGTTCGTTTATTGACCGAAGACGTTATTGTACTGCCGTTTGATGAAGAGGTTGGTATTAGGGCTTCAGAAATTTATCACGAATTGAGAAGCGCAAATAAAATGATTGAGTTTCGTGATATCTTTATTGCGGCGACCTGCCTGGTCTATAATTTGTCGATCCTGACAACAAACATCAGCCATTTTCAAAGGATCAAGGGACTTCAAATCGAAAATGAATGATCCTGCTTTCCTGGTAAGTCTTTTACATGCAACCGGTACCGGAATCCATTTTTAAACAAGAACTTTCGCACAAGTAGTTCGGGCTTGGTGTCTTTGCTCCTGATCCTGCTGATATTGTCTGAAGCAGAATTTACAGAATGATAGAATTAGCAGAATTATATGGTTAAAGGAATGAGGGGTACGTGGGGATTGGTAAGTGCAAATTTGAAGCCAGATAGCCATTTTTATCTTACTGCAGGGAGAAATATCTTTTAAAAAAAAGTGAGATTCTTCGTTTTTCTTGATTTTTCGGGGTAACTTATTGTCTGCATCAGAATTGACCAGAATTATAGAATTAGCAGAATAAATAAGGGTGAAGTGATGGAGAGGGATGAGTTGACTTATAAGATTATCGGGTGCGCGATGAAGGTGCATAACGAACTTGGTAATGGGTTCCAGGAGGTCATTTACCAAAGGTGTCTGGCCATCGAATTTGTCAATGAAGGCTTAAATTTTGAAAGGGAGAAAGAGCAAAACATTTTCTACCTTGGAACAAATGTTGGAACCCGAAGGGCAGATTTCGTCGTTGAAAATCATCTGATCGTCGAATTGAAGGCGCTGATCAACCTCGAAGATGTGCATCTGGTGCAAGCCAAAAATTATGTGGTGGCCTACGATTTCGCCAGAGGCCTGCTGATCAATTTCGGCGCCATCAGTCTCCAGTATAGACTCATCTTCAACCCCAAATACCAAACTCCGCCTTCTCCCCAAGCTCCCTAACCCTCGTAAACTCTTTTTATTCTGCTAATTCTATAATTCTGAAAATTCTGGTCAATTCTGTTTCAGACTACATTTCGGCGCCATCAGCCTCCAGTACAAGCTCATCTTCAACCCCAAATACCAAACTCTTCATCCACTCTCAACTCCTACACCCACCTAATTCTTAAAATTCTTTAATTCTGAAAATTCCGCTCAATTCTGCTTCAGACAACTATTTCCTCCATTCATCCCTTCAAAAATCGCCATTCACCGATTAATTATTTCAGAAGAGAGGGGCCGGGTATATTTTTGATCAGATTTTAAAAAATTGACGACCATGAGACTCCAAGTAAATCTGATTCCTGCCCTGGCTTATGCCCTGGTGACTATGTTTTCCAACCTGGCCGGGTTGACCGTAGTGGTTGAAAAACCTTCCAAAAAACAGCAGATTGTCTCACTTCCGGTCGTGCATCACGAACTTAACAGTCAGCATAGTTGTGTTTTGGCAGCTAAAAACGGGCAGCTCATACCTGACTCATTTTCTGATTATTTTCCATATCGATTCAACGCCATGGATTTCAGCTACAGCGCCGTAATGCAGTTTTCTCCGGAACGCCAGGTTTCTTTGAAATGGCCTCCTTCCGGATTCGGTTCCAACTGTAGGATGCGGATTAAATCTTTGGCTGACATATGCGGGAATTACTACTTTGTAAAGAATACTCCAAGTGTTCCACTGTTGCATTTGTAGGAAGTAATGGAAAAATGCAATAGGATAAACATGAGTATGTGAACCATCAGCATTTCTCTGGAATCCGCGGCAAAACAACTAAAAATAAATGATTTTCGATGCTTTCCCGGCAAAAACCCGGCATATCCAAAAACTTTGCAAGAATTCGGGAAGAAATAACAAAATTTAGGATTGGGATAAAGCGTTGCAGATAAAAATATTTTTATATTTGCCGACTCAATGGGGGATTAGCTCAGTTGGCTAGAGCGTTTGACTGGCAGTCAAAAGGTCATCGGTTCGATTCCGATATTCTCCACAAAAAGCGTTGCAGTTAAATTTGCGGCGCTTTTTTTGTGTCAATCATCAACAAGAAAGCATATGTTAGTCATACTATCTCCTTCAAAAACCCTGGATTTTGAGCCGGCCAGTCCAACTTCAATAACATCACAGCCTGTATTTGCGAAGGAGGCAGCCGAATTGATCAGGCATTTGAAAAAGTTATCAATCGGTGAGCTGGAAGATATGATGCGGATCAGCACAAAACTGGCATGGCTGAATCAGAAACGGTTCGCTCTTTGGAAGCCTGAATTCGCGGCTGCCAATTCCAATCAGGCCATATTTTCTTTCAAAGGTGAAGTATATCACGGATTGGATGTACCGTCCATGCAGGATGGTGATGTAGAAAATTCCCAGCATCATATGCGCATTCTCTCCGGTTTGTATGGTGTACTTAGACCGCTTGACCTGATACAGCCCTATCGCCTGGAAATGGGAACATCTTTCCGGTTTGGGAAATACGCTGACCTATACCATTTCTGGCGACAAAAGATCACCAGGCAAATTGGCATTGATTTGAAAGAGAGCGGTTCTTACCTGCTGATCAATCTCGCTTCGCAGGAGTATTTTTCTGCAATTGAAAATAAAAAACTGAACGCCAAAATAGTAACTCCTCAATTTTTGGAAAATACGAACGACTCTTTTAAGATGATTACTGTTTATGCCAAAAAAGCCAGAGGAATGATGGCCCGTTATATTCTTGAGTACCATATCAATTGTGAAGAAGACTTAAGGGGATTTGACGGAGATGGTTATTACTACAATAGTAACTTGTCAAAACCCGGATCGCCCGTATTCACAAGATAAATCTCGCTGGTGCGAATATACAAATAGCAGCATTTATGATTTCATAGGGTTAACTCATATGCTCCCTTTTTATTTTTCAGGACCCAATACAACCCTTTTGCATTGGATTTTAATTCAGTCAGGACTAGCACACAAATGATCTCTTCCATAAAGGAGAGTATTCCTACTGCAAACATGATGTAATAGAACAATGGATAAAAACCAATGATAAAAAGGGTGAAGAAAAAGCCCCCCATTAGAAACCCTCCAATTTTAGATGAATAAAGATGCAGACTTGGGAAACTTCTAAATTTAACGAATGATACAATTTCGGGAAGAGCAAAAAACAAAAGAAATAGATAAAAGCTCATCATATACGGTTCAATTTCTTTGGCTTTAAAACATGCAACACCTACGAAAGCAAGAACATACATACCTATGTCGGCAAATGAATCGAGTCGTGCGCCAAATTCTGATTGCAGATTAAATTTACGTGCGATAAACCCATCCAAAACATCCGTTACAAGATTAATTAACAGCAAGATAAAGTAGGCTGACTCATTTTTTGCCAATGCAAAATAGAGAACAACAGGAAACGAAAATATTCGGTAGAACGATAATAGATTGGGAACTGTTAGTATTGATTTATCAATAAATTTAGCCATATAAGATTGATATAATCCTGTTAGTGGAATGTCGGACAAATACTCAGGTTTCATCGTTTAGGTTATACTTCCAAGCTTAATACTTCCAAAGTTATGAAATTATTTTGCATTTCAATTTTCCCCTGAGGTCGCTAAATTCACATTCTATAAAAGCTCATTACTCCCATCGAACGGGATATCATCGTCCGGATCATGATCGAACGGCCCGACTCCGGGCGGATTGAATAGCCCCCAGCGATCGATGACATAATCCCATTTGTCGAATTTAGAGACCCAGTCGATAAACAACAACCGGTACTCTTCCAGCAAATCCCTGACGATTTGAAAATAGGCCACATGCTCAAATCCAAACATCTCGAGAGAGTGAAAAAATCCTATCAGAAAAGCTCCTTTTGCTCAGGTTCAGGCCGGGTGCTTTTTAACAGGTATTTTGTCGTTTTTCCATTCCTTACGGACTGGACCGACTCCATACCTTTTATAATAGAAGCCAGTTTACCGGCAGTTAGGTTCAGTTGCCCCTTTTCCAAAATCTCATTCAGGGAAAGTGACTTACCCGTAAGTACCCGCAGGATCTTATCAGGAATATTTTCAAGAGAAACAGTAGCATCAGTGACCAGCGAAGAGACGACCGATTGTTCACTATAACCTGAATTTAGAATCTCATTCCCATTGAAATCAACGGGTTTCGCACCCTTTTGAATAAGTGCGACATTGGCATTTTTTTCACCCGGATCAGGTTGCCTGACATAAATTTTCCGGCCCTTTCTGAGACCATCCACTACCCCTGCCCAGGTTCCTCCCTTTTCGCTGGATTCGGCTACATAAATTTCGTCTGCGAGTCCGTAAATGATCGGATTACGGGCCATAGCCAGGGGCACCGACCACCCTGCTTTTGGAGGAAATGTACTCAAAACCAATACATCCCCATCTACAATTTGCTTGTAATAAGTTTTGAATCCGGAGTTGAACGTAGTTATCCCCTGTGGCAACACGATGATGCTCTGGCCTTTGTATTTGATCGCCGAATCCAGGGCCTGCTTGTCAACCCCTTTTGCAAATCCGCTCACCACCACCTTGTACTCTTTGCTGGCTAGCCTGGCAATGTTGTCGGCAAATTCCAATGATTTACCGTCTGCTTCCCTGGATCCTACAATGGCAATAGACAGTTCCTTTAAGATTTGTTTGTTCCCTTTTACATAAAGCAAAGATGGCGACTGGGTTGCCTTTAAATTTTGCTTCAAGGTCGGGGAATATTCTGGTGAGGTGATTGGCAACAGATCATAACCCTGACTCAATAGATTCTCAGCAAAAAAGGCGTTGTTGGGAAGTTCTGATTTGGCATTTTGCAAATCCAGAATATCCGTAGGAGTTAGTTGATACCTTTCTGACCAAACCGTTTCGGAAAGATTGAAAAACTCTTCGATCGATATTTTCTCATCATGGAAGAACCTCACAATAAGACCATTAATCTTACCGATACCCCATTTCGGCAGATGGGCCAACGTAATCCAGTAGGTTGCTTCGTTTTTCATTTCAGACTAAGTCTCCTCCGACAGTTCTTGCAATAACGATGGGAACAATTCTCTCTACTTCAAAAGTAGTAAATAAATGGCCCAGTTCTTTCATTGTTGCGCCACTGTCAAAAATATCATCAACCAATAAAATACGCTTTCCGAAAAGCAATTGAGGGTTGTTAAAAGAAAAAGCGCCCTTCACATTATCGGATTTCAGGACCCCATTTTCAAAAACCTTTTGCTCACTTGTATGCCTGATTTTAACCAGGTCATGCGTAATCGGAAATTTCAAAACCTCAGAAAGTTTAACCGCGAAATTCTTTACCAAATCGCCGGAAGTAGTTGGGGGGACGTAAGCAATATAATCAAACTCCTCCTGACCGAATCTCTTCCGAAAAGCTTTCAGCATCAATACAAGTAAAAAATCAGGAAACTCCTCTCCTGTCTCATATTTACAACGATGCAATGCTGCGCCCACATTGGAAAAGCCATAATAACAGGCGGCAACACCATTGCTAATTTTCGAATCTTTTGTCTCCACTTCGAGTATTGGGAAATAATCTTCCCTAAACTCCTTTAGCTTCTGTTGCCATTCTTCGTTACAATCTACTTGAATCTTTTTCAACCCAGTATTGTCACAATTGTTAAATTCATGAATGACAGAATCGCCCAGGAAATTGCAGAGAAATTTCATCCTCGACTGATTTGTTTCAATATATTCAATCATCTTCTCCAAATCAGAACTTTTTGTGGCTCTTAATGCCTCAAATGCTTTTGTATCCAAGGTTGGAGCATTGGTAATGTATTCAAATTTTTTGTTTTTGCCCAACAATATCTCCCTGATAATACCCTGATCAATTAAATCTGATTTAATGACCCGTATCTGGTTTTGTTTTAGGTTTGTTTTCCTGGCTATTTCACGTTCTCCCAAAAGTTCGTTCCTAATGACAGAGATTACCTTTTGGTATTTGGCAATAGCCGGTCTGCCGCCTTCGATAAAAGCCAAGGGCAATTTTTTATCTTCAGGATGGTAGAATAAAATAATGTAAGCGGGTTTACCATCTCTGCCGGCCCGACCGATCTCCTGGTAGTAATGAATTGGACTTTGAGGTATCTGGGTATGAACAATAAATCTTATATCCGGCTTATCGATTCCCATCCCCAGCGCATTGGTGGAGATGACGCATTTCCATCTGTTCTCCATTAATCCGTTCTCTATGGCAATTCTTGAATCGGCATCTAGTCCTGCATTATAACCTATAATGGGAAGGCTGAGGAATTCAAACCATTTTGAATAGATTTCTGTATCCACTCTTGTCCCTGTATATAATATTCCTGATCCCGGTAGTTTGTTCAAATTTTGTCCCAGCCACACTAACTTTTCATCCTCTGAATTAACTTTTACCACGTACAACCTGAAGTTTTCACGCATCAAGTTACCTCTCAGAACTGTGATATTGCCCCCAATTTGGGAAGCAACATCCTCCTCAACTTTCCTGGTGGCAGTTGCAGTAGTTGCCAAAACCGGCAACCCTGCTGGCAGCAGTCTCACCAGATTAATGATTCTTCTGAAAGCCGGTCTGAAATCATGTCCCCAAACAGAAATACAATGAGCTTCATCTATTACAACCATGGAAAGTTTCATTTGTCTGGTAGCCTCTATCCATTCACTGTTTTCCTGTCTTTCAGGTGCGATATAAAGAATTCTGATCAGTCCTGATTTTGCCTCTGTGATAATTTGTGTGTTCTCCTCCGGTAACTGCTCACTGTTGATACATTTTGCAGAAATACCCAGGCTATTTAGCTTTTTTACCTGATCCCGCATCAAGGCAATCAGCGGAGAGAAGACAACCGTTATCCCTTCAAAAATAACTGCGGGGAATTGGAAACACAATGATTTGCCAAAGCCCGTCTTTTCAATCAACAGAACGCGCTCGCCCTTTATGATCCTTTCAATAGTTTCCCATTGGTCATCATAAAAAGCATCAAGTTTGAAGATTGATTTCAACTTCCCCTCAAAATCCTGTCGCAAAGTCATGGGATGAAATGATAAGGTGTTGTGCTTTATATAAATATACCGAAAAAAAAGGAGATTTATCTTATAAACAGGCAAGAATTTCGGCTATCTCTATTAAAATTAAAGACCCGCACAACAAAAGCAAGGATCTCCTTATCCCGATCGATACCAACAGCCCCACGGAATATGAGCTAACCGTGAAGAAAGATCTGAGACTGCAGGGAATGGGTAGCGGCAAACGGAAGGAGGAACCACCGCCGGTGCAGGGGACGCTGTTTTGAGGGGACGACATATCAGTGAAGGAACTGAAGGTCATCAACTTGGTTCTATATTTTGTAATCTACACCCTTTTAAGTAGGAGTAGGTTGCTTTATTTCTCTTTTCAAAACGATAAATCATCTATTCAATCCTTCTTCCAGTTAGAGATTCAACAGAAGATTTTTTAATTGAATAAGCTTGTCCTCAAGTGCTTGCCAATATATCCAATAGTTATTTCATGAGTCTTTTCATCAGGCCAAAAATAGATACGAAAATCAGGAATCTTTATGTGTAACTCAAATAGTTTTTTTTCACCATTTGACAACTGGAACTTCCGCTCAACTGAAAATCTTTGCATTGTAGATGCAGATTCACCACTAATGTTCATCATAGATTGAGATTTTACCTTATGCAATTCAAATCCACCACTATTCCAAGTTTTTGCAATCTCATCTAATTTCTTTAAACAATCGAAAATCTGATCAAAACTCTTTGTTAAGCCGATTTTTTCTATTTGATTTTTTAATTCTCTTCCAAACAAAAGATTCGGAAAATATTTTTCTCTATTAATCCAGAGGTCAATACACTTTTCAAGACTCTCTTTTTGCTCCTTCTCAATCCACTTCTTATGAGTCACAAGAACATCATTTGAAGAGAAGTGTTTAACTTCAATATTTCTGGTTATTTCTGTTCCATCATGATCTAATGAATAATGACTAATTGATACAACTGAATTTAACCATTCCATATGTGTCTGTAAACTGACAGATAAAGTGCCATATACGAAAGCAGCACCTAACCCAAAAACTCGGAATGATTTGTCATCCAATTCTTTAAAAAATTCAGATCTCTCATAAAGCTCATTATCTGAGAGTTCTTCAATCTTAATTAGTGGTGACGTTGAAATTATATCTCTGAAACTATCCTGCAAGTCGGGATTTACTTCCTTATCGTGTAACCAATGGTCAATTCGATAATCATCAAATAAATTAAGTTGATATAAGCTTTTTAGACTTCCTTCGTTAAGGCGAATTTCAGTAAACCCGTACTCTTTTGCTTTGATTGAAGATTTAACAAATATTTCAAGAATATTTCGAGCTAATGATACTGATTCCAAGGGAGAAATAGATAGTTCATTAAACATGTATACCATCACTCGTCATTTAATTAATTCATCTAACTGCTTTGCATATTCATCGAAAAAACCAGGAGGTTTGTGACTGATTCTGCCATTTGACTCAATAACAGGTTGCTCAATCATAGTAATATGTTCAACCGAAGGGTCGTTTCTTAAAAAATAAAACGTTGATACATCATCAGTTTTTACATAACCATTTTTTATGGCCACTCGTATTCCATTAAATAAATGATCTGAATGAGATTCAATAATCAGTTGAACTCCATCATTCGCAGCTTTGGCTATTAACTCGCCTAATTTTGCCTGACCTTGAGGATGCAAATGAGATTCCGGATTTTCAATTATAATCAAGTCACCTCTTTTGGCTGAGAGAATAGCAGTGATAACCGGCAAAATATACGTGAACCCAAATCCAACATTCACTGGACTAAATTCAGGTGTTACATCTTTGCCATTTTCAAATTGATAACCAAGTTTAACAATGTCCAAATCATTATAATACGTTGATATTATATGAGTTCCTGGCGTAATTTCCTTTAACCATGCATCAATATTTGAAATTAAATTATGTGCATCATTAAGCTTAACACTATCCAATTTAATCGGTTCAAATTTATTCAATGCAATAAAAAGGGGAACATTTTCACCTTGATATCCAAGAAATCCACTTTGTTGAACAGCAGCAAGATTTGCTTTATAAATATGTTCTGGTGCAATTCTTTCAGCTTTTAAGTATTTAAAATTGTTATTGAACAATGAATAATTTCCAGCACTTATTAAGTTTCTTTCACTTTTTACATTAAACGGTAAAATGTCACTTTCTGCGATAAAGTTGTAGGTTACATTTACAATCTCTTTATAATCCTCATCAATTTCAAAACTAATGGTATTAGTATCAGCGTGAATACAGTGAGCATCCTTACCTTTGCCAATATCAATCAAATTACCTTTTAATTGCAATCCCTTTAGTTCTGGAATAAAATTAGCATCTGATTGACGAAGTAAAAGAAGAGATTGGATAAATGTTGACTTGCCCATTCCGTTCATTCCCGTAAACAGATTTAAGTTTGTGAGATTAATCTCAGCTTCTTTAAAAGCTTTAAAATTCTGAATCCGTATTCTTGTAATCATCAGGAGTATTTATTTATCAGATTTTCAATCTTTTCAAATCTTGTTTTAACAGCTGCCCTGCCAGAGGTAGAGGATACAACTGTTTTAATAAATTCATCTGTACGAAGAAGTTCTTTATACTCATAAATTAATTCCGTTGAATTAATTTTCAGATTACTTTGTTGCTTATCATTCAATTTGTAAGCAACTGAAACCCAAACCTCAAATAAAGCGCTATTCAATTTTACTCGATTAGGCTTTCCCAAAATCGAACGACTAAACATGTGTTTTCCAAATATTTCTTTCTGCAAGTTAATTGAAGCAATTATTTTTTCACCCATTTGGGCTAATTCCAATTTTGATATTTTCGCCAAACCTTCCATTGCTTTATCTAAATAACTTGAAAGCGGTGTTTCATATTCCGAATAGTGTTTAGTTATAAAAGATATAGCCCTAAGTAATAGTTCTCTATCCTCCATTCTCTTATCCTGCAATTTGAGCAATTTCTTCAGATCTGATGATTCGGACAAATCTCTAAGGAAAATAGATGGGTTACCTTGATTTAACGCATTTCTTATCTCCATTGAATTTAAACCTAATCCACCAGTGTTGATTCTCCTAAAAACATTATATTTGACTGCTTTAGGAGTTCCGGGCTGAATTAAATATGTTGTTATTGGAGTTTCAAGAATACGTCTTTGCATTGTACGGCTTAATTGCTTATAAGTGATTCCTTTCCCGCTAAAATCGGTAAGAATCTCTAATCCAGTTAATTCCAAAGATTTAACTTTTTCATCTTCTTTCTCTGAATCAACTATGAAATTTTTAATGCACCACAGTCGCTGTAATCCGTCGACGACTAACCAGTTATTTTCATCTTCAGCATCAAAGTAAAATGCAGGCAGGGGCAATCTCAATAATATTGATTCTATTAACCGACTTTGTTGATCTGGTTTCCATAAGTTCCCTTTTCTTTGAAACTCAGTATTGAGATCTATTTCATCATATCTTAGTCTAGTAACTAAATGGTCAATTGTCTTAGGTTCAACTATGATTTTAATATCTTTAGGATCAAAAGGACTGATTATATCTTCTTCGACATCATTTTCTCCATTCTCTACCTGCTCTATTTCCAATATTTCATCCTCCTCTTCCACCGTATTTTTATGAGATAGCATAACAAGGTTATAATGTATATGATTAGTACAAAGGTACAATTTTCCACTTTATATTTTAAACAAACAAAATCTTAGAAATAAAGCTTTTAAGTTTTACTTTCAGCCATTCAAAACAATACCCAATTTTGAGAGAAATATAGATTTTCAAAAAAATGGTTATTAAAGAATTTATTTTGACTAGAGTCACCAAATCACAGCGCCCGTTTCCCTATGCTTTCGGTCTTGCCTTGTACGGCAACTTCGCCATCTTCTCGACCTCCACGGAGGGAAAACCGAACTCCTCCACTACTCTACCCAGGATCAGATAGATCCCCGGCCCCTTGAACGGGTAGTTCTTCAACGAATCGGGGAAGTGCACCGTGTCGAAGAAATTACCGGTGCAATCGATGAAGGTGCCAAAGTGCATGATCTCCCTTTTACTGGTCCGCACGTATTTGATGGTGACCATCCGCCCCACCATTCTGATCGTCTTCCCGACATGCGCCACAAGTTCCCTGGCCATCACCTCGCCCCTGAAACTGGTCTGGAGCAGGTCGAACAGGCTCATGCTGACCGGAAACCCCAGCAACTCGATCTCGTCGTAGGCGTCCTCGATCGGGGAATATTCCAGCACCGGCATCTCGAAGTTCTTGTGCTGAACCGGAAACATACTGACCGAACCTGTCCGGACAGGTACCCGCTTCAAATAGAGCTGCGACTCCCAGAGCAGGGAGCATTTGTTCTCCTCCAGGCTACGGAAGGCCCCCAACCTGACCAATATCACCAGTTGCTCCTTGCCGATCGGAACCCGGTCGATAAACTCGTGGATGGAGCGATAGGCTCCGTGGCACTTGCGCTCACTGACGATAAGTTCAATGGTGGTAGTCTCCAGGTTTTGCACATGGATAAATCCCATGTAGATGGTCTTGCCAATGATCCGGGTGTGGTTCAGGCTCCGGTTGATGCAAGGCAGTTCGATCGTGGCCCCCTGCCGCTGCGCCTCGTTGAAATAGACCCAGGTATGGTAAAATCCGCCGAAGTTGTTGATCACCGCCACCATGAATTCGAGGGGATAGTGCGCCTTCAGGTAGAGGCTCTGGAAGCTCTCGACGGCGTAGGAGGCGGAGTGGGCCTTCGAAAAGGAGTAGCCCGCGAAGGATTCGATCTGCCGCCACACCTCCCTGGCCAACTCTTCGGGATGGCCCATCTCCCTGCAGTTGGCAAAATATTTCTCTTCGATCTGCTTGAACTCCCTGAGCGACCGGAATTTTCCCGACATGGCGCGCCTGAGCACATCGGCTTCGGCCAGGTCCAGTCCGGCAAAATGGTGGGCCACCTTGATGACATCCTCCTGGTAGACCATCACCCCGTAGGTTTCAGCCAATTGCTCCTTCAGGATGGGATGGAGGTAGGTGAAGCCATTGGGATGGTGAAACCGTTTGATGTACTCGCGCATCATCCCCGATTTGGCCACCCCGGGCCTGATGATGGAACTTGCCGCCACCAGGCTGAGGTAGTTGTCGCACCGCAGCTTTTTGAGCAGTCCTCGCATGGCCGGGCTCTCGATGTAGAAGCAGCCAATGGTTTCGCCATCTTTCAGCTGTTGCCTGACTTTCGGGTCTGCGAAGAACCTGTCTACTTGGTGGATATCGACCTCTTTCCCGCCGTTTTCCATGATAATTTCCACTGCCTCTTTGATATGGCCGATCCCCCGCTGACTGAGGATATCCAGCTTCTCGAACCCCATCTCCTCGGCGATGTACATGTCCCACTGGGTAGTCAGGAACCCTTTGGGCGGCATGTCCAAAGCGGTATAATAGGAGATGGGCTCTTCCGTCACGAGCATGCCGCCGGCGTGAATCGTCCGCATGTTGGGGAAATCGAGCACCTCCTGTCCCAGGGTCTTGATCAGATTGGCCGTCTCATAGTTGTTGTAGCTGTTTTCAGGATCGTTCACCAGCAGGTCGATCTCCTCCTTCGGTAAGCCAAACACCTTGCCCAACTCCCTGAGGATCGACTTGTCGCGGAAGGTAGAGGTGGCGCCCAGCAGGGCAGCATGGTTCTTTCCGTATCTTTTGAAGATATAGTCCTGCACCTGGTCGCGGTCTTTCCACGAGAAATCGATGTCGAAATCTGGTGGACTGGTCCGTTTGGGGTTGAGAAACCGTTCGAAATAGAGGTCGAGCTTGATGGGGTCCACATCGGTGATCCGAAGACAGTAGGCCACGATGCTGTTGGCGCCGCTGCCACGCCCCACATGGTAAAAACCCCTCGACATGCTGTAGTGGATGACGTCCCAGGCGATCAAAAAATAGGAGGAGAAGCCGAGGTTGTCGATGATCCCCAACTCGTGACTGATCCGTTCCTTCGCAACCTGGTTGTTTTTGCCGTAGCGGTAGAGCATCCCGTCGTTGGCCAGCTTCTGCAGGAGCAGTCGGTCGTCCTCTTTGGTTTTGCTGTAAGTCCGCTTGTTCTTGCTGACTTTGAATTCGATGTCGATGGCACACTGCTCCATCAGCCACTCCGTGTTTTCGATGATCTCGGGATAGTATTGGAAGAGTTCGTGCAGCTTCCAGGGTGCCACCATCACCTGGTCCGGATCGGCAAACTGGTGTGGCTGCAATTTGCTCAGGAGGGTGTTGTGGTCGATGGCCCGCAGGCACTTGTGAACCAGCAGCGATTTGTCGTCCAGAAAGGTGACAGGTTGCCACACCACCAACTTCTCCGGATAGCTTAGGTATTCGGAGGTGACCAGTTTATTGACCTGGTTGTGCCTGATGCCGGTAAATTCGTTGTCGGCCAGCGCCGAACCCGCCATCTTCCCAAAGGGATAGACCACAAATACCTGGCTGAAATCCGGGGCCTCCTCTTCAAATTCCTTCCCGCTCAGGTTGTGTTGGGTCAGGTACTCATTCAGTTCCCTGAACCCTTCCCTGTTTTTGGCAATCCCGATGAAGAGCAGTTCGTCCCCGTTCCGGAACTCCACCCCGGCAATGGGCCGGATATTCCGCTCCTTTGCCCTTTTGACAAATTCCGGAATCCCCATGGTGGTGTTGATATCCGTCAGCGCAAGGGCCGATATCCCCTGCATCGCCGCCTGATCCAGCAACTGATCGATGCCCATGGTGCCGTAGCGGAGGCTATAATAGGAGTGTGTATTAATATACATCTTGCTTGTGGTTGTTAAACCGTCAAGGTCTTCAAGACCTTGACGGTTTTGGAGACTGGCGGTATCCTCAACTCTCCGGACGCATGCTGGATGGCATCTGACCCATAGCGCAGCCGGATCTTGTCCATGGAGAGATACAATTTGATTTGCTCTTCGTTATCGTCGAACAAGTTCAGCTGCTGCACACCGTGAACCAGTCCGCCCAGCTTCACTCCGACCAGACGGATCAGCATCCTTCGTTCGTAGAGCCGCCTGAACAACTCCCTGACCACCCCGATCAGCACGTGGTCGAAGGAGGTATAGGCGATCTTCTTCTGCAGGGTATGCGTGTCATAATTGGCATACCTGATCTTCACCGTTACCACGGAGGTGAGCTTCTCGCTTTTCCGTAGTTTGAAGCAGAGCTTCTCCGTCATCGTGATCAGAAGCCGGTCGAGCATCGCCACATCGATGGTGTCGGTCTCGAAGGTGCGCTCCTTGCTGATCGACTTCTCCTCGCTGTAGGGCACCACCGGGGTAAAATCGATGCCATGGGCACGCCTCCAGATCTCGATGCCGTTTTTGCCCAACACACTTTGCACCATTTCGACAGGAACGGAGCTCAGGGTTTGGATGGTGGATACCCCCATCGACCGAAGTAGCTGGTAGGTCTTGTCTCCAACCATGGGAATTTTTCGGATCGACAACGGATTGAGAAAAGGCTGAACAAAATCTTTGTCAACATGCTTCTCCCCGTTGGGTTTGGCTTCGCCTGTGGCAATCTTGCTCACGGTCTTGTTCACCGAGAGGCCGAAGGAGATGGGCAGGCCCGTTTCGCTGATGATGGACTGGCGCAGCTCATGCGACCATTTGAGGGCCCCCCAGTAACGGTCGATCCCTGTAATATCGAGGTAATGCTCGTCGATGGAGGCCTTTTCGTACATCGGGGCCTTTGCGGCAATCACCTCCGTCACCAGCTTGGAATATCTGCTGTAGGAGTCCATGTCGCCGCGGATCACAACCGCTTCGCGGCAGAGGTTCAGCGCCATCTTCATCGGCATCGCCGAATGGACCCCGAACCTCCGTGCCTCGTAGCTGCAGCTGGCCACCACCCCCCGGTCAGAGATTCCGCCAATGACCACAGGCTTGCCAATGAGGTCCGAATTAAGCAACCGCTCTACCGATACGAAAAACGTATCCAGGTCCATGTGTAATATTGTCCTGTTCTGAAGCTGCATCACCCTTGTTTTGTTCGTTCTAAAATACTTACACAGAGTTGCACGGAGGAACCACAGAGTTACACAGAGAAAAAATTATTCTTTTCTGATCTCCGTGGCTCTCTGTGGTTCCTCCGTGCAACTCTGTGTAATATTTATTTGGTTCATTCAAAATAATTATTTACTTTTGACTATATAAATGTCAATTATGAGACTACAATATAATCAATTTTAAAACATTTGGTGCATGTTCCTCTCAGAAAATTTAAAATTTTTGCGAAAAAGAAGGAAGCTGACGCAGCAGGACCTGGCAGAGACGCTGAAGACCAAAAGGTCGAGCATCAACAATTATGAGAATGGGACGACCTTCCCGCCTGTGAACATCCTGATCGGCCTCTCCGACCTGTTTCATCTCTCCATCGATACGCTGGTACGCATCAACCTGTCGGGATTGCGCGAGAGCCAGATGTATGTCATCGAGCACGGATCGGATGTGTTTGTGAAGGGGAATGAGGTGCGGGTTCTGGCAACTACCGTGGATTCGCAGAACAAGGAGAACATCGAAATTGTATCCATCAAGGCGAAGGCCGGTTATACGACAGGCTATTTCGACCCGGAGTTCATCTCCGCGCTGCCCAATTTCCAGCTCCCGATCTTAACGCGGGAGCGGAAATACAGGGCCTTTCAGATTTCGGGGGATTCGATGCTGCCGATCCGCGACAAAAGCTGGGTGGTGGGGGAGTATGTGCAGGACCTGCACGCCATCAAAGACGATCACCCCTATATTGTTTTGACCCTGAATGAAGGAATCGTCTTCAAGCTGATAAAGAACGAACTGGCAGGGAAGGGTAGCCTGAAGATGATCTCCCTCAACACGGAATACGTTCCCTACGATCTTCCAATCAGTGAAATCAGGGAGGTGTGGAAATTTGTGCTCTACCTCACCGACGAAATTCCAGAGTCGGCCGACAACCAGCAGATTTTCAAAAAGCTGGAGCAGATCCGGCAGGAGATCGGTGAAATAAAGAATCAGGTTACCAGTTAATTGCCGTTTTTTTTGTCCTGCCGGGCAAAATTTCTCAAACTCCTGGACGAGACTCAAAATTAAAAAGGCCGTCTCAAAATAGATTCAGACGGCCTTGTTAATCAATAAATCCAGGCAAGGATTATACCACTCCCTGGGCAATCATGGCATCGGCCACTTTGATGAAACCACCAATGTTGGCCCCTTTGACGTAATTGATGAATCCGTCTTTCCCGGTACCATATTTCACGCAGGTTTCGTGAATATCGATCATGATCCGGTGCAAACGGGCATCCACCTCTTTACTCGACCATGGCAAGCGCATGGAGTTCTGGGCCATTTCGAGTCCTGATGTGGCTACACCGCCGGCATTGGCCGCCTTTCCCGGTCCGTAAAGGATTTTGGCCCCAAGGAATACCTCCACGGCCTCAGGGGTAGATGGCATATTGGCTCCCTCGGAGACGACAAAACAACCGTTTTTGACGAGCAGTCTGGAATCGTCCTCATTGATTTCGTTCTGGGTCGCACACGGGAAAGCCGTGTCGCATTTGATGCCCCATGGTGTCTGCCCTTCATGGTACTCGACGCCGTATTTATCTGCATACTCTTTGATGCGCCCGCGGCGAATGTTTTTCAATTCAAGGATATAGGCAAGTTTTTCTTCGTTGAACCCGGACGGATCATAGATAAATCCGGAAGAATCAGACAAGGTGACAACCTTTGCCCCCATGTGGATCAATTTCTCTACTGCATATTGGGAGACATTCCCGGAACCGGAAACAACTGCAATCTTTCCCTTTAAATCCTGTCCGCGTGTCTTTAACATCTGATCGGCAAAATATACAGCACCATAACCAGTTGCCTCCGGACGGATCAAACTGCCGCCCCATTCAATGGCCTTACCCGTCAAAACACCGGTAAATTCATTCCGGATTCGTTTGTACTGACCGTACAGATAACCAATTTCACGTCCGCCTACACCTATGTCACCGGCAGGAACGTCAGTATCTGCCCCGATATACCGTTGCAACTCGGTCATAAAACTCTGGCAGAAGCGCATCACTTCGTTATCGGATTTCCCTTTCGGATCAAAATCCGAACCACCTTTCCCCCCTCCCATTGGCAGTGTTGTCAGGCTATTTTTGAATACCTGCTCAAAGGCCAGAAATTTGAGGATTCCCAGGTTTACCGTCGGATGAAAGCGAAGTCCACCCTTGTAAGGACCAATGGCGCTGCTCATTTGAATACGAAAGCCCCTGTTTACCTGGATCTCCCCATCGTCATCGACCCATGGAACCCTGAACATCATCACCCTTTCAGGTTCAACCATTCGTTCCAAAATCTTTGCATAGTTGTACTTCGGGTTTTCACCGATAAATGGCATCAGTGATTCAACCACCTCTTTTACTGCCTGGTGAAACTCTGATTCGCCCGGATTTTTGGCAATTACCTTTGCCATGAACTCGTTTACTTTTACGTCTAAAATGTCGGCCATTGTAATGATTTTTGTTATGAATAATTGAATAAATCGCTTTATTGGCTGACTGGTGAGAGACCAATCCGCTTCCGCAATAAAAATAATATCCATAACCATTAGGACAGCTGAACCGGGGTGCATTTACGTGTTTCACGTATAGGGAAGTAATCCGGGCATGAATGTGTCCTTGAACTTTAGGCACTTTAGTTCACTTTAGGCACTTTAGGCACTTCTAAATCTCGATAATGTTGTTCTTAATGGCGAATTTGATCATATCAACAGTGCTTTTCAAGTTCAGTTTCTGCATGATATGGTTCTTGTGCGATTCTACTGTCCTGACACTGATGAAAAAATGGTCGGCAATCTCCTGGTTTGTGTAGCTTTCACCCCACAGTTTAAGGATTTCAATCTGACGGGAACTTAGGCTTTCTGTCTCTGCCCTTTGGTTCAGCCCATCAGATTTCAGGCTGGATATATACCTGTTGAGCAACAGATGGGTGATTGAGGCACTGTAGTAGTCATGTCCGCTCCGTAGCGTGTAAATAGCCTCCACCAGGTTGTTGCGGTCTGAATCCTTGCCCAAAAAGCCTTTGGCCCCGGCCTTGATCGTCTTCAACACTATCTCCTCGCTGTCGATCACTGACGTTACAAGGATTTTGAGTTTGGTGTTGCTGAAACCCAACTGGACAATCAGGTTCAGGTTTCTTACTGAGATATCGTGCATGTTCAGTATCAATACATGCACCTGCATGGATTTCAATTTTTCGGTCAGTAAATTCCGGTCACTGCATACAAGCACCACCCGGAATTCGGAAACATCTGAAAGTAATCCCGCAAGGCCTTCCAGAACCAGTTTGTGTTCGTCAAAGAGTGCAATGTCAATCATTCAAAACGTGTTTTCAAAAAAATAAGAGCCTGGTTTATTCGTGAATGATCACTGCAGAAGTTTTAATTCGTCCATCCATCAAAATTGTAAGCGGTTTGTGAAACTGTACGTGTTTGAAATAATTGGTTTTGTGCACCACTTTTTGGCTGTTCAGCATATCCCAGCGAATAAAGTCTGTTTGCGAGGTGTGTTTGACAGAAAAGTAGCCAATGTTCATTGAAGTTACATTGTGGAAGAAATGGGATCCCAGGGATGAATCCAGCGGATAGTTATCTAGACTGATTTCCACGATTACCTTGGCTTGCGATATCTGCGACCAGTTGACAGGAATCCCAACAAACCGGTCCCTGCTTCCCCATCTGCCGGGTCCAATCAATACATATTGCCTGTTTGCTTTGATCATCGTGTTGTTTAATAGCTCTATCTCGGCTGCCATCTCAACTGTTTTTAATCTATTGAAAGCGGCAGTATCCACAAAAATTACATCGCGGATATCCTTGACTTCCCCATTTCCCAGGCTTGACCGCGTAAACAGGGCCATCCTTGTCTTGTCTATCTGGTCGATCACAATATTTTGAGTCAATTGGTTTCCAATTAACGGTTTGATCTGTAGGAGATAAAATGTAGGCAAACCGTTTTTTGCGCGCTCCAGGTCTACGGCATATTCAATTTCCACCGGGGATCCGAAGGCCTCTTTGACCGCATTCAGCAATACGCTGATCGTTTCAGCCAGGGGAGCATAATTGTATTGCAAAATGTCAGCAAAATTGATAATTCGTGGACCACTGGCAAATAGTCCGGGTTCGATGCGGTCGTTGTTTGCATTGTAAACCGATGCGCAATGCGTCAGCGTTCCGTGCTTTTCAGCCTCGCTGATATTCAGAAGTTTGAGCGAGGCCAGCTCTCCGTCCATCAAAAAATCGACCTCTTTGAGTTTGCAATCAAGTGCATAGAATTGTACCTGCGAACTTACCAGCATATCTTTGATGCTGTAGATGGTCACTTTGGGATATTTGGGCGAAAAACGGTACGATTTCCAGCCATCGACCACATAAGTCCCCAATCCGACCGCTGCCACCGCAAAACCTTCCTCTGGTTTCATACTGGCTACCGGATAGAAATTATAGGATTGTGCAACTCCGCTGATGTTCGGATAATAATAGTCACCATACTGATTCCCTACAAGTACTTGCAGCACTACCGCCATCTTTTCCTCTTCTGCTTTGTGGTGGATGATAGAAAAATAATTTCGGGCCTTCTCCGAAAATGTGGAGGCAAAAACCAGTTTGATGGCATCACAAAGTTGTTCCAGAACCAGCTTCTTGTTGGTTTTCCCATTTGGAACGATGTAGGTGTCAAATACGCCTGCAAATGGCTGTGTGATAGAATCTTCAGATGTACTTGACGACCGAACCGCAATGGGTCTGTCGATTTGTGAGACAAATACCTTTAGTTTTTTTAGCAGTGAACCGGAAAGCTGGGATTCCACGAAATGGGCCCTCAGTTCTGCAAACGAAATATCTGTGTCTATGATTTTATCAAAAAGCTTGTTCTTCGAAATGAAGTGCTGGAATTCATTGGTTCCAATGACCACCGTGATCGGCGCCAGAATATTGATCTTGTTGGTTAATGTCGGAAATTCAAGATTGTATATCAGCGTATTGATAAAAGCCAGGCCACGTCCCTTCCCTCCCAGCGAACCACCGCAGAAGGAGACAATATTTTTTTCGTCGAGCGCCGATGTCTCGTCAAAACTCAGGATTTTCCCTTTTTTCTTCTCTTCACGGTAATGCTTGATTGAATCGAGAAAGAACTGCCTCATCTCATCCATATCCTTGAAGGTATTGGCAGCAACCGGATTAAGCGTTTTTGCCAGCTGAATCTCCCCGCGGGACATCAGCCAGAGAGAGAGTTGGTTTTCCGAGGCATGCAGGTACAACGATTCATCAGGCACCTCCTGCAGCAAAGTTTCAAACTCGCGAAGCGATTTGGCTACCCCAATGGTATTGCCCTCTTTGTCCCTGAATAAAAAATTGCCAAATCCCAGATAACTGACCAGGTAATGTCTCAGATCGCTTAGCAAAGTCTCCGAATTCTTGTTGATAAATGCCACTTTGAGATCCTTCGCCACCTGCTCGTTCCGGTTTTCTGAGGACTGCAGGATGATAGGAATTTTGGAGATATGGGATTTGGCATACCTGATAAAATTTACGCCCGCGTGCTTATCCATCTTCCCATTTCGGTCGAACTCAACATCAGAAATAACGCAGAGCAGAAAGTCCCTGTACCTGTTGAAGATCGCTACTGCCTCTTCATAATTTCTGGCCAGTAATATCTTGGGCCTGGAACGCATTTTCGAGATTTTGTCAAGTTCGTTTTTCTCAACTTCCGGCAACAATTGCTGAACCTGGCTAAATACAATGTCGTATAGGAATTGAAGGTATTTCGAATAGTACAAAGGAGAATCTTCTATCAGCAGGATAACCCGTACCAAACCAATTTTGGTATCATTCTCCACGTTGGCCTTGTCTTCGGTCGATTTTACGATGGCAAAAAGGATCAGTGAGTCTCCGTTCCAGACAAACAGTTTGTCTACCGACCGGATGGTAGGTACCAACTCTTCGAAATACTTGATATCACTTTTCTTGTTCAACAGCAGATAAATGGGAAGTGATTCCTTTCTTGCACGAATTTGTTCACTTAAAATTACCGGAGCTTCGCGATCCATCCCCGCCATCAGAATGACCAGGTCAAAATTGGAGGTTTCCAATAGGCTAAGCGCCTCTTCCGCTGATGATACACCTGTAATACGGGGTACAGAAAAAAGGCTGTACTGGTATGTCTCACCCATGAATTTCTCAAAAAATGAATCCTCGCTTTCGAGGATAAAAGCATCATACAAGGTGGCAACAAAGAGTATGTGTTTGATCTTGAAACGCATCATATCCAGATAGACGTACTTGTCAATGGATTGCTGGTTGAAATACAATTGCAACGGTTTTTTGCTCTTTGTCAGCGAATTTCTGAAGTCGTCTGAATGATGGATGGTTTGGGCGGTAATTCCCTTCCGGTCGATAATTTCACGCCCTTTGCTGTTGTTAAGGTAACCACTTATCATCATGGCGATATTGATCAACAGGTTCCGCTCCTCTCTCAAAAATGGGCCTTCATCCTCTTTGGGAAATTGCTTTAGGTAAAAAATCTCGATGGTGCCCTTTTTGCTGTCTATAGTGACGAAATTTTCTGACTGCCCCCACTCTGTTGTTGAAAAATTATCACTCTGATAAGCTTTCCCTTCAAATCGGATCCTTGCCACCGTATACTTCGGATATTGCCACGATTTGGGAAGGATGTCACATATTTCCTGCAAAGTTTCGTCGGCCATCTTCCCCTGTTCGATGATGAGCGTCGTTTGGTTGATGGCTTTCAGCTCTTTTAAACGTTCGGTATTTTCGTGATGCAACCGTTCCAGTTGAATTTTAGAGATCAGGCCAACGAGAAGTGGGACAATCTTCTCCAACGTCTGATTTGCTTCTTCCATTAATGCCGAAGACCAATCTGGCCCCTCCTCTCTCCTGACAAAGAGTTCAATTGCGCCACCTTGTCCGTCAGGAAGATGAAATTCTTTCCTGACGACTATCGCTGTCTCTTCAAAATTCTGGCTGATAAATATTTGATTGCCAAAGTGGATCCGGGCGCAAGCTAAATTTTCGATCACCAAACTTCGTGTAAATGCATCGCAGATCTGCAGCAGGGATACCTTTAAATCGCGACCCTTATTCAGAATCTCAATCATCCTGCCTATCAAATTATCCTGCTCAAAAAGAAAGACAGATAATAACTGATTATTGTCTCTATTGCCCGGAATCCCCATTCCCAATATTGTTGTACATTAAAACCAAGAAGATCTAACCCAGGAAGATCTGAAGAAAGACCAGCTAAATTTAATACAAAAACTGAACAGATAAGCCGAAAAAATGGAATTCGTTCCAATCTATGGCGGATCCCCTTCCAGATTAATATTGTTTACACCCTCGCAGGGAGCGATTGTTACATTATATAGGGAAGCGGCCTCTTGTTCATATCCCGCTAAGTCCTATCCTTCCAAATGCCTGTAAGTATTTGTCGATGTATTCCTGTTTGAATTTTGATTTGTATTGCATCACAAACCGCGGATGCTCCAGGGCGATGATCTCTTTGAAGAAATGATACTTTTCGTTCAATGCGCGGATAAATTTTTCATTTTTACCAGTTCCGAAACAATAGCACCGGTCTGTCTCGATTCCCATGCTAAGCTGTTGCCGGAGACTTTCCACACCGAAATCATATACCGCCGCGGTCAGTTCTTTGCTGTCGTAATAGTTGTAGTTTTTCTCCTTGCCCGCGCCGTCACGGCTGATAAATCCAAGCGGAAACACAGAATTGATGTAAAAATCACCGTAAAACGCCACAGGACCGCCATACGCTTCAATCACCTCGTAAACAAAGACAGAAGATGGTTCATGCGTACTTTTCCCTGCATAGTCTATGCCACAGGGATCCTTCAGCCGCTTGGTGTCGGTAAAGGGAATTCCGGTTACCCCGGCTCCAAACCGCCCCGGGTTGATCCCAAGAATGAGATGGCGGGGACGGTTGTCGCTGTAATATTTCCTGTAAAAAACGGAAGAGACGGGCAAAATCTGTTCATTCTCCCTGAACGGGTTCATGATACCAATTCCTAAAGGCAATGGGCCGTTGAATTCGAGCGACCGGTTAAACGCAATCACTCTGTCAGCAAAAGTTGGAAGCATAGAGATTTATTTACTTCGTGTTACTTTGTGCAATCCTTTGCGTCCTTCGTGGTAAAATTTTTGAAACTTCACCACAAAGGGCTCAAAGGAATACACAAAGGGCTCAAAGAAATTATTTAGTTATTCCTTCCAAGGTAAACAGGAACGCGTAATTCAGCGCCAGGTCTTTCAGATAATCGAAACGTCCGCTGGCGCCACCATGACCAAATTCCATGTTGGTGTGCAGCAGCAGCATGTTCTGATCGGTCTTCATATCCCGAAGTTTGGCTACCCATTTGGATGGCTCAAAATATTGCACCTGACTGTCGTGCAAACCGGTTGTGACCAGCATATTCGGATAGCCCTTCTTCTCCACATTTTCGTAAGGGGAATAGCTCTTCATATAGAAATAGGCCTCCTTCTCTTTGGGGTTGCCCCACTCGTCGAACTCATTGGTGGTAAGGGGAATGTTCTCATCCAGCATGGTATTCACCACATCCACAAACGGAACCTGTGCGATCACCCCATGCCACAGCTCGGGGGCCATGTTAACCACCGCACCCATCAGCAGTCCGCCGGCGCTTCCTCCCTGTGCATAAAGATGTGCTTTGCTGGTATATTTTTCCCTTACCAGGAATTCTCCACAATCGATAAAGTCGGTGAAGGTGTTGATCTTCTTCAACAACTTTCCGTTTTCGTACCATAGTCGGCCCATCTCCTGTCCTCCGCGGATGTGCGCGATGGCAAAAACAAATCCCCTGTTGAGCAGGCTCAGACGGGTACTGCCGAAACTGGCATCCATACTGGCGCCATAGCTTCCATATCCGTACAAAAGCAGGGGCGCATTGCCATCTTTCCTGAACCCTTTTTTATACACCAGCGAAATAGGGACCTTTGTCCCGTCTTTCGCTGTAGCATAGAGCCGTTCTGTAACATACTCTTTAGAATCGTAGCCACCTAGCACCTCCTGTTGTTTCTTCAACGTTTTTTCCCTGGTGACCATGTTGTAATCGAAAGTCGAATAGGGCGTTGTAAGAGAGGTATAACCATAACGCAAATTAGTACTGTTGTACTCCGGATTGGCGCCAAAATTGGCCATGTATGCCGCTTCCCCGAAATCAATATAGTGTTCTGAATGATCCTTTAAGCTTCTGACCCGTAGTTTCACCAAACCATCTTTGCGTTCATTGATTACTACAAAGTCCTTGAACTCTTCGACACTTTGAAGCAATACATCCGGACGGACAGGAATTACCTCTTTCCAGGAAGTCGCCGATGTTTGATCCAACGGACATTCCATGAGTTTAAAATTCTTCGCGTCATCCTTGTTGGTAAGGATCAGGAAGCGGTCGGCCAGTGGAATCACATCGTACAACACATCTTTCATCCTTGGTGCAAAAATCTTAAAAGTACCTGAAGGTTTGGCGGCATCCAACATTCTATATTCTGAAGACAAAGTGGCCGTCGAAACGATGAAAATATACCTGTTGTTTTTGCTCTTCCCGACGCTGATGTAGTTGCTTTTGTCCTTCTCCTCATAAACCAATGCATCCGTTTTAGCATCTTTCCCCATGGTATGGCGCATTATTTTTTCAGATAAAAGTGTGACCGGATTTTTTGAAGTATAGAAGATGGTTTTGTTGTCATTGCCCAACAGGGATCCCCTTCGGTATTTTCAATGGCATCTTTCAGAATTTGTCCTGTCAGAAGATCCTTGATGTGGATGGTGTATTGTCTGCGGCTCACCAGATCAACCCCAAAAGCCAGGTAGCGGTTGTCTTCACTTATGTCAAAACCTGAAGCGGCATAATAGGCATGACCTTCGGCCATTTTGTCGACATCCAGGAGAATCTCCTCCGCAGCTTCCAGGCTTCCTTTTTTCCGGCAATATTTGTAATACTGCTTGCCATCCTCGGTCCGGGAATAGTAGAAATACCCGTTTTTAAACACCGGGACACTCTGGTCCTTCTCCTTGATCCTGTTTTTCATCTCCGTATAGAGATCTGCCTGAAACTGTTTTGTCCCCTGCATGACCTTATCCAGATAGCTGTTTTCGGCTTTCAGATAATCCACCACCTTCGTACTGTCCGGTCCCTTCCCGAAGAAATCGTACATCCAGTAATAGTTGTCTAAGACTTTATCACCATGGAGGGTGCGCCAATGCTCTTTTTTGGCGGCTATAGGTGCTGTTGCTTTCATAAATTGGGCATTAACGGATAATACGTAAACGAAAAGGCTAAAAAATACAATAGACTTTTTCATTTGAAAATGATTTAATATTTATAGAGAATTTGTAGTATGAAAACTTCATGATTTATCCTGCGGACAAAGCTAAAGAATTATATTCATCAATCTAAACCATTTGTCAACACACAAACCTATTTGCAAAACCGAAGAGGCAAAATTCTCTTCTTTAACACATAAAAATAACACTCTCTTGTATTTTGTAGATTGTGTACTCAACTATTTTCCAGTTCTATTTGGATATCTAAAATAAAATATTAAAATTTGTAGAGTCATTACAGGAAAATAAATTTGAAAACAACTTTAGGACATATCGCCACCATACAAACCGGAGTATTTGCAAAGCCTGTTGCAGAGGGAGAAATCGTCTATCTTCAAGCCAGGCACTTCGGCGAAAATGGAGAGCTTGTTGGCTTGTTGCACCCTGATTTATTGGCTGAGGAAATAAACGAAAAACATCTGCTTTTGGCAGGCGATGTATTGTTCTCTGCCAAAGGCACCAAAAATTTTGCTGCCCTATTTGAAGATCACAATCCTGCCTCAGTAGCCTCTACCTCCTTCTTTGTTCTCCGGTTACCGGATGGCTCTGTTTTACCCGAATACCTGGTCTGGTACATCAATCACCCCAACTCACAAAATTTCCTGAAAGGAGAAGCCAGAGGAACTTCTATCCCTTCTATTTCAAAATCGATGCTTGAAAATCTGGAGATTTCAATCCCTGATATTAACACCCAGAAGTTGATTTTAAAAATTGCCAAACTTCGGAACAGGGAAAAGAAGCTGATGCAACAAATTGAGACCCTTCGGGAGAAACAAATACAACAACAAATATTCCAATCAATTAAAAAATAAAAATGAAAAGTGAAAAATCGAAGAACATTCTAAGAGATAAAAGCTATGCCTTTGCAATCAAAATCGTAAGATTAAGCCAGTCGCTGGTTTCGGAAAATAAAGAATTCGTTTTAAGCAGGCAGGTTTTACGTTCAGGCACGGCAATTGGAGCTTTGGTAAGAGAATCGGAGTTTGCAGCAAGTAAAGCCGACTTTATTAATAAACTTACTGTTTCTTTGAAAGAAGCAAATGAAACAGAATATTGGCTCATGCTTTTACATGATACTGACTATCTGCCGACGACCGAATTCGAAACGCTGCAATTCGAATGCAAAGTACTTATTGCCATATTGGTATCCTCGATCAAAACATTAAAAAAATAATTTTTCATTTTTCATTTTTCATTAATATGAAAAAAATTACCCAGAAAGAGATCAACGATGCAGTTTGGAAAGCCTGCGACACTTTCAGAGGAAGCATTGACCCAAGTATTTACAAAGATTATGTGCTTACCATGCTTTTTGTAAAATACCTCAGTGATGTACGCGACGATAAATATGAAACGCATCTGGCCAAATACAACGGAGATAAGGAACGGGCAGAAAGAGCGATGAAACACGAACGCTTCGTGGTGCCCGAGCACAGCCATTTTAACTATTTGTACGAACACCGTAACGAACTTAACATTGGGGAACTGATCGATATTGGCCTGGAAGATTTGGTGGAGGCCAACCGCGATAAGCTCTACAGTGAAGATGGGGCAGGGATTTTCCAGAACATCAATTTCAACAGCAGTGTGCTTGGCGATACCAAAGATAAAAATACCCGGCTGAAAAACCTGTTGCTCGATTTCAACAAAGACTCCCTGGATCTGCGCCCGTCACATCTTGAGGGTACAGATATCATTGGTGGGGCATACATGTTCCTGATTGAGAATTTTGCCAGTGATGCCGGGAAAAAGGCAGGAGAGTTCTTTACTCCCAAGGAGGTTTCCACACTCATTGCCAAACTCACAAAATCCAAACCGGGCTCACGGATCTGTGACCCGACCTGCGGTTCAGCCTCCCTGCTGATCAAGGCCGGAGAAGAGGTTGGTTCTGACAATTTTTCTCTTTACGGACAAGAAGCCAACGGCAGTACCTGGGCATTGGCAGTGATGAACATGTTTCTGCATGGCTTTGACAATGCCACCATCCGTTGGGGAGATACCATCCGCAACCCGAAACTGAAGGAGGGGGATGCCCTGATGAAGTTTGATACCGTGGTTGCCAATCCACCGTTTTCATTAGATAAGTGGGGAAAAGTAGACGACAAAGAGGAGAACAAATCCAGCGATAGCTTCGACCCCGAAACCGACAAATACGCACGCTTCTGGAGGGGTATTCCGCCCAAAAGCAAGGGAGATTGGGCATTTATCAGCCACATGATCGAGACCACCTACGAAGGCAAAGGGAAAGTGGGTGTGGTAGTTCCACACGGGGTGCTGTTCCGTGGGGCAAGTGAGGGCAAAATCCGCCAGAGAACCATTGAGGAAAACATACTGGAAGCAGTAATCGGCCTGCCTGCCAACCTGTTTTTTGGGACAGGTATTCCGGCAGCCATTCTGATCTTCAACAGGGGTAAGGCCAATAATACCAATGTGCTATTTATAGACGCCAGTAAACAATACGAATCGGCAAAAAACCAAAACAGGTTGAAGCCTGCTGATATCGATCACATTGTTGACACTTATCGTCAATTTAATGATGGAAAACTCCAACCTGGTATTGTTGAAGATAAATTCAGCTATGTAGCCACCTTTAACGAAATTCAGGAAAATGACTTTAACCTGAACATACCCAGGTATGTGGACACTTTTGAGGAAGAGGCAGAAGTGGATATAGCTGTAGTTCAGGAAGAAATTGATAAATTAGAGATCGAATTGGTTAAAGTGCAGACTGAATTGGCCTCCTATCTAAAGGAATTAGGGGCATAGTAAACCTGTATTTGATCAATAAACCTATTGAGTTTACTAACCTAAAATTGGTTTACTACATGGAAAAACTTACCAAACATAGTATTCAATGGTTCTATAACCTGCTTGCAAAAGGAGAATGCGAAACGCTCGATTTTAAAGAGCAACTGGAAGATAAATCAGTCTTTGGGAAAGCAATCAAAGGATTTGCTCCTAAATATGAAGATTTGGCGAAAGACGTTGTTGCTTTTGCCAATAAAAAGGGAGGTTTTCTACTCATTGGAGTAGTTGATGAAAGCAAGGAGTTAAATCCGGATTTTGAATATATTGACGCAAAGGTTTTCGAACTTGTCAGGCAGATTCAGGATCGAACGACACCTTCCATAACATTAAAGCCGCACCGCTTAAGGGTAAGAAAACGAGAAATTCTGGTATTGGAAATACCATTTTCACAGCAAATGCACAGAACATCGAAAGGAGAATACCTGATCCGAAGCAATGATGGTAACAGGGCCATCGAACCCCATGAGATTGCTACTATTCAAGCTGAAAAAGGACTCATTGTCTATGATCAAAAAATATGCGATTTTAATTTTTCAGGCAATGAAACCGACAAGCAGGGGCACCCTATACCAGGTTGGCAGGACATTGTCCGCACGCGCGATTTATGGAACAGAATCCAAAAGGAAAAGCCCCAAAGCCCCTATCTGAAAAACAGCTCGTACGAGTTTATCGAAACCTTGGGATTGGTAAGGGAAGAAAAAGGCAAAAATCTGCCCACTACCACAGGAGTTCTCTTTATTGGCAATCAAAAGGCGTTGAAAGAATTCCCCTACAACCAGATCAAATATATTCGCTATTACGAGGATGGCAGCTATGCCCCATTTGAATACAGTGGCAACCTGATTGAAATGGCCGATGCTTGTTTCAATCAATTGAAGTCAGAAATTAAACTGAAAGAGTTTCATTTTGGTTTGTTCCGCGAGTACATTGAAGATTACCCGGAGGTGGTACTTCGGGAATTACTTATGAATGCCATTGCCCACCGCGATTACAGCCGGCAGCAAATCATTGAAATACGTAAATATCCCAATTATCTTGAATTCGAAAGTCCGGGGCATTTTCCGCAGGGGATTACTGAAACTAATTTTCTGAGAAAAACCAATCCCCGAAATCCCAGTATTATGGATGTACTTCGGGAAATTAATTATGCGGAGAAAGCAGGTAGTGGCTTTGATAAGATTTTTACGGCTCTTTTGTCAAAAGGGAAAAGCTTACCCAAGCCTCATCAAACGGAGAACACTATTTTATTCAGAGTTGAGGCGGATGTTTATTCGGAGAAAATTGCTGAACTGAGTTTACTCTATAAACAGATCACATACAAGGAGATAGATTTGGAAAAATTGCTGGTGCTCAACAGTATTTACACCGGACAAAAGCTTACGTTTCAACAGCTGGAGCAATCGCCTTTTATCAACACCTATCAATTACGGAAAATCTTGGCGGAATTACAGGAAATTGAATTTATTGAAACTACCGGAAGGACATCGGGAGTTAAATACATCATACACCGGAGTAAACTGGTATCTACAGAAGACAAGATCAGCTATTCCAGACTGAAAAAACAAGAAAAAGCACGGCAGATTGAAGCCGTCATTCGCTATTTGGATACTGCTGATGATATTGACAATGAGGCTGCCCGGAAAATGCTGAACCTCTCCGACACCGATGCTTCTTATGTATCACGGCTATTTTCAGAAATGGTGGAAAGAGGCTTGATTGAAATTGCTGCTGAGCTAAAACACAATCAACGAATCTATAAATTGAAAGCATGATTGCAAAGAAAACAGTGCAGATATTCAGCGAGTTGAAAAAATCTTCTTTGCAGTTTTCTTTGCAAAAACAGCAACTTAGTTCTGGTTTGCAAAGAACTTTTCGTTTGCGGCCTTCTTTGCAATTGCAAACAGGCTTGCAAGCGGTTTGCAAAGGAAACTTAATTCAATATCAAACACTTACAGCAATGCTGTTTGCAGGTTTCGTTTGCACAAATGCCAACTTAGCGCAAGCGGTGCAGATAACTCAATTTGCCAAAAACTAAATCAACAGAATGAACAAAATAGATAAACAAAACACAAAACCCTTTTACAATACCATCATTCCAGGCGATTGGGTGGTGAAACCCGTTGGAAAAGCATTTGAAATTTGCAATAATCTTAGATTTCCAATAAGTGAGGAGGAGCGAAAAAAAATTCAGGGAGAATTCCCGTATTATGGTCCAACAAAAATCCAAGATTATATTAACGAATATAGATTAGATGGAAAATATGCTTTGATTGGGGAAGATGGTGATCATTTTTTAAAATGGAGGGTCTTGCCAATGACTCTCTTAGTAAACGGAAAATTCAATGTGAACAATCATGCCCATATCATTCAAGGGAAAGATAATCTTACCGAATGGTTTTTTTACTTCTTCAATAATAAGGAGTTAACTCCCTATTTAACAAGACAAGGAGCTGGAAGATATAAGCTCACGAAGGATTCTCTCCAGAAGATATTGTGTCCTTTACCTTCGATTAATGAGCAGAAAGCTATAGTTAAAGTTATCAGCACAATAGACGAAGTAATAAACAAAAATAACCAACTTATTGCACAAAAAGATCTCAGAAAAAAATGGCTGATGCAAAATTTACTGACCGGAAAGAAAAGGTTGAAGGGGTTTTGTGGGGAATGGAAGGAATACCATTTGGGTGAAATGTTTAAAGAAAGAAACGAAACGAAATATTTTGATTTACCACTCCTTTCGGTAGGCGCCTCTGGCATTTACCCACAATCGGATTCTATCAAAAAGGATACATCAAATGATGACAAATCAAAATACAAGAGAATTTGTCCGGGAGATATTGGGTACAATACAATGAGAATGTGGCAAGGAAGAAGCGCATTATCAAGCTTGGAAGGAATTGTAAGTCCAGCCTATACAATTGTTTCACCCAACAAAAATGCAGACTCCCTCTATTTCTCTTACTTATTTAAAATGCCAAAGCTGATGAACCTTTTCTGGCGAAACTCGCAAGGGTTGGTGGATGATACTTTGAATTGCAAATTCAAAGATTTTGCAATTGTAAGAATTAGTCTTCCTGAAATGAAAGAAGAACAAACCGCCATTGCCCAAGTGCTGCAAGCAGCCGATAAAGAGATCCAACTGCTCAAAGCCAAAACCGATAAACTGCGTGAGCAGAAACAGGGGATGATGCAGGTGCTGTTGACAGGGAAGAAACGATTAAAAGTTTAAATATGGGAACAATAAACTTAAAAGAAATGATAGAAAGCGTCATTGCCGATCTGGCAAATAACGAATCTATCAATCATTATGCATTAAAATTGCAGGCTATTTCTCGTAACTTGAAAAATGATACTTTTTCTCAGTGGCTTACGAAAGAAATTGATGGATATAGAAATGCTGACACAGTTCCTATTTATAGAATATTAACAACGCAAGTAAAGGCAAATTTCATTATAGATCGTGGTTTTAATAAAGTTCAAATTTCAAATCATAGTATTCCACTATATCCTTTAGGTGAAAAACTATCAAAGGAAATATCTACAATAGCAATAAAAGATTCAATCATTGCACTAACGAAATTTCTAGAAGGTAATGAATCTATTGCCTATTCAACAACTGATTACGAAAGAATAAAACTTAGTAAGGTGTACGAAGACTGCACAATTTTAAGCGCCCATAAACCGATTCGGAAAAGTGATTTTTAACTAATAATCCATAAATTTAAATCTACTCTCTTGGATATATTTATGGATTTTAATGAAACTATCTTTGAAGATGAAATAGATTTTGACATTATGACAAAGAAGAAAAATATTGACAGAATCATAAAACAGACAATAAACACAGGTTTATATCTTTCTGGAAATGCATCAGCTAATATTAATAATTCTACAGTAATTGGTGGCATAGGAAACAAAGTCCAGCTAAGTGCCGAAACTAAATCTGAATTTGAAGTTATCCTCAACAAAATAGAGCAATTATGCCTGGATGTTGACGTTGACAGAGAGGATATAGCTTCCGAGATATTGGTATTGAGGGATGAGCTAAGTAATACTATTCAAAATCCCAAAATAATTAAGTCTGCCTTGAATGCTTTGAAAGGAATAACGATTGGAGTGGCTGCAAATAAAGTCACGAGCTTACTTGATAATGGTTTGGAAATCATTAAAAATCTATGAATTACTACCGATTTTGGTTGAGCTATGCTGCATTTAATGTCAATGATGCAATTTTTTATTAGTAGCTTCCGTTTTCAAACAGATCCGGATCAAGTGATGGTTATTGCTACAAAGGAGATTGATAATTGCACGATTGAAAAGATTGAATTTCAGGATAAAAGCGTGATTAAAGGATTCCTAAAGGATTTATCGAGTGAGCACATTGGCCAGAAATTAAAATTCAGATTTCATATCATCTATTTTTCAGATGGCAAATTATTAAAACAGACATTAAATTATGAAGGGAAAAGTGATCTTTGCTATCCTGTAGAAATAAAATTACAATAAATGTTTGAATACTAAATAATTGTATATATGTCAAAGAAGCTAATTAAAGTTGCAATTGCATATGATTTTGATGGTACTCTGGCTCCTGGGAATATGCAGGAGCATGCCTTTTTGCCTTCTCTGGGAATTGACCCAAAATCGTTTTGGAGTAAAACAAAGAGAAAAGCAAAAGACAATGATATGGATGAGATTCTTGCCTATATGCAATTAACTCTTGAGGAGGCAAGAACAAAGAATTTTCCAATCAGAAGGTCTGACTTTATGCAGTATGGCAAGGGCATCGAATTCTTCGAAGGTGTTGAAACATATTTCGGCAGGATAAATTTGTATGCAAAAGAAAAAGGGGTCATAATAGAACACTATATTATCTCGTCAGGCCTACGTGAGTTTGTTAAAGGCACGAAAATCGCGAAGTATTTCAAAAATATTTTTGCTTCCGGGTTCGAGTATGATGCAAGTGGGGTGGCTGTTTGGCCTGCTTTGGCGATAAATTATACTAATAAAACCCAGTATTTGTTCAGGATTAACAAAGGAATTAACAACTCATATGACAACTATGAAATTAATAAATTCATGCCAGAAAAAGAGCGATACATTCCTTTCGAGCAAATGATTTACATAGGTGATGGGGAAACAGATGTTCCTGCGATGAAAATGATTAAATATCAGGGAGGTAAAGCAATAGCAGTTTATAATCCAAAGATTAGGGCGAAAAAGAACAAGAAGTCACCAAAACAAATTTGCGAAGATCTAATTAGTCAAAACAGGGCAGATTATATTGCTCCGGCAAATTATTCAGATGGAAGTGAACTGGATAAGATGATTAAGCTAATCATTGATAAAATTCACTTGGAGAATGAACTCAAGAAATACATAAAGTAAATAGGGTATGACCATCGATCAATTAGTACAGCTCAAAGAAAGCGAAGACAAAGTTGAGTTTAAAGAAGCTAAGAACCAATATGCTTACGACAGCAGCCGTAAAAGTGTTTTGGGCTACACGGTGGCATTTGCAAACGAAAAAGGTGGTTATCTTGTGTTCGGTCTAAAAGATGCATACCCCCATAATGTTTGTGGCTCTAAGGCGTATGAAGGAAGAGAAGGCCAGTTAGAGCAGAATGTTTACCGTGATTTGGGAATAAGAATATCTACTGAAGTTCTATTCGATGGTACTAAAAGAGTCCTGATTCTTAAAATCCCTGCCCGTCCGGTTGGCAAACCCCTTTATTTCAATGATATTCCATTAATGAGAATTGGTGATGCATTGGAGAGAATGTCGGATGAAATGTTTTTGTCAATTATTCAGGAGCAGGAACCCGATTTTTCAGCCAAAATATGTGAAGGCATTAGCATCTCAGACCTGGACGAAACGGCCATCAAGAAAATGAAGGAAAGCTATGCCCGCAAGCAGAAGAATACTGGTTTTCTGCAACTCAGCACTGAGCGAGTCTTGACCGATTTGAAGCTATTGGAAAATGGCAAACTCAATTATGCAGCATTGATGTTGCTGGCGAGGAAAGAAGTTATAGATGATAAACTACCACAAAGCAAAACCACTTGGGAGTTTCGCAACAGCGAAGCACAAATACACCATGATTCTCGTGAAGTAGTTGATGAGCCTTTGTTTATTGCTATTGACAGCATTTGGAAACTGATAAATCAACCTACACTAAACAGAAAATATCCGGTACAGTCGGGAGCCTACATTTTCGATTTGTATGACTTTAACGAAGAGGTGATTCGTGAGGCAGTTTTGAACGCCATTGCACATAGGGATTACACCATCACAAGTGAAGTAGTGATTAAACAATATCCCAATAAAATTACCATTGACAACCCGGGTGGTTTCCCCAAAGGGGTAACCATAGAAAATTTACTCACGGTAAGCAGCACACCCAGAAGCCGTTTAATGACAGAAATTTTGGAAAAGACTGGACTGGTGGAACGCAGTGGTCAGGGTGTAGATAAAATTTTCTCTATCACCCTATCCGAAGGCAAGGCTGAACCGAACTATAAAAATTCGGATATGTTCCAGGTTTCGCTTTCTCTGCGAACCGAAATTATTGATAAGGCATTTCATGTTTTCATCAGCCAATACCAAAACAGTGAGAAAGAACCCAAACTGGGTGTAGAGCAAATCATTACTCTTTGTAAAATCCGCAACGGCATTTCTCAGCATTTGAACCCTGAAATAGTAGGTCAGTTGGAAAAGTCAGGATTGATTGAAAAGGTTTCAGGTCACACTAATCGCTACACCTTGTCAGAAAAATACCACAAGTTGGTAAACGATGGATTGAAAATTGGCAAAAGGTATATTGTAAAGGAAGTAGAACTGCTATTACTCGCATTGCAGGGAAATGCGTTAAAGATAGGAGATTTGGAAAATTTGTTGAAAGGCTCTCTGTCAAGGAATCAGATAAACTACTTGAAGATGAAATTGATGGAAGATGCAATACTAAAAGTAGAAGGGAAAATTAAAGGAGCCCGATATCCTCTTGCAGACAAGTTTGCTGATTTAAGAGGTGATGTTTTAATAAGTGCTGTAATCGCTGAACTAAGAGGTAAATATGAGTAAGCAAATGGGTTCTAATAATAAGTGAGAAGTAATTAGAGAACTATTAGAAAAATTATTAGAGAAGCTATTAGAAGAAATGAACAAGCAGCTAATTGTTTATATAGGGCTAATGATTCTTTGTATGCTAATGCTAAAAGAGCTAAAGAGGATGCAGAAAGAGATGATGGTATTCTTTGTATTGCAGCTATCCGAGATGTTATTAGTGGTTCGAAAAGTATGTAGGATATTGAAATATAGCTATTTAATAATTTATTCGATTGGAATTCAATTCTCTGTATCGGGCACCGGATTCTCTGTATTGGATTCGGCACCGGCCAATTTCAATTCTCTGTATTAGGTATCCTATTCTCTAAAAGATTTGAAAAGCAATGGACACACCCTCTTTCAAAGAAGATCACATCAGCCAAATCCCGGCTCTGCAGATGCTGCAGAAGCTGGGCTATATCTACCTAAGTCCGGCAGAGGCAGACACCCTTCGCGTGGGTAAGACAAGCAATGTGTTGCTGGATGATATTTTGCGGAAGCAGTTAAGAGAGATCAACTCAGACAAACGAATCAGTTCAACAAAGTCAACCTACATCAGCGATGCCAATATTGAGAATGGCATTCGGGCTTTGAAAGAACTCCCGATGAACGAGGGATACATTGCTGCGTGTGAAACTGTTTACAACCTGATCACGCTGGGGAAAACATTTGAACAGAGTGTGGATGGTGATAAAAAGAGTTTCACCCTGAGCTACATTGACTGGGAGAATTTAAAGAACAATGTTTTTCATGTGACCGAAGAGTTCAGCGTGATGCGGAGCAACAGCAAGGAGCATTACCGCACCGATTTGGTCCTGTTTGTGAATGGAATTCCCCTATGTGTGATAGAATGCAAGCGGCCGGACATGAAAGAGCCTTTGGCACAGGCCATCAGCCAGCATCTGCGCAGTCAGCAGGAGGACGGAATCCGCAGTCTGTATGTCTATGCACAGATGGTCATGAGCATTGCCACGCAGGAAGCAGTCTATGGCACCAACGCGACACCTGAAAAATTCTGGGCCAAGTGGGAAGAAAAATTCAATAACGAAGAAGAAGCGACAACCTACCGGAACAAATTGCATGATCTGAAGAATCAACCCTTAACTCCTGAGCAGAAAAGCAGACTATTCGCGGATCGTTTCAGGTATGTTCGGCAATATTTTGATGATCTGGAGCTTGAAAACATTTTGCCAACCGTCCAGGATCAGTATTTGTACAGTTTGTGCAGTCCCGAACGGCTGATGGATCTTGTTTTCAACTTCATCCTGTTCGATAATGGCGAAAAAAAAATTGCAAGGTACCAACAGTTTTTTGCCATCAAAAAATCGATGAGGCGGATTCTTCAGTTCAATGAACGGAGGCGTACAGGAGGTGTGATCTGGCATACCCAGGGAAGCGGCAAATCCCTGACCATGGTGATGCTTGCCCAGGCCATTGCCATGGAACCATCGATTCGAAATCCCAAAATAGTCTTGGTAACAGACAGGACGGACCTTGACAACCAGATAACCGGAACCTTCCGGAAGTGCGGAATGTTTGTGGAGAATGCCACCACCGGTCAACGGTTGGTTGAACTGCTGGAAAGCAACAGTGATTCGGTGGTTACCACCATTATCAACAAGTTTGTAGCGGCCATGAAAAAAATCAGGAAACCGCTGCAAAGTCACGACATTTTCGTTTTGGTGGATGAAGGACACAGGTCGCAGCATGGCACCTTCAACATTGAAATGCAGAAGACCCTGCCCAACGCCTGTTTCATTGCCATGACCGGCACACCACTATTCAAAAGGGATAAAAACACGGCTGCAAAATTCGGAGGCATCATTGATTCCTACACAGTTGACCAGGCCGTGAAAGACAAAGCCGTTGTACCACTTTTGTACGAAGGCAGATTGGCCAGACAAACTGTGAATGCGAGTCCGCTGGATACCTTTTTTGAAATGGTCTCAGAGCCGTTAACTGAACTTCAAAAAGCAGATTTCAAGAAGAAATTCAGTCGTGCGGATCAGTTGAACAGTGCGGAGCAGAAGATTTATGCCATTGCATGGGATATCAGCCGGCATTTCCGCGACAACTGGCAAGGCACACCTTTCAAGGCGCAACTGGTTTGCGACAAGAAAAAAAATGCCATACGGTACAAAGAATTTCTGGATGAAATTGGTCTTGTATCCAGTGAGGTGTTGATTTCCGCTCTGGACGAAAGAGAAGGCGAAGACAGCGCCTATGAGAAATCGACTGAACGGGAAAACCGTTTCTGGAAAAAGATGATGGATGAGCATGGGAATTCAAAATCGTATGAGAAGAACATCATCAACCGATTTAAAAACCAGAAAGACCCTGAGATCATCATTGTGGTGGATAAATTGCTTACCGGATTCGACGAACCAAAGAATACAGTGCTGTATCTCACCCGTAATTTGCAAGGGCATAAACTTTTGCAGGCCATTGCAAGGGTCAACCGCATTTATCCTGATAAGGAATTTGGTTACATCATAGATTATTATGGTGTAATAGAGAACCTGGATGATGCGTTGGAAATGTATTCTTCATTTGAAGACTTTGACAATGAAGATCTGGAAGGAACACTCACCAACATCAACGATGAAATAAAGAAATTACCACAGAAGCATTCAGAGCTTTGGGATATTTTCAAAACTGTTGCCAATAAGAGAGATGCCGAAGCTTATCAATTACTGCTTAGGGATGAAGCAATCCGGGTTCTATTTTACGATAAACTGGCTGCCTTTGCAAAAGGATTAAAATTAGCGCTTTCATCGATTCAATTTTACAATCAGGTCGAGGAGAAAACAATCAGCAGATACAAAGAAGATTTGACCATGTTCCTGAAATTACGTTTGGCTGTCATTGAAAGATATTCAGATATCATTGATTACAAGCAATATGAAGGACAAATTCAGAAGCTGATTGATACACACATCACTTCGGAGAAAGTGGAGACAATTACTGAGTTGGTGGATATTTTTGACAAGGAAAAATTTCAGCAAGAAGTAGAAAATACGACAGGTAAAGCAGCTAAAGCGGACAAGATCGCCAGCAGAACTTCCAAACACATTTCGGAAAAGATGGAAGAAGATCCGGCCTTTTACAAAAAATTCTCCCAAATGCTGAAAGAGTCCATTGCAGATTACGAAGCAAGGAGAATTACTGAAGCTCAGTATCTAAGCAAGGTGCTGGAGATTATGAACAATGTATTGGCACACACAGACAGTGATATCCCCGATGCATTGAAAGACAAAGATGTGGCAAAGGCATTTTATGGATTGAGTGTTGAGTCGCTATCTGAGAAAGTGAAAGACGACCTGATCCGGAAGAGTATATCAACACAGGTTGCATTGATTGTTGATGAATTTATTCAACTTGCAGTATTAGACCACGGTAAACCGATTGTTGATTGGCAATACAAAACCAATATAACAGGCAAACTCCAAATTGAGATCGGAGATTATCTGATTGATGAAGTGAGGGATAAATATGCCGTCAACTTAACTTTTGGGGAGATTGACGAAATAGCCAACAAGTGCATTGAAGTTGCCAAAATACGTTACAAGTAATGACTGAAAGTATCGAATTTGGTTCCAGGCAAATTGTATTTCAGCTGGAATATTCCAACCGCAAATCGCTGGGAATTACTGTAACTCCTGATTTGGACGTTTTGGTAAAGGCTCCTGCCGAAACATCGATTGAAGCAATCAAAGAAAAACTGAAAAAGAAAGCGCCATGGATCATCCGGCAACAAAGCTTTTTCCTCTCGTTCCATCCCAAAATGCCTGTCAGAAAATTTGTTGGTGGTGAAACCCATCTTTACCTTGGGCGCCAGTATCGTTTGAAAATTATTGTTAGCGGTGATGAGAACGTGAAACTAAAAGGCAAATTCATCGAGGTGACTACCTCTGACAAAGCAAGAGCTAAACAATTGATAGCTGATTGGTATTTAAAAAATGCTCAGAAAAAGTTTCAGGCAATAGCTCTTGAACTAATCGAAAAATTCAAAAAGTACAGCGCTGAACCCCATTCAATTGTACTGAGAGAAATGCCCACACGCTGGGGTAGCTGTACTGCCAAAGGTAAGATCATCCTGAATCCGGAATTAATCAAAGCGCCTAAAGGTTGTATTGAATATGTCATCATTCATGAGCTTTGCCATTTAGTGCATCACGATCACACGCAAAAATTTCTAGATTTGCAAATCAAAGAGATGCCCGACTGGGAAAAGTGGAAAATGAAATTGGAAAAACTTCTTGCCTGAAAGTAAATGAAGCCATCGCCTTGGACACAGACATTTTTAGAAAATCTGATCCATTCCTTATTTCATCCCCAATTTTTTCACAAATTCACTGTACTTTATGCTATCCACCATCAGTTCTCCGGCGAGAAACTGGTTTTCACGGATATTTATTTTAAGGGTAATGGACCTTGTTGAGTCATTGATTGTTTCATTGAATTTTTTTTCTGCCTCCCTGGTGTTTACATCCGGCACATAATAGTTGCTGAATGGGTAGTTTATTCTGAGAAAACTGGAATCTTTGTTGTTCAGGAAGGCCCTTGCCTTCACCCAATCCCTGCTGCCTGCAGGTTTTACTTTTGTTACGGCTTCTACCTTTGCAAAACCATTACTGTCTTTGCCGAAGATGACAAAAATGCCCTGGTTGTTGTCCCACTCCTTTTTGTTTACTACTTTATATTTATTTGCTTCGAAACTGAGCCATACATAATTCCCGTTTAAGGAAGCGCCTGCCCGGTTGTGCCTGACTTTAAAAACAAACTCATTCCCCTTTTTGGCAATATCGGCCATGGTCCCGATCATCCATCCGGGAACAAAAAGTTGCGCCATGGCTACCACGGCAAATGCAACGAATATCAATTTATTGGGCTTCATTTTTCCTCTGTTTTTTGAGCATCCACCAGTTGGTAATAAAAAATCCGATACCTACTCCGACAAACATCAGACCTTTGACGAAATAGGTCAGATCAATATCAAAAGATCTACAGATCAGCAGTATGGTGATAACGATCATCCCGGAGTTCAAGGTACTAAGGTTATTTTCCCCTGCCCCCTTCCTTATCATCAATACACCTGTCGCAAAGACGGCAAGATTGATCAGAAAGACCGGTGCGGTAGTAAAGAATCCCAGGACAAAAATGAGAATGAATAAAAACCATGCAACCTCCATGATCCTGAGCCCTCCAAGGCCACGATCGCGTATTTCACGGTACAGGATGCCTGAGGCAAGGGAAAACAACAATAGAAAGGCTACAAACTCCGGAGCAGTTGAAAGGGTGCCAAAAGGATGTGGCAGGGATGAAACTTTCTCCCAGCTCGACTGGAAGGACATGACAATCAGCGTAATGATGGAACCAAAAGTTCCAATGATCAGGTAGCCGTTTTGTTCAGGAGTTCGGTTTCTAAAATAGTTTCCACTCCCGATGAAATAGAAAATTCCAAAGAGCGTGAAATAGACTGGTGGCATCAGCTCCCCAAAATTGGTAACAACTGTTCCCAGGTTCAAGGTCAGGACACCAGGTATCACCCAGTGGAGCAATTTCGTCAGCGGACTTTCAGATGAGCTCCTGATAAGCCTGAAATAATGAGGTATAGGAACCAGGAAAAGGAGCCATGTAAGATGATCGCCCAACAAAGCATTCCCGTCAAAACGAACGGCAAAACTGTAAGAGAGGATTCCAATGAGGTAGCCTATAGAGACTGCCGAAGAATTCATAATATATACCAAAGGAACTGTCAGCATCATCCAGGTGAAGATAAAGGTGCTGGCATCCCCATTGATGTGGTAGATCTGACTTACCAGTGAGATGTTGGCGCAAACTGCAAAGAAAAGGATCAGTGCCGTACTCTCGAGCCAAACAACCTTGTCCGCCTTTTTGTACATCGCATAAACGCATAGCAGTTGGGGAACAATCAGCAACAAAAAGGCGCAGGCAGTTTTTACGCTCCGGGGAAGTTCTTCCCACTTGTTGGCAACGATAAACAGCAGGCCAATGCCGACAAGAAATGCGCCGAGAATACCGAAAAGCAGCAACTGTTTGTTTTTACCACCTGGCGAATTCGTTTGCCTTTTTTTGTAATAGTCTGAAATTTGATGCGCTGTTTCGGAGGTGATGACATTCGCACCCACAAGCTCATGGAGGTCGTGAAGAATATTCATGACAGTGAGATTTAAGTAAATTTAAATCAATACACCATCAAATGTAAAGAATTGATCGATGCAATGACAGTGCGAAACTGTGAAAAAGTGCCAATACGACCATTCCCGGCAATAATATGTCGAATTGGCAGTCAATCTTTTAGCAAATAAATTCCAAAATTTGAAATTTGCTGTACCCAATTTATTTTCCACCGGGTGGAATGTAGCTTCTATTATTCTTTCACCAGGGCTGCCTTACAATAAGCCACACACTTTACCACCTCCTTCACGGCATCGGATTGAGCAGGAACTGTGTACTCCAGTTCAATATCGCAGGTGATCGGCCATTTGTTCTTCTGAATCAATTGCAGCATCTCCACAACATGAGTCCCTCCTTTCCCGAACGATTGATTCTTGTTTGGATTTGCTGCTTTGGGTCCGGTTTTGTCCTTGATATGGATGCTTACGATACGCTCATGCAGCCTTTCAATCAGCCCACACGGGTTCAGTCCTGTTGCGCCAAAATAGTGGCCTGCATCGAAGTTCAGCCTCAACATGGATCCAAGGGACAACACTTTGTCGAAACTGAAGTTGGGGTCACCCGGCTGACCGTGGTTGTGAAAAATAACGTATAGCTTGTGCTTTTCTGCAAAGGGCTCCATCCGTTTGGCCGCCTCTTCCGAAATTTCCATACTGATTCCCAATGCGCCTACTGTTTTACATGCATTGAAGGCATAATCGATCTCCTCGTCCGACCAGCTTTTATCGCCCAACTTCAAGATATTGATTTTAATGCCTTTGGCTTTGAACAGCTTTTTGATCGCTTTGAACTTATCCATTGATACCGAGGTGCGCCACTGTCGTATGGCTACCGGATCTTTAGAGGCAGGTATCCCGGCAAAACGCTCGGCAACATCCCCCATCAATTCGACAGAACTTAACCCCGATTGAACCACATAATTCAATACCGCATCCAGTGACTGGTCCGGCATACTGCGGTAGCTGTAGGTGATGGTTCCTACCTGTACCCCGCCAAATCTGGATCCTTTGTTGTTGGCGGCAGTTGAGTCTGAGTGAACCAGAACAATGGCAAAAGCGATTAAACCCAACGTTTTGAGAATCGAAGGCAGATGAAAATTTTTCATAAAGCTGATAATTAGGTATTTAAAAAATAGTAGTTAATTGCCAGCTTTCAAAACGGAGAGAACTGGCGAAGGAATTTATTGGTTTGCAAGTTAACAAAAGATCTTTACTCCCAAACGGATCATACACTCCTTTGCTCCTTGACTGGAAACAGTAGCCTTAAAATAATCCGGGCAAAGCCTACCATGACTCTTCATACTTGAATAATATTACAATTTAATTATTATTTTTTAATAATTATATTATAATAATCATATTTTGATAATTTAAATTTAATAATTATATTTGACAAACGTTATGACCATGCGAGCCATTAAAAACCCTTTTACAACGGGAGGATATGTATCGGAGGCCTATTTTTGCGACAGGATCCAGGAAAGCAAAACGGTAATCCGGACTTTGACCAACGGCAATAATCTGGCCATTATCTCCCCCCGGCGAATGGGAAAGACCGGATTGATTGAACATTGTTTCCATTCAAAAGAGGTTGCACCCAATTACCACACTTTTTTTATTGATATATATGCCACCAGTAATTTAAAAGAATTGGTCTATAAGCTGGGAAAGGAGATTTTCGATACACTGAAACCCAAAGGAAAACATTTTGTAGAATCATTTTTCAGCGTTATCAGCTCACTCCGCCCGGCATTCAAGTTAGATCCTCATTCCGGCGCACCAACCTTTGATATTGGTATTGGAGAAATTCGCGAAGCCGAAATCACGCTGGACGAAATATTCAAATATCTTGAATCATCCAATAAACGTTGCATTGTAGCGATAGACGAATTTCAGCAAATCGGCAGATATCCCGAGAAAAATATTGAAGCGAACTTACGGACGCAAATCCAGAAATGTAAAAACTGCTCCTTCATCTTTGCCGGCAGCCAGAGACATTTGATGGAAAATATATTTTTTAGCTCCTCCCGTCCCTTTTATCAAAGCGTTAGTTTATTGCATCTGGAAGCAATCTCAGAGAATGAATATATTCCCTTTGCAAAAAAACATTTCGAAAAAGCAAAAAAAGAGATCAATGATGAGACCATCAAAAAAATATACCTGCTGTTTGAAGGTCATACATGGTACATGCAACACATTCTTAATGAGATTTTTGCACTGACATCACCCAATGGAAAATGCACTTTAAAGATGACCGAAGAGGCTATAAGAAGCAAAATATTTGCCTATAAACCGCTCTTTCAAAGCACCTTAATTTTATTATCCGAACGACAGAAGGAGGTTTTGTACGTCATTGCCAAGGAGGGAAAAGCAACCCAAATCACTTCAGGATCGTTCAGCAAGAAACACGCATTGCTATCCCCCAGCTCAATCCAAACATCCGTCAAACAATTGCTAGACAAAGATATCATCACTGTTGAAAACAAGGGATACTCAGTGTACGACCGCTTTTTCGGATTGTGGCTTAAAGATGAATTCGGAACAGGCTGGAGTTTCTAAAAAATGATCGTGGTTTCAGTTCCAAATCTTCTGCCTGAAAAAATAATATTTTCGTTTAATTCATTTACCTTCGCATTCATTTCAATTGTGATCATTCACCGATTATGTGGAAATTTCTTACCCGCTTACTACTGCGTAACAGACCTGCCATTCTGATACTTATCGTCCTCCTTACGGCTTTTATGGGATGGAAGGGTATGGGCGTTAAACTATCCTACGACAATGCCAGTATCCTCCCTGCCGATGATAGTTTTATCATTGACTACAATGCCTTCAAAAATCGATTTGGCGAAGATGGAAGCGTACTGGTGATTGGGGTTGAAAACCCTAACATGTTTCAATTGAATGACTTCAACAAATGGTACGACCTCACGGCAGACATGACCAAAGTTGATGGGGTAGAAGGTGTTATGTCTATTGCCAAAACGTCCAATATCAAAAAAAACGATTTGCTGCATCAGTTCGAGTTCCTTCCGCTGGTACCTTCCAGGCCGTCATCACAAACTACAGTCGATAGCTTAAAAAACAAGATCCTATCCCTGAAATTTTATGATGGACTGCTCTTTAATTCAAAAACAGACGTTTACATTTTGGCAATCACGCTGAAAAAATCGGTACTCAACGACAAAATACGAATGAAGATTACCGATAACATCGTAGCGCGCGCAGAGCTATATGCAACCCAAAGTGGCCTTAAACTACACTATTCGGGACTTCCCTACATTCGCACTGTAATGGCAAGAACCGTGCAACACGAGCTGTTCCTTTTCGTAATGCTCTCTATCCTTATAGCGGCTGTGATCCTTTATCTGTTTTTCAGGTCCGTAAAGGTGGTGATCAGCTCGCTGGTAGTTGTGGCCATCAGCATCATCTTTACACTTGGAATAATCGGGTTGTTCGGATTTAAAATAAGTGTCCTTTTGGGGGTGATCCCCTCCCTCATTGTCGTTATTGCCATCGAAAACTGCATCTATATCCTTAACAAATATCACTGGGAGTACCGAAATCATGGGAATAAAATATTGGCGCTTTCCAGGGTTGTACGCAGGATCGGTTTTGCCTCATTGATGGTGAATACCGCCACTGCTGCCGGTTTCGCTGCGTTCATCCTGGTATCCAACCAACTGTTGCGCGAATTTGGAATTGTTGCCTCCATAAGCATCATGATGGAGTATGCGCTTTGCATCACACTGCTGCCGATCATCTTCAGCTATATGGATCCTCCAAGCGAAAGGCATGTAAAACACCTGGACAACAACTTCTTTAATTCGATTCTTGAAAAAATCCTGCACATTATTCAATTCAGGCGACAATGGGTATTTATGATGGCCGGGCTGTTGCTCGTGGCCGGAATCATCGGGATGCTGAACATGCGTACTTCCGGCAAGGTCACAGATGATATCCACCAGGGCAATCCCCTTTACAAAGACCTGAAATTTTTTGAGACCCAATTGGGCGGAGTGATGCCCTTCGAGATTTCGGTTGACACAAAAAAGAAGAGAGGTGTTATGCTCTTTTCTACGATTCAGCGAATCGAACAGCTTCAGGAGGTCATATCCAGGAACAAGGAATTTTCGAAACCATTATCGGTCGCTGAATTTATGAAATTTGCCAAACAGGCCTACTTCAATGGGAATCCTGAGATGTACTCGTTGCCCAATTCGATGGAAAAAACTTTCGTACTGTCTTATCTGCCCAAAAAGACAGAAGGGAAGCAACAAATACTCAACTCATTTATTGACAGCACACAACAGATTACAAGGATCAGTTTTCAGATGGCAGATATTGGCACGAAAGATATGAACAGACTGCTCGACAGTATTCGACCAAGGGTTGATTCTATTTTTGCCAAGGCCGACTACAACGTGAAGATTACCGGCAGCAGTGTGATTTATGCCAGAGGAACTGAATTCTTAATCAAGCATTTACTATTCAGTGTTTTAATAGCCATAGGATTCATCTCCCTACTTATGGCGCTCATGTTTTCAAGCGTCAGGATGATTGCTGTCTCAATGATACCCAACATCATCCCACTGATCATCACTGCAGCTATTATGGGTTTTACGGGTGTCCCCATTAAACCTTCGACCATCATCGTTTTCAGCATTGCGCTTGGAATATCGGTCGACAACACCATTCAATACCTCTCCAGATACCGGCATGAGTTAAAAATGACCGGGAACAACATAGGCCTATCCACCTTGAATGCACTGCGCGAAGCGGGATTCAGCATGATTTATACCTCCATCGTTTTGGTTTTGGGATTCAGCGTCTTTATGGTCTCGAGTTTTGGAGGTACCCAGGCCCTGGGCTTGCTTGTTTCGACTACCCTTTTTATCGCTATGTTCTTCAACATAATCGTTTTACCATCACTGCTGCTTGTCCTGGACAAATACCTGGTTACGAAAGCATTCCAGGAAGAACCGGTTATTGATATAGATGAGGAGCAGGAAGAATAAGGATGACTTTTAAGGATAAAGGATAAAGTAAAAAGGATAAAGTAGGGACTCCGAAGTTTAGTGCTAATTTTCAGCGCATTTAGGGTCTATTAATCAATCATTTTAGGGTATAGAATTTGGTTTTCTAAGTTATTTTCCGTAACTTATTAGGAAAACTATGGATGAAATAATTAATGATCCTGAATTTAAAAATGATCTGCAGTCTAGATTGTTCGGTTTTGCTGTACAAGCCATACTATTAGTTAGAGGACTCCCAAAAGGAAAGGAATATGATGTAATTAGTTGGCAATTTTTAAAATCGTCTTCATCAAGTGGTGCGAATTATGAAGAAGCACAAGGAGCCGTATCACGAGCGGATTTTTCAAATAAAGTGGCTATCGTGCTAAAGGAAATCAGGGAATCAAATTACTGGATCAAGCTAATTATTGCTGTAACTGCAAACCGCGACGAATGGAAAAAATTGAGGAACGAGGCCTTTGAATTGATGCGTATTATTGGAAGCATTCGTGCCAAAACCTCTTTACAAAGGAAATTCGACTAATCCCTTCAATTTTGGGAGTCCCAAACTTTATCCTTTTTACTTTATCCTTTATCCTTTCTATTCAGGACCCTCTTTTTTCCGTGGCCAGTATCATTTTGATCTGGAGCTTATTCCCTATGGCCAGCACATCAATTAGATCCTGGATTGTCAGGGAATTATCGGTTCTCAAAACGATTGTAACGTCACTGATCTTTTGTTTAATGGCTTTGAGCGATCCCTCCAGTTTGTTGAATTGTATCTGTTCCTTGTCGATATAGTAATTTTTCTCCTTTGTAATGGAGAGGGTGATCTGTTTCTTGTCGAGGGTCTGGTTGGAAGCAGATTTAGGCAAAAGCAACTTAATCACATTAGGATTGGCAAAAGTAGCTACCAGCAGGAAAAAGAGCAGCAGGAAAAACATGATGTCATTCAGCGACCCTGTTGCCACCTCCGGTTTAAACTCCAGCCTTTTTCTCAGCTTCATTTCAGTTTTGCTCGATGATATTTATAAACTCGAAAGCGTCCTCCTCAACCCTGTTCATGTATTTGTCTACCATAATGTTTAGCATATGGTATCCTGAATATGCAATAACACCGACAATGAGGCCCAGTCCGCTGGAGATCATTTTCTGGTAAAGACCTCCTGAGATAATTCCAATACTGATATTGTCTGAGAGAGATATATCATAAAAAATTTTGATAACCCCGGCAATCGTACCAATAAATCCAAGCATGGGAGCTATACCGGCGAACAAACCCAGATAATGGAGGTCCTTGCTCATTTTATTCATCTCAATCTGAGCGGCGGTCTCAATCGAGCTCTCCACCTCTTTGATAGGCTTTCCTATGTTTTGTGTGGCATGGTAAAATATGCGACTATAGGAACTGTTACCTGCCTGCAATGTGGCGACGGCCTGACCAAGGTCCCCTTTTTTAAGGTGGGTATGAAAAGCAATTACGACATTGGGTTCAGGTTTTGTAAAGCGTTTGATCTCAATGTATTTCACGATAATCAGATAACATGAAATCAAAGAGATGACGCCGATTGGGAAAAGTATCCAACCTCCTTTCAGCAGAAGATCAATTCCATCAATATTTGCCGCAGCAGGTACACTCTGGATGGCTAATTGTAAAATCATATTCTATTATTAGACTGTTATCATTGATAAAAAAGTGCCTAAAGTGACTAAAATGCCTAAAGTACTTGCGAACTCATCAGAATTATTTCAAATTTCCGATTAACAGGCCTGTTCCAGTCCCCTAGTCATTTCATCAGATTTCAAAACCTTCAAGGGAAATTATGCCCACTTCCTGAATTGCCTGAAATTAGACCGCATTTTTTTGATCTGCTGGAGATAAGTTGTGACAAACAACCTTCTGACTTTAGGAAATTCTATCTTCTTGAAATCATAACCCTCCTCTTTCAGGGCTGCGATCGCTCTGGGAAGAGCCCACATCAGGTGTTCCTCCGCCTTGTAAGAATCGTGAAAGGTAATGATGCTTCCGGGACGAACGAATTTCAATACATTCTCCAAAACCTCTTCGCGGGTGATATTCTGGTTGTAATCACAGGAGATCACATCCCACATTACGATCTTGTATTTTTGAGAAAGGAAAAGGTATTGCCCCCTGGTTAACCATCCGTGCGGTGGCCGGAAAAGATTGGAACCAATCAGCCGGTTTGCCTGCTCAATGTCTTTAAAATACTCCAGGTTACTGCTCTTTAATCCCTGAAGATGGTGGTAGGTATGGTTCCCTACGGCATGCCCCTCCTCCAGGATTTGTTCATAAATTTCAGGATAACGGAAAACATTTTCACCCACGGCAAAAAACGTAGCCTTGACCTCGTGCTCATTCAGAAGATCCAGCACCCATGGGGTTACGGTAGGTACCGGACCATCATCGAAGGTCAGGTAAACTGTCTTTTCTTCACCCGGCATGCGCCAGACAGCGGCTGGAAACCACTTGGTAAAAAAACCCGGAAGATGTACCTGTAACTTAAACTTCATTTCTTCTTATGTCACATTATATTTCACGCAAAGTACGCAAAATTCTTTTTCAAAAATTCTCGCGTTAAACGAAATCAGGCAATTCATCAGCAGACTAATCCCGTTTCCCAACGAATTGTAATTCGCATACAAAGCTTCAAAAGTAACGATAATCTTCGAATTGCGTAAATTCTTTCTAAATTATCATTTTGGGATTATATTTCCCTTCTCCGGTTGGATCACTGAGAACAACTTACTAAGCTTGCCATTGATCTCCTTCGACAGCTCCTTTTCGCCAAACTGTTCAGTAATTACCCCGAGTTCCTGTAACAGGTAAAAAGCACGTTGCAGCTCATCAGTCACCGAATCCCGGAACTTTGGATCCAGGGAAATATAGTATAGAATTTCACGCTCGTTGTTTTCCACCATCTGACGAACTACATCGTTTCCCTTTTTCACAGCAGCAGGCAGCATATTGATCTCCATAGAGGTACGATCTTTACCCATTCGGAGCATGTCAAAATGAGCAGCTTTGTAATATGCCTCTGCCATCAAAAGATTGAAGTAATTGTATGGCACCTTTTCATTGGGCATCAACTCATTGCAACGGTCCAAAACAGCCACGGCCGAATCTGTCTTGCCTTCCATCACCAACTGATCGGCCAATCTGACAAAATTGTTCCGGATGTTCATCGACATCCGCATGTTGTTCTCGTCGAGATAAACCTTCGGATCGTTCATATTGCCCCACTTGAATTTGTTGATGATGTTGTTGTACATGATGTTGGAATTCACCCTTCCAATCTGTCCCTCCTTTGCCTTTACCTTTGTCTTGATGGGAACCAAACGATAGGCAAAACCCTCGGCCTGGAAGTATTCCTGTAGGTTCATGTACTTGTCACGCCCAACTGTTACGGCAAAGTAAATCGGACGTTTCCATTTGTTGTTGTTGATGATATCGAGGATGATCATTTCATCTTTGGAGAGATAGTTGCCGGCAAGGTTAATATCCAGTTTATCAACGATTAGGGAGTCGTCTTTGGCCTCAACAGTTCCGGATTCCAAAACAGCTTTCTTGTCGACCGGATAGTATAGTTGTTTGGATGGCAGAAATGAAGCATTGTCGGCCTGCTGCAATTTCGTAGCCGGATCGTCGGAACGGATAAATTCGAGCGCCTCGTTCAGGTTGACCGGACGCTTAAGCTGGTCAAGTACATAAACGATATCGCGCGTACCCTGAACGACCTGATCATCGGTAAATTTTATCGGCAGCGGATCGGAATCGTAATATTTTTTTCTCATCTGCTCAATGTACCAATCGGTCTGCAGGTAGCTCAGGTTACAAACCCTGACATCGGGACGGATCCCTTCCACCTCCTGGGCATACCACAATGGGAAAGTATCGTTGTCGCCATTGGTAAAAATAATGGCGTTCGGGGCACAAGTCTGGAGGTAGTTACCACCAAAATCCCTGGCAGTAAACCGTCCCGAACGGTCGTGATCATCCCAGTTTTCAGAGGCCATCAATACCGGTACCGCGAAAAGGGAAACTACTGTTGCCGCAATGGCGCTGATAGTGCCGGCCGAAAAACGCTTAAACAAATCGTAGATGGCCAGAACCCCAAGTCCAATCCAAATTGCAAAAGCATAAAAGGAGCCGGCATAGGCATAATCCCGTTCACGTGGCTGTAGCGGGTCCTGATTGAGATAAACCACGATGGCCAGACCGGTCATGATGAACAGAAGCATCACTACCGTGAAGTCCTGCTTTCCTTTCTTACCTGCCTGATATTGAAAAAACATGCCCAGCAAACCGAGGATGAAAGGCAGCATGTAATAGGCATTCTTTCCCCTGTTTTCGCCAATGGTAGGCGGCAGGTGGTTTTGATCGCCCAAACGAATGGAATCAAAGAAATTAAATCCTGTAATCCAGTTTCCATTGAGAATGCCTCCTGCCCCCTGCACATCGTTCTGCCGTCCGGAGAAGTTCCACATAAAATAACGCAGGTACATGAACCCTACCTGGTAAGCGAAGAAGAACTGAAGGTTCTCGCCAAAAGTAGGTTTCATCAGCGTTTCCGGATCTCCCTGTCGGTTGGTGGCCTGAACAGGAGTCCCCTTAATTCCGGCCCAGTTTTTATACTCCTGTACATGTTCGGGATTCGAACTATACATCCTTGGGAAGAGGGTACAAAACCGGGAATCATAATTTGGACTCTGCTTGTATTCGGCAATTGCATACTTACCATTTTTCTTTATGTAGGTTGGGCTACCCTGAATGTAAGGATCTTTGCTGTCGAGCGGTGCGTTGTAATATTGCCCGTATCCCAATGGCCGGCTTCCATATTGATCACGATTGAGATAGGATAATAAAGAGAAAACATTGTCCGGGTTGTTTTGGTCCATCGGCGGATTGGCCGAAGAACGGATTACGGTCATGGCATAGGATGAATACCCGATGACAATGACTGAAAGTCCCAACAGAATAGTATTGGCGACAACCTTTTTGTTCCTGTAGGTGTAAATGATTCCATAGCTAACTCCGCCGGTCAGGGCTATGGCATAAATAATAACGCCACTGTTGTAAGGCAAACCGATGCCGTTTACAAACAAAAGCTCAAACCAGGAGGCAGCAACAACCAAACCGGGAATAACCATCCAGATCATGACAGCCAGGATGACAAGTGAAAGTCCGGAGGCAGCCAGAATGCCATTTCTGGTAGGTTCATATTTTCGGAAATAGTAGACGAAAACAATGGCTGGAATAGCCAGCAAATTCAAAAGGTGAACGCCGATTGAGAGACCAATCAGATAACAGATAAGGATAATCCAACGGTTTGCAAAGGTATCATCTGCTTCATTTTCCCATTTCAGAATGGCCCAGAATACAAGTGCAGTAAAAAGTGACGAGGTTCCATATACTTCCCCTTCGACTGCAGAGAACCAGAAAGTATCTGAAAAGGTATAGGCCAGTGCACCTACTGCTCCTGCCCCCAAAATGGCAATCATTTCAGACATTGTCTCTTGTATGCCTGTAACCAGGATCTTTTTGGCCAGGTGAGTGATGCTCCAGAAAAGGAATAAGATTGTAAAGGCGCTGGCCAGGGCCGACATCACATTCACCATGACCGGAATCTGAGAGGTAGAGGAGGCAAACATGGTGAAGATGCGCCCAAGGATCATGAACAATGGTGCGCCTGGGGGATGCCCAACTTCAAGCCGGAATGCAGTGGTAATAAACTCCCCACAGTCCCAGAAACTGGCAGTTGGCTCAATTGTCATCAGGTAGACAAAGGCGGCAATTACGAAAATGCCCCAACCAACAACCGTGTTGTAAAATTTGAATGTTCTCATCAGCATTAATTTAATCTTTCACAAAAGTAACAAGCAAAAAGGAGAGTAGGCCAGCAGGTCATCCCTCCGGATACATTTGTATATTTCGAACTATAAATCTTTGCGAAGATATAAAATCTTTGTCCACAGCAGAAAGCGTCCCTAAAGGAAGTGTTAAATAGAAATAAATATTTTGACCCATTCAAAAAATAAAAGGAACAACCATTAAAACACTGTAATTAAAATACATAAACACGATTTAATCTTGCTATTCCTAAATTTTACCGAAGATAAGAAGTTCTTTTTCACTTTTATATTGGCAGAAAAAAAAAACTTTGTATTTTTGCGCGGTCTTAAATGATAAGGCAACTTTGATTGACCCGTGGTGTAATTGGCAACACGTCTGATTTTGGTTCAGAAGAGTCCAAGTTCGAGCCTTGGCGGGTCAACAAGTAAATCAATCACTTACAATTTATTTTGTAGGTGATTTTTTTCATCATTAAAGTAGTGAAATGCCCTTTTGCATTATTTCTTTTGAAAACGAACTTCCAAGTTCTATAAATTTTTGATGGGTAGCTAAGGTGTGTACCAGTATATCTGAAGCATATTTTTTCCGAAAGGAATTTAAAACCATATAAACTCTCTTTTTAATCTGAAGATTCTCTTCAAACGAACGAGGTATATAATCGTCCTTTGTAACAATATAAAGGTCAATATCGCTATCAGGAGTCGGTTGGCCATAGGCATAACTTCCAAATAAAATCACCTTTTCCGGATCAATTGATGCCAGATTCTCAATGATTTCTTTTTTGATACGTTCAGTTAACATCTCTTAGTAAATTGAATATAAAGGTACTAAAAGTTTTCGTAAGATTTTTAAAGGAATAGTTTCTTTTCGGACACTAATGTCAGGAGTATTCATCGGATTCCCTTTTTACACCCCCGGCAGGTTCATTCCGGTAATCTTCCGGTAAAGGTCCAGTGCATAAAGATCTGTCATTCCGGATACGAAATCGACGATTGTCTGCAATTGTTCGTACAAATTTTCGCTGCGCAGGTGGTATTGTTGAGGAATAATGGAAAGCAACTTTTCTGAGAGGGCATCCTCCGGATCGATAATGGCCGGCGTAAACTCTTCCAAAAGTGTTCCCAGAATTTTATAACCGGCAATTTCGATCTGAATGACAGCAGGGTCTTTGTAAATTTTTGATACAGAAATTCTTTTGATCTCACCCATGGCCGATTTGGAGTTTCCTTCCAGCATTTTGAGCAACGATGTCGTTGCTTCACCCCTTTTTATCCGATCCATGTTTTTCAGGAAGATGGCCGCACACTCCTTTACCAGCTTCCCAATTACCATCGCCCGAAGATATCCTACCCGTTCGTTTTTATCCTGCACAATCCTGAGATTGTCGGAGATAATCGACAATACATCTTTGTCATCCTTCTGGTCAAAAAAGGCCAGAAGCATCTGTTCCGCATCTGCTGAAGTGATGATTTTCAATTTGTGGGCATCTTCCAGATCGATAATCTGGTAACAGATATCATCGGCCGCCTCAACCAGAAAAACCAAAGGATGTCTCGAAAAGCGCAAAGGACGATCCGACCTTTGATGAAGCCCCAACTGCAACGCAATTTTATAAAATAGCTCTTTCTCTGTTTGGAAGAACCCAAATTTTTGTTTGTCGCCAGCCAGGACCGATTCATAAGGATATTTTACAACAGCCGCCAGGGTCGAGTAGGTAAGTCCAAAACCACCTTCCCGCCTGCCGTTGAAAGTATGTGTGAGTAACCTGAAGGCATTGGCATTCCCGTCGAAACAGGTAAAATCGGTTTTTTGCTCTTCAGGTAACTGATCCAGCAGAATTTTACCATTCCCTTTCCTGAAAAAAATGGAGATCGCATTTTCCCCCGAATGGCCAAATGGCGGATTTCCCATGTCGTGGGCCAGGCAGGCGGTCGAAACGATGGTTCCGATTTCGGAAAGAATGTTTGCATCGGTACCCTCTCCGCTTTTGGCCAGTCCAAGTGCCACAAGATTTCCGAGGGATCTCCCAACACTGGCCACCTCGAGCGAGTGGGTGAGCCGGTTGTGCACAAAAATGCTGCCGGGCAAGGGAAATACCTGGGTCTTGTTCTGTAACCTTCTGAAAGGGGAGGAGAAGATAATCCGGTCGTAATCACGTTGAAAAGCGGTACGAATCTCCTCCGGTTCGTCGTATTTTTTGGATTCAAAACCCAAACGTAAGGGAGAGATCAATTGACTCCATTTTGTCATACTGGAAGGTTGTGGTGACAGGTCAAATTTGGATCATTTTTCGAACATATCAAAAGGATTGTTGAAAATTAATAAATATATTCGCACAACTTAATTTCCGCTCATATGTTGTCACCAATGCTCGATGGTCTGTTGCTGCCCCTGCTGGTAGCCATGTTTTTAGGGATCAACATGGGAGGCAGCGGCACTGCCCCTTCATTTGCCACGGCCTATGGTTCCGGAATTTTGCGCAGGACATTTATCCCTGGTCTTTTCGGAATTTTCGTTTTGCTGGGAGCACTGCTTGCCGGAAAAAACACTGCCATTACACTTGGGAAAGGCATTCTACCAGCTGCCAGCCTCGATTATACACTAACAACAATTATCCTCTTCTCAGTTGCACTTTCCCTTCTTTTTGCCAACCTGCTGGGGGTTCCGCAGTCTACTTCGCAGTCTACCGTTGCCGCACTGGTTGCCCCTGCACACTATGTCGGTCAGCTTAACTCCCACAAAATATTTTTCGAGATTGTACCAACCTGGATCATTCTTCCCCTTGTTTCATTTGGTATCATGTATATCATTGCCCAAACGGTATATCGAAAGTTTGACCTTAAATATCCGGGGTATTTCCATACAGACAAACAACAAAATATTTTTAGATGGGTCGTTATTGTTACCAGCTGCTATGTTGCCTTTTCGATTGGGTCCAACAATGTTGCCAATGCTGCCGGGCCAATCACTTCGATGATTACCAACGAACTGCATATCAATCCTACCAGCGTCAATTTTTTACTGATCATGATCCTCTCGACATTGATTATTGCCCCGGCTTTTGCGATCGGAAGCTCCATCTTCGGTCATAAACTGATGGTCAGGACCGGGACCGAAATCCTCGAATTGGGGAAAGTGGAGGCTTCCATGATCTCTTTCGTGACAGCTACCCTGTTACTGGGCGCATCGGTAACCAAAGGAATTCCAACCTCATTGGTCCAACTGAATACCTTTGCTATTCTTGCATTGAGCGTTTCAAAGGTTGGCTGGAAAGCAACCTTTTCGAAAAAAGTGGTCAAGCAATTCTGGCTTATCTGGGCTATTGCCCCTCTTATCGCCTTTATCCTGGCCTATCTGCTGACTTCCCTGGCTGACCAGTTTGGGTTACTCTCCATGTGATCAGATCATTTCAGGCCTGAATTTTTTAATGGCCTTGTCGAGTTCTTCTGAATCCGGGAAATGGCCTTTTAACCGCTCTTTAAAGGAGGCGCTATGGTTGGGAATTTTGGTATGAACCAACTCGTGCACCACAATATAATCGATCAGCCTATCGGGAAGACGCATTAGGTGAAGGTTTAGATTGATATTTTTCAGGCTTGAGCAACTTCCCCAATTGGTCTTATTATTCTTGATTGTCAATGTCTTAAAGGAGTATCCCAATTGATTTGCCAACTCCCTGGTTCTGCCCGGAAGATATCTTTTGGCCTCATACCTCAGCACAGCCTCGATGGCCGATTTGATTTTACTGAGTATTTCCTGATCCTCCAGTGATGACTGTTCAGGATAACTTATCTCTGCAATATGCTGTTCGTGCCTTAGTTGCACTTTAACCTTCTCATTTTTCCCAGGATTGAGATGGTAGTTAAAACTTCTTGTTGAGAAGAGCAAACCCGGCTCCAGTGGTTTCCTGGTAAGGCCATGCTTTTCGAGTTTCTGCTGGGTTTTGATCACCCACTTCCGTTTTTCCTCCAGAAATACCTCTCCTCTGGAAAAGGAAAAAAGCCAGGGAATTGACACCAGTACCTCACCTGTTGCCTTTACGGATATCCTAAGACGCTTTAACGAAGACTTCCGAACTAGCTGAACCTCTCCTATCCCCTCCACAAAAAGGATCTTTGTACTCATTCAGCCTCCTCCTCGTCAGAAATCTCTTCATGCGTGTGGCCCATGAAACTCGCCCTGATCCAGGATGGAAGAATGACGGCCCCAATAAACAGGTAAGGGTAGTAGCTGAAAAGTCTCCAGATGACCGTCATCAGGCTGTTGAAACCTTCAGGGATGAACATTTTCATGTACTCCATAAAAATTACTTCCGACAAACCTGTACCTCCGGGCGTTGGCATCACTTTGGTCATGATCCAGATTATCAGCTGACGGGCATAAATATTGACATGTTCGACCAGGGTAACCACATGGGGTTCGTTGCCCCCTTTAATGCCAAAGATGAGTGCCAGTATCAGAAAATTGACAATCAAATGGTGGGAAGTCCACGAAAAGACGGTGGCGCCAAAACTTTTCAGCCAAAATTTGAATGGCTTGTTGGAGAGATGTTTGGAGGCAGTGACAATGTCATCTGCCTGGTGGATGGCACCCTCTTTCCACCGGCGAAGTCCCGGTAGGGAAAAGATAGAGACAATTAATTTCTTCAAAGTCTGCTGATTGAAAAAAAGGCTGTAACCGATCAGCAATACAACCAGCAACATAATACAGTATCCGGCCATGGCAAAATAGACATATTTGTTGAGGACTCCCGCCTGAAAGGAGTGGTTTGTCAGTTGGAAAAGGCTATCCCAGCCAACCAGCAAGGCGACAATTGGAAAAACCACAACAAAAAAGAGTTCATCCAAAAAAAGCGCCGCCAATATAATGGCCGTACCCTTCGCGATCGGCAATCCTGCTTTGTAGAGGAAAAGCAGCGATATTGTCGTTCCTCCGATGGCAAAAGGGGCAATCGCCGTAGAAAATTCCCATAAAAGGATAATCCTGATGCAACTTCCAATGCCAATTTTCTTTTCAGACAAGATTCTAAGCCTGATCACATACCCGGTAATCCTGGCTACAATCATCAAGGCAGCCATGAAAAGGAAAAAAAGAACGGTTGTCGAAAATTGGATGGTCAGGAAGGAACTTAGTGTCCCTTCCCTGAAAAAAATAAAAATGGCCACGCCTAATCCAATCAATAGGGGCAATATGATCTTACCTGGATGAACCGAATGAATAGCCTTCGCCGGATTAATCTTCATACATGAAAATTGTCTGTTCTTACAAAAATCTGCGAGTAAATCTAAAGAATTATTTCCTATTTTTGAGTAACCCGTCAGCGCTTTAAAATTAATGTCCCCTCATTCAATTTTTTGCTGTATAAACAATTTACCGGCCTTATTCGTTATTAACAGATAAACATTGACCCGTCATGAGTGAAAACAATGGAACTAAAATTTTGCTGGCCTTCGTAGCCGGGGCCGCCATTGGCGCTGCCATCGGATATTTTCTAAGTTCCGACAAGAAAGAGGAGATCATAGCCGATCTGCAGGATGGTGCGGCCAAGCTCAAGCAGGATATTTCGGAGAATCTTGCCAAAGCCAAAGAGATGGTTGATAATTTCAGAAAGGTGGACATTGATCTCAACACTGAAAATCCTGAATAGTGATGGAACATGACCATGATCAATTCTTTCTGGAGGTGAAGCTGATGATAGCCGATTATCTTTCGGCCAGGATTCAGTTGCTCAAGTACGACTTTTATGAAAAGACGGCCAAATTAACCGCAACCCTTTTCTCATCCCTGGTCATTGCCATGCTGGCATCGATGATGCTGCTATTTCTAAGCCTCGCCCTTGGATTTTACCTGGGATCGGTATTCAACAGCTATGGTACAGGTTTTTTGCTTGTTACCGGTATTTATCTGGCAATGTTGTTGCCCTTTATTTTGTTCAGGAAAAGTTGGATTGAAAAAACAATCATCAACAGGATCATTGGACAACTGACAGAAAAGGAGGAGGACGAAAAATGAACCACAAGGCCAAAGCGAAAATTGACAACCTGGAGAAACTGAAGATCGAAAGGAATAAATTGGAACTCTATTGCACTTTCCAGGAAAAACTGATTGGATTAAAAATAGACTATTTTAAAGAGAATTATAACACCCTTTTAGGCCGGGCCCTTCTTCCTTACGACCCTTCTCAAAATATTAGGGTGAACGACCTGCTGGATTCGGCCAACGGATTGATTGCCGGCCTGCTCCCTGGGTTATTCAAAGGCAAATTCCTTCCGGGAGTAGTTTTAAAACTTATTCAAATCCTGGTGATCAATACATTGGCAAAAAAAAGGTGACCTATAGGCCACCTTTCTTGCTAATATTTATTCAATCAGGGAAATACCCTTTTATAATCCCTCTCTTGGAGTCACGGATAAAAAGGAGTATCTCATCTCTTTCACGCGATGCCGGCATCTCGGTTTCAACCACTTCCAGGGCCTGGGAGTTGTTGTATCCCTTCTGATAGATGATCCTGTAGATATCCTGAATCTGCGTAATCATCTCGTTGGTAAACTCCCGGCGGCGCAGTCCGATCGAATTGACTCCTGCATACGAAAGCGGCTCTCGCCCGGCTTTGATGTAGGGTGGAACATCTTTCCTTACCAGTGACCCACCTGAAAGCATCACATGCTTACCAATATGACAGAATTGATGAATTCCGGTATGACCGCCAATAATGGCATAATCATCCACGATAACCTCACCTGCAAGGGAGGTAGAATTGACGAGAATTACATTGTTCCCCACAACGCAATCGTGAGCTACATGAACATAAGCCATGATGAGGCAGTTACTTCCAATAACAGTTTTCCCTTTTGCGGAAGTTCCGCGGTTGATGGTAACGCATTCACGGATGGTTGTATTATTGCCAATTTCAACGGTAGAGTATTCACCTTTGAATTTCAGGTCCTGCGGCTCTCCACCCACAACGGCCCCAGGAAAGATTTTACAGTTTTTTCCGATACGTGTCCCGGGAAGGATGGTTGCATGCGGCCCAATATTCGTTCCTTCACCGATCACAACATCGTCACCAATCGTAGCAAAAGGTTCAACAACGACCCCTTCCGCGAGTTTTGCATTGGGGTGGATATGTGCAAGTATTTGATTCATTTATTCTAATTATTTGTTTTTTACAACCTGGGCCATGAATTCCCCTTCACAAACAACGGTATCGCCTACAAATGCAAGTCCGCGCATGTGGGCGATTCCTCGTCTGATCGGACTCGTAAGTTTAATCTTATAGATCAGGGTATCTCCCGGAACCACCTTTTTCCTGAATTTGATGTTGTCCATGGTCATGAAATAGGTCGAGTAGTCGCCATCGGCGGGCATGGAGCTGATCACGAAAACTCCACCGCACTGTGCCATGGATTCAATGATCATCACACCCGGCATCACCGATTCTTCAGGAAAGTGGCCCACGAAAAATGGTTCATTCTGGGTTACATTTTTCACTCCGATGATGAAGTCACTGCCCTTTTCGATCACCTTGTCCAACAACAGGAAAGGGTTTCGGTGCGGTAACATCCTTTTGATGGCATTGATATCATAAAGTGGCTCCTTGTTTGGATTGTATTCCGGAGGTGCCGACTCCGCCATGCTCTTCAGGTTCTCTTTTTGCAACAATTTTGTGAATTCGGTATTGGCAAGATGCCCCGGTCTTTTGGCGATAATCCTGCCCTTGATGCGCCTGCCGAGCAATGCCATGTCGCCGATGAGATCGAGCAATTTGTGCCTGGCACATTCATTGTCGTAGCGTAATTTCAGGTTGTTAAGAATTCCTACTTCATTCACCTGAATATGCTCGTGGTGAAACAAATCGGCAATTCTGTTAAGTTCGTCCTGAGACATCACCTGGTCCATGATAACAATCGCATTGTCGAGGTCACCCCCTTTTACCAGATTATTTTTCAACAGTGCCTCCAACTCCCTGACAAAGACGAAAGTGCGGCAAGGGGCTATCTCGGCTGCAAACTCTGTCGTGTTGTCAAATGAGGCAAATTGGTTTCCTAAAACAGTCGAATTGTAGGATACAAGCACATCGATCGAAAAATTTTCATCCGGCAGCACGGTGATCTCAGAACCGGTTGACTGATTGTGGTAGGTAATTTTTTTCTTCACCACAAAATACTCTCTTTCAGCATTCTGCTCAACAACCCCAGCCTCCTGAATTGCATCAACCCATGCCGATGCACTTCCATCCATGATCGGAACTTCAGCGCCATTGATCTCCATCAGCACATTGTCAATTTCAGATGCAATCAATGCGGCCATGCAATGCTCAATGGTGCTGATAGATACCTCTCCATCCTTCAAAACTGTTCCTCTGGCTGTTCCCCTGACTTTGGATATATTGGCTTCTACAACGGGTGCACCTTCCAGGTCGACCCTCATAAAACGAAATCCAAAATTTTCAGGGGCCGGTTTAAACGTCAGCGATACTTCAACTCCTGTATGAAGTCCTTTCCCGGTAACAGTTACCGGATATGCAATGGTATTTTGTTTTACTATCATCCCTTGACGGCTAATTATTATACTTGGTTAATTTATTTCTGTTCAGACTGTTTCATCCATTTCTTCAGATCAGAAATGTCACCGGACATCTGTGGCAGTCTTCTGAAAATGGCCATGCACCTCATAAAATCTTTGTGGTCTTGAACCGGTGACCCGATGATTGTGGAATTATCGGCAATGTTGGACATCACACCGGCCTGACCTCCGATTTTGACATTGTCACCAACCTTCAAATGGCCGGATATTCCAACCTGGGCCCCTATCATGCAGTTCCTTCCAACCTTGGATGAACCTGCAACCCCGGAGTGTCCGGCCATCACTGTGTTTTCACCAATTTCTACATTGTGCGCTATCTGGATTAGATTGTCAAGCTTTACCCCCCTGTGAACAATGGTCGATCCCATGGTAGCGCGGTCCACGCAGGTATTGGCGCCAACCTCTACCATATCTTCCAGGATTACATTGCCAACCTGGACAATCTTTGAAAACGGACCTTCAGCATTTGGTGCAAACCCAAAACCGTCGGCGCCAATCACAGCGCCGGAATGCAGTATACAATCAGAACCAATCTTGCAATCTGCATATATTTTTACACCTGCGTATATGGTCGTATTGTCGCCAATGAACACATTGTCCCCGATAAAAACGTGGGGATAAATGCTAACATTATTCCCAATTATTACCGAGTCAGAGATATAGGCAAATGCCCCGATATAAATATCTTCACCAATCCTGGCACTGCTGCTGACAAATGAGGGTTGCTCGATCCCGCTTCTTGCAGGCTTCAACTGCTGGTACATTTTGAGCAACTCGGCAAGGGCCGTATAGGGATCATTCACCCGGATAAGGGTACACGACAAGGCCCCTTCAGGTACAAAATCCGTGGAGACAATGACTGCAGAAGCCCGTGTTGAATAGATGTATTTGATGTAGGCAGGATTGGAGAGGAAGGTGAGCGTTCCCGGAACACCATCATCAATTTTGGAGATATTGTGTATTATAATTTCGCCGTCGCCTTCAACGGTCCCGTTGAGTATCATGGCAATGTCATTGACCTTAAACTCCATTCAGTTGCTTTTAAAAATTCGGTGCAAAAATAAACATTATTAGTTACCTAACGAGATTTTCGCCGGATAACAGACAAAATGTTTACGCACGGTTTTGGTTAATCCCTCTAAATTAATATCCGATGCATCCCTGATATCTTTTAGTTTCCCATTTTTATAAAGAATCAGTATCGCCTCTTCATCAGGTTGATAGGCATTGTTTGTCATCTCACCTACCGTGAAAAAATAGTTTGATTCCTCTTCAGAAATTCCAAACTTTGTCTGCAACTTCTCCTTCAGCTCTTTTAAATGACTTTCACTAAAAGGATGTTGTGATATTTTAATTTTCATCAACTTTCTGTTGACAATCCGCTCCGAAAGGGCGGAAAGGACAGGATCTGAATGAGAGATCCAACCTTTAATTGTGGAAAGGATATCTGAATCATCCAATCCGGCAAAACGATCCAATGCCAAGTTTCTCGTTTTCAGATCATTAGACCTGAAGTCAGATGCCCTCACCTCCCCGTTCAAAAAACGTGAAAAAGCCCCGGCGCATTGAACTTCCTCCCCCTTTTCTGCTAGAGAAGAGGCGCGCCTGAGCAAATTGACCAGGGTGCGTTCAGCAGATACAACCGTCTTGTGCAGGTAAACTTGCCAGTACATCATCCTCCTGGCAATCAGGAATTTCTCCACCGAGTAGATCCCCTTGGCCTCTACAACCAATTGATCGTTCCTGACATCCAACATTTTGATGATTCGATCGGATGAGACAACACCCTCCGACACGCCACAGTAAAAACTGTCGCGCTTCAGAAAATCCAGCCTGTCCATATCGAGCTGACTGCTTACCAGGAGGTGCAGGAAATGTTTGGGATATTGATCCAGAAAAATACGAATGGCCAAATCCAATCTTCCGTTGAATTCATCATTGAGCTCCAGCATAAAAAGCAGTGACAGTTCCTCGTGTGATATACCTTTTACGATACTCTCTTCGAGGGCATGCGAAAAGGGACCGTGCCCCAAATCATGCAACAGAATTGCCACTGAAACACTTTCGGCTTCCTCATCAGTAATATCAACACCCTTTTCCCTCAACACCTGCAAGGCTGTTTGAACCAGGTACATACTGCCAATGCAGTGCTCAAATCGGGTATGATTGGCCCCCGAATAAACCAGTGAGGTAAGTCCCAGCTGACGGATACGACGTAACCGTTGAAAATAGGGATGCTCGATCAAATCGAACAATAATCCTGAATTCAAATCGATGAAACCCCATACCGGATCGTTGACGATTTTGCGTTTGTTTTGCTTCACAAGGGAAATATTTATTATCAAATTGACAACTAATTAATTACAAAATAATTACAAAATTTGACCGGGGCTGCCTTCATTTTCATTGCCCACTCCTCGCCTTCATCCCTGGGAGCCCCGCAAACCCTGACAGATCATTCAAAATTAGAAATAAAAATTTGTTTAATTCAAACATTAATAGTAATTTCGCACCGGAGATTAATCGCAGGATTAGGGGACGCATTGTCCCCTATTTTATTAATTTATAAAATGATATCGAAAGTAGTTATTCAAAGGATGGTGGAGGAAAAGCTATCGGACACGATGTTTATCGTCGATGTAACGGTCGGGCCTGGCAACGCCATTTCGGTAATTATAGATAGTGATGAGGGATTAAGTATTGACAAATGCATCGAAATGAGCCGCCATATCGAGCATCAATTCGACCGTGAGGTTGAAGATTTCTCCCTCGAAGTCTCCTCTCCAGGATTGACGCAGCCATTCAAAGTACTCCGTCAGTATTTGAAAAATATCGGGAAAGAGGTGGAGATCATAACAGCAAAAGGTGACAAATTCACCGGGACGTTGAAATCGGCCAATGAAGAAAATTTTGTAATAGAGACATCAAGCAACATAAAAGTAGATGGAAAAAAGACAGTAGAACTTAAGACTGTTGAATTTTCATTGCAAGAAATAAAAACAGTTAAACAAGTTATTACATTTAAATAAAAATCCTGAAGATATGGACAACCTCAATCTGATTGACACGTTTTCGGAATTTAAAGACCTGAAAAACATTGATCGTGCCACGATGATGAGCGTATTGGAAGATGCGTTCAGAAGTGTGATTCAAAAGCAGTTTGGCTCGGACGAGAATTTTGACGTCATTATAAACCCCGACAAAGGAGACTTCGAAATCTACCGTAACCGTACGGTTGTAGAGGATGGAGCATTAACCGATTTAAATACTGAAATCACCATTTCGGCTGCCAACGCCAACAATGGGGATTATGAGCTTGGTGAAGAGGTAACCGATACCATTCGTTTTAGCGATTTTGGCAGAAGGGCAATCCTGAATTTACGCCAGAACCTTGCCTCACGCATCCTGGAACTTGAAAAAGACAACATCTACCAAAAATACAAATCCAGAATTGGAGAGATCGTCACCGGCGAGGTATACCAAATTTGGAAAAAAGAACTTTTGTTGCTCGACGACGAAGGGAATGAACTGATTCTACCCAAAAGCGAGCAAATCCCTTCCGATTTCTTCAGAAAAGGCGACAGTGTCCGGGCGGTGGTAATCAAAGTAGAGATGAGGAACAACAGCCCTTACATTATTTTGTCCCGCATCTCGCCAGTCTTCCTGGAAAGACTCTTTGAACTGGAGGTTCCTGAAATTTCTGATGGTTTGATTACCATTAAAAAAATTGTCAGGATTCCTGGCGAACGTGCAAAGGTGGCAGTTGAATCATACGATGACCGTATTGATCCGGTAGGCGCCTGTGTTGGAATGAAAGGTTCGCGCATTCATGGTATTGTCAGGGAATTACGCAACGAGAACATCGACGTAATCAACTTCACCAACAACAACCAGTTGTACATCCAAAGAGCGCTCAACCCTGCAAAAATCTCCTCTATTAAAATCTATGGCAACGAGAACAGGGTAGAAGTATTCCTGAAACCCGAGGAGGTATCGCTGGCCATTGGTAAAGGAGGGTTGAACATCAAACTGGCCAGCCAGCTCACTGGCTACGACATTGACGTCTACAGGGATCGTGAAATTGCTGACGAAGAGGATGTCTCACTGGAAGAATTTGCAGATGAGATCGATGATTGGGTTCTCGACGGACTCAAATCCATTGGTTGCGATACTGCCCGAAATGTACTGAACCTCTCTCGGGAGGAGCTGATCAAGCGTACCGACTTCGAAGAAGAGACTATCGACGAAGTTTTGCGCATACTGAAGTCCGAATTTGAACAGTAACTGTCAGACGTTCAATCAACCGGAAGAGATAAAGCAAATTAAACTGTTTGGCAAACTATGGATACAGGGAACAAAGTATCAACAAGGTTAAGTAAAATAGCACGCGATCTGAACGTGGGGATCTCTACCATCGTGGAGTTTTTGAATAAGCAGGGATTCAAAATGACCCCTGATCCCAATGCAAAGATCGATGTCGATGCCCAGATGCTCCTCGAAAAACAGTTTCGTAAGGATCATGATGCCAAAGTAGAGGCTGATATGCATCGCCCCGGCCGTTTGAAAAGAGATACCATCACCATCGAAGATGTTCATCACGGTGAGCAAAAAATTCAGGTCGATGACTTTGAAGATGACTCTGTCAATATTACTGACAACAGCCTTCACCACGCCAAGGACATCAAACACCATGAGCCTCAGCCCAAAGTTGCAAAGCCGGAGATCACACATACCCCACTGCCGGAAAAACCCGTCATCAAAGTGGTTGGCTCCGTTGACCTCGAAAATCTTTCATCGAGACCAAAACCTGCGGAGCCTGTTGAGAAACCTGTAAAAGAGGAGAAAAAAGCAGAACAGAAACCTGAAATCATCGTTGAAAAAACTGCCGCTCCCAAAGCCGTTTCCACACCGCCGGTTGTTTCAGAACCGGAGTTAAAAACGGATGTATCCCCCAAAACTGAAAATATTGGGATTGCCCCGGAAATGATCTCAAACGTTACCCAGCTTGAAGCCAACATCAATATCATCGGGAAAATTGATCTGGCCTCACCGAAAGTTTCCGATAAAGGCAAGAAAGGGATTACCCTCACCAAGAAAAAACATATCGCCCCCAAATCAACGGATGGAAAACCATCGAAACCGGGACGTGAAGGGAAACACCGCGAAGATCCGCTGGAAGAGATCTTTCCCGATCTCGCAGAGGTTCCGGAAGAGATTTTCAAACATGCCAGGGAGATCCTTTCAGGACCTAAAGTCATAGGAAAAATTGATCTTCCTGCCGAAGGTCTCAAAAAAGGTATCGGGGTCCGTGACGAAGACCGCTCCCTGCGCAAGAAAAAGCGCAAGCGCGTTTCCAAAGATGCAAAGGAGCGCGTTCCCCTGAACATTGAGAAGAAGGGCGACGAAACGAAAGATAAAAAAGAGCCGGGAAAAGAGAAAAGTACCATCAAGAAAAAGAGTTCCCTGGTTGTAAAGAAAAAACTGCCGCTTAAAAAAGAGGTCAACGAAGAGGATGTACAAAAGCAGGTCAAAGAGACCCTTGCCCGTCTGACCACAAAAAGCCAAAAAACCAGGGGTTCAAAACACCGTCGCGACAAGCGGTTGGCCTACACTGAGAAGATGGCCGAAGAGGGCGCACAGGCAGACATCGACAGGAACATCATCAAAATCACAGAGTTCGTCTCTGTTAGCGAATTGGCCAGTATGATGGATGTCAACCCTACGCAGGTTATCGCGACCTGTATGTCATTGGGATTGTTCGTCTCCATCAACCAGCGTCTGGATGCCGAAACCATGTCGGTGGTTGCCGATGAGTTTGGATACAAAGTCGAATTTATCTCTGTTGAAGTTCAGGAAGCGATTCTGGAAGAGAAAGATGCAGAGGAAGACCTCAAGCCGCGTCCGCCAATTGTTACAGTCATGGGACACGTCGACCATGGTAAGACCTCGCTGCTCGACTATATTCGTAAAGCCAATGTAATCGCCGGCGAGGCAGGCGGTATCACCCAGCACATCGGCGCCTACAACGTGAGACTGGAAGATGGCCGTAAGATCACCTTCCTCGATACGCCGGGTCACGAAGCATTTACCGCCATGCGTGCCCGTGGCGCCCAGGTTACCGATATTGCCATCATCATTGTAGCTGCCGATGACGATGTGATGCCCCAAACCATCGAAGCCATCAACCATGCCTCTGCGGCCGGCGTTCCGATTGTGTTTGCCATCAACAAGGTGGACAAACCAACCGCCGATCCCGAAAAAATCAAACACCAGCTGGCCAACATGAACTACATGGTGGAGAGCTGGGGTGGAAAATACCAGTCGCACGACATCTCAGCCAAATCAGGCCTAGGCGTCGCCGAACTGCTCGAAAAAGTATTGCTCGAAGCTGAGATGCTCGATCTGAGGTCCAACCCAAACAAACGTGCCAATGGATCGGTCATCGAATCTACCCTCGACAAGGGGCGAGGTTATGTAGCCACCATCCTGGTTCAATCGGGTACCCTGAAAGTTGGGGATGTGCTTTTGGCCGGACCGCACTTCGGTCACATCAAGGCCATGTTCAACGAACGTAACCAGCGCGTCGAAAGTGTCGGCCCGGCAGAACCGGTATTGATCCTCGGATTGAACGGAGCGCCGCAGGCGGGCGATAAATTCAACGTCATGGAGAGCGAACGCGAAGCCCGCCAGATTGCCAACAAACGCGAACAATTGCAGCGTGAGCAAGGTCTCCGGACGCAGAAACACATCACCCTCGACGAGATCGGCCGAAGAATTGCCATAGGCAACTTCCAGGAGCTGAACATCATTGTGAAGGGCGACGTGGACGGTTCTATCGAGGCGCTTTCCGACTCACTGATCAAACTCTCGACTACCGAGATCCAGGTCAACGTGATCCACAAAGCGGTTGGCCAGATCACTGAATCAGATATTATGCTGGCCTCAGCATCCAATGCCATCATCGTCGGCTTCCAGGTCCGTCCTTCCATGAGCGCCAGGAAACTGGCCGAGAAGGAGGAGATCGACATCCGTCTTTATTCCATCATCTACGACGCGATCAACGAGATCAAGTCGGCTATGGAGGGTATGTTGGCTCCGGAGATCAAAGAGGAGATCAAGGGTACTGCGGAAGTTCTTACCGCCTTCAAGATCACCAAGGTGGGTACCATTGCAGGATGTATCGTCCGCGATGGCAAGATCATCCGCAACTCGAAGGTGCGCCTGATCCGCGACGGTATCGTCGTCTTCACCGGCGAACTCGAATCACTGAAACGTTTCAAGGATGACGTCAAAGAGGTGGCCAAAGGCTACGAATGTGGTCTGAACATCCAGAACTACAACGATGTGCACGAAGGAGACTTTATTGAGGCGTTTGAGCAGGTTGAGGTAGCGAAAACACTGTAAAGAAAAGGATAAAGTTAATATGCAGAAAGTTTCCAAAGTTTTGGTTACGAGTGAATTTTGCTCGCAACCAAAACTTTGGAAACTTTTTTTACGCCCGGATGAGAATTCGGGCGCTCTTGTTTCTAATCAAAAAATTTCTGAGATTGATTTGAATAAACTTTACCAGCTACGCATTAAGGCAATCTTCAACTGGTTGCCCTGTAAGGAAATTGAACAGGTTCAAGGCTGCCCTCCGCTGCAGTTCAATAGCTGCACGATCTGAATACCAGGCATAATGTCCGGTACAGATTGTTCTTGCATGGTTGATCAATTCGTCCTGGTTGGAATTTGTCGGTTCATTCTCATAAACGTCAAGTCCCACACTATGTATTTTTTCAGATTTTAATGCATCAAGCAATGCTTTTTCATCAATCACCTCTCCACGGGAAGTATTGATGATCACTGGTTTTTTATCCATCAACGAAAAAGCCGGAAAATCCAGCAGGCGGTTTGTTTCTGCCGTGAGGTTGCAATGGATGCTGATTACATCCGAATATTCGAGCAATTCAGGCAAGGAGACTTTCAGGGCAGAAAGTTGGTTAAAATGGGCCTCAGGTCGATATGGGTCCACTGCAAGAACCTGTTTAAACAAGGGGGATGCTTTTTTGCAAAATTCGCTTCCGATTCGGCCCAAACCAATAATTCCCAGCGTTTTATCATGTAACTCAAAAACATCCTGAACCGGAGGTGATGCGAATTTCTGTGTCAATTGCAATTTGATATCCCACATGGCGCGTGTACACGAAAACATCAGCGCCATTGCGTGGTCAGAGACTGAATGGTTGGCATATCCCTGAACGTTGGCCACCTTGATGCCAAATTTGGTGCACATGCTAACATCAACATTGTCATAACCTACCCCATAACGTACCACTGCCTTCAGGTTTTTCAATCCTGCCAGGAATTCTTCATCTATTTGTGTATGTCTTACCAGGATACCATCAGCATTTTCAGCAAATTTTTTCTTTTCCGCCTTTTCGCCCTGATAGGTAGGGTAAATTTTCAGGCTGAAGCCATTCTTTTCAAAAAGGTCTTTTTCAAATTCATACGATTTATACCCTGAATCCAAGATTGCTACTTCCATTCCTGTTCCTTTTCTTTAGTTTGCCGCTTCGAACTGGTTCAAAAACCTCACATCATTCTCAAAGTAAAGTCTGAGGTCATTGATCCCGTATTTAAGCATCGCCGTCCGTTCGATACCCATGCCAAAAGCAAAACCTGTGTATTTTTTGCTGTCGATGCCGGATGCTTCCAGAACATTGGGATCCACCATACCGCAACCCAGGATTTCGAGCCATCCGGTGTATTTACAGACGTTACAGCCCTTGCCACCGCAAATCGAGCAAGAGACATCCACTTCGGCCGAAGGTTCGGTGAAGGGGAAGTAAGAAGGGCGCATGCGGATTTCCGTCTTTTCGCCAAAAAGCTCTTTGGCAAAATAGAGCAGCGTCTGCTTCAGATCTGCAAAGGAGACATTTTCGTCGATGTACAACCCTTCGATCTGGTGAAACATGCAGTGTGCCCGGTAGGAGATCGCCTCATTCCGGAATACCCGGCCGGGTGTCACCGTACGGATAGGCGGTTTCATCGTCTCCATATCATGTACCTGCACGGATGAAGTATGTGTACGCAACAGAATATCGGGATTCCGCTGGATAAAGAAAGTATCCTGCATGTCGCGGGCAGGATGCTCCTCGGCGAAATTCAGCGCCGAGAAAACATGCCAGTCATCCTCAATTTCAGGTCCCTCAGAGACTACGAAGCCCAAACGTTTGAAGATCTCCAGCATCTCATTCTTCACGATAGAAATTGGATGGCGGGTTCCGGCCTTCATCGGATCTCCCGGTAGGGAAAGATCCAGTTTCCGGGCTTCAGCAGTCTGCTCTTCCAGGCCCTCCTTCAATATTTTGATCTTCTCCAGGGCAAAATTCTTCAGGGTATTGACTGCGGCACCGATCTCTTTTTTCTGATCGGTCGATACATTTCTAAAATCTTCCATCAATTTGGAGATTTCTCCCTTCTTGCTGAGATATTTGATTCTCAGCTCTTCCAACTCTTCAGCCGACTTAACAACCCGCTCTTCAATCTCTTTTTGAAGTTCTTTAATCCTTTCTAGCATGGTAACGCATTTGTGAAGTGCAAAAATAGAAAAAATACCAGAATCCGTTTATACCCTGTCGATCCCAATGTCACTGTGGGAGACCGGGTCTTCAATGGGCTCCAGGTGGGTAAAAACGGTGACAGGAATGGGGAAATGATCCCGAACCTTTGCCTCAATGATCTCCAGCAGATCGTGGCCCCGCTGCACGGTCCACTCTCCGGGGACAAGGATATGCACCGAAATAAATTTCCGCTGACCGGCTTGCCGGGTCATCAGCGAATGAAATTCAATCCCCGGTTGCCGGAATTGGTCGAAAATATGTTCGATTTGCTGCCGCTCTTCATTGGGGATAGCCGTATCGATCAGTCCCCGCGCAGATTGTTGCATCAGCCGGTATCCGGTCCAAACGATGTTCAAAGCCACCAGCATGGCGATAATCGGATCCAGGATCAGCCAGCCTGTCAGTTTCACCATGCCAATGGCCGCCAATACACCTACCGATGTCCACACATCGGTCATCAGGTGCTTGCCGTCTGCTGAAAGTGTGATAGAATGACTCTTCTTTCCTTCGCGCAGCAAAACTATGGCAACACCAAGATTAATTAACGAAGCCGAAAATGATACCAACAAGCCGTACCCCATATTTTCTAACGGCTGCGGATCCAACAACCTGGGATAAGCGCTCCAGACAATGCTGCAAGCCGCCAAAACAATAAGTCCTCCTTCAATAGCACTCGAAAAATACTCGGCTTTGGAATGGCCGAAAGCATGTTCGGCATCGGCCGGTTTTTCAGCGATAGCCAGGATAACCAAAGCAAAAAGCGCTGCTATCAGATTAACACACGATTCCAGTGCATCGGAGAGCAATCCCACAGATCCTGTCAGCAGATAGGCCATCCCCTTCAGGCTAATGGTCAGTACGGCGGTTGCGATCGAGAGATAGATAAACTTCTTTAAAGATTTCGAGGCCATTTTTGGACAGGCAATTTAAATTATAATATTCTATGATGAAGAGTGAAACAGGGAAACGGAGAAACTGCGATGGGCTTCGTTGAATAATGGAGAATCAAGATGCTTATTCACTATCCGTTTCTCGCTTCGCTCTGCACCCTTCTCCGTTTCACTGTTTCTCCGTTTCTTGTTTCTGGTTTCACATTTCTCAGCGTATCTTAATCTTTTACCTTTTTAAGTAAGCCTTCCCGCTCAAGCAAAGGTGTAATCGAGGGTTCCTGTCCACGGAAAGCCTTGTACAACACCATCGGATGTGCTGTTCCTCCTTTTTCGAGAATATTTTTACGAAACGATTCGGCTGTCGCAGTGTCGAAAATCCCTTTCGTTTTGAAGAGGGAAAAGGCATCCGCATCCAGAACCTGTGCCCATTTGTAGCCATAATAACCGGCAGCATAACCTCCGGAAAAAATATGCGAAAAGGAGGTACTGAGGCAAGAACCCTCCATGGGAGGAAAAAGATCGGTCGGTATCAAAGCTATCTTTTCGAATTCCACCACACTGCCTGTCACCGGTTCTGTGATAGAATGCCATGCCATGTCGTTCATCCCGAAACTCAACTGACGTTCGCTCTGCGCTCCGGCCAGGAAATTCTTCGATTTGATCAGCTTTTGAACCAATTCGGACGGGATCTTCTCCCCTGTCTGGTAGTTGCTGGCAAAAATATCCAGAAAATCCTTTTCGATAGCCCAATTCTCCATGATCTGAGAAGGCAATTCAACAAAATCACGGTAAACGGAAGTTCCCGACATTCCCTCATAGACCGTATTGGCAAAAATACCGTGCAGGCCGTGACCGAATTCATGGAGGAAAATGCTCACTTCATTAAAGGTAAGCAGTGAAGGTTTGGTATCCGTAGGCTTGGTAAAATTGGCCACGATGGAGACAATGGGACGAACGTTTCTCCCATCAAGTTTGCTTTGGGAGCGGTACTCGGTCATCCAGGCGCCTCCCCTTTTCCCCTCCCTTGGAAAGAAATCGAGGTAGAGAACCGACAGGAAGGATCCATCTTTGTCGTAAACCTCATAGGCTTTCACATCAGTGTGATACACCTGAATAGCCCTGTTTTCCTGAAATGTTATCCCATATAATCTGTTAGCAAGCTCAAAGACCCCACCGATCACATTTTCGAGTTTGAAATAGGGTTTGACCGCTTGCTCATCGAAACCATAGCGCTCATTTTTGAGCTTTTCCGACCAATAGCTCCAGTCCCAGCGCTCAAGCTGATCCTTGAAACCGTTGGATGTGGCAAATGCCTTTACATCTGCCAGATCCTGCAATGCACCTGGCCTGGAGGCTTCATGAAGCTGCTCCAGAAATGCATTGACCTTTGCAGTACTTTCTGCCATCCGCTCCTCCAGCACGAAAGCAGCATGGTTCGGATATCCAAGCAATTTGGCCCGTTCCAGTCGAAGGTTAACTATTTCCTTCACAATCTCCTCGTTGTTGTTGCTATTTTGGTGATATCCTTTCGAACTATAGGCTTTGTATATCTCTTCCCTTAATTTCCGGTTATCTGCGAACCTCATGAAAGCGTTGTAACTGGGTCCCTGAAGATTGAACATCCACCCGTCTCTCTTTTTCCCTTTGGCAAGTTGAGCCGCGGCCTCGATTTCACCTTCCGGCAGACCGGACAGATCTTTTTTATCCGTTACCATCAATTGATAGGAGTTGGTCTCGGCCAGGACATTTTCTCCAAACTTGAGGGAAAGTTTCGACAACTCTGTATTAATTTCTGCAAACCGTGCTTTGGCAGCACCTTCCAGATTAGCACCGCTTCTGACAAATCCTTTGTAACTGTCGTCAAGCAATTTGAGATCTTCAGGATTCAATTTCAACTGACCCTTTTGACTATAAACAGCCTTAACCCTTTGGAAAAGCTTCTCGTCCAGCGATACATAGTTTCGGTAGGCCGACAATTTGGGCGAGACCTCCCTGGCTATTGACTGAATGGTGTCATCTGTCTCAGCCGAGTTCAGGTTAAAGAGTATGGTGGTAGCCCTTGAGAGCTTTTTCCCACTTACCTCCAGTGCCCGGATGGTGTTGTTGAAGGTAGGGGCTTCACTATTGTTGATCACTCCATCTACCTCCGTTTTGGCTTCAGCAAGCAATTGGTCAATAGCCGGTACAAAATGTTCGTGTTTTACTTCATTGAAAGGAGGCGTCTGATGTACAGTCTTCCACTCCGTCAGCAGTGGGTTGCTTATTTTATTTTCGTTCTTCATATTAATTGTAATTATATCGGTCAGGATCATCATCCCAACAATTAGTAATTTCTTCATGGTTGGTTTATTATGAATTACAGATTAAAAATTAAAAATTACGCAATCCACAGATTATGTGTGATATAAAAAAATTGCTTCAAACCGCAACCCTTCTTCCAATTTGTGATTTGTAATCTTTAATCTTTAATTTTCAATTTCTTCTTCGTCTTCTCCTTCATCACACTCCAGCCAAACTTACCGATCTTCTTGCCCATTTCATAATAATTACCATGAGAATAAGCCATGAGTCCGGCGCACTCAAGGCTCATGGCACCGGTTTCAGGATCAATGTACCGGTCGTCCGCGACAATGTTGACCACGTTGGCGATGAACATATCGTGGGTTCCAAGCTCTTTTACCTCTACCACCTTGCATTCGATGCTGATGGGCGATTCTGCCACGATCGGGCATTTTACTACCGTAGCCGGAAGCGGGGTCAAGCCACATTCCTTGAACTTATCCAGATCGCGCCCCGATTTCACGCCACACCAGTCTGTGACCTCCGCCATGGATTGGGTTGTCAGGTTGATCACAAACTCTCCGGTCCGCTTGATGATGCCAGAGGAATGCCTGCTTGGGCGCACCGAGATATAACACATCGGCGGATCGGTGCAAATGGTTCCCAGCCACGAGACGGTAATCAGGTTGTACTCTTCGGGGGTGGAGCCACAACTGATCAGCGCTGCAGGCAGCGGGTAGATCATATTGCCGGGCTTCCAGTTAATCTTTGCCATAGATTTGTTTATTTTAATGATACACAGAGTTTCACAGAGGAGCACAGAGTTACACAGAGTTAGTTCAAAAATGTTTTGGATTTATATGTGAAGGGTAATTGAAATTCCTCTTTATTTTATTTTTCTCCGTGGTCCTCTGTGCTCCTCTGTGAAACTCTGTGTAATTTTAATTAGAGCGAATCTTCGATCTTGCGGATTTCGACCCACTCTTCTTCGGGCAGTTTTGCCCCGGGTACCCGGATAACCCTGGAGGCCAGTAAGGCTCCCAACTTTCCGCTTTTCTCCAGATCGTATCCCTTGGCAATGCCGGAAAGGAATCCGGCAGCGAAGAAGTCGCCGGCACCCGTTGTATCAACGACGAGGTCACCGGCTGCTGGTATCTTGTGGAGAATAGCTCCTTGCTGAATATAGGCTCCCTCCTTTCCGACTTTCACCACAGCAATATCGCAACGACCAGCCAGGTTCCCGACAGCTTCCAATGGCTCCACTCCGGTAAAAGCTTTGGCCTCCTCTTCATTGGCGAAGACAATGTCGACATAGTTGTCAACCAATTCATTCAGGATTTCCCGGTTTGCTTCAACCACATTGTAGCTGGCCAGGTCGAGCGCGATGGTGAGTCCGGCATTTTTAGCGGCAACGGCCGCTGCCATAATCAGGGCATGGTTGTAAACCAGGTATCCTTCCACAAAGAAAATATCGAAGCCTTTCAATCTTTCCGGGGTAATGTCATCAGGATGAAGTTCCGATGCCGCACCCAGGTAAGTAGCAAAGGTGCGCTCCCCGTCAGGTTCAACCAGACCGACTGCACGTCCGGTTGGCAGGTCAGAATGGATAAGCAAAGGTTTAATCCCCTGGCTAATTTGTTCCCCTTCGAACAGTTTTCCCAATTCATCCTTACCAACTGTTCCGAGGAATCCACACGGAACGCCCAGGTTGGCCACACCATTGATGGCATTTGCGACAGAACCGCCTGTTACCAGAAGTCTCTTTTCATCCTCAATCTCCATCTGAACCCTGTCTGACATCTCACGATCGACCAATGTCATGCTTCCTTTGGGAAGGCTTAATGACCTGATGATCTTATCGTTATCCAACATCGTAATGATGTCGACCAAAGCATTTCCAATCCCCAATATCTTCGAATAGCCCATGGTGGTTATTTATTTACATGATTTTGTGCAAATATATTTCCATTTTATGAAAAAGGTGTTATTTTTGCAACGCTTCAGAAAATTTACTGAAGCAAATAAACTCCTTAGTATCTTCCCGAAGTTTCGGGATTAGAGCGGTCCTGAGGCATCGGGATTAATCCGTAGGTCAGCTAAAGAATCGTTCTTTTATAAACATGAAAATATTATTCCTTAGTAGCTCAGTTGGTTAGAGCGGCGGACTGTTAATCCGTAGGTCGTAGGTTCAAGTCCTACCTGAGGAGCAAAATAGGACAAGAGGTCATTTTCGACCTCTTTTTTTGTTTCCCCACTTTCGATATTTTTCTAAACTAAAATTAAATTCAGCCTTTTATGCCCTGTAGGTTGTGACGTCAATTGAATGATCTAAAAAAAGTCGTCCCCTTTGCAGGAGACGACTTTAGTTTAATTGAATCAATATTGATTACCTCTATAAGACTATGATTTGCTTTACGCCAACCCTCATTGTTCCATTTTCAGAAACAGTTAGCAAATAGTTGCCGGGAGTCAATTTGGCTTTACTAAAGTCGATTTTCGCTTTGCCAGCAGAGAATTCGACTTTGGAGGTTGAATAAACTACCCGTCCGTTAATATAAGACAGTTCAACTTTAGCTTCTGTATTGCCAAAATTCTTAATGGTTATATCTACTGCACGGTTATTAACCAATGGGTTGGGATATACAGTCATTTCAACCAGAATTGGGGTTTTTGAACTCTTGTCGTTCTTGTTCCCATTGTTCGATGCATCATCGCTTCCAATTTGACTGCTGTTTTCGTCATCCATATGAATGTCATGAGACATTTCATCCTTATGATCGAAATCATCGCCAAAACATTTTTCATGTTTGTATTTATGAATAACAATTTGTCCATGGGAGATCGGAGCTAAGGCCCTTGCATAATCCGGGTCGGACATCTGGTTATCGTAAAGCACATTTCCGGCATTATCCCATACAATAAGTCTCAGGTAATCTGTTCCATTTTGGGAAGGGGTCTTGCCATCAACAACTGACGCAATAAAATGATAACCATCTTTCTCATTAACTTTGGCATTACCTCGCATGACAGCCATATCGCCGTTAACCATAAGCCAATCGAAGGTAGTAGCTTTCATTTTAAATTTAGCTGCAGTAAATTGGAATTCAAATTCACCTTTAGGAGCTTTCTTACCTTCTTCATATTTGACTTCAAATCCATAGTTTGATTTACCTGTCAGGGATGTATTGGCGGAGTATGCACCTTTTGGAGTAGTAAAGTTCCCGCCGCCTGTCACAAATCCATTACATGGGTTGTAAATCACTACATAACTATACGTTTTTGTATCAGATTTACCACATGCGTCTTCGATGGTTAAGGTGACATTAAATAGCCCAGTCTGACTATAAACATGATTGCCTGAAAGTTGTGACCCGGAAATAGTGCCAGGAGTTGACATGCCATCACCCCAATTCCATGTAGCAGCGACCAGATTGTTGTCAGCATGCGTGGCAGAAGCCAACGTCGTAACTCCAAGCTGCAATAGTGGAGAAACCGTCAAGCCACTGATCACAGGAGCATTGTTGGTGATTTCAACCGTTTGGGTACCCGTTGTAGTATTCCCATTTACATCAACAACGGTCCATGTTACAGTGGTAATACCTACCGGGAAGAAGGCTGGTGCATTGTTTGAAATGGTAGCAACGCTACAATTATCAGTTGCAGTCGCCTGACCAATGTTCACCACCGCACCACAAACACCCTGATCGTTAAGTTTTACAATATTAACGGGAACTGTCAGTATCGGAGCTATTTTGTCCTCAACAGTTACAGTTGCTGTAGCAGTACTGACATTGCCGTTGTTATCGGTAACAGTCAGCGTCACAACATTCGGATTGGTCGCGATATCGGAACAGGTGAAGGCAGTTTTGCTCAGTTCCAAAGTTTTAATACCGCAGGCATCACTTGACCCGTTGTTGACCAAGGCTGCCGTCGTGCTTCCATTGCCTGTTGCATCCAGCTGTACCGTTACGTTTTGTGCAACAGCTACCGGGGCGATGGCATCGACAACTGTTACATTGGCCGTAGCGGTGCTGACATTGCCGTTATTATCGGTGACAGTCAGCGTCACAACATTCGGATTGGTCGCGATATCGGAACAGGTGAAAGCCGTTTTGCTTAGTTCCAAAGTTTTAATACCGCAGGCATCACTAGATCCGTTGTTAACCAAGGCTGCCGTCGTGCTTCCATTGCCTGTTGCATCCAGCTGTACCGTTACATTTTGTGCAACGGCTACCGGGGCGATTGCGTCGACCACGGTCACATTGGCCGTTGCTGTGCTGACATTGCCGTTATTATCGGTGACAGTCAGCGTCACAACATTCGGATTGGTCGCGATATCGGAACAGGTGAAAGCCGTTTTGCTCAGCGCCAAAGTTTTGATACCACATGCATCACTTGATCCATTGTTCACCAGTGCCGCAATCGTGCTTCCGTTTCCGTTGGCGTCAAGCTGCACGGTTACGTTTTGTGCAACGGCTACCGGGGCGATGGCGTCGACCACGGTCACATTGGCCGTTGCTGTGCTGACATTGCCGTTATTATCTGTTACCGTCAGGGTCACAACATTCGGATTGGTCGCGATATCGGAACAGGTGAAGGCAGTTTTGCTCAGCGCCAAAGTTTTAATACCGCAGGCATCACTTGACCCGTTGTTGACCAAGGCCGCTGTTGTGCTTCCATTGCCTGTTGCATCCAGTTGTACCGTTACATTTTGTGCAACAGCTACCGGAGCAACTGGATCAACTACAGTTACATTGGCCGTTGCTGTGCTGACATTGCCGTTATTATCGGTGACAGTCAGCGTCACTACATTCGGATTGGTCGCGATATCGGAACAGGTGAAGGCAGTTTTGCTTAGTTCCAAAGTTTTGATACCGCAGGCATCACTTGACCCATTGTTGACCAGTGCCGCAGTCGTGCTTCCGTTTCCGGATGCATCCAGCTGAACTGTTACATTTTGGGCAACGGCTGCCGGGGCGGTGGCATCAACAACAGTGACCTCAGCAGTAGCGGTGCTGACATTGTTGTTGTTATCGGTGACAGTCAAGGTTACGACATTCGGATTGGTCGAAATATCGGCGCAATTGAAAGCCGACTTGCTCAATACCATGGTTTTGATTCCGCAGGCATCACTTGAGCCGTTGTTCACCTGTGCTGCCGTTACACTGCCATTTCCACTTGCATCCAGTTGTATGGTTACATTCTTTGCCAATGCAACAGGAAGAACATTGTCCACCTGATTGATCACATAGCTGCCTTGTGTGCTACATCCGTTGCCTGTGGTTACAGTCACTGTGTAGGTTCCGGTTGGAAGACTATTAACATCCTGGGTTGTCGCTCCATTGGACCAACTATATGTATATGGAGTCTGTCCAGAGGTTACAGATAAGTCTATAGCGCCATCGTTGCCTCCAACGCACATAACATTGGTTGTAACTGCGGACAGCACCGGTTTGGGATTTACTGTAATTGTAACAGTGGCAGTGGCCGTTAAAACAGGGGTACAACTATCCAAACCACCGTATTCAACCACATATCCAGTAATGCTTCCCCCAACTGAGTTTGGATAATCATTCCATAAGCCATTGCTGATAAAATGTGCATAGTGTTCTCCTCCCCTGTTTAGGTTGGTAGGAGCAAATTGTCCAATGTTTGCGCCGCAATCATTGGGTTCGCCACCACTCCAGTTGGCATAATTGCCATTAATTCCGGGAGCCGTATTTGCAGAGCAATTGCCGGTCTTGAACTGATTGGAGAAATACCTTCCAAGTCCTCCATTTTCTTGCCCTTCCGGACCGGTTACCCATCTCCAGGTTCCCTCACTGGCCAGATCGCTTGCGCCCATCCAGCCTTGTCCTTTAAGCTTGCTGGTAACAAATGCCATTTCGGTGGCGGATGTAACGGTTACCAGGTATCCCTGCATCCCGTTAAATGATTTGGATGCAGCCTGTGCTTTTGCCTGTTGCCAGGTAATGCCATTGGCCGGCACCCATTCATAATAGTGGTTATTGCCGGAAAATGGAATAACCCCATCGTTTGCTTTGATGGTATAAGTGAAAGTGAGCGGGCTTGGGGAGGGTGTGACTGAGGTATAGGTGAATGTATTATCCGCATTCTTTACCAAAGTACCCAAGGTCGGATTTGTATTGTCACTGACGGTCAATGCTGCCCCCTGCGGATGCGAATCATTGCCAAGGACATTAAACGTAACGCTGCTTCCGGCACAAACAGTAACCGCATCATTGTTTGCAACAGGGGTAATATTTGGCCTGGTCACAGTAAAGGTACAGGTTGCAGAATTATTGGAAGCATCCACTGCTGTCAATGTAACGCTTACAGTTGCCCCTGAAGCAATAGTGGTGCCTGCTGCGGGACTTTGTGTAATTGTTAAACTGCCTGAACCGCAATTGTCACTTACCGTTGCACTCGTCGTGAAATCAGGAATTACTTCCGCACAACTTGCAATTGTCTGATTGGAAAGACAATTGATAACCGGACTTACCTTATCCTGAACCGTAACGATTGCAGTAGTGGTACTGACGTTGTTGTTATTATCTGTCACTGTTAAGGTAACTGTATTGCTGCCAATATTACTGCAATCGAAAGATGATTTACTCAGCACCATGGATTTTATCCCGCATGCATCACTTGAGCCGTTGTTCACAAGGGCCGCTGTCGTTGAACCGTTACCGGAACCATCGAGCTGAACAATAACATTTTGGGCCAATGCGACCGGTGGTGTTTTGTCAATTCCAGGTTGGCAGGAACAATTTGCATTGTAACTTTTACTTGTTCCAATTCCCTGACCGGCTCCAGCGATAACCGGAATACCCTGACTGTTTACCGCTCCGACCAGTCGACCGTTCTGAGTCTGGCTCAATGAAAAATTCATACTGCCTTCTATTGCATCCAGGCAACCATCATTATCGCTGTCAGTATCAAGATAATCAGGAATTCCGTCAGCGTCTGTATCTCCACATGTCTGGAAATCTGCGCCGAATGCAAAGTTGCACCAGTTTTCTGCTGTCAGGTAATTAAAACTTACGCTTGTGAAAGTGCCCATAAGCCTGATAATGGCATACCCTTCAGTTCCTGTTATTTGCGTGCTGGAGTTCAAAACCACATTTTGAGACCAAACTACCTGAATCGGAGCGCTGAAACTGATCGGAACAGATAAACCACCTTGTCCTATCGAAGCGAATACCAGAACAGGATTTTTCATTGGGCTCGCAAAAGTCAATGTATTATTTGTTACATAAATATTCTGTATAGTAGGATTTGAGTTGGGCACATTGTAGGATGCCGGGAAATTGGAATGTGCGTACATGCTCGTGGTGGTGGTCACCGGAGAAGAAGAAGTATACGTATAACCAATTCCATTAATGGTGCCAGTCGCGGTATTTCCACTGACAGTTGGTGGGCTTGACCAGTAGAAATTGGACTGGTTACACTCCGCCGAATTCGGAATACCATCATTGTCGGCATCATTGTCACAATCATCCGGAATACCATCGCCATCTGTATCAATTCCGGTAACAGTGACATTAAATGTACAAATAACGGTTCCACAACTATTAGTTGCAGTAGCAGTTACCGCAGTGGTTCCCATAGGAAATACACTACCTGATTGCTGTGAATAGGTAATTGTGGGGGCAGGTGATCCTGTTGCTGTTGCAGCAGGGAAAGTAACATTTGCACCACATTGTCCCGGAGTATTGCTTACCGTAATGTTTGATGGACAGGAAATCGTCGGTGCGGAATTTACAGTTACAGTCGCAGAAGCACATCCGTTGCTATAAAGGCCATTGCTAAAATTCTTCGCATAATAAGTTGTAGTAACGCCAGGACTTACGGTAATTGAATTTCCGGTCCCAACTGAAGTTCCACCGCAGCTCCCGGTATACCAATAAACTGTTCCCACAATTCCATTTGCTGTAAGTTGCGTGGAAGTACCATTGCATATTGGATTGGCAGAAACCGAAATTGAAGTGGGGTTGGCCGGAATAGGATTAACAGTTGTAAATGTAATTTGCCCCCCATAAACAGTTCCGGCACTATTGACCGCATACGACCTTACATAATAAGATGTTCCAGGTGAAAGACCTGTCAGATTAGAAGTAAATGAGCCTAAACCTGATCCATCACTGGTATGTGGATCAGTAATAGTTGGCGATCCTGTGGTGTTCCAAACAACACCTCTTGCTGTTACACCGGCACCTCCGTCACTGGTTACATTACCTCCGGAAACGGCACTGGTTGAAGCAACTGAAGATACAGCTGTTGTCACAATAATTGGTTGACCAGGCTGGAAATTACCTCCTGGTGCATTGTCAATGATCAATATTGGACTCAGAATTTGATCACCTGTGTTAAATGAGGCAAATCCAAGTTTATATATCCCGGCTGCACCAGATGTAAAGGTTACTTTATGCCACCCGGCACTACCATAACTTCCTGTCACTACTGCTCCGGCATCTCCGTAAGCATTGGCAGTTACGGCTAAGAGTTTGATTTGCTGATAGGACGGTCCTACAAGTGTTGCTATCGCCCCATCGTTAAAGGGGGCATAATCCCTTGCTATAAAATTCCAATAAATTGAAATGGTTTGATTCGCAGCTAAAAAACCAAATTGTTGGTTTAAAGTTGCAAAATTGGTTGATGAGTTGAAAAGAGATGCATTGGAGGCAACCAATGCACCAGCTTGCAGACCAAGCGTTGTTTCGGCAGTTCCCCGATACAAATTTGAATTTGGATCAATCGTTGCCATATAAGAATCAGCAGGATTAACTGTCCAGCTATTGTAACTCACTCCGGTAGAAATAGATGTTCCGGATGATGCGGACCATCCGGAAAAATTGCCTGTTTCAAACCCATAATTGGTTAATTGCGCATTGGCTGAATGCAAAAATGCAAACAAGCCAATTAGCAAAAGCATGCAATAATGCATTTTGTATCGAATGGCCAGCTTTTTCATTTTGTATCTCCTTCTATCTTAATATTTATTACATTCCAGTCCAGGTTTACTTTGTTCAATTCGATGTTTACCATCACCATTTTAAATTGATTGGTGGTATAATCAAATGAATAGAAGTAACTAAAAGAGGCCTTGGCCACATTACCGGTAATATCAAAACTTCGGAAAATGAAGTAGGATGAAATTTTGTTCTGCACGATCTCTTCCCGTGACTTAAAAAGAATTGGTTTGCCCGATTTTGATACATTTAACCCAACCGGAAAAGCAACAGCGTATTGCATCACGTAAATTTGATCAGGATTTCCAGCATTATCCAGCGGATAATAATGCTGCAATTCCGTCAGATCAAAACATTTTTGTAAGGCCGTCGACTGGTCATCAAGTGACTGTGCCACACCAATCTTCTGAATCATTATCAGAAAAATGATAATTGTAATAAACTTTGATAGCGTTCTCATTGCGGTTAATTTTTATTTGATCTGGTTAAGAATAAAATTCTTTATAGTCTGAATCCAGAATAATGTTTCAATAAACATCCATTTTTTTTCAGCTAACTGCAATGTTTTATCAACCGATAAATTTGATCGAATATAAATATGACCATCGTTTTAGTGAAATTTTATTGATTTTTCACTAAATCCCAGGAAAGCTCCTGACGAAATGAAAAAACAGAACAAAAGGTTAATTCAGCCTTTTGTTCTGTTTTTTCATTAAATAATTTTGACGGTTTTCGTCAAAATTAAGAGTAGGGGTTCGCCTATCCTTCCGAATACCATTTAATTTGTTGCGAAGCGCGCATTACAATGGCCAGGATAATAAACAATCCAATGCTTCCGGCAAGCAGGGCGAAATCCTGCAACTGCAAAATGGTAAACAGGAACAAATAGAGGCCTGTCTGCAGGAGTGATACCCAGCCAACCGTACGTATATTCTTCAGCATGGTAAAAGAATACCAAGAAATCAGCAATGTGACAGCCACCGATGAAATCAGGTAAGCCCAATTGAACCCGATTTGCTCACCAATAGAGGTCAGCAAAGCATAGAATATCAACAAAGCAAAAGCCACCAACGAATACTGAAACGGGTGAATCCTGAATTTGCTTTTAATTTCAACGAAAAGAAAGATAATAAAGTTCAAGGCAATAAATAGGATAGCATATTTTACCGAACGCATTGATTTTTGGTAATGATCTATCGGAAGGAGCAGTTCAACACCCAATTTAGCCTCGTGTGTATTGTACTTCCGGTCGACCCATTGCTGTGGAAAATTACGGTTAAGGTGGGTCACGCGCCATTCAGCCGTAAACCCTTTAGCGGTGACCTGACGATTAGTCGGAAGAAAAATACCGGAAAAGCTCGGTTGTGCCCAGTCAGATTTCATGGTAACTTCTGACGTCTTACCCAGCGCTTCCACCGACAGGTCCTCCGATCCGTTTAAGACCAGTTCTATTTCAAAATCCATGGACTGTTTCAGGTCAACTGAATTGACCTTTACAGTAATTCCCGACTGGAACAAATCATTATCGGCAACGCCCGGATCAACTTTGCATTTCTGACCATTTATAACCAGTTCCGGCAGGTTCTTAATACCACGCATATCTGAAATTCCAATGGTGAAATAGGCCGCACTCCAGTTGAAATTTGCATTTGGAAGATCCAATTGCGAAACATCCGGCTGTGCAAACGATCCTTTCAATTTTAACCTTCCTTCGTAAACAACAACTTCGTAAATTCCTCTCTTCCTTGTTTCCGGGTATAAAACACCATCCGTTTTTAAGGTGTTGGGCAGAAAATGTGCCACCCCATGTCGTTCAGTGATTCCCTGATTGTTCTCCCCCTGTTCAGTCACCGAAAACGGAACATTCAATACCGGACCGGCAACTATCTGTTTTCCTCCCCATTGGGTGTAAAGTTCATTTTTCACCTTTTGGCTCAGTTCAATCCGTTCGTGAATAACATCCTGAATCAAAAACGATGGGATAAGCAGCAAGATGGCCAAGCCTGAAACGATAATCATCTTAACACTGTAACTGTTCAAGAACTGTTGAATACCTTTTGTTTCCATTTTTGAATTTTTAAAAGTACTTTGAAGTACAAAGTTTGAGACTAAAAAAAATTATTGATTGTTTATGAGTTTTTCCAAGGCCGCCAAATGTTGGCGAAACAATACCTTTCCTCGCACGGTTGCCTTGTATGTTGTGCTTGGCTTCCGGCCAACAAATTGCTTCGAAACCACAACAATTTCCTGTTGTTCTAACGCTTTCAGGTGGCTGGCAAGGTTCCCGTCAGTCAATCCGAGTAGCTCCTTCAATGCGTTGAAATCAAGTGTATCATTCACCATGAGCGCCGACATGACTCCAAGCCTGATGCGACTTTCAAATACTTTCTGAAGGTTTGAAATTGGATTCTTCACCAGAATTTATTTATAATTTACTATTTTCACTAAACTACACCTTGCGGTTTCGGGAAACGAGTTGCGGGCTTCTCCCATATTCCTTCCCCATGCCCCATGCCCTAAGCTCCATGCCCCATGCTCCATACTCTATGTCCTTCTCCCTCTGCCCCTACCGCTCATGCCGGTAATACATCACTATCCCGTAAACGATATGCATCAAGCCAAAACCTATTGTCCAAAAAAGCAGTTCGTGATGAACGAAAACACCTGCTAAAATGCCCAAAACAATTTGTGTCAGTCCAAGGTAATGAATCTCCCCAAAAGTAAACTTCCCTGCATTTACCAGCGACAAACCATAAAAAATGAGCATAGCTGAAGCAATCAGCATCAAATTGTTCTGAAACACCAAAATCAGTATAAAAATGCCTCCTGATACCAGTGGAATCAATAAATGGACGAGTAATCGCCGGGTTGAATGAGTCCAAAACCGGTGTCCAGACTTCCTGGCATTTCTTTGGGAGAAGAAAATAGCGCCCAAAACTGCAAATCCAAGAACCAGCATCGCATCCAATCCAAGATAAAACCTGATACCTGCCATTGTCCTATCACTTGAACCATGCATGTATTCGCCGTAAGGAACCTGACCTGAATCCAGAATAAGAAACCACGCTATAGCGGCTCCGATCAATGCGCATATACCAGCAAAAACGCCGGATAAGCCACTAAGCGACAAAAACTTGGACGACCGTTCCATGATTTCCCGAATGGCCTGAAGATCTTCGTTAGGACTCGTAAATTTTGCTTCCATTTGAAAGTACTTTGAAATACAAAGTTATTACTCAAAATCGAAAATGCAATAGGTTGACAAAAAAATCCAATAAATCTTTAATATTAGGGATAACCCGATTTAGTGGTGATGATTTTGATCATTTGGTTGTTCCAATCTCTTCAATAAATATCCCTTTTGACAGAGGAAAAAAAGCGGTCTCAAATTGAAACCGCCTTTTTAATTCATTAGTTGTCAATTATTTCCATATAAGACCTTTCCGGTATAAATCTTACTGCCCAGCGTTACGCGGTACATGTACATCACCCGGATGTCCGATTGTGATTTAAATTCAGCATTGTTTAATACATTGCTTTCAACAGGACTTTTGAATATTGTTTCCACCAGGCGACCCTTCACATCGTAAATATCAATCTGGGCATTAACATCCTCCGGTGAGACAAATTCGAAACGTACCCTGTCGTTAAACGGGTTCGGATAAACCTTAAGGTATGGATCTTTTGTTTCAGATTCAATCACAGGTTCAATCTTAGCAGATTTATTGGTTGTTACTGTAGCTTGACCTAAACTAAATCCTGAGTGGACAACAAGGTTTCCTCCAGATAAAAGCAATTCACTGGTTTGAGCTCCTGACCAGTTACTGGAATACATCAGGGTGCTACCGTCATACAGACTAATTGCAATCTGATCAGATGAACCGGGTTCTCCTCTGTCAGTAAGATTTACCTGCAATGTCAGATTGCCACCAAGAGATACAGGAGCTAATGGATTGGTAATATCCTTCAAATTGGCTTTTGACACAAATACGGCCTTTTGTTCTGCCGGATTGGCGATATTTACACCAAGCGAGGTCATGGCGTTGGCTTTAATCTGGTAAGTATGAACGATGCCTCCAACTGTTCTTCGGAATATAATGTTCATATTCCCATGTATATTCTTACCGGACTTGTTGTAACCAACATTGAATCCGAAATTGGTTTTTAGACTCGGATCAGCAGCATAAGATCCTGCTGATGATGTTGGTAAAATATAACCACCTCCTGTAATAAAGTCGCCCACCGGCTTATAAACCGTGACAATAGTATTGTCGCTTTGATCATACCTGAGATAATAGCCAGGACTACCAACTTCAATACCAATGGTATATTCTTCATCTGTTGCAGTTCCGATATTAACAGACCAATTATAGGATACCACGCCAACTTTTAGATCAGTATTATTAACCAATGTCGGTGTTAGCCAATCAGTTAATACCACTCCATCTTTGACAAATCGTACTCTGGAATTCCGAATATCGCCAGCAAATGCATCGTATACCGGATCGCCTGTAACTGCAGTTATGTCCTGCACTGTTGCTCTTAACGTAACAGTAGCAAGTCCACTGGTAGAACTTTGCGTGGCGACCAGTTGAGTACCGGTAAAGTTTACACGGGCATCTTCCTGCGTAATTGGGAATGGGTCGCTGTCTGAGCTTGCCAGATAAGATCCATCTCCCGCAAATGCGCTGAGAACATTATAAGTTCCGGGAGCTTGTGTAATAACCAGATTTGCAATAGCAACTCCGCTCGCATTTGTAACAGCAGTGGTTGACTGGCTACCGATAGTGAAAGTAATTGTCTTACCACTAACTCCCAAACCGGAAACATTATCAATCAGTGTTGCTGATAAATCAGTCTGGTCGGAGTATTGTTCATTAACATCTCCATTGTAGGTAAGGGTGGTCGGTCGTTTTAATACTGTCACCACCGTGGTACATGCAGATTCGTTACCATTAACATCAATGGCTGTCCAAACAAAAGTATGCGTTCCAACATTCAAATGCGTACCTGCTAGGGTTGGGAAGTTAGAACTTACTATACCATTGTACAAGTATGTTAAGAACTTAACTCCACAAGCATCAGTGGCCGTTGCATCAAACTCAGTATCAACAACTGTGTAGTATGTTTGATATGGATCGATGTACTTGGATGTTGAAGTTTTGCAAGTGATAACAGGTACAACTTTGTCCTGAACTGTTACAGTAGCTTGGCAAGTAGATGTATTTCCGGTTACATCGCGAACAGTCAGTAGAACGCTATTAGTACCAACATTCTCGCAATCAAAACTATTTGGAACAACAGATACCAAAATAACCGGGCTGCAATTATCATAGCTTCCGTTATTAATCTGAGATGGTAAAATCGAAGCATTACCATCTGCATCCAGATAAATAGTTATGGATTGACAAATTGGAGTCGGACTTGTTACATCCTGTACCGTAATCACCTGAACAGATTCTGAGAAGTTACCGGTTACATCGGTAGCCCTCCAAGTCCGGGTGATGGTATAGTTGTAATGTCCTGTTACCCCCGGATCAGCGTTCTGAGTGCTGACATCACTCTGGGTAATGGTCACCGGTGAACAGTTGTCTGTTCCGGTTGCAACACCTGTAGCAACTGAAGTATTATCATCCTGGCAGTTGACTGTTACGTCAGTTACATCGGTGACAATAGGATTGGTTACATCCTGTACCGTGATCACCTGAACAGATTCTGAAAAGTTACCGGTTACATCGGTAGCCCTCCAGGTCCGGGTGATGGTATAGTTGTAATGTCCTGTTACCCCCGGATCAGCGTTCTGAGTGCTGACATCACTCTGGGTGATGGTCACCGGTGAACAGTTGTCTGTTCCTGTTGCAACACCTGTAGCAACTGAAGTATTATTATCCTGACAGTTGACTGTTACGTCTGCTACATCGGTGATTATTGGCTTGGTTACATCATGTACCGTGATCACCTGAACAGATTCTGAGAAGTTACCTGTTACATCGGTAGCTCTCCATGTACGGGTGATGGTATAGTTGTAACGTCCGGCAACTGCTGGATCAGCGTTCTGAGTGCTGACATCGCTTTGGGTGATGGTCACCGGTGAACAGTTGTCTGTTCCGGTTGCAACACCTGTAGCAACTGAAGTATTATCATCCTGGCAGTTGACTGTCTTATCGGCCACATCGGTGATTATTGGCTTGGTTACATCATGTACCGTGATCACCTGAACAGATTCTGAGAAGTTACCTGTTACATCGGTAGCTCTCCATGTACGGGTGATGGTATAGTTGTAATGTCCGGCAACTGCTGGATCAGCGTTCTGAGTGCTGACATCGCTTTGGGTGATGGTCACCGGTGAACAGTTGTCTGTTCCTGTTGCAACACCTGTAGCAACTGAAGTATTATCATCCTGGCAGTTGACTGTCTTATCGGCCACATCGGTGATTATTGGCTTGGTTACATCCTGTACCGTGATCACCTGAACAGATTCTGAGAAGTTACCTGTTACATCGGTAGCCCTCCAGGTCCGGGTGATGGTATAGTTGTAATGTCCTGTTACCCCCGGATCAGCGTTCTGAGTGCTGACATCACTCTGGGTGATGGTCACCGGTGAACAGTTGTCTGTTCCGGTTGCAACACCTGTAGCAACTGAAGTATTATCATCCTGGCAGTTGACTGTCTTATCGGCCACATCGGTGATTATTGGCTTGGTTACATCCTGTACCGTGATCACCTGAACAGATTCTGAGAAGTTACCGGTTACATCGGTAGCCCTCCAGGTCCGGGTGATGGTATAGTTGTAATGTCCGGCAACTGCTGGATCAGCGTTCTGAGTGCTGACATCGCTTTGGGTGATGGTCACCGGTGAACAGTTGTCTGTTCCTGTTGCAACACCTGTAGCAACTGAAGTATTATCATCCTGGCAGTTGACTGTCTTATCGGCCACATCGGTGATTATTGGCTTGGTTACATCCTGTACCGTGATCACCTGAACAGATTCTGAGAAGTTACCGGTTACATCGGTAGCCCTCCAGGTCCGGGTGATGGTATAGTTGTAATGTCCTGTTACCCCCGGATCAGCGTTCTGAGTGCTGACATCACTCTGGGTAATGGTCACCGGTGAACAGTTGTCTGTTCCGGTTGCAACACCTGTAGCAACTGAAGTATTATCATCCTGGCAGTTGACTGTCTTATCGGCCACATCGGTGATTATTGGATTGGTTACATCCTGTACAGTAATCACCTGCACCGAAGTTGAGAAGTTACCGCTTAAATCGGTAGCCTTCCAAGTACGTGTGATCACGTAGTTGTAGAAGCTAGCCAGTAAAGGATCAGTTCCCTTGGTGCTTGTTTCACTCTGGGTGATGGTCACCGGACCACAGTTGTCGGTTCCGGTTGCAACACCTGTAGCAACTGAAGTATTATCATTCTGGCAGTTTTTGGTTACATCAGCCACATCGGTGATTGTTGGATTGGTGACATCCTGTACTGTGATCACCTGAACCGATTCTGAGAAGTTTCCTGTTACATCGGTAGCCCTCCAGGTCCGGGTAATGGTATAGTTGTAATGTCCCTTTACTCCTGGATCAGCGTTCTGAGTGCTGACATCGCTCTGGGTGATGGTCACCGGTGAACAGTTGTCTGTTCCGGTTGCAACACCTGTAGCAACTGAAGTATTATCATCCTGACAGTTGACTGTTACGTCAGCCACATCGGTGATTATTGGCTTGGTTACATCATGTACCGTGATCACCTGAACAGATTCTGAGAAGTTACCTGTTACATCGGTAGCTCTCCATGTACGGGTGATGGTATAGTTGTAATGTCCGGCAACTGCTGGATCAGCGTTCTGAGTGCTGACATCGCTTTGGGTGATGGTCACCGGTGAACAGTTGTCTGTTCCGATTGCAACACCTGTAGCAACTGAAGTATTATCATCCTGGCAGTTGACTGTTACATCAGCCACATCGGTGATTATTGGCTTGGTTACATCCTGTACTGTAATCACTTGAACCGAAGTTGAGAAGTTACCGGTTACATCGGTAGCCTTCCATGTACGTGTGATCACGTAGTTGTAGAAGCTAGCCAGTAAAGGATCAGTTCCCTTGGTGCTTGTTTCGCTCTGAGTGATGGTTACCGGACCACAGTTGTCTGTTCCGGTTGCAACGCCAGTTGCCACAGAAGTATTATCGTCCTGGCAGTTGACTGTTTTATCAGCCACATCGGTGATCGTTGGCTTGGTTACATCCTGTACAGTAACAACAGCTGTTCCAGTTGAAACTTTGCCATTAACATCAGTTACAGTTAAGATCACGTTGTTGGTTCCCACATTGCTACAATTGAAAGTAGATGGGGAGACTACCTTTGAAGCAATTGTGCAATTATCGGAAGAACCGTTATTAATCTGATCAGCTGTAATGGATGCCGTTCCGGCATTATCCAATTGAACGGAAATGTTTTTGGTTAAAACTGTTGGTGCTTGATTATCGACTACAGTAACTGTAAACGAACATTCAACTGCATTGCCTGAAGGATCTACAACTCTATGGGTAACAGTATTTACGCCCACCGGGAAAGTGCTTCCACTTGGAAGACCTGAAACGAGTTGAGCTGGTAAGGTTCCTCCATCAAATTCAACTGCGTAATATGCTACGGATGTCAATGGCAAGTCATTCCAGTCAGGATTTGTTCCTGACCAGTTTATAACCGCCCAGTCTTCATTTCCCGCATTGTTTGGCTCGCCAGGTGCCCAATGAGTATAATTCACCGGTTCGCTGGTGATCCATTTCCAGGTACCTTCAACATCACGGTCAGTAAATCCAATCCAGATTCGCTGTGCAATAAAACCTGCAATAAACTGGTTTTCCCCCAGGTCATTGGCAGTTGCCAAATGCCCTCCTGTTGCTATGGCATTCGCATGTGCCACCTCAGGAGTAACTTGTGTATTCGACAAGAAGTAGGAATGCCCTTCATGTGTTCCCTTATATGTATAACCAGGTAGGCTGGTTGGTAGTGCCCCCCCCCCGCAGTTGTCAGTTGCCGAAGGAGTTTCATAATTAACCACAGCACCACATACATTAGGAGCTGTATTCACCGTAATATTGAATGGGCAGGAGATATTTGGTAATTCTGTATCGTTAACCGTCACCACAAAAGAACAGGTGGAAGTGTTATTGGAAGGATCTTTTGCTGTAACTGTCACTGTAGTACTACCGGTTGGGAAGAAACTACCCGGCTGGTGACTGTAACTGATAGAAGCGCTACAATTATCAGTAGCAGTGGCCACAAATGTAACATTTGCACCACATTGTCCCGGATCATTGTTTTTTGCAATATTTCCTGGACACGTGATGACTGGTGCCTGAATATCTGCTACTGTAACTGTAAATGTACATGAAGTATTTCCGCAACTATTGGTAGCTGTAGCTGTAACCGTAGTGGTTCCAACCGGGAAGAAGCTGCCTGATGCCTGGGAGTAAGTTATTGTCGGAGTTGGCGTTCCCGTTGCGGTGGCGGCAGGGAAATTAACATTTGCTCCACATTGCCCGGGGGTATTATTTACTGTGATGTTTGAAGGACAGTTAATGACCGGGATGGCATTAACTGTTGCTGTCACGGCAGTTCTGGAAGCAGTTGTACATCCGTTTGCATTCGCATCAACCCAGTAAGTTGTTGTAGTTGAAATACCAGGTGTAGTAAACGATGTGCCTGTTCCGAGTGATGGACCACCTGAAGATGCTGAATACCAATTGATGGTTCCAGCTGAGGCAGATGCTCCTAAACTCACTGTTCCTGTTCCACAACGGGAAGCTGGTGTTGTCCCGGTAATAGTTGGGATTGAATTTACAGTAATAGTTGTTGAAGCACAGCCATTACTATAAAGGCCATTACTATAATTCCTTGCAAAATAAGTTGTAGTAACACCAGGACTTACATTAATTGTATTTCCGGTTCCTACAAAAGTACCTCCACAGCTTCCTGTATACCAATATACAGTACCAAGCGCTCCATTTGCGGTAAGTTGTGTTGAGGTTCCATTACAAATTGGATTGGCAGAAGCTGATATTGAAGTGGGGTTGGCTGGAATGGGATTAATAGTCGTAAATGCTATTTGTCCTCCATAGACCGTTCCGGCGGAATTAATTGCATATGCCCTTAAATAATAAGTTGCTCCCTGTAAAAGTCCGGTTACATTTGACGTAAACGAACCTAAGCCTGTGCCGTTATTGGTATGTGCATCAGTTACAGTTGGAGAGCCGGTAGTATTCCAGCATACACCTCTGGCAGTTACAGTTGCCCCTCCGTCACTGGTTACATTACCTCCGGAAACGGCGCTATTGGTCCCGACAGAACTAACAGCAGTAGTCAAAATAATCGGTTGACCGGGTTGGAAATTGCCACCAGGAGCATTGTCAATGATTAATATTGGACTCAGGATTTGATCACCTGTGTTAAACGAAGCAAATCCAAGCGTATAGATACCGGCTGTTCCTGAAGTAAACGATACTTTATGCCATCCAGCGCTACCATAACTCCCTGTTACTATTGCTCCGGCATCACCGTAGGCATTGGCAGTTACGGCTAAGAGTTTGATTTGCTTATAGGATGGTCCAACTAGTGTTGCGATTGCCCCATCGTTAAAGGGCGCATAATCCCTGGCAATAAAATTCCAATAAATTGAAACTATTTGATTCGCAGCCAATAAAACAAATTGTTGCTTCAAGGTAGCAAAATTGGTTGTTGAATTGAACAGTGATGCATTTGAAGCTACTAATGAGCCAGATTGCAATCCCAGAGCTGTTTCCACAGCGGCCCGATACAGACCTGAATTTGGATCAATCCTTGCCATATAGGAATCTGCCGGGTTTACTGTCCACTGATTATATGATGTACCTGATGAGATAGTGGTTCCGGAGGAGGCAGACCATCCGATAAAATTGCCTGTCTCAAAACCATAATTGGCTAATTGTGCATTTGCTGATTGCAAAAATGCAAAAGAACCAATTATCGCAAGTATGCAAAAATGCATTCTGAAATGAATGATTAACTTTTTCATTTTGTATCTCCTTCTATCTTAATATTTATTACACTCCAATCCAGATTTATCTTATTCAGTTCAATATTTACCATCACCATCTTAAATTGATTGGTAGTATAGTCAAATGAATAGAAATAATTAAAGTAGGCCTTGGCTACACCAGCAGTAATATCAAAACTTCGGAAAATGAAGTATGATTTTATTTTGTTCTGAATAATCTCTTCACGGGAGATAAAAAGAACAGGTTTGCCTGCTTTTGTTACATTCAAACCAGTGGGGAAAGCAATACCATATTGCATCACGTACACTTGATCAGGGTTCCCAACATTGTCAAGTGGAAAATACGGCTGCAATTCCGTCTGGTCAAAGCATTTTTGTAAAACCTTGGACTGGTCATCAAGAGACTGTGCCATGCCAATTTCTTGAATGCATAACAGAAGAATGGTAACTGTAAAAAGCCTTACTAAAGTTCTCATTTGATTTTTTTTAATTTGACAATATTTAAGCATGAAATTATTGTAGATGGAATCAATATTCATATTCAAAAAATGCCTAAATCAGGTAGCTACAGGCAAAGCATACAAGGGAAAATTTGGCCGAATACTAAAGTTTTTTGATTTTTTAGCCTTTCGGATCGATGCAATCGACCGAAAAGCAAATCAGCACATATCGAGAACACGATATACATGGTTTAGAGCAGTTTAGATCAAGAAAGCTGGCGGATATCCAGTAAGGGAATTCTTTCTTTTAAACAAATTTATTTAATAAAAAAATATTTTTTATATTTTTCTACTGATATATTTTATGTTCTTCAGCATGTATTGGAGGCTGACCTCCACACGGGTCGGTTTAGCTGATGTTAGCGATTTATGAACATATTTTCATGAAAACATACTTATGCCCATCCAGTGCAAAATTGAATTTAATCAGGGGCTGCTGTTAAAGGCAGATAATCGGAACTGTTCGAAGATGGAAATAAGGCATGGACAATTTGAAACACAGTCAAATTAAATAAAAACCAAAGATGCTTTTGCGCCTATTGGTCCATTAAAAGCTTCTTTACAACTTCGTCATAATAAGGTTTTTCTTTCAGGCTGGAATGGGAACCGGGGAAATAGAGGATATCCACTTCGACAAAATTGGGAAAATCGAAATCGCGCATCACTACGGAGCAACGCATATCATTGGAAAGTCGGGTATTGTCAATCATTGGAAACTGAAAGTAATCTATCGTGAATTCCTGTGTCACCATGTTAATAAACTTATCATTTATTGAGGTCTCAATATCCAATCTTACATCAACCCTTTTTTCATCCACATTGTATCCCAAAGCTTTTAGAAATACGACCCTTTTGTACACATTGTTTGTATTACCCACCCTGACTGTGTCATAGAATACCTTTGAATCCTTCCAATCAATTGTAAATTTCTGTGATTGTCCTGGTTTATACTTGACCGAATCACCCTGGAAAGTAATAAACATGGTCTCCCTGGTAGCAGCTCCTTCGAGGCTCGAAATTTGTTTTGAAATAACATCCCCAGCCATTTTATACAATCGATTCCGGTACAATTCTTTGAGCTGGATGTTTTTTTCTGCGGCAATTTGCCTGTCCAGGTAAACAAAAAGCGGCATCAGGTTGAGCGATTCATGAAAATTATAGGCCAGCAGTTCGAGTTGCAGAATATTTTCATCCAATGAGTGGGAATCTTTTAAAATTGTGCCCAGAATAGAATTGAACATATCTTTCCTAAGGGCGCTTTCTGATTGCTCCCGACTGCTCATCAATTCGGTGTAGAGCCTGATTTTCGAATCGTTGTTCTGTCTGCTGTTCAGATATGCAGAACCAAAATAGCTGACCAATGCAATTGTCAGGGCGGTGATCAGCCCACCAATAGGATGCAAGATAATTTCTATCTTGTCCCACGTGTCCCGCTTTTCCTTTTTGGGGACTAAAGGCTCTTCAGTATCCATTTGTCACCGACTTTATTCATCAACAAATTGTAACGTGTTGACTTGTTGGAAGAAAAAACCTCAAAACCGGCATCCTTGTATCCAACAACTCCAAGATTAAATTTACCCACCTCCTTTATTGTAACCGTAAAGTAGCCGTTTGCATCAGTTTTTGCGTTGCCCAAGACCTTATCATTTTGCATTATTTGCACAACCTGATTGGTCAACGGTTTTCCGTCATCACCTTTTATTGTGCCATAAATTTCTCCTGCCTGAGATATCAATGGAACGAACAATAAGAATAAAAAAAGGATTCTTGTTGCTTTCATATTTCTTATATTAATTGAAATTAGATAATGATTCCTAATTGGACTATAAATATAAGCTAAAAAAAGAAGGATTACTTTAGCAATGGGATATTTAACTATCGATTGATCAATTTCGAGCTACCGCCTGAATATCTATCACCTTGCACCGCAATTTTTGATGAAGCGGAGTTAATTTCCTGAAGTTCGTCAACCGAGAAATCTATTGCTGCGGCTCCAAGATTCTCCTTTAAACGGTGCAATTTTGTCGTGCCCGGAATCGGGACAAACCAAGGTTTTTGCGCCAATATCCATGCGAGCGCAATTTGAGCAGGGGTAACATTTTTGCGTAGTGCAACTGCTACAACCAAATCTACAAATGCCATGTTGGCTTTCAGATTTTCAGGGGATAAACGCGGGACGGTGCTGCGGAAGTCTTTGCTGTTGAAAGTAGTGTTCTGATCCATTTTCCCTGTGAGGAAACCCTTGCCAAGCGGACTAAATGGCACAAAACCGATCCCCAATTCTTCGAGTGTTGAAATGATTTGGTCTTCCGGCTCGCGCCACCACAACGAATATTCGCTTTGCAAGGCAGTTACAGGTTGCACGGCATGGGCACGGCGGATGACCTGGACCCCCGCTTCTGAAAGTCCGAAATATTTCACTTTCCCTTCCTGAATCAGGTCTTTCACGGCGCCTGCAACCTCTTCGATAGGTACATTCGGGTCAACACGGTGCTGATAGAAAAGGTCAATGGCATCAATCCTGAGACGTTTCAGCGATTCCTCTGCAACTTTCTTTATATTCTCCGGACGGCTGTTGAGTCCTGTATTTACACCATCCTGAAAATTAAATCCGAATTTAGTGGCAATTACCACTTTGCCTTTGAATGGTTCGAGCGCTTTGCCCACCAGCTCTTCATTGATGTAAGGGCCATACACTTCAGCCGTATCGAAAAAAGCAACTCCACTTTCAACAGCCGACCGAATAAGGGAGATCATCTCCTTTTCATCGGAAATTGTCCCATAGCCAAAACTCATTCCCATACAGCCGAGACCTATCGCTGAAACTTCCAGGCCGCTGTTTCCTAATATACGTTTGTGAATTTTAGTTTCCATGATTTTATGCTTTTAATGATGATACAAATATCAAACAGAAATACCCTGGGAAATAACTAGAAGCAAATGGTTAGTTACGAAAATCGAATATTTCTGAATCTCAATAGACTTATCAGAAGGTGTATTATTTCCCAATCAGGCCGTACTCTTTATCGGTAACAGGTTGCAGCCAAACCACACTTCCTTTATTGGTTTTGGGACTTATTGCGATATGTGCAAGTCCATTGTCGGGAGCTGCTCCATGCCAGTGCTCTGTATCTGGAGGAATTTTTACAATATCGCCTTTTTGTATTCGTTGAGCAGTCTTGCCCCTTTCCTGGTAATAACCCGAGCCGTCAGTTATCAGGAGTATTTGTCCACCCGGATGCTTATGCCAGTTGGTCCTTGCACCTGGTTCAAAGGTTACGTTGCCAATTGAGGTATTATAGGTGCTGTCATTGGTTATAAGCATTTGTAACCATGCAGTACCCGTAAAGTTGTTGTTGGTAATTTTATCTCCTTTTGGAAAAGTAGGTTCTGTTTTTTGTTTGGCTGTTTCTGGTTGCTTATTTGTACAGGCAACGAATAAAATCGTCAGAAATAATAGGCTGAATTTTAAATTGCACTTCATTTTGATACTTTTTTGAGTTCGATTATTGCCTGTTTTTCAGTACTTCATTTAAAAATATCTGTGCAACTTTTGCTTCCTTTTCACCAATGGTCGATTGAATGATGTCCACAAATTCAGTCAACTGCTTCGTCGTTAAACCTACATTCAGACAAATGGATAAATGACTACGAAGCATAGGCTCAGCACCACCAATGGAACTAAGCACTGAGATAGTTACCAATTCCCGTTGAGCGTAGGTTAAAACGTCCCGTTCAAAAATATCAGCAAACAAATGCTCTTTCAGAAAAGTATCGATTATAGGAGCGAATGCTGAGTAACCTGACAAAGGTCTGTCTTGTGGCGCTTTGGTAAGCTCACCCAACACCTTTTTACCATGTTCGTATTTGCTGGCTTCTTCTTTTCTTGCCGATGCATCAGCGCCTATTTTATCGTTGATTCCTTTGGCTTTTCGTTCGTCGAGCACTTCCATAAAAGTCTGCAATCCCCGGATGCTGCGCGGAAACCCGCAATAGGCGTACAGATGAACAAGTACTTCCTTGATTTCATTGACGGTTAATCCGGCATCTAATCCTTTATTCAGTGCTGGTTTTAATGCTTGCAGTTCGCCTTTGGCTGCGTATGCTGCAATCGGAACAATACTTTGCTGCTTTGCAGTGAGTTGCTGGTCGGTACTCATTTTATTTTGAGCGTTAAGATGAAGAGAAAGACTACCTATTGCAACAACTATCACCAGCAATTTTGCGATTAGCGGTTTTATAAACTTCTTAAATGCCATTTGGTTGTAGTTTATCTCCCATGTTCACTGCCTTTTCAATCACATCCAGTCTCGCTTTCCTTGGATCAGGTTTACTGACCGGTTTGCCATCGGATTGGATATCGAGGATCTCGTTCTTTTTGGGACTGTAAACGGGCCATTTCGACAGACCTTTACCATTCGGATCGCCAGTCTTGGCGAAGTTTACCCAATAGACGTTCATCATCTTGGCTACCTCTTTGTCCTCGGGTGTTGGAGGGGGCGGAGTCGGTCCGAAACCTCCTCTTCCCAGGTTATCGAAAACAAATGAAATATCGGTTCCATGTGCAGGACCAAACTTCATCCGCTCCTTCATGGAAGCAGGTACGTAAGAGAAAAGAAAAATGTAAGCGGGTTCATAAACGGCAGCAAAGGAACTTGCGGTGAACCGTGCAGGCTCTGCCCATACCTTGTCCGTATTAAAGCTTGTTTGCACCTCAGCGAATTCTTTGCTCCCATCAGGATCATAGGCGGCTTTTGCCTCATCTTTAAGTTCCCCAAACTTTGAAAACAGTTCTTCCTTTGAACTGCTGGCATTCACAAAGCCTCCACCTATTTCCGCACTATTGTTCCCAATCATGAGCGGAACGCGTGCCTGCCGGCCTGCCTTGTAGGCACTCTCGGAAGTCTCAACAACCAGTTTCCCATCGAGAATCGGGCCTGAATAGATACGCGGACCTCCCTGACCATCCGTTTCCTGTCCTCCGTCCACAATCTCTTCAACTTTCAGGGCGCGTAATTTGGCGAGTGCGGCCGCATCTGTGCCCTCGATTCCATGTTTGCGGGCAAAGTTTATTCCGATTGTTTCCGCTGATACAGGATAGTAAGGACTTGCATTTTCTTGGTTGATCGGCCTGCCCGTCAAAACCCCGTCCCTGCCGCCGCCGGAATGGCTGATTGCCTTTTGGAAAAGATCTCGTGCGGCTGGTATGGTAAGCAGTGAATGTATCGAAACACCACCGGCAGAGAAACCGAAAATGGTCACATTTTTAGGATCGCCCCCGAACGCGGCGATGTTCTGCTGCACCCATTTTAGTGCGGCAATCTGATCCATAAAGGCGTAACTGCCCTTGGGTTCTTCCGGATGCTCCTTGCTCAAAGCAGGGAATGCAAAATGACCGAGGCGCCCCAGGCGATAGTTGATGGTAATCAGGATGACTCCTTGCCTGGCAAACTGACCTTCAACGCCAGTACCGGAGCCGCTACCCATCACGAAGGCGCCACCATGGATCCATACCATAACCGGCAGCTTTGCATTCTTTGCAGCTCCGGAAGGTCTCCATACATTTAGGAACAAGCAATCTTCAGACGAGCCCGCTTGAATGGATCCGGGAGGGCCACCCCATCCTGCCGCAGCGCAATTCGCACCAAACTTGCCCGCATCTCGCTCTCCCTGCCATGCTGCAACGGGTTGAGGAGGACGCCAACGATATTCACCAACCGGCGCTGCTGCATAAGGAATTCCTTTGAAACTATCTACATTCCCGTCCTTCATGCCGCGCACGATTCCAGAGGCTGTCTGAACTTTAGGCCCCACCGCTGAACCATCTTTGACGACTGTTTGCTGAGCTTGTAAGTTGCAACTGATTAGGATGGCAAGAGCTGTTAATGTTTTTTTCATCTTTATGTTTTAATTGATTGTTTAACGTGCGGGAGGTGTCATCAGCCTGGTAAACGATAGCGAGCCTAATTTCCAACTGTCGTTTTGTTTCACATAGACTTCTGTAACCATAAATGGATTAGTCACTTCATTCCCACCAACAACGGCTAACAGATCGATTCTATTTAAAAGGATGGCTGTATTATCAATTATATTTACAGATACCTCATGAATATCCGCTTTCTTGTACCAGATTCCGCCACTTTTGATGATATTGATCTCCTGTTCTTTCCCCCAGGATCCTCCCATGTGAACAAACACCGCTTTTTCGTGAAAGAGATTTGCCAGGGTGTCTGAATTTTTGTCCGACATACACTGCCACTTGTCCTTTGAAAGATTAATTATTTCCTGTTCTGAGGCCGTGAAACTCTTTGTTGCAAAATTCTGTGCGAAGGATAATTGCGCACTTAAGATGAATAAAAACAGTCCAAGAATTGTTGTTTTCATGTGTATATAATTTGTTTTTTAATTGCCACATGGAATACCCACATATTCATTTTCGGTTGGTGTGATATTTGTCTCATGGGTATTTCATAGGGATAATTTATTAATTCATTTTACATCTAGATATTTACCAAAAAACTCATTGAGTTTGTTCATTACCTGAGCGATATATTCAGGAACATAATAGGTTTGAATGTGGGTTGCTCCCGGAATCAGGAATAATTCTTTCTCCCTGGTGCCTGTAGCAAGGTTGAATGCACTGTCAGTCATGTAATAGGTGTCGGCTTTGCTTCCCGCCATCATCAAAAGTGGCTGATTGATTAAATCCATGTTCGAGGCAGCATCAAACTCCATTAGGTCGAGCAGACTGCTCATGGTGTACCTGAAGGTGGAATTGGGGTGTGCATGGGTTTTGCCATAATATTCGAAACCTTCGCGATACAGATCAAACGGCAGCTTAGCGATTTCCTCATCCGTCATTTTAACATCGCCAACGTAGCGCACTTCCCCTCCTGCAGCTTCCATTGCACGTGCCTCAGTAGCCTGTTTTAATCGCTGCTGAATGGTGGACAGTCCGGAATTCATGAATCCGTTGCGCCTTACCACCCCGGAATTAAACATGCTCAAAGTTGCCACAACTATGAATCGTTTGTCTGTTTGAGCAGCTTTCAATGCATAGCCCCCTCCTCCGCAAATGCCCAATAAGCCCAGGCGTTTGGCGTCCACGCCTGCATATTGGGTGATAAAATCAGCCATTCCACGAATATCCTCAATTCGAAAGGTAGGCTTATCCATATTACGGGGCTGTCCACCACTTGCTCCCTGGTACGAAGCATCAGCAGCAATTGTGATGTAACCTGATTCTGCCAAACGCTGTGCGTATAATCCGGCTACCTGCTCTTTAACACCGCCGTTGGGATGGGCCACTACCACCACCAGATATTTCTTCGACGAGTCGTAGTTGGCGGGTGTGTAGATATTGGCAGAAATATCAATGCCATTCAGTTTATAGGTAACAGGATGGATATTCACCTTTCCTGATACATTTTCATTAATGGCATCCCGGTAAACCAGACCAAAAGGATTGGTCGGTTTGGTTTGAGCTGACGAAATGAAGCTTATTGACGTAGCCATGATTATCAAAAAATAGATTTTTATATTAATTTTCATTTTTTATTTCCGTCTTAGTTAATTTTTAATTCGAACGTTTGACGTTGTCAGGAGCTTCGCACGCTGACAAGTCTGCAGTGCCTAACCTGTCAACGTCGATAGACTTGACAGCGTTAATTTGACAATCACTTATCCAGCCCTTTTGATTTTAACCACTTCGACATTAAGTCGGCTATTTGAACATTATTTAAATCTGAAAATGGGAAATGGGTATTGCCTTTTATGCCAATTTCAGGCAAGTGCACTACGGTAACATCACCGCCATGCCGGTTTACGGCATCTCTCCACAACCTTGCCATTTCAAGACGTGCCCGCCATCCATCCTGGCCCGGGTTACCGATTGGTTTATCGGGGATGTTATCACCGTAGTAGATAATTATCGGGATTTTGGTAAGCTTCAAAAAATCAGATAAAGGTACCCCCAAAGCGGTGAGTGTACCTCCGGCCATGGGTATGGGTGCAGGCACTTCTCCTTCGGGAAATACGAAACCACTTCCCGGCTCATAGGAGACGATAGCCTTTATATTTTGATTTTTGATGGCGGTTGCCCAACCCATGCCACCTGAATGTGAATGCGTAACAAGAATTGCCGAGCCAATTTTAATGAACAGCGCCGAAACAGCATTTGTGTTGACATTCACATCAATAGGCCCAATACTGGGCGTCATGGCGCGGAAATACTGATTAAGCGTTGCTGTGTCACGCGAAAACTGTACTCCCTCAAAATAGTTGGGCCATATACCGACGCGAAAAGTACCAAACCATCCCTGTTCATCGGGAGTTGGGTTAATGGTGCCAGCTACAGTACTGCGACCGGCATCACCTCTTCGGGGTTGGTCGATCAGATAAACAGGAAAACGCTTGCGCAAAAAGATGTTCTGAAATCCTTCCCGCCCGTCGGGTGTGGTTTCCCAAGTCTTGGAAAACTGTCCGATGCCATGCCACATTACCAATGGATATTTGCGGGCTTTCACCGGAATTTGATAAAAAACATAGGCGTGATCCCCATGAAAAGTTTGTCCCTCCGGGGTTTGATTGTATGGATTGAAAGTACCGGGATTCGTAATCACGGTTCCGCCAACGGCAAAGCTTCCCTGGTCACGAATAATCAATGGTTTCTCTTTGTTTTTGGCATACGAGGTTAGACTAATAACGCTCAGAAATAGAAGAAGGGAATACACCTGATTTGAACACTTCTTACAACCTAAGCGAGCGTTGGCGAATCGTGCGAGTTTTTGATCGTAATTCTCATTTCTCATTTTAGTGTTTTATTATTCGACAAATGTAAGAACTTGCCAATCAGGCATTGGTATACAGATTACTGAATCCTCTACCATTTTTACTGATTGCACTTTTGGAATGGTTACAGCCATGATGGAATGATTAAATTTGCTTCAGAAAAACGATAACAGATATGGAACGGATCTTCAGATTTGATACGGTAACTGAATACAATGCCTTGAATAATCACGAAACGTTGCACCCATTGGTTAGTGTAATTGATTTTTCGAAAGCGAATCCAAGATCGTGGGGTGGTGAAAAGAATGTTCGGATAAATTATGGCTTGTATTGCATTTTTCTGAAAGATGTAAAATGCGGAGATCTAAAATATGGCCGCAATTACTATGACTATCAGGAAGGCACTCTGGTTTTTGTTGCACCCGGACAAATGATGGTTATTGAAACTGACGGACAAGTGTATCAGCCCAAAGGACATGCTTTGGTGTTTCATCCTGACCTGATCCATGGGACTTCTCTTGCCAAAAGTATTGATGAATATAGCTTTTTCAGCTACAATGCAAACGAAGCCTTGCATTTGTCTGAACGCGAGAGGCAGATTGTAATGGTCTGCTTTTCAAAAATAGAATTCGAATTGCAACAAAATATTGACAAGCATAGCAAGAAACTAATTACTTCCAACATTGAATTGTTTCTGAATTACTGTGAACGTTTTTATGACCGCCAATTCATTACGAGAGATCATGCTAACAAAGGCATTTTAGAAAAGTTTGAAGAACTTTTGAATGGCTATTTTTCATCTGACAAACCTCAAAAAATAGGATTGCCCTCTGTGGCTTATTTTGGAGAAGCGCTCCATCTGTCGGCCAACTATTTTGGCGATTTGATTAAGAAAGAAACCGGAAAAGCTGCAAAGGAATACATTCACAACAAGATTATTGATATTGCCAAAAACAAGGCATTTAATACCGATAAAACGGTGAATGAAATTGCTTACGAATTAGGGTTCAAATATCCCCAACACTTTACGAGGCTGTTTAAAAACGCGACAGGGTATACACCAAATGAATACCGATCGCAGAATTAAGTTGAAAATTCAAAAATCAGCGTTTAGACAAATCAAATATCCGATCCATCCAAAAACATTCTGACCTACCATGAAATCAGACCCGCAGAAAATCGAGCGGAACATCCTTCAATCTGGCGATATCAGAAATTTTGGCTTTGACATCAAACCCTGAGGCGCATTTGACCCGGCAAATATCGCACTGATCGCAAACCCTGTTTGCCAATCCGGCTTCTGCCAGCGTATGCCAGGCCTGCTCAGGATTCTTGTACCCATAGGCATACATGTAGCTCCTCATCACGGTAGGGATATCGAGGTTATGCGGACACTGGGAAAGGCATTTCTGACACTGCTGGCAATAGAGTGTTGGTTCTCCATTCAGACCAGCCAGATTCAGGTCCTTCAATTCCTGATCCGTCAATTTCAGATTATTGATCATGGAGAGGTTTTTCTTCAATTGATCTACTGTCGTCATACCTGAAACAACAGATGAAATATTCTTATTCTGCAATGCCCATTTGATAACGGCATCTGTGTTGACAGCTGGTCCTGACTTATCCCGGAAAACACCTGCGGTGGTTTTCATGGCTACAATTCCCATTCCTGCTTTGACAGCATTGGCAATTGATCCATTCAAAGCTTCAAGGTTTTGTATTTTGTAATTATAGGAAATCATTGCCACATCATATATGCCGGCTTCAGCAGCGGCATCAAGCGCTTCTACGGTACCGCCGTGTGATGCAATACCAACAAAACGTATTTTGCCCTGTTTTTTGGCTGTTTCGAATGCTTTAAGAACAGCCTCATGCTGAACTGTTTCTTTCTTCGCGGCAAAAGGGAAAAGTACAATATCAATATAATCCAGTCCAAAACGTGTCAGGCTACCCTCAACCTTTTTCAAATACGATTCTGCAGTGAATGAACTTGAGAGGAGCCCTGTTCTTTTATCAATTCCGTCAGGAATAGCGGCCGTTCCGATCACATAAGAATCCCGGGGCAAACCTTTCAGGCCTTCACCTACAAGGATTTCATTGTTTCCTTCCCCGTAATAGGTGGCAGAAAAGAAGAGTTTGACCCCGGCATCATAGGCTGCCCTTACGATGCCAGTACCGGTAACATTACCTGTACCGATACTTATTAACGGGGTATTTATGCCGGTTTTGCCAAGCAGACGGGTCGGAAGGCCGGAATGATCGGCTTTACCTGCAGCTAAACTCAAATGCGTTGGCATAAGCGCTGCCCCTGAAAGACCGATCATACTCTTTTTCAGGAACTGACGACGATCATTGTTTTCCATGGCTGAATTAATTGGTTTATGCGACATTTGGTGAATTCACATCATATCAATGACATAAATATAATCCTAAGAGAATATTTCCTCCAGATAGTCAAATATAATTATAATTCTGCTTATTTAAATAACCCTTGCGGTTTCACCATGAATATGAAAATCCAACCCATTTTTTTGTATTGCGTCAGTTACCTTGACCTCAACAAACCTGTCAATCGCATGCAGCATTCCCCAAGTGAAAGAGCTTGCCCAAATTATAGCGACCAAAAGCGCTGATAACTCTTTGAATAATAATTCAAACCCACCTCCGTAAAACAGTCCGTCTGGCGTGCCCGGATTGATCATTTTTGTGGCAAACAACCCCAGCAAAATGGTTCCAAAAACACCGCCAACGCCATGTACCCCCCAAACATCCAGGGCATCGTCCCATTTCATGCTGTTCTTAAATTCAACTGCGCGATAACATACAAAACCAGACATTGTCCCTATGATGGCCGCCGATCCTACTGTCACATAACCGGCTGCCGGGGTTATGGTCGCAAGTCCGGCTACGGCTCCCGTCATCAATCCAATAAAGGTGGGTTTCTTTTTGCCGCTGTTCCATTCAATCAACAACCACGTAACCGCCGCAAATGAAGCAGAAACGTCTGTATTGATAAAAGCAGCAACAGTAATATCATCTATATCGAGTTCGCTCCCTGCATTAAAGCCATACCAGCCAAACCAAAGCAATGTTGTTCCAATTGCAACCAATGGAATATTATTGGGTTGATGTTCGCCCCCTTTTCTTTTCCCAACATAAATTGTAGCGACAAGCGCTGCAAAACCGGCGGTAGCATGAACAACAATTCCCCCTGCAAAATCGAGTACACCCCACTGCTGAAGAATTCCGCCTCCCCATATCATGTGTACAAAGGGGTAATAGACAAATATCTGCCAAAAAATCAAAAAGAAGACATAGGCTTTAAAAGTTACCCTATTGATAAAAGCCCCGGTGATTAAGGCAGGAGTAATGATGGCAAACATCATCTGATAAGCAAAGAATATATATTCAGGGAAAGCCTTGCCTGGCATGATTGTCTTAGGTGTAATTCCGTGTAGAAAAGCTTTGTCCAAATTTCCTATTATACCAAAGAAATCAGTTCCGTTGGCCAGGGTGCCGCTAAAACAGAGTGAATATCCAAAACTAAACCACAAAACAGTGGTCAGCCCCAGTGAGACAAAACTCTGCATCATGATGTTCAGAATGTTCTTCTTATTTCCCAAACCTCCGTAAAAGAATGCAAGGCCCGGTGTCATTAGCATGACAAGACTGGTTGCCAGAACCATAAATGTAGTTACTCCTTTGTCAATCATAAAAATAAGGATTTTTAATAATGCATATTGGCGACAAAAATATACATTATGCATTTATATGCGATGAATATTACCACCCAACTTCATTATTAGTAATTATTCTTAATACACCCCCCTGTTCAGGATGGGGGTAATTGCCAAATACATTCAGATAAAACACCTCCTTGGTAAAAACGAAAATCTCTCCTGTATAACATTTTTCAACTTCAGAACAAAAGTGGAAGCACAAAAAAAGGGAGACCGAAATCGACCTCCCTATCTAATAACACTCGCAAAATTTATTTCAAAATCTTGGTGGTAATGTTTTTGATACTGGTTTCAATCCCTTCAAACGGTTTTCCATTACCCTGATTGTCATCCTCAACAAAAAGATATTTCATTCCAGCTGTCTCTTTGGCAGTCAGAATCTTCTTGAAATCGATAACCCCTTCACCAACACTGCAGATATCATCTTTAATCACCTCAAAGAATGGTGGTTGATTGGTGCGCATGTCTTTAAAATGAAGCAATTGGAACCTGCCTGGATATTTCTTGAACATAGCGATCGGATCCTGTCCGGCCTTTGATGCCCAGAATAGATCCAACTCCATGGTAATTAGGTCTTTGTCCATTTCAGGCATGAAAATATCATAATAAGGGATTACTCCGTTAATTTTGACAAACTCAAAATTGTGGTTGTGATAGCCGAACTGGATTCCTACTCCTTTCATGATTTTACCTACTTTGTTCCAGTCGCCAATCATTTTTTTGTATTTCTCAATGGTCCGATCCTCATCGTTGATCCATGGTTGGATGCAATATTTCACACCCAGTTCCGCATGAGCGTCGGCCATAAGTTTTGCGCTTTCAACAGTAATACCTTTCGATTCAACTGCAGAGTGGCTGCTGAGCGAAACCATGCCTAAATCGGTGACAATCTTCTTGAATTCTGAAGGAGAAAAGCCATAAAATTTCCCTTCTGAATAACCTGCAAGTTCCAGATTCTTGTAGCCAATATCTGATACTTTTTTAAGGGTACCGCGCACATCGGCAGTCATGGCATCCCTGATGGTGTATAGCTGAATGCCAACGCCAAAACGCTTACTATCCTCCGAAACACCCGGAAAACTTGTGGCAGAACTAAGAAGCATCATGCCAAGTGATCCCGTTGCCGAAATTTTTAAGAACTCTCTTCTGTTTTTCATAACTTTTATTGTTTGATGTTTGCTTTGTGTTGAAGGTATAAAAGTAATACTCTCAGTTCAAGTGCAACATTAACTTGGCATAAAATTACCAAAAAGGAGCTATGAAAGCCAAATTCTCCATTTTCTTTTATAGAATGTCCTTTTTTTTTGTCAGTCTGATTAATTTGTCAAACTGGAGCAATAAAAAAATTACGACTATGGCCTGAATGACCAGACCCAATCTTTGAGCCGGAAAACCGAAAATGGTTTTGTTCATTTCTCCAACAACAATACTTAAGACCAATCCAAACAATGTCCCAACAACAAAGAAGAACCAGGATAATTTGACATCCTTCAAAAATGAATGGGAAGTTTTCGCCTCTCTATGAATTTGCTGCATAAGCTTTTCTTCAAAATCATCGAAAGGCATTTTCACCCCGGATTTACCCATCAGCTCTTTGATGAATTTATCTTCCTTTTCTATGCTCATATTTTACTCCATGTAAGTTCACTTTCCATCATCGTCTTCACAACAACCAATAAATGTTTTCTCGCCCGGTGCAATATTACTTTTACATTGGTTTCTGACCATCCTGTAAGATTCGTTATCTGATCAACGCTATTCCCTTCCAAATAAAACAATTGCAATAAAAGGCACTCTTTTGAAGGGATTTTTTTAAGCGATTCGACCACAAGAAACCTTTGTTCATCACTATTCAACCCTTTGAACGTATCTTCAAAATCTTCAATTGCAGGAAGAATTTGATTGGTTGGCAATACTATCTCTTCCCTCATTTTCTTGAGCCTTTTAAACGCTTCATTGATCAGGATCCGGCAAAACCATGTTTTGAAATTTGATCTTTCTTTCAAAGAAGAGAGGTTCCTATATGACTTGATAAAAGCTTCCTGAACTATTTCTTCGGCCTCAAATTCGTTTTTAACAACAGAAACAGCAACTGAAAATGCCAGGTCTTTGTACTTCCGTATAAAATACCTGAAATCGTCTGAGCTGCCGTTTAAAACTCTTTGGATGTAAACCGAATCCATTGGATGGTTACCGTTCTTTGGGTTTATCGATAAAATGTCCAATCACAGCACCAAGTCCGCCAAAAAACATCATAAAACCGAAGATCGCCATTTCCATTTCAGCTCCAAAATTTTGTATTCCAATGATTTCACGTAATGGAAATACCATGCAGAAACCAAACCCTACTCCGGTAATGGTCATTCCCAATTTTAACCAAGGGAAGCGATTTTCCCGTGCTTTAAAAACCTCAGATAAATCAGCGTTTTTTTCAATCAGCGCCATCCGCTCTTTGTGCCGCGCCTGAAGGTAAAAATACCATCCCAATAAAATACTGGCAAAAAAGCCCAACCATACCAGGTAAAATGCAAAATCGTCCATAATTATAAAATTTAAGTTTCCTATTTTACCCTTAAGATCCCAGATAGAAGAAAAGGTTACAAATCTTTTGACTTATCTCCAAAATGAAGCGATTTTATCTTGTTGCATCTTTCAGAAGCAAGAAAAATCAAAAAGGCTGAAATCCATCGATTCCAGCCTTTTTAGTCTTTAAGAAAATTCGTCAGTCCAGAATTTTATAAGGCTTTTACCTGCTTTTCACAGGCTGCTTTCAACTCTTTGGCTTTGGTATCGGCAGGATTGAGTTCGATAGCCTTGTCGAAGGAGGGAATCGCATCGCTAAACTCTTTTCTGGCTTTGGCAATTTCTGCTTTGTACCCTGGATCATTGGCATCCTTAAATTTCTTGGTATTTACCTTATCGATGGCAGCTTTGAGCACCCCATTCCCTCCATTGTAATGTCCGACACCTTCCATCAAATAGTTCTTGGCAAGCTCCCCTTTGAAATTTGCATTGTCAGGATATTTGGCAATACCTTCGTTAACGGCCTTTAAATAGGCCTCGTTGTTTTTCTGAAATTTATACAGGAGAGCTACTTTAAAGGAGGCATCCGCTGCTTTGTAATTGTGCGCTGCGGCCAGATTGTAATACTTAATCGCCTTGTCATAATCCTTAACCTGAATAGCGCAGTACCCACAATTGTAATACATGACTGAATCCTGAGGAGCCGTACCCCATACTGCCATTGCCTTTTCATAATTGCTTAGGGCTGTGGCATAATCTTTTGCATTTAACGCATCATTTCCAGCGTTTTGCAATTTAATCGATTCTTGGGCAAAAAGTGTCCCAAAACAAAAAGAGACCAACAAAATCAAGGCAACTTTCTTCATAAACTTCATTGTTAGGGGTTTAAATAATTCGATACAGCTTTAGTTCCAAAATTTAATTTCCGGATTGAACCTAACTCTTTCAATACCCGCAGGTTATTTTCGATAATTGTATTGTGTCAGTTAGATTTTGTTATCCTCCCCAAAACTAAAAATAATTTAGGGAAAGCCAAATATCAGGGGGGATTTTTTATTTTTTGCATCGAAGGGCAAGACTTGAATCCCTATTCAGCTCTCCCTCTTCCCATGGAGCAGGAGATTAACAGCATCGTGCAGTGATCCGGCCTTGTTGACAGATCCGGCATTTACAAAGAAAATTTCATCTGCATTTTCGATGGTATTCAGGCGGTGGGCGATGATAATACGGGTAGTGAATTTCGGTAGTTTGTTAAGTATCTCACCCAACAACTGCTCCGTAACGGTATCTATATTTGCAGTGGCCTCATCCAGAATCAGGAGTTTTGGCTTTCGTAAGACCACCCGGATAAATGCGATCAATTGCTTCTGCCCCAAACTGATCCCGTCGCCGGAGGATTTTATTTCTGCCATCAGGCCTCCGTCAAAACGTTCCAGTAATCCATCCAGGCCGGATTCCGACAGCACTTTCGATAAATCGTCATTGGAGATGTCCTTGTAGCGGCAATTCCCGTAAAGGATGTTGTCGCGAATAGTCCCACTGAAAAGGAATGGCTCCTGTAGGATAAAGCCAATTGACTCCGAACGCTCGTCTGGCCGCATAGATCTGATATCCAAACCATTAAACAGAATTTTACCTGATGTTGGGTCATAAAGCCTTGCCATGAGCGAAGCCGTTGTTGTTTTGCCTCCACCGGTGGGCCCAACAAATGCATAGGTCTTACCTCGTTCCAAATCGAAGCTTACATTCCTTAGAATCTCATTCCCAGTATTGTAAGAGAAAGAGACATTGCGAAACGAAAGCAAACAGCAACTTTCTTCATTGTTGGATCGATCTAACACTTTTAGGTTATTTTCCAACAACAAAATCTGTGAGATGCGGTCCCAGCCAGCCAAAGCAACCTGGAAGTTTGCCCAAAGTGAGGCAATCTGCCTGAGTGGATTGTAAAACTGCGCGATGTAGGCCAAAAAACTAATCAGAAGGCCTACCGTAAACTGACCGGTTGTTATCAGGTAGATGCCGAATGCCAGGACAACCATTTGACCAATGGAGGCCGAGAATCCGTATACAGGGGCAAATACATTGTTTGCAATGCCTGCATTTACTGCATTTTTGTAATTCTCCGCATTGACATCTTCGAACCTTTTGCGGAAGTAATCCCGACGATTAAAGGCAACAATCACCTTGAAATTATTCAAACTTTCCTGAATTTCAGCGCTTAAGCTTCCGGTGCTCTTCATGTTCACCGAATTCCGGTTCTTTACCCAGGGCGAAATACTTCGGGTAAAAAACCATAGTACCAGCGCCGGCAACAGGGCTGCCAGTCCAAGTTTCAGGTTGATGGAAAGCAAAAAAACACCTGCCCCGACCATGGTAAAAATGCTGCTGATAAATTGGACCAGCGACTGTGAAAAGAACTGGTTAATTTTATCCGTGTCGCTGTTCACCCTCGAAATGAGATCACCTGCCTTATTCTGGTTGAAAAAATCGATCGGAAGCTCCTGTAGCTTGTTGAAAATAGAATTTCGCAAATTATAGAGCATACGTTGTCCAACCCTGCCCATCAATTGGGTTTGGGTATAGCCGCTCACCATGGCCAATAAATATACACCAAACAGGATCAGCGAATAACGGAGCACCCCGTCGTATTGTTTGGTTACAATAAACTGATCCACTGCACGCCCCATCACGAATGGGCCAACAAGGTTTAGTCCTGCATTGATAAAAATAAAAATCATGGCAATCCACAGGTTTTTACGCTCTTCGCCCATCAATGTCAGTAACTGCCTGAAAATATTCGTTGTACCTGCTTTAGTGCCCGGTTGTTGCTCCTTTTTTAAATTGAGATTGTAATTCATTTGACACAGAATAGTTTTTAACAGCCTTGTTCAAAATTTTTCTTCAATGGTAAGCTTGCCTTCATTCATGCTTTTTCGAAATGGTTGGTACTGCGTTGCGAATTAAAAATCTGAACGTATTCAGGACAGCTCCCCATCAAGGTATTGTGTGTGCCGCTTGCCAGGATTTCACCCTCTTCCATCAATATGATCTGCATGTAATTCATCACTGAAGCAATCTTTTGCGTGACAGAAAGCAATGTAATTCCAGGATAATTTTTCACAACGTTGTTAAGAATTTTTTCCTCAGTCTGAGTATCAACCCTGGCGGTAAAGTCATCGAGCAAAAGAATTTTCGGATTTAGCGCCAGTGCCCTGGCCAGCATTACCCTTTGCTTTTGCCCGCCCGAGAGTGTTGCACCGCGCTCGCTCAGGACTGTCTCAAATCCATTGGGAAGGGTTTCAACAAAATCCTTCAATTCGGCAGTTTCAATGGCCTTTGCAAAAGAGTCATCCGTCACTTTTTCATTGAATGCGATATTTTCGCGAAGGCTCATGTTGAAGATAATGCTGTCCTGAAAGACGAATCCAATCTGGCGTTGAAAAGTCGTTTTATCATACGCCTCAATGTTGATATCATCAAATTCGATGGTTCCCGAGGAGGGATGAATTAGGCCAGTGAGCAAATAGAGCAACTGGGTTTTCCCGGCAGCTGTAGGTCCGATAATGGCAGTCTTGGTACCGGGTTTAAGCAACAAAGTGATATTTTGCAAAACGGGCTTTCCTCCATAATAGACCGAAACGTCTTTCATCTCTAATTTACCGGTCAATGAGGAGGTGATTGTACCTTTATCCCGGATCTCATTGGCGTTAATCACTTCACATATCCTTCCATAGGAAACAGATGCCTGAACCACAAAATTACTGATGAAGCCGATGATGATGATAGGAAAGATAAGAATCACAAGGTAGGAGTTGAAAGCGGCAAAGTCACCCAACGACATTGAGCCGGTGATCACGAAATGGCCTCCAAGGGCCAGAATGGTAAGCGAGGCAAGGTTACTTACAAAAACTACGATCGGAATAAGGGTAGCAAAAAGTTTCAGGATCGACATTCCCAGATTCCGTGCCTGGGAATTGGTTTCCATAAATTTATTGTATTCAAGCATTTGGGAGTTCAAAACGCGCACCAAAGCTGCTCCCAGGATACTTTCATTGATCACCTTGTTGAGTGTGTCGATGATCTCACGGCTCTTCTTAAACAGATCCTTTAACCGGCGAAAAACGATGAAAAATGCCCCGCTTATAATCGGGATAATGGTAAGAACGGCCAAAGCCAGTCTCCAGTTGATTGAAATCAAGAGTACTGTAGCCCCAATTATTATAAACACAGAGGTTGCAAGTGAGACAATGGCCATCGATACAAACATCTTTACAGAATCAATATCAGAGGTGAGATTCGTCAGTAATTTCGAAGGATCTGCCTCCTGAATGAATGCATAACCCTGGTTGGATATTTTATCGGCAAGTTGGGTGCGAAGGTCGCGGGCAACCCTTTCTGAAGCGTATGTCTGCAACAGGCCCTGGAGAAAGGAGAAGAGAAAGATGATGAATGCAGCGACCAAAAATTCAACAACAATGGTTTGATACCGGAAGATACCTTTGGAGAAATCGTCGATGCCGTGGGAAACAATTTTGGGAATCAAGAGGTTCACGGTATTGCTTAAGATGGCAAATCCGATCAGGCTAAAAATCATAAGCTTGTATGGCTTCAAAACAGCGAAAATATTTGACTTGCCCTTCGTTTCTTCTTTTTTTTGAGTATCTGATTTTACTGCCATCACACCTTCTTTTCTTAATAATATTTCGTCAAAGTTACATACAACCTGAAACCGGTTTCAGATTTCAAATAATTTGCTCAAAATTCATCTCTCAATTCTTATCGAAGGTAAACGATTTTTGGCATCGTCCTGTTCCGGAAATCTGTTTTGTATACGACCGAACCGTCCCAATGTTATACACCTACTCCCTTTTTCGAAAATCGAACAAAGATCAGAAAGTGACTTTTTTCTGTGTCCCCCAACTGAAACATCCCAGGAATTATTAATCTGATATCTCAAAGTGTTACATTCTTTAATAAAAATAAAATACTAAATTTGTCTATTAAACCGATTGACTTAAAATAATTTGGAGGTTTTGTTGAATTAGCGCTGTTTGATTATACTCAGAACTAATTTCTTGTCCGAAGACCCGATTCAATTTGGGGGTTCCCTTTCCCTGATAAATGTTGTGTTGACGATAAATGTATCGCCAATACGAAGTTAAGGATCCCGCATTACCTCTTCAACTATAATACTGAATATAATTTCCTGAAAATTCGGTATAACAAAGAAATTTTCTGTTGAAAAGTTTTTTAACCATAAATTGTAAGTCTATTAGCAAATTAATCAATAATGAAATATTTCCCCATTCATAGCCGGATCAATCTATTGTTGTACACAATTGGCTTAATTTTTTTGGTCCTGCTGCTAAGACTCTATCTTACTACCAGAAATCAGGAAAAGCTGATTTTAAAAGAGTCAGAAATACAATTTCAGAATGGAATTAATGCGCTTCTTGAGAATAAACGTGAGACACTTAACCAGGTTGCTTATGACTATACTTATTGGAACGAATTTGTTACTCAAATGGGTTCCCCTGACACGGCCTGGTATGCCAACAATATAACGACCATTCTCAAATCCTTCAGGATAGATTATGTTGCAGTTTATGATTCTTCCTTTCATCTTATTCATGAAGTATCCCTTCCCTCTGTAACCTCACGAAACTTTGCCAGCGAAGAGATTTTGAACAAAATCAAAGAAGCCAGGTTATTGGATTTCTTTCTGGTCAAACCTGAAGGATTATTCAATGTCTCTACTGCTTCCATTCATCTCGACAATGACCCTACCCACTTGCTAACGCGCCCAAGGGGATACCTGATTTTAGCGAAAAATTGGACCTCTTTTTTAGCTTCAAGTGAAACCAGGCTGAATGGAGCAATCGCAACGCTTAATCTGGCAGTTGATTCAATTCCAGACAAAGGTGAATATCTGACCACTGCCAATGTGCCGCTGCATGACTGGAACAAAAAAACGTTTGCTTATATCTACTTCAAGCGTTCCTCAAATCTATTGAAATTGTACCGTTCCACCTCTTTGTATATGATATTGACCATGCTGATTTCCATTATCATAACTTGGCTCGTCATTAATTTTGCCTTTAGAATGTGGGTGACAAAACCTTTAAAATTAGTGACTAACATCCTTAAATCTGAAGATCCAAGCCAGGTCAGTGAGTTAAAAAAATGTCCTGGGGAGTTCAAACAAATTGGTGCGTTATTCAATGATTTTGTGGATCAAAAGAAGGAATTGATTCTTTCCAAGGAAAAAGCCGAAGAGAGCGAACTGCTTAAATCTGCATTTTTAGCAAACATGAGTCATGAAATCCGAACCCCGATGAATGGCATTCTTGGTTTTGTAGAGCTTCTGAAGGAACCTAAACTTTCGGGACAAGAGCAACTGGAGTATATCGGAATCATCGAAGAAAGTGGCAAAAGGATGTTGAACATCATCAACGACATCATCTGCATCTCGAAAGTAGAGGCAGGCCATATCGAAGTTTTAAACACTGAAACAGTCATCAACGATCAGATGAAATATATTTACACTTTTTTCAAACCTGAGGCAGTTAAAAAGGGTGTAAAATTGATCTATCATACAGGACTTTCCGATCTTGAGTCAAATGTTTGGACAGATAGGGAGAAACTATATGCAATTTTGACCAATCTTGTCAAAAATGCCATCAAATTTACCAGCAAGGGCTTCATTGAAATTGGCTATGTGAGAAAAGGGAATTTTCTTGAATTTTCCGTAAAGGATACAGGGGTTGGCATTCGTCAAGACAAGCGGGAAATGATTTTTGAACGTTTCAGGCAGGTTAGTGAATCCCTTTCGCGCAACTACGAAGGAGCCGGACTCGGATTAGCAATTTCAAAAGCATTTGTCGAAATAATGGGCGGCAAAATTTGGGTTGAAAGTGAGTTGGGGGCTGGCTCATCCTTTTTCTTTGCTATTCCATTTGTCCCTCAGAAAATTGACAAACCAACAAACATAGAAAATGAATTGAAGGAGTGGGAAAAGCTAAATATCCGTGGACTGAAAATTGTAATTGCGGAAGACGATGCAATCTCTTACCTGTATCTTAGTAAACTGACCAAATCAATTGGGAGCGAGATCCTGAAGATCAGGACTGGAACTGATGCTGTTGAAGTTTGCAGAACGAACCCGGATGTCGACCTTGTATTGATGGATATTCAAATGCCTGAAATGAACGGATATGAAGCTGCCCGAAGAATCAGGGAGTTCAATAAGAGCCTGGTTATCATTGCACAAACAGCATTAAGTTTGAAAGGGGATAGGGGAAAAGTACTGGATGCCGGCTTTACAGATTTACTCATAAAACCATTCTCCGTGACTGAATTTAAAGAAATTATCCGAAAATACTTCGAAACCAAGGTTTGAAAATTTAGAATTTAATCCAATTCCTGGGCCCCTATTAAATCATTCACCTTTTGTTTGCCGGTGCACCAATAAAGACCGTATAGGCTGGCAGCGTTTCGCTTTTCATTAATACTGAGAGGGGTTCCGGCACTGACTGATCTTCCATTATAGAGTCATAAAGCACGACAGACATACTGTCAACACTACATCCCCTGCCAATATCCACATAAGACATTTTCATTACACGGTCCTCAAAAAGGTGTGTTTGCAAGGTACAATTGTCATTTACGGCAGAATAATCCCCCATTTTGACCAAATCAAATTCAGTGATTTGGGTGGCATAGGTGCAAATGATCTCCCGTTCAACTGAACAGGAAAGGGGGTAATACCGGTGCAGGGAGTTTGTTCCTGTCTATTTTCTGACCGGGGTCATTGGAAGGGCATCAAGCACATCCAGGGTAGAGGGGATCATGTAATAAGGCAATTGGGATCGTAGTAGGGAGGTGATTTACTCCCTGTCAATATCTTTCCTGCCGAATCCTCCTTGTTGAAGTTTACCCTGTCTGCAGGTATCTCCGGATCAAGCGGAATATAAGCGAGAAATACTGGAAATGAAAAATAAAGATAGTCAGAAATCTGCTTTAACAATTTTTTCTTTAAAACTTCCTGTTAATTTTGAAGCCATGCGGAATTAGAAAGGAATTTACATCAACCAACTATAATAAACTGATCGTTATGAGCAATTTAATTGAAAAAACAAAATCGGCCTACGAATATCCACTACTGATCAAACAACTTTTTGATGCGCCACTGGCCAATCATCCGGATCAGGAGATTATCTACCGGGATCAGCTTACCATCACCTATAAAGTATGGAAGGAAAGGGTGAACAGGCTCGCCAATGCATTGACCTCCATCGGCGTCATCCAGGGCAATACTGTTGCTGTAATGGACTGGGATTCACATCGGTACCTTGAGGCCTATTATGCGGTCCCGATGATTGGGGCAGTGCTTCACACCATCAATGTGCGGCTGTCGCCCGAACAAATGGTCTATACCATCGACCATGCTGAGGACGATGTGATTATTTGCCATACAGACTTTCTTCCTTTGCTGGAAGGTATCCGCGGTCGTATTGCCGAAGGAAGAAAATTTATTTTGATCGATGAAGGCGGTGAGATATTCAGAAATCATTTCCTGTTTGAAGGGGAATATGAGAAGATGCTTGCTGATGCATCGCCTGAATTTGATTTTCCGGATTTTGACGAAAACACCAGGGCAACTACCTTTTACACTACCGGAACTACCGGTCTTCCAAAAGGGGTTTATTTTTCGCACAGGCAACTGGTACTTCACACGCTTTCCACTACCGCTGCTCTCACTGCAAACGAAGTTCATGGCCGCATGCACAGGGGATCCGTCTACATGCCGCTGACGCCGATGTTCCATGTCCATGCCTGGGGAATCCCATATATCGCAACTTTTCTGGGAATCAAGCAGGTTTATCCCGGAAAATATGTCCCGGCAATGCTGCTAAAACTGCTCGACACGCACAAAGTAACCTTTAGCCATTGCGTCCCAACTATCCTGAATATGCTCCTGAAAGATCCGGCCTCCGCACAGTGTGATTTCTCGCGCTGGACATGTGTTATAGGCGGTGCGACTCTTTCCAGGGACTTAACTATTGATGCAATGAAGCGTGGAATAGACATTTTTGGAGGGTACGGAATGTCGGAAACTTGTCCTGTCCTATCGTTGTCACAACTTTCGAAAGAGGAACTCAGGCTCCCGGCAGCGGACCAAGCCGACCTTCGTTCCAGAACAGGCCGCCCCATTGGTTTGGCACAGATACGCGTGGTCGATACCGAAGGCAGGGACGTTCCAAGTGACGATAAAACGGCTGGCGAAATCATCGTCCGTGCCCCCTATTTAACCCAGGGTTACCTGAAAGACCACGTACATTCCGAGAAATTGTGGGAAGGGGGATGGATGCATACCAACGATGTGGCTTGTGTCAACTCCAGCGGTAGCATCCGGATAACCGACCGCACCAAGGATGTGATCAAAGTGGGCGGAGAGTGGCTCAGTTCCCTTGAGATGGAAGATGTGATCGCCAAATACGAAGGTGTTTCGGAAGTCGCAGTGATCGGGGCGCCTGACCTCAACTGGGGAGAAATCCCATTGGCGATTGTTGTCCCTAAACCAGGTGCAAACTTTCATGTCAGGGATATTATCCATATTGTAAAGGCAAGTGTTGATTCCGGGGTGTTACCGCGGGAAGCCATTACCATGAAAGTTCAGCGGGCTGATGAAATCCCTAAAACGAGTGTTGGGAAAGTCAACAAAGTTGCATTACGAATCAAATTCTTGTAGAAACAATTACCTTGGTTAAATAGAACTTTAGGCTGATCCAATTTTGCTTTCCGGATTTGCCAGGGTCTTGCTACTACAACTCTTAACAATGTTTGTCATGAAAATTGCTACCAAATTATGCCTACCGGTGATATTGGCCCTGATTTTTTGCTCATTTGGGGTACAATCAGCCCAAAAAAACATCTCTGCCAAAGTGATGACTGCCGAATTCATCTACGAAACCGCTCCCTTCCCCTCCTGCCACGCCTCTACAATTGTGGAGACAAACGAGGGGCTTTTAGCTGCCTGGTTCGGCGGGACACACGAAAACCATCCGGATGTTTGCATTTACACCTCGGCCAATATCAAAGGAAAATGGAGCGCTCCGATGCAGGTGGCCGATGGGACGGTGCATATTACCTATACCTGGAATAGGGTAAGGATCAAATATGTGCATCTGAAAATCAGGAAATAAATAGAAATAAGTAGAAATTATGTCAAATTATACTTAGCGTTCCATTTGTGGTAAATACTTAATTTTCAACGCATAAGATTCATGGGATTGCACAAAAGACATAAGGAAAAGAGAACCACAATATTTAAGATATACAACATGCACTTGAGATTATTTGTTCTATTGATGTTGATTTGTTTGTCAACCATAAGACTCGAAGCACAGCCGGCAGGCAGGGAAAATTTCGATGCCAACTGGAAATTTCATCTGGGAGATGTTCCAGGCGCTGAACAGAATTCCTTTTCCGATGCAAAATGGAGAAGCCTGGATTTGCCCCACGACTGGAGCATCGAAGGGAGCTTCAAACCGGATAATCCTTCCGGTCACCAGGGTGGATTACTTCCCGGTGGAATTGGCTGGTACAGGAAAATATTTGAAATTACTGACGTTGATGAGAGCAAATATTTCATTGAATTTGACGGCGTCTACAAGAACAGTACGGTCTTTGTCAACGGTCATCTGCTTGGGACCCGCCCCTCCGGATATGCCTCTTTCCAATACGATATGACAACCTATCTTCACAAAGGGGAGAATCTGCTTGCAGTCCGGGTCGACAATTCAAAACAACCCGATTCGCGCTGGTATACAGGCGCCGGTATCTACCGGAACGTATGGCTTATCCGGACCGCACCGGTACATGTCTCACACTGGGGAACCTTTGTAACTACACCAAGGGTGACTTCAAAGGAAGCTATGATCAATATCGTTACCACAATTGCCAATGACAAATCGGAAAAGACCAATATCAGAATAATCTCCAGTGTTTTCGACAAATCAGGAAAGGAAGTTGCCACCCATTCCCGGGTCGCTAAAATAGATCCGGGTTCCAGGTCCGAACTAAATGCAGTCATTAATTTGAAAACCCCGTTGCTTTGGGACCAGGAGCATCCCAATCTCTACCAACTTGAAACAAAAGTGTTTGAAGGAAAGTACCTCAAAGATACATACAATACAAAATTTGGCATCCGGTACCTGGCTTTCAGGACAGACAGTGGCCTTTTTCTGAATGGAAAAAACGTAAAAATATTAGGAGTCTGCAACCACCATGACCTTGGTCCACTAGGTTCAGCCCTCAATTACCGTGCCTTGGAGCGACAGCTTGAATTGCTCAAATCCATGGGCTGCAATGGTATCCGGTGCAGCCACAACCTGATGGCCCCTGAACTTCTTGAGTTGTGCGACAAAATAGGATTTCTGGTAATGGATGAAGCATTTGACTGTTGGTATATTGGCAAGGATGCTGCTCCTTATGGCTTTCAGAACTATTTCAAAGAGTGGCACGAACGGGAGATTTCCGATATGGTTTTGCGCGACAGGAACCATCCCTCCATTATTTTCTGGAGCATTGGCAACGAGATCAAAGAGCAATGGTTTCCCGGCAGTACCAATGGCGGTGAGATAGCCAGGGAGTTGGTTGCCACTATCAAAAAATATGATACCACACGTTTTACCACGTCCGCCTTCAACTTTGTGCGTGATGCCGACAAAAAAGGGATGACTGCAGCCGTTGATGTCGTTGGTTTCAACTACTCCATCGATGCCTATGATGAGATCAGGCAAAAACATCCGGATTGGTTCTTTTTGGCCAGTGAAACGACTTCCCAATTCGATAGCCGTGGGGTCTATCATCTCCCCATTGACTCTTTGGCCAAAACCTCTGTTGACGGACAAACCTCCGCTTTCGATGATGCCAGTGGCGGAACGACCTGCGAGGAGGCCTGGAAGGCAGTAAATGTGCGGCCATGGATGGCCGGGATGTACATCTGGACCGGATTCGATTACATGGGAGAACCGGCGCCATACGAAAAGACAGCTGTCAGCTCCTATTTTGGCATCTTCGATCTTTGTGGCTTTCCGAAAGACAGCTACTATTTCTACAAAAGTCAGTGGACAAAGGAACCGATGGTGCACATTCTCCCGCACTGGAACTGGAAACCCGGTCAAATGGTGGATGTGGTTGCCTATACCAATTGTGACGAGGTCCGTCTGTCACTTAACGGGAAATCACTGGAAACAATGAATTTCAAAAGCACCAACAAACTTTCGCTTCGCTGGAAAGTTCCATTTGTACCTGGCATTGTGAAAGCAGAAGGGTTCATTAACGGCAAACTTGTGACGACGGATGAAGTGAAGACGGCCGGTGAAGCTGAAAAAATCCACCTTGTTGCCGACAGGAAGGAGCTTCTGGCATCCGGGAAGGACCTATCCTTTGTAACGGTCCGGATAACCGATGAAAATGGGACTTTGGTCCCCAATGCAGATCATCTCATCCATTTTGAGCTGGAAGGTGAAGGAACCATTGCAGGGGTAGCCAACGGAAATCCAATGAGCCTCGAACCTGCGAAAGGTACAGAAAGAAGGGCCTTTAGCGGGATGTGCCTCGTGATAGTCCAAGCCACCAATAAAAAGGGGAAACTTATACTAAAGGCTTCTTCTCCGGGTCTAAAAGCCGATTCCATCAGTTTATTCAGTAATTAATTGCACCCCCCTGGACTTTTATAAGTTCTATTGTGCAACTGCGCTCTTATAATAAGTTGTGATTCCCTGTTTTAATTGGCTTTGCAAATTTTGCGAAAACAGAGAATACCAAAAAACTTTTTGCTGCCAGAAGCATCAAAAAAACCATGAAAAATGTGACCGCATGGCAACTAAAAAATCCCATGCACGAACAGACCGACTGGACCAACGGCGCTTTGGGTATTAAACAAACGAAGTTTGTGCGAATGGCTGAATTTTTATATGTTCATATCAAATTCGCAGCACATGTGGTGTATTAAAAGTGAGCTGGATAAGACCTTTTTGGAGAGTCAAAAAGAGTTTATACCTTTACAAAAACCCTAAAAAAATGGAAGAACTTGCAGTTGGAACCCGAGTAGAACATCCCCGGTATGGTGAGGGGATAGTCAGCAAAAATAAAATTACCTCCTATGAGATTTTTTTTGAACACGGAGGTAAAATCGAAATCACCAAAAGAAACGAGGATCTGGAGGTAAAAGAGACTCCCGTGGAAAAGCCGAAAAATTCGCTCACCCTTGCCGAAGTGGAGAAAACGATCCGTTACGTTTTGGAAGAGCATAATGTCCTTCAGGAGATAGTACCGCTCGGAGATAAATGGTTGGGTGGTAATATGATCCTACAACCTGCCAACCTTTCGCTGAAGCCAAAAGAAATTCCAATTGAGAGCTTCTTTCACAAAATTGTCATGCTCAGGGACCGGCTTCGGGTACTCGAACAAAACATCAACAGCCATCCGGGTTTGTCTGACGAGGAGAAGGTGAACATGCAACAATACATCACCCGAATCTATGGCTCCCTCACCTCTTTCAACCTGCTCTTTGCAGAAAACAAACACTATTTCGTTGGAGCCAAATCCTGATAGACCGGGAATTTCATGAGCATCTTTTAGTGCTTTCGAATAGTGCAAATAAAACCTCTCAATGAATATAAAAAGCATTAATCCGAAATATTTCCCGGGAAGTATATTCCCGGCCATTCTTCTGCTTTCGACTATTTTTGGATGTCAGTCCGGACCAAAACCCGCAAATAAAAATTTGACACAAAAATCAGATTCGATTAGGAAAGACTCATCATTAAGTTGTTGCACCAACAATTTACCTGCCAGGCCCTACCTTAAAATGTCGGATTCGTCCGATATCGGAAGGGTGATTCCAACTCATGGGAACAAAGAGGAAATGGTTCTCATTCAGGGTGGAAACTTTGTCATGGGAGGTGATTCTATCTGGGGAAGAAGCGATGAATTTCCAAAACACCGGGTGCAGATTTCTTCATTTTACATGGATCGCCACGAAGTGACCAATGGCCAGTTTCGGGCTTTCGTTGATGCCACCAGCTATGTCACCACTGCGGAGAAGAAACCTGATTGGGAGGAGATAAGGAAACAAGTTCCACGCGGAACCCCAAAGCCAACCGACAGCCTTTTGGTTGCCTCATCACTTGTATTTTCCCCGCCAAAAGAGGCTGTTGCCTTAGACAATGCATCCGTATGGTGGAAATGGAAAGCCGGTGCCAACTGGCGTCATCCGGAAGGACCAAAAAGCAACATTACAGGAAAAGACAATTATCCGGTAGTCCAGGTCTCCTGGGAAGATGCACAGGCTTATGCTACCTGGGCCGGGAAACGACTACCCACAGAAGCCGAATGGGAATATGCAGCACGGGGCGGAAGGCTTAATTCAATTTACCCATGGGGAGACCAACCAATCGATCAGGGAGATTTAAAGGCAAATACCTGGCAGGGTAATTTTCCGGATAACAATACCATAAAGGACCACTATGACAGGACTTCACCAGTAATGACCTTCCCCCTCAACGGCTACGGTTTATATGATATGGCCGGAAATGTATGGGAATGGTGCAGTGACTGGTATCGTCCGGATTACTACGCAATTTGCGCTCAACAAGGTATCGTAACAGACCCCCAGGGACCAAAAAACTTTTACGATCCTGATGAACCCAACGCACCAAAACGTGTAGTCCGCGGAGGATCTTTCCTCTGTACCGACCAATATTGCTCGGGTTTCAGGGTCGCAGCACGCATGAAAACAAGCTGGGATACCAGTTTGGAGCATACAGGTTTCAGGTGTGTGGTTTCCTCAAGATAGAAATGACTCAGCAAAAATACTTGGTGTAAGTTGAATCAAATATTTGATTTATGCTTTTTTATTCTTCCATTTGGCTGGCGTTATCTGCGCCGAACTGAGAAATGCGAAAGGCATTGTCTCGGGGATGATTAATGGAGGGAAATAAAACAATCGCTCAGAAAAATATAAGCTTATTCGTACAGATATTTTTTATCCAAAAAGTTGATTATTTTTTTATCCAGTGTCCAAAGAAATGAGTTAGTTTCAATTGTTGCATAAATCAGGCAAGCATCGATCAAGCCAATGCCTTTTGAAATAAGCTTGTTCTCGTACGAATATTCACCTGCTTTTTCAAATAAATCCCTAATCTCAATTCTTGGCACATATCGAATATACTCTCTGATAAAATTGATCTCATTTTGATTTAATGCTCCCTGCAAAATTTCACCAACAATCGGATCAATTATTTTGATACTCAAAACATCTAAATTGTTCTGTACTTCCTGATAATATGGATCATTTCGTTTAAAGTATTCAAACCAAACAGAGGAGTCAACAATTAGGTCCATTATTGTCTGTTTAAATCTCTGATTTCTTGCGCTGTATAGCTAAATTGCAAGGGATTTTTATTTACTGCTTCGCCCATCGCTTTCAACTTTTGAAGAGAAACATAATTTTTCAGGGCGATGATCATAGCATCGGTGATATTTTTAGCATTCGACAGGATTTGGGTCTCTTTGACAAGTTCATCGGGAATTATTGCTGTTACTTTCATCTTTTATTTCATTGTGTATCTTTATCTAAACACAAATATACGATAACTCATCGTATATTCAAAAAATATTACCTGCTATTGATTAACGAAAAAATACCTAATCCTGCAGGCAGTACCCTTGCTTTGAGAATTCTTTTCTGCCAAAATTCTTAATTTAAGCAGGTGTTTCCCGGATTGTAAACCATAGGCCAGTGTGTAGAACCAGGGCAGGTGTAGCTGGGCACTCCAGGCCGAAAACAGATCCTGTTTTTGCCAGGGTCTTTTGTCGATCCGGTATTCGACGATGCCTGCATCCAGCCCAGCGGCAACTGCAATCCCAACAGCATTCCCTTCGAAACTATAATTCAGTATCCCGCCTGGGGCTTCGGCTACCAGCATCGGGACATGGGTAAAGTCCTGACGTGTACCGGTCTTGTCGGATGGAATCCAGTCGGATACAATTTTCCATCCTTTGGCCGGTTTGATTTGAACGGCAGGAATCAATTTCCCTTTGTCGTAGCTCCCTTCGGCCAACTTACCAGGAAGATTGTAGGCAACCACTTTGTCATCTTCGGCAACGAATCCACTCCAGCAAAAATCAAGGAATGATTTCATCGATTGATAATAAATATGTTGGCCAAAAGGGGAAGGATGCAGGTTCTTGAAATCCTTTTCCCAGTTGAACTCGCCATTGTCGATCCGGTCGGTTACCTCTTTGGCCAGGTTGATGGATGGGATCCCATAGTGGGCAGCCACCTTCTCATGGTTTTGAATCTCCAGGGGCACTGACCCTTTGCGGTAATCTGCCATCTTCTCAGGATCGACAAAATGCATCACTACTACATCCATGGCGGGATTGGATTCCCTGGCATGTCTTACAATCCCTTCCATTCCAAGCACCTGTGTCTCTGTAGAAAATCCATTGGCCCGGTCATTGACAGCTGCCTCCTCAAACAACAGATCAACTTTTCCTTTCACCAGCACATCCCTTTCAAACCTGAAGGCTCCCGGTGTACTGCCCATAGATGGAATACCAGCAGCAATAAAATCAAATTTTGTATTTGGAAAGCGCCTTTGCAGATAGGCGCATATACTGTCCCTCCAACCACCGTTGAAGGTAATCGATCCACCCAGAAAGGCCACCCTCCCATGCTTTTCCCTTTCAAAAACGATCTGGGCGTTGTGAAGTTTATTACGGTAACTATGATAATTCCGGCTATCCGGCGGAAGCGGAACCTGTGGATAGCTGTTCAGGATAAAATCAACACCCGCTTTCAGGTTGTCAATCGGGAAATGATGTCCCTGCAGGGTTTGTTTTCCCAATGTATTGGTGTAAACCATCGCCGGACCTCCAAGACGTATGTAACGGTTCACCAGGACAAAACTGTTCTCCTCATTGGGAACGATACTGTCATTTAATCCAATGGAATGAAAAACAGGAACATTGGCGGCTGCCATCTTTCCCAGGTTATCAATCGGATTATTTGTGTAAGCAAGGGCTTCATCTTCGTCTTTGAAATTGTAGGCAACCAGCAACTGCTTCCACGATTCAGCATCTCCTTTCGAACGCATTTTCCCTCCCGGCCAGCTCTTAAAATCGCAAACCGGCGCTTCCGCATACAGGCAGCTCACATGTTCCGGATATTTCTTTGCGTAATTGTAAACGTACAATCCACCACGGCTTACCCCTTCCAGCGCCGCTTTTTTGTTCAATCCATATTGAGTAGTGAGATAGTTGTAAAAGCTGTTCCAAACCTCCACACATTTAGGCGAACCAAAGAGATAATCGGTATTGATATAAACTACATGAAACCCTTTCCTTACCAGGATACTATCCATCTCATAGTGCCAGTCAGGGAAACGGGCCCGCCAAATCCAGGGTTTGCCCGGCGCTGCCTTCTCCGGAACGATCATTCGGCAATCGCGACGATCGAGCTGAAAATCATATCGTGCAAATCCATGCCATGCTGACTTTTTTCCCGGATATTGCGCATTCACTACCGTGATGGTTCTCCCCGTTAGCTTTTGGGCAATGGTTTGGGCCATTATTCCGGCACCTTCAGCATTGGGATGAATTTGATCCGGAAACAATGAAGCCATTCCCGATAGGGCAGAATAGAGATCAATTACTTCCAGATGCTCCTCTTTTGCCAATTTTTCCACAGCTGGAATAACCCCATGTACAATAACCGAATCATTGATGCCCCACCGGCCACCGGCGTAGGCAGGAACCGGTTTGCACAAATATATTTTGGGATGGGATGCGAGGCTTTTCAACTCCTTTACCATCTCACGGCTATCGGATAAATACTCACCTGCATATTTCCAGTTTTGCGGTTTGGTGTCATTGGTACCCAACTTGATAATCACCACATCCGGAAGAAACGCCTTTGCCTCTACCCAGGCATTCTCTTTCCAGTAAGGAAAATCGCCTTTTTTTAGCATCGTTCTCCCTCCAACTCCGAAATTACGGACGATCCATTTGTCGCCCAACATCCTTCCAAGCTGACCGGGATAGGAATCACGCGGACGATCTGGAATTCCGGAGCCATAGGTGATGCTGTTGCCAATGCAGGCAACCTTGACCGGAGCGCTGTATTTGGTGGGATCGATGGGTTGGGAGAATCCGGCAACATACAATAACACAGCCGATGATAGAAGAAAAATATGCTTCATAAGTATTTTAACTTTTTTTTTTCAGTTTTTTTATTTCAATATCAAAATCCGATTCAATAATCTTATCCTGTACAATGCGGAATTTCTCAAATTCACTTTCAGCAAGGGCTAAAGCAACTTCGTGGGATACTTTACCTTGATGTTTCAAAACAGCTTCTTCATTGAACTTCAAAAATGCATCCAGCTTTTCAACCCAATCCTTCATGTAGATTACTACGCCTTTCAGTGCCTGATTTTCAGCATAATCCAAATACATTGTCACAATTCGGTTTAAGCCGTTCAATTCCTTTTCGTTCAGGTAGTTTTTGGCAATCCCTAAATCTGTCTTTCTAATATTTCCTTTGGGTGAGTTCTTCCAGGTGGTCAAACCCATATTGTCTTTTGTGCTGTCCACTCTTGCTGCTATCAATTCGGCAGCTGTTTGTCCGGTAATTGCCCAATGCAATTTATTCTGAACCGTGGCAAAAAAATCCTTGGTCATTTTTTCTTCCACACGATAATCGGCACTGCATTGGCTGTATATGTCGGTAATTTTTTGATAAAATCTCCGTTCACTGCTGCGTATGTCCCTGATACGGGCAAGCTGTTCCTCAAAATAATCTTTGCCAAAAATATTGATGGGATTTTTGAGCCGTTCATCATCCATGGTGAAACCTTTGATGATGTATTCTTTTAAACGCTCGGTAGCCCAAATACGAAATGCGGTTGCCTGACTACTGTTTACACGGTAGCCAACAGAAATGATTGCATCAAGATTGTAGTATTTAACTTTTGTATCCTGCGTTTTTCCAGCTATGGCGCCGTGTTGAGTGGTATGTTCCAAAATGGAACTTACCACTTCTTCCTTCAATTCTCCCATTTCAAAAATATTTTTCAAGTGTTTGGTAACAGCTGGTCGCTGTACTCCAAACAAATCGGCAATTTTCTGCTGGGTTAGCCATATCGTTTCGTTTTGCAAATAGATTTCAATTTTCACTTTGCCATTGGGTGTGGTGTAAAGCAAAATTTCATTGAATCCCTCATTTACAGCTATTTGGTTTTTAGCCATAGTCTTATTTTTTATTTTCAATAATGGCATTTACTTTAACTATGATCTCATTCAAATTTTACTCTTGGTAAACCCTCCACAATATCCACCGTCTGCACACTCTCATGGATGATGCATAAACGCAAATCCAAAATATTCCTTGGATTGCCAACCTCCTTTGCCCAATCGTTCGGATCGTTTCTAATGCCACTTTCCTTATGGATGGATATATGATAACGCTCCATGATCTATTCGATGGTATATTTGTCATTGACGACATACTCGTAATCCTTTCCAGGAATATTGGGAACAGTTGTTTTGCTGTTGTAAAGCATTGTTTCCTTCTAGTCTTTCCTAATAAAGCGCATTTTTTCAACATGGTATAAATTGGAGCCAGTAGGCACGGAGTCAAGAAATTACAATGCCACGGCGCCGGAAACAGTTACTTCTGTGAGTGGCGGTACCCTTTCGCAATTGATACGCAACTCTGCCAATTTACGACCGGCTTTGCTGAAAGCCCAGAAATTCCGGACATCTTATACCAATGGCAAACGTGGCAACATCAATACCGGTATCGCTACCGACTAAATCATTTTTACCATGAAACTCTCTCCACAACCAAACCCTTTAAGTTTGTTTGAATATTCCGAGTCGGTAAGCAAATACGCATGCATCAAACGCTCAAAGGGGATACCGTTGTCGCGTTCCGAAAATGAATATTTGCGATATTTTTCAAGTAATTTGGTAATGCTCTTCTATTTATTTTCCTATTATCTCTATCAAAAATTGCTTCACTTTCTAATTTGAAATCACGAGTAATTCGAATAAGCTCTACATGTGATTAATAGTTCTATTTGCCAATTCTATCAACAACTGGGCGATAGAGTTTTTCCATCCTTCATCAAAGCGAGAAATAATACTCTTTAATTTTTGTCGCCATAAGCTTTCGTCTCAATGTCAAAAAGTCAAAGTAATTGTTGATGTCCATCTCCATAATTTCAAGTGGAACACAATTCACCTCAAGGTTATCATTGAGTTCTTGTTCTGAAGAAAGACCGCTGACCAACTTATTGTTGTTAGCCATTTGTCTCTTTAATATTTCAAAGTATTCCTTTGGCGGTTTGTTACCAACTTTGATGTTTATCTCTGATTGCATGAATGCATAATTCGCAATCTGGTTATACTTGCTGCGATCCAGGTCAAATTTTTTCAAATAGTCTTTCGGGAAAAGATGATGGATATCCCCTCGTAATGAAATAAGATCACTAACTTTTACATCTCTTGACAAAAATCCTTTGTCATTTGCCTTAACCTGACATGCTAAGAAAACATGAAAAAATGGACTACTTGCAACGGATGTATCCAGACTTTGTGGTAATGATGAATTCCAAAAGGCCTCAGATAATTCACCATCTTCCTTTTCTTTCAAGTACTCATTGAATGGCTTTTCTGATATCTGTTTAATATCGTAATCAAACAAACTTTCCGGAGATCCTGAGTAGCGACCTGTTAAAACGGAATAGACAAACCAACGTCTAACGTAACGTTCTATTGCTACTGAATTTACCCCCAATTCTTTCAATTTAAGGTAAACCACATAAGCAAAGTTGATTGCATTTTGTGATCGAATAAGCTTAGGTGAAATAAATCCAGCTGATTTAATGATCATCAAGAAACGTTTGAAATTGACTTCATTGACGAAATTAAAAACACCTTCTTTTAATTTTTGAAATGTGTATTCTGCTATCGTATCTTCATAGGTTCTGGTTTCAAAGTTTCTACCAGACAACAGACTTACCAGATCAGAAAGTCGGCCCCGGTTAAACTGTGAAGTAAAAGCGACACGAATAAGATCATTGTAGTCTGGATCATATAAATCCTCAGTTTCAACTTTTAGCCATTGAATTTTTGGAAAAAAATCTGTTTTGACGAACTCTTTATCGTTGTCAACGATATGTTTGTAAAATTCCGGAGAGATGGCAAGATGACAGAAATAATCAATTGCCTTTCTTAACTCGTTTCCTTTGTACTCTGTATTCGAAGCTATTTTACTCATTACGAAATCTGCCTGACTCAGAACGACACCTTTTGAGTTGATCCTAATGAAGATTTCAGTCACTGTTTCGATATCCAAATCATGCGACAACTCAATTAATCCAATCTGCTTCTTGGGAATATTGATAAGTGTTGAGAAAGAGTTCCTAACGATCTTTTTGTCTACATCGGGATTAAGTTCAAAATATTTGTCTGCAACTTCAAATAAATCCGTTTTGCCATTAATTGCTTCAGAAATATCATGGAGCCAAGTTTTATCTTTCAGAATAGCAGGATTTTGAACTTCAAATTTCTCAGTAATAGGATTAAAAGCAATTTTAATTTTTACTCTTTCGTATGTTTTGTTGATCACATATTGTCCAAGGATGGCAGCCGTCAAGGCTGTAACCCGCTGTTGTCCATCGATCAGAATTTTTTTCCCTTCACTCATGCTGCCGTCTTTAAGGCGAATATTCGGGTTTCTCCAGGCAATTACATAACCGATGGGATATCCCTGATAAAGACTATCCATTAAGTCGCGAACTTTAGAACTATCCCAAACAAAAGGTCTCTGAATTTCAGGAATTGCAATTTCTCCTGAGTTGACCCAAGCTAAAAGGGTCTCGATGAGGTGTTGGTTTACTGAATATTTTTGCATTTTTGCATTTTAATTTTATTGTCAATTGGCTTTTTAATGTGATTCGGTTGGTAATAATGGTTAACAAATCTAATGAAAAACAAACTAATTTCTTGATTTATTTATTCAATTATTTGATCATCATCCCACTCGACCTTCACGATTACGTCAATTAACTTTTGATTACGTCAAGAGCACTTCTGGCTACCTCCAATTGACTTCTAACCAGGTTCAAACCATTTCTGACTACCTCCATTTGACATCTGGCCATATATATTTCACTTCTGGCTGCTGTCAGAAGACATCTAACCACCTGCAATCAATTTCTAACTACCTAAATCGGACATCTTGTCAGGTTCAATGCACTTCTGAGAACCTATAATGGTATTCTGGCGGTATACAACTCATTTACTAAATATTACCCTTTGACCTTCCATGAAATTTCATACTAAATATTTGCTTCGTACGGCGTTTATCCGTACATTTACAAAAAACAAAAGCAATGGAATCAATAACTGAACAGGAAGGGAAAGCCCGGTTTGATACAAGATTATCCAAGGATAAAAAATTAATGATTGAAAAAGCCGCACTATTGGGTGGTTACAAAAACCTTTCCGATTTTGTAGTAACAACGGTTTGCGAGAAGGCTCAGGCGATCATTCAAAAATCTGAAACAATTCTCTCATCCCAAAGGGACAATGAAGTTTTCTTCAATGCACTGGTAAATCCTCCGGAGCCAAATAAAGCTTTGCGGTCCGCAGTCAGTCAATACAAAAAACAGGGCGCTGAATAATGGCAACCACTGTAATCCTCTCCCACGATCACCGGACACTGACATCAGGTTTCAATTGTGGAAAATTTTTACTCGATACCTACATAAAGACACAGGCAAGCCAGGATGTTAAAAGAAAGCTTTCGGCATGTTTCGTGTCAGTAGACCATGTCAGCGGGTTAATTCAAGGATATTATACCTTTTCAAACAACAGCATCCCACTGGGACTAATCCCCGAAAATTATAAAAACAAACTACCTGTTTCCTATAGTTCAGGACCGGCAACCCTTCTTGGAAGATTAGCCGTAGATGCTAGATTCCAGGGAGCCGGGATAGGCAAGATGCTATTGATAGATGCTTTAAACAGAAGCCATGAAATTTCACAATCGGTCGGCTCCTTTGCAGTGGTAGTTGACCCTTTGGATGATGAAGCCGCTAGATTTTATACCAAATATGGTTTTATCCTCCTTCCCGATAGTCACAAAATGTTTTTACCCATGAAAACCGTCGGAAGGCTTTTTGAGGAGAATTAGCGATCAGATTTTCATAACAGCAATTTTCTTTACCTTTACTACAAAATAAATAGACAAGAAATGTTAGCATCGAATGAAATAATAAAATTTCTTACAGATAATAAATCCTATCTCAGGAAACATTTTCATTGTTCCGAGATTGGACTATTTGGTTCATTCGCCAGAAACGAACAAACTGACGACAGTGACATTGATATATTAGTTGTCTTTGAACCTGATACACCAAATCTTTACGATCTTGAACTTGAATTAAAAGAATACCATAAAATAAATTTCAAGAGAGACATTGATATTTGCGCAAAAAATTGGATAAAACCAATTTTCAAACCTTTAGTGTTAAAAGAGGCAATTTATGCTTAATAAAGACTATTATATATTGCTCTCAATGCATGAAACCATTGAGAAGATTATGCTATATACATCTGATTATCAAACGGCTGAAGAACTTTATCAAAATGATAGGGATTTTGATGCTGCGATGATGAACTTCATTGTTATTGGTCACTAGTGTCTCGTTAAAAGAGACTGAGTGACAGTTGTTTACAATTTAGTTCTTTGACATTTTTGTAATCATTGTTTATAAGCAGCTCTTTTACAGGAGGTTTGTCAAGTAGAGAGATGCCTAGAATTTGTAGAATTTTGCAGGTTGACCTACAAATTTTCTGCTCTTTCCTTACAATTGCTTTCAAACAAAAGGAGCTAATTAAATGAAAAATAGACATTTACTTTAATGAGGTTTTACAGCAAAGTTAGCTCCAAAGGAATTTTCTCTGAAATCGTCACGCAAGAAAATGACCTACAAATAACTGATTATCAAAAATTTCAAAGCACTTTATAATATATAAACGAGACAGCAGTGGTTATTGGTGAAGAAGTCGGTAAATTAACCGATGATTTAAAGACAAAAAACGCACATATTAACTGGGAAAAGATATATTCCTTGCGCAATATCATAGCTCATCATTATTTTGGGATTAATGTTGATATTGTATGGCAAATTATCCGCATTGACTTGCCAAAACTTAAAGTTGATCTCAATGTTCTTCTGAATAAATAGAGCAAGAAAGTAATTCAATCATTCTTACAATCAATGATATGGATTTTAAGGAATTGCTTGAGAAATATCAGGAACTGCTGATTGAAAACGATAGCCTGAGGAAAGAAATAAAATCCTTAAATATCCAACTTGGAGTCGAAAAAGCAGATATCACCAGTGGTAATACTCTCGCAATTAAGACAGAAGAGAAAATATTTGAAAAGGAACTATTCCCAGTCAATATTTTAGGCTCCTCCTTTACCACAAATAAAAAGTCAGACTCAAGGGAAAAGATCAAGCTTTTTATGTCCCTCTTCAGAGGTCGGGATGATGTTTTTGCTAAAAGGTGGGAAAACAAAAAGAAAGAAACATCGGGATATTCGCCTGCTTGTGCCAACGAGTGGCAACCCGGTATTTGCCGAAAGCCCAAAACCTCATGTTCTGAATGCAAACACAAAGATTATCTCGTATTGAATGAGGTGGTTGTAGATGATCATTTGCGTGGCCGGAACAATCTTGTTGTTGGGATATTTCCGATGCTGATGGATGAAACCTGTTATTTTCTAGCCATTGATTTTGATGATGAAGGGTGGCAGAAAGACATTAAAACGCTCCGGGAAATTTGCACCACTTATGAAATTCCTGTTGCAGTTGAGCGTTCGCGTTCAGGTAATGGGGCACATGCCTGGTTTTTCTTTGAGAAACCAATATCTGCTTCATTAGCTAGAAAATTCGGAAGTGCTATACTCACTTCAGCTATGAACATTCAGCATGATATTACTTTCAAATCGTATGACAGGCTTTTCCCCAATCAGGATACCATGCCGAAAGGTGGTTTTGGGAATTTAATTGCTTTGCCCTTGCAAAAGGCTGCAAGAATAAATGACAACAGTATTTTTATTGATGAACATTTTCATCCTTACGATGACCAATGGGCTTTTTTAGCTTCAGTCAATAGATTTTCTGAAGATGATATTGAAAAGCTTATATCAAAATTATGTCATGGGAACGAACTTGGCACATTGAAAAAAGACGTTGAAGAAGAAGGAAAACCATGGGAAAAAGAAAAAATTAGCTTACTAAAGGCTGATTTTCCTAAGAAAGTAGAAGTTGTAAAGTCCAATATGCTGTTTATCCCTAAAGAAAGTTTTTCTCAAAGGGCATTGAATCAGATAAAACGCCTGGCGGCATTCAAAAATCCTGAATTTTATAGAGCTCAGGCTATGCGTATGTCTACTTTTAACAAACCCCGGATTATTTCCTGTGCTGATGAAACAACCCAATATTTATGCCTGCCAAGAGGGTGCGAAGAAGACCTCACTGAATTATGCAAAGAATTTAAGGTAGAAGTTTGCTGGACAGATCAGACCAATGGAGGGAGAAAGATTGACGTTGAATTTAATGGGGCCCTGAGGGATGAACAACCACAAGCCATTGATAAATTATTGGAACATAACAACGGAATCCTTTGTGGAACAACTGCCTTTGGCAAAACGATAGCCGCAATTAAATTGATTGCCGAAAGGAAAGTGAATACATTAATTCTGGTCAATAAAATCAGTTTAGTATCACAATGGAAAGATAGAACTTCTGAATTCCTGATAATAAATGAATCCTTGCCTTCCTATGAGATTTATGAAGGCAAAAAAAGTAAGAAAAACAGAAGTATCATTGGGCAAATTGGAGGTGGGGAACAAACACTAAATGGGATTGTCGATATTGCTGTAATGCAATCCCTAAGTAGGGAAGGCGAAGTAAAAGAATGTGTCAAAGATTATGGTATGGTAATCGTTGACGAGTGCCATCATGTTTCGGCTTTCAGTTTTGAAATGATACTAAAAAATGTGAATGCAAAATATGTTTATGGATTGACAGCTACACCTTCCAGAAAAGACGGACATCATCCGATAATAATTATGCAGTGTGGTCCTATCAGGTACAGGGATGATGCAAAAAAGCAAGCCGGGAAAAGACCTTTTGACCATTTTATCATTCCCAGGTTCACCTCTTTCAAAGTCCCTGCATGGTGGAATAAAGAAGAGAAAGATTTGTCTATCACTGAATTGTATACTGAGATTGTATCCAGTGAAATTAGGAACCAACTTATCATCGATGATGTAGTTCAATGTTACGAAAATGGCAGAAATTGCATCGTTTTGACTGAACGGACGGCTCTTGTTGACCTTCTTTCAAAAGAACTTGGCAAACAAATACCGAATGTGATTTCAGTCATGGGAGCAATGGGCGCAAAAGAAACGCGGGAAACATTGAGTCTGATAACTAATGCCCCAAAGGACAAACCACTTACTTTGGTTTCAACCGGAAGGTATATTGGGGAAGGCTTTGACGAGCCCCGGCTCGACACCCTATTTTTAGCCATGCCCATATCCTGGAAAGGAACCTTGCAGCAATATGCAGGTAGGCTCCACCGGCTTTTTGAGGGTAAAAACGAAGTATTGATCTACGATTATGCAGATATTCATGTCCGGATGTTTGAGAAGATGTATAACAAACGGCTCTCCGGATATGCATCTATTGGCTACAAAGCTAAAGGAGATGGTTTTGCCACAGAAAGTGTTGATATTATATTTGACAATAGCAATTTCTTGCCAGTGTATTCCAATGACATTGTGAATGCATCCAGGGAAATTTTAATCGTAAGTCCGTTTGTTACAAAAAAACGGACTTTTCAGATGGCAAAAAATCTAAAGATTGCGTATGCCAATAACCTGAATGTTATCATCGTGACCAGGCCTGCCGAAGAGTACAAAGAGAAGGATTTAAATACCTGGCAAGAAGCCATTGACGAATTAAAAAATTCCGGGGTAACGCTGGTCCCAAAATCTGGCATACACCAAAAATTTGCCATTATTGATCAAAAGATTATTTGGTATGGAAGTATTAACCTGTTGAGCTATGGTAGTGCAGAAGAAAGCATGATGCGCATTATAAACCCTGGCATTGCTTCTGAACTGATAGAGAGCATTAAAAAATATGAAAATGAGAGTGATATTAATAATCAAATCTCAACCCGTTTTGTGTCACAGGATGGGACTGGACCCCATTATCCACCAAATTTGGAACCTTCAACGCCAGCCCAAATTCATTGTTCAACTTTCCAATAAAATAGGTTGCCAGCAAAGGTGATTCCATCTCAATATTTTGATGAACAAAAAAATTGATATCCCTCAACCCCTGTCCTACCCAAAGACTTAGCCGTTCTATCCAGCCGTCCAGGCGTTCCCGGTCTTTGATGGGATCGTTGGCCCCAACATATCGGATAAAAACTGAGGGGGTAGTCAGTCGCATGTGCAGCAGGTCGCGCCGTCCGGCTGTATCTACCAGTATATTGGTAATGCGGTGTTTTTCGAATAACCGGTATACTTCCGCTGAAACGGTTGCATTGTTGAACCATTCTGTGTTGCGCAACTCGACAGCCAGCGGGATTGCCTTTGGAAAGTTCCCGATGAAATGAGCCAGCCGGTCGTAATTTTTATACCCAAAATTATCGTTCAACTGAAGGAACACCATCCCCAGCTTTTCTTCAAAATTAATGACGCTGTCGCAATATTCATCGACCAACAACTGCACATCGTTCAATCGCCTCAAGTGACTGATTATCTGCGTGATCTTTGGAAAGAACCTGAACCACTCAGGAGTTTTTTCGCGCCAGGTGATCACCTGCTCCCGTTTGGGCATATTGTAAAATGTAGCGTTCAACTCGATAGAATTAAACTGACGGGAATAATAGGCCAATTCATCTTTGGTACCGCGGGGATAGAAATTTTTTAGATCCTGTTTGTTCCACTTGGCACAGCCTACATAAACGTTGAGTGGTTTCGCTGCATTGTTTCTACGAAGCACCCTTTCAGTATCGGGATGATCTGCAGGGAGTGCGTAATCAATATGTTCTGGCTGGTCGAGGCGCCCAAATTTCATATTTTAAGTATTAAGATGAGAATTCTCCTTTGTGCTTTCCTTCGGGTCCTTCGTGGTAAATTTTAAATAATCACCACCAAGGACACAAAGTGCGACGCAAAGGAAATACAAAGGTTATAAAAACCAGGGATATACTGCATTTTCCACAGATGAAACACTATTGCTAATCACGTATTTCTTTTCAATTCCGATCTCACCTGCCAAATTCGTAAGCTTTTTGTAATCAGCCTCCAGTCCTTTTTGCTTCACTTCAAAAGCAATCTCTTTGTTCAGTATAAAATCTATTTCTGACTTATTCCGCTTGTTGTAAAAACTGAGGTCCCCATAATTGGCCAATTGATTGGCTACTGCCGTTTCGAGAAGCTGTCCATCGGTTACTTTGGCAACTAAATTGAGTATCCCGGTATCCGAAAAATAGACTTTTTTCCCACCGGCGACTCCCCTGTCGATACTTTTTGAATATTTTGGCACCATGCGCAGGAAAAATATACCCTCCAAAAATTCGAGGTAGTTGTAAATTTTAACCCTGTTTATGGCCAGTTCTGAAGCCAGTTTTGTGACATCAATCAGGTTCCCGTTCCGTACTGCCAACAGCAAAATCAGGTCGCGCAACTCCCTAACCTCCCTCAATTCCGTAAATATTTTGATGTCCTTCTCAAAGAAGGAGGCAAAAATATTTTTTAGGATCTGCTTCTTTGTCTCACGGTTATGTGTCAAGGCTACTTCCGGGAAGCCTCCAAACTCTAGATACTCATCGTAAAGTTCCTTTGTCTGCAAAACATTGACTTTCGACTTCGGTTGAATTGCCTCGTCCAAATTTGTCATCAGTTGATTTTCATTCAGCCGCCCATTGAAGTACATAAATTCACGGTAGGTTAGCACCGGCAGCACATACAGAAATTTTCTTCCACTCAGCGATTCTGGAAACAGATTGCGCAGATAATAATTGGAGGATCCCGTCACAATGAATTTAACACCGAAATAATCGATCAGGTATTTGATAATTATGGTAATCTCCGGCATATTTTGAATCTCATCGATGCAAACCAAAAGAGGTGCACCCTTCTTCACATCCGACAGTCTGACCAGATCATTGTAGATCACATTGTAGTCAAGGTTCTCGAACACGAGTTGATCCAATGGATTATCAAGGTCAAACCACAGCCGCTTACCCAGGAAATCATTGAAGAGCTGCCGCATCAGGGTTGATTTCCCAACCTGCCTCATGCCTGTGATGACGATGGCATTTTTGTGATACAACTGAGGTAATATCTCAAAAAACAAAGTCCGTTTTAGCATATCTGTAAACTATTTTTTACAAATATACGCATATTTATAAATATAAAATTACAAATATGCACACATTTGTAAAATTACTTTTACATATCCGCATATCAAGAGTTTCTCCTTCTGTATTCGGCAGGCGACATACCCATCACTTTTCGAAATACCCTCGAAAAATAGAACTGGTCATCAAACCCCATTTCACGTGCAACATCTGCGATCATCCAGCCAGAATTATCGAGTAACCTGCAGGCTCTCTGCACCTTCAGTTGAATGAAATATTCGATTGGCGAATGGCCGGTACGGGCCAGAAAAATGCGCGAAAAATGAGATGCCGACAATCCTGTTTCAGCGGCAATCTTTTCCAGCTTTAGCTTCCTGGTAAGATGGTCGAGCATAAAGTTAATGCTTTGGGTTACAGGATCATTTTCTCCCGACTCCCTCACCAGTCTGAACTGGCTTATATGGGTAAAGGAGGCCAGCAAATGGGGCAAACTCAAATTGACATACTCCAACGCTTCGAGGCTGAAACCACGATCGAGGTTACGGAAGATTTCCGAAAAGAGATCGATACGATCATTGATCCGGGATGCTTTGATCCGTTCGATGGAGAGTGCCTGACAAGCAAAACGGGAATAGGAAGTCGCCTTTCTTCCGGCAAAATGGATCCAATAGATCGACCAGGGATTTTGTTCGTCGGAATGATAGGAATGAGGCATCCCGTCAGGAATGATAAAAAAATGATCAGCGTTCAGGTCATGAAGGATGTTGTTAAGCCGGATCTCTCCTCTTCCACTAACACAATAGATGAGGATGAACTGAGCTGTTCCCGAAGGTCGCTCCCTGAAATGGAACCTGGCCTCCGGGTAATAACCAATATCCGTTATGTATAAATCGGATGTAAGCGGGTTATCCTTCACCATGGCCAAAATCCTTTCAGGAATAACAAAACTTATTTGTCCGGGAAATCCATCTTCTTTCTTCATAGGTAATGAATGAATTTTTAATATTGTAAACGATCGTGGAAAATACCAGCTGCAATGCAAGAATAAAAGCACCTCAATTCCAGGATTTAAAAATATATTCCCAACTCTTTGCTAAATTAATAGAAATGATAATATAATCCATAAATTAATTAAATCCTTCATTTCATCAAGTGATTGAAAATGGTAGTTTTGCTTCAACTAAACTCAAATATAGTGGACAAATCAAACTTTGACCGTCAATTCATTATCGGCATAACACTGGTTTCTGCAATGGGAGGACTTCTCTTTGGCTATGACTGGGTTGTTATTGGGGGCGCCAAACCATTTTACGAGAGGTATTTCGACCTGACCAATTCACCTTACCTCCAGGGGTGGGCCATGAGTTGCGCACTGTTGGGCTGCTTGGTCGGCGCCATGGTATCCGGATACCTGACCGACCGTTTTGGCCGTAAGAGACCACTCATTTTGGCAGCATTATTTTTTACCCTTGCTGCTGTTGGCACCGGGGCCTTCAACTCTTTTAACCTCTTCATCGTTTTTCGTCTCCTCGGAGGATTGGGAATTGGGCTTGCCTCTGCTGTTTCACCCATGTACATCGCTGAAATATCCCCTGCTCCTATACGTGGAAGTTTGGTTTCCGTCAATCAGTTAACCATTGTTTTAGGCATTCTGGCAGCACAAATTGTCAATTACCTTATCGCCGAAAAAGTTCCTGAAGGGGCGACAGACCAGATGATCCTTCACTCCTGGAACGGACAGACCGGCTGGAGGTGGATGTTTTGGGCGGGCACATTTCCTGCCATGGTTTTCTTTGTTCTTTCCTTTTTTATTCCGGAAAGTCCCAGGTTTCTGGCGAAAACCGGGAACTGGAAAGCCGCCGGTAAAATCCTCACAAGAATTGGGGGAAGCCAATACGCTTCAGCAGAAGAGGCAGAAATCCGCCTGACCCTGCAAGGGAACAGCTCAAAAATTGACTGGAAATCACTTTTTTCCAAAAAGACACGACCCATTCTTTTATTGGGAATTGTGCTGGCTGTATTCCAGCAGTGGTGCGGTATCAATGTGATCTTTAATTACGCTGAAGAGATATTCTCATTGGCTGGTTATTCTGTTAACGACATGTTGTTCAATATCGTCATTACCGGCGCTGTCAATCTTATCTTCTGTCTGATCGCAATGCGAATGGTGGATGGATGGGGAAGGCGCAATCTGATGTTGCTGGGTTCACTTGGATTGGCCATCATCTTCTTCACACTGGGGGCATCCTACTATTTTGAATTGAAAGGAGTAGCCATCCTGGCCCTGGTACTGATTTCCATTGCGATCTACTCCATGACACTTGCGCCGATAACCTGGGTCATCCTTTCCGAAATTTTCCCCAACAGCATCCGTGGCGCTGCCATGGCCATTGCTACCACATCCCTTTGGATTGCCTGCTTCTTACTTACCTATTCCTTCCCGGTTTTAAACAGGCTGTTACATGCAAGCGGCACCTTTTGGCTTTATGCAACCATCTGTCTGTCGGGGTTTTTCTTTATCCTTAAAAAACTACCGGAGACCAAAGGACTGAGTTTGGAAGAAATTGAAAAAACAAATATCGCTTAAATGTCAATCTTTAAAATTCATTAGGATGAAAAACTCACACTGGTATCTCCTTCAATTATACCTCGGCCTTTCCATCACCGCAACCACTTTAATGGCCTTTGGGGCGGTCAAAGATACTGCCTCGAATAGCAAGGAAATCTACACCCCAGCGCCAAAAGCTGAACCCCGCATCAACGGCCCTTTGGTATACGGATGCCGCCCGGGTCATCCCTTCCTTTACAGAATTCCTTGTCAGGGCGACCGCCCCATCACTTTTTCAGTGCAAGGATTGCCAAAAGAACTGAAACTGGATCCAAAAACAGGCATTATTACCGGAATAACCCCTGCAACGGGTGAATACAATGTTGTATTTCAGGCTATCAACTCAAAAGGGAAAAGCAACAGAATTTTTAAGATCGTCGCAGGTGACAAATTGTCTCTTACACCACCAATGGGATGGAACTCCTGGTATGTTCACTACAACAGGATCGATGACAAAACAATGCGTCAGGCTGCGGATGCCATGATCTCCAGCGGAATGGCAGACGTTGGTTACCAATATGTCAACATCGATGATTGCTGGATGAATGCAGAAAAGACATTGAATTACATGCAAGATTCAACTCGTGTGGGCCCGTTGCGGGATCAGGAAGGAAACATACTCCCCAATATTCACTTTCCGGATATGAAGGCAATGACAGATTACATCCACGCCAAGGGACTCAGAGCAGGAATTTATACCTCTCCCGGACCTAACACCTGCTGCGGCCTGGCGGGATCCTATCTGCATGAAGAGCAGGATGCTGCCAGGTTTGCCAGTTGGGGATTTGACTTTCTGAAGTACGATTGGTGCTCTTACGGCAGGATTGCCGGGAAAGAACCATCCATGGATGCGATGCAAAAACCCTATCTGCTGATGGGGGATGCTCTCAAAAAACAACCCAGGGACATGGTGTACAACCTATGTCAGTATGGTATGGGCAATGTTTGGGAATGGGGTACGAAGGTAGGAGGCCATTGTTGGCGCACTGCTGGCGATCTGGGCTTCGAACTGGACCGCTTTTTTGCTGTCGCACTAAAGAATGCAGAACATGGTGCATATTCCAAACCTGGGTCGTGGAACGATCCTGACTATCTTCAGATCGGCATGATTGGTTCACAAATAGGCACAACTTTTACCCTTCCGCAGCCGTGTAAACTTACAGCTTATGAACAATACTCCTACATGTCTCTTTGGTGCCTGATGGCAGCACCATTGATCTTCAGCGGTGATATGTCAAAACTCGATGAATTTACCCTTAATGTTTTATGCAATCCTGAAATAATTGAAATCGACCAGGATCCTCTGGGAAAATGCGGAACCATAGTGATGATGCCCGATAACTGCTTCCTTATGGTCAAAGAGCTGGTAGACGGGTCCAAAGCTGTCGGCTTATTTAATCATGGCAAAGCAACAACCGAAGTTACAGCGGATTGGAAAACACTTCAACTTGCAGGCAAACAGCTCATTCGTGATCTTTGGCGCCAAAAAGAGCTCGGGGAATTCAATGGTAAATTTTGCGCATCAGTTCCTGCTCAGGGAGTGGTAATGGTCAAAATAGCAAAACGATAGAAAAAAATAAAATTATTACCACAAAGTTCTCGAAGGAAAACACAAAGGGCACCAAAAATATTGATTAAAACTCTTTGCGCACCTTCGTGTTTTCCTTGGTGTCCTTCGTGGTAAAAAGTATTTAGCAATAAATTATGAAAGTCAAAGCCTGGTACGAAAAAGTAACAATCCCGACTTACGGAATCGGAAAACCGGAGAAAAATCCGATGTTTCTTGAAAATCGTGTCTATCAGGGGAGCAGTGGTATTGTTTATCCACATCCGGTGATTGAGAAGATTCTTGACGAAAAGGAGGATAATGTATACAACGCCATTTTCCTTGAGAACAAGTACCTGAAACTGATGGTACTGCCGGAGTTGGGAGGCCGTATCCAAATGGCCTACGACAAAATTAAACAACGTCATTTTATATACTACAATCAAGTTATCAAGCCCGCGTTGGTAGGTCTCACAGGTCCATGGATCTCCGGCGGGATAGAGTTCAACTGGCCGCAGCACCATCGTCCTTCCACTTTTCAGCCGATCGATCACTGCATCGAAGAAAATGAAGATGGAAGCGTAACTGTGTGGTGCAGTGAGGTGGAGCGAATGTTCCGTACACGTGGAATGGCCGGGTTTACCCTGCATCAGGAAAAGGCTTACCTCGAAATAAAGGTAAAATTGTACAACCGCACCAATTTTCCCCAATCTTTCCTTTGGTGGGCCAATCCTGCCGTTAAGGTCAACGATGATTACCAATCGGTCTTCCCACCTGATGTTCACGCGGTTTTCGATCATGGGAAACGTGATGTGTCCGAATTCCCAATTGCCAAAGGAACTTACTACAAAGTTGACTATTCTCCCGGCACGGATATTTCACGATATAAAAACATTCCGGTACCGACCTCCTACATGGCCGTCAATTCAAAATACAATTTCGTAGGCGGATATGAAAATGACACCAAAGGCGGTTTGCTGCATGTGGCCAATCACCATGTCTCCCCCGGAAAGAAACAGTGGACATGGGGTCATAGCGATTTCGGACAAGCCTGGGACCGTAACCTAACAGACGAGGATGGTCCATATATCGAACTGATGTGTGGCGTCTATACCGACAACCAGCCCGATTTCTCATGGCTGATGCCAGGAGAGGAAAAAAACTTCTCCCAATATTTTATGCCCTACCGGGATTTGGGTGTCGTTAAAAATGCCACCAGGGAGGCCATGGTGAACCTTGAAATTGTGGAAGGGAAAGCCATCATCCGTGCATACACTACTGCCAAATATCCCTCCGCAAAAATAATCCTGAAAGGCGCAAATACTATATTATTGGAGGAGGGATTTGATTTCCATCCCGGTATCTCCTATGAAAAATCAGTAACGCTCCCGGCTGGAGCAGATCCGGGCAATTTGGAAATCTCTATCCTTACTTCCAATGGTAAAACGCTGGTAAATTGGCAGCCTGAAACAGGTGGGTCAAAATCCATTCCCACTGCCGCCAGAGCTGCCAAACTTCCGGATGAAATAGAGCGTATCGAACAATTGTACCTCACCGGATTGCATTTGGAACAATACCGCCATGCCACCTACGATCCCTGCAATTACTATCAGGAGGCGCTGCGACGTGACCCGAAGGAGAGCCGGTGTAACAATGCCCTGGGATTGTGGTTTATGCGCCATGGTCAATTTGCAAAAGCAGAAGGGCATTTCCGAAAAGCCATCGAAACAATTACGCAATACAATCCAAATCCGATTGATGGAGAACCTTACTACAACCTTGGACTGGTTCTTCGTTATCAAAACAAGGAGGATGAAGCCTTTGAGCAGTTTTACAAATCTGTATGGAATGCAGCCTCGATGGAGACAGGATATTTCCAACTTGCCCAAATCGCTGCGAAAAAACTGCATTGGGACGAAGCTCTTGATTTGATTGATCGCTCACTTCTGAGAAATTGGCACAATCACAAGTCTCGTCATCTGAAAGTTGCGATACTCCGCAAACTTGGGAACAAAGCAGAGGCCGAACAACTGATCATCGATTCATTGAAGCTGGACCCATTCAATTTTGGCGTTCTATTTGAGAAGCATCTTCTGCAACCTGACAGCGTCAAAGACCTGTCAGGTTTAACTACCCCCCTCCGAAATAACATCCACAACTACATCGAATTCTCCCTTGATCTGGCCGCAGCTGGATTTTACGACGAGGCCATTCATCTGATTACTATTGGAATAGATCTGCAAACCGAACTCCAGGTATTTCCTATGGCCTATTATTACAAAGCCTGGTTCGAAGAACAACTTGGTGATTCAGTGGGGTCATCGGCAACGCTAAAAGACGCTTCATCCGCAAATCCTGATTATTGTTTTCCCAACCAGATTGAAGCACGTATCGTTCTTGAATGGGCAAAAAATCAGAATCCGAAAGATGCCAAAGCCCCCTATTACCTGGGGAATTACTGGTATAACGCCAGACAGTACCCTGAAGCCATAGAAAACTGGGAGTTATCGTCCAAACTGGATGACAGTTTCCCAACTGTCCACCGAAACCTGGCTTTGGCCTATTTCAACAAACAAAACAATGCTGAAAAGGCGGTAGCGGAACTCGAAAAGGCTTTTACACTTGATCCAACAGATGCCCGCATCCTGATGGAGCTGGACCAATTGTACAAAAGGATGAATTATTGCCCCTCCAAACGCATGGATAATCTCTCGAAATACTCTCTTTTGGTCGATTCAAGGGATGATCTCTTTCTGGAACGGATAACCCTTGACAATCTTTTGGGGAACCATGGACAAGCGTTCGAACAGCTGATGTCACGCAAGTTTCACCCTTGGGAAGGAGGCGAGGGAAAAGTGACCTCACAATACCTCTACAGTCTGATGGAATTGGCAAAAAAAACAATTACTGACAAGAAATTTGACCAGGCAGTTGATCTGCTGACACGTGCCTTGCACTATCCCGAAAATCTGGGTGAGGGGAAGCTTTATGGCGCTCAGGAAAATGCGGTTTATTACTGGCTCGGATGCGCCTACGACGGACTTGGGTTTTACTCAAAATCAAAGGAATGCTGGCTGATAGCCTCGCAAGGTCTGACAGAGCCGGCACCGGCCATTTTTTACAACGACCAGCAACCGGATACAATTTACTACCAGGGTTTGGCCCTCATCAGGCTGGATAGAAAAGAGGAAGCACGACAAAGGTTTGATACCCTTATCCAATTCGGTGAATTGCATGTAAACGATGCCTTCAAACTAGACTATTTTGCCGTATCGATGCCTGATTTGCAAATATGGAACGATGACCTCACCAAAAGGAACAGGCAAAATTGTCTCCATCTGATCGGGTTGGGTAAACAAGGTTACGATGATCTCAGGTATGGAGAGAACAAAGTCATCGGATGATATTCTTTTATCTCCCTCCTGGAGGACAATTTTCGGTTAGAATTTTTGCAGGTTGTGGGATAAATGCTGCGAAGTTCCTTCTCCTTCGAATATGCCATGGCATCTTCCGCAATTGTTGATAAAAAGCGTCCGGCCTGCCTGCAAATCTGCCAATGTTGCACTCGGCGAGACATCTGTCGTTGTTGGCTTTGATCCATTTTTACTGGTTAATATTATAATCATTTCAAAAAGTAAATTAAAATCAAAATATTAGTTGACTTGAAAGTTGGCCTGTTAAAAAAATTAAAAAGAACGATTAATCCTGAAATAGCTACGTTAAAAAACCGAACTGCGTTAATCACCGAAACTGGTTTACTTTTGATTCAGGTATCAAGCAGTAATTAAAACTCCTAGAGAGTTTTGTGTTGAGGCTGGTAGTGAGATGATCGGTTGAATATCTTTTCAGTAAGGGAGGGAAGACATTTTCTGAAATGACTCGAACTACCGGCCTTAAATTTTTTTGCGAAGGGATCCGGAAACAGCGGATCAAATGATATTTCAGGTGGAGTGAAACAGGATCAGTTGAAATAGTTGTGGGGAAGTAATTTTCAGCCTACCATCCCGCATTCGTGACTTTTCCCTTCGATCTCTCTTAAAAAATCAGCCAGCACGTGAAAGGTATCTTCTCCGTAAAAATCATCCGTATTAATCACTGTAAAGGGTTCATTGATCAGGTATCTGCCCATCATCAGGGCATGTGCTGTCCCCCAGGGTTTTGTCCTTTCCGGCGAATACGAAAACCAATGCGGAACTTTATTCAATTCTTGGCTTACAAAATCAATGGTTATATCGTGGCCAAACCGGTCTGCAAAAACTAAGCGGAAATCTTCCTGAAAATAGCCCCGGATAATAAAGACTTTTCGCCCAAATCCTCCCCGCTTGGCATCAAAGATGAAATAATCCATAATTGTTTCATTTCCAGGCCCTATTGCATCAAGTTGTTTTAGTCCCCCGTAACGGCTGCCCATTCCGGCAACCAGGACCAATAAAGTCGGTTTCATCACAATGTATTGATTTTATCGTGAGGTATATTTTTTTATAACAGTCCTGATTTCTGATGCTACCTCTTCGGCCTCTGACATCGTCGGAGCTTCAGTTTAAATCCGGATAATGGGTTCTGTATTGGATTTTCGCAGGTGTACCCACTGATCCGGGAAGTCGATTTTTACCCCGTCAATGGTATTCACCTCATATTATTCAATTTAAAATTATCCTAATCGATAGCTACTAAATTCCTTAGAAGAATTTGAACATATATTATTCCAAGTATTTCACCCCTCTAATCAACTTCGGGCTTAACAGATGTTCATCAAAAATGATAATCTCATTTTTTCCTTTATTCAACCATGGTGCAGGACAATACAATTGTCTCTGCGGGCCAATTTTCCAATAGCGGCCCAAATTGTGACCGTTTACCCAGACGACACCCTTTTCCCAATCACTTAGATCAATGTATGTATCGCCGATTGAAGCCAACTCAAACTCGCCCTTGAAAAAATTTCCCGGGCGGGTTACTTCCCCTAAAGAAAATTTTAACTTATTCAAATATGCTTCATCAAACGGCAAGGTGAAAATCTCCCAGTTCATTAATGTCATCCCATTGAGTGAAACGCGATCTGTAATTCCCTTGCGGTCGATCATAAATTCAGCGAAATTGATTCGTCCCATTCCCTCTACAAGAATATCGAGCTGCGGATTTGTCATGCTTGATGCCGGCAGTTCGATAATATTTTCTGATTTATTGGCTCGATCAAGTTTTCCAACATATTTCCCATCGACGAAAATGGTGGCATAGTCATGCAACTCGGTAATCCGCAGTTTTCCTTTTTTATGGCCTATAAGTTTAGTGCGATAAAGAATAAAACCACCCTTTTGACCAAAAATTTCCATCGGTTTAGGTTGCGGCGATTGGATTACCGCCGGAAGATTGTCCCAAACCGAAGCTGAAGTGGTGAGGCTGATTTCAGAAATTTCGATCACCGGAACAGAAGCCGGAATCGCCGGAAGCTTTTGGTTGGTCGGAAGATATTTTGCCAACAGTTTGCGTAAAGCTAAATATTTCGGGGTGGCCTGCCCCATTTCGTTAATAGGGGCATCGTAATCGTAGCTGGTCACATCGGGCTGGTATTGATTGGGCGCAAAAGCATTGGCTCCTGCCCAGTAACCGAAATTTGTTCCTCCATGAATTACATAAAAATTGAAGGGCTTTTTGTTGTCCATCAACCATTTAACATCCGTAAATAGTTTTGTCGTATCCGGACGTTGCCACTGTTCGCCCCAGTGGGTAAGCCAGCCGGGGTATAATTCGCTGCAAAATGAAGGAACATTCGGATTAACATTGGTTGCTTCGGCAAAATTCGCGGCATTGGTCCCCGGGTCCAATCCAATGGCTGCATCAGGCAACGACCCGGCTTCAAGCATAAATGGTGCAGCTCCGTCGGCAGTGTAAAGGGGGATTTCAATGCCGTTTTCTTTCCACATTTCCTGAACCCATTTCATGTAGGTACGATCATTCCCATAACTTCCATATTCATTTTCAACCTGTACCATAACAATCGGACCACCCTTGGTTACCTGAAAATCTTTCACCTGAAGTGCCAGCGTTTTAATGTAACGTTCAACTGCCTCAGTATATCGCGGATCCATGCAGCGCACTTTAATATCAGGAATGCTAAGCAAATAAGACGGCAATCCGCCAAAATCCCATTCGGCACATACATACGGCCCTGGGCGCAGCATAAAAAACATACCTTCTTCGTGAACCAGCCGGATAAATTGGGAAATGTTGTGGTTCCCGGTTTGAAAATCGAATATCCCGGGTTCCGTTTCATGGTAGTTCCAGAAAACATAGGCAGCAATGGTATTACAGCCCATAGCTTTGGCCATTTGTATCCGGTGCCGCCAGTACTCAACAGGGATGCGCGCTGGGTGCATCTCACCCGAAATAATTTGAAACGGTTTGCCGTCGAGTAAAAATCCGGATTTTGATAAAGTAAACGTATGGACAGGAATCTGACCCATCAAGTAAACATTCAGAATTCCGATCAAAAATATAAAGCTGATAAATTTTTTTATCATAACGTATGTTTTTTTAAAGGATAATTAGAATTTTGTCCAGACTCTGGATATTACCTATGCGTATATATAATGTTCATTCATATCGACCACCTTTCAACTATTCATTTAAGATCGATCATCTTCAATTCAATTGTTCCGACTGACCGTCCAGGCTTGGTTCTTATTTGTACCTTGAAAAGAATACAGGTATTCGTTTATTTTATAATGTACCGAGAGTTATTGATGAAAACGACTGCCCTCCAGCCTTTCAAGATGACATCTGGGTTGGTAGTACTATGCATTTCAACCTTCCAATCCTTATATTCAAACCCATGTTCCCCGAGTCTATTAAAAGCAAATCGTGACTAATTGATTGAAACTTAAGTTCAAATTACCCGACTTTTTCAATAGAATAGCGCTATTCCCAGGCATCTTTGTAAAAATGATGTTCATACATTTTCAATTCAATTTGAATATTGTCTTTCATATCTCAATCTATTCCCTGTTCTGCTAACCATTCCTTTATTTTTTGATTCATGGCTAGTTCATACATGTACATCCAATCGGTATTGTTGGTCCCGTTTGCCAAATGCGACGGAAAATTCGAATCGAGCTGATACCCTTCAGGATTTCCCAGGATGCGTGTTTTGGAATAAACGGTTTCAAAACTTATGCGCAGTTTTTGAAATTCATTTACAAATTTTTTCAGACACAGACCAACTTTCTTTTTATCCGGTGCATCTGCATTGTCATACTGTTCAAGCAATACCAGCAGGTTGGACGGGTACACCTGAAGTTCATTGATCTGGTTAAATACTTCAATGGAATAAGTATTCCTTAGCGATAACTCCAATGCTTTCGCTATTTCAGCTTTAATGAGCTTATATTGGATTACGGTATTTTGCGCCAGACTTATTTTTTCTTTGTATTTCAAGCACCATTCCCCTTTTTTATTGGACTGTGGCAAGTCTATAAGTTTAAATGCTTTATGGTAATGAGTTCTATCGCCTTCGCTAATCAATGCAGTATCCCAGAAGGCCAGGGCTTTTTCCAATTGATCCTGAAATCCAAAAGAGGATGGCTCCAGCTCAGGCGAATAAAAACGATGGCGAAAAAGAGCGTGTGTGGTCTCAGTGGAAACATCTTGGTAGTTCCAACTGAAGTATGCGAAATCGTACAATCCCCGCCAAACTGTTTCTAAATGAGGAGAACAATCATCCCAGATGGTGCACAAGATGCCGTTCATCTTTTTTTCCGAAGTAAGCTGACAGAAATCCTTGATCGCCTGAAAGTTCGAATTATTCCGCGGAAGCATAGCTGACACGGTCTGTGCAGCAGTTGCGGCCATGACATTCAGATCGTGCTCTTCAAACCAATCGATGGCCAATTGATTGCCTGCTAATTTAGGATAGAAATAATTCCAGCGCATATAAATGCAATTCTTTGGGAAAAGCGGAAGGCTTTTCTCCAGTAGTGGTTTATTTTTCACCCAAAGCTCATTCACTTTCTGCACATCGATTTCCGGATGTAGGGTAGTGTGGAAGAGACCTGCTAGTTTGAATACCATATCATCCCAAAAAATGGGTATTCGGTTATGTTCTTTTGCAAATTGGGTTACTTTTTGCAACCAGTACATTTGAAGTTCAAAAGGATCTTTCCCGGATTTCTTGCATCGTTCAGATTTCCCCAGACTACCTACCTCATCACCGCCTACATGGAGGTATTTCCCAAATGGTGTGGCAGCGATAGCATCTTCATAAAGTGCAAACTGAAGCTTGTATGTTTCCGGGTTTAGCGGATCAAAAACCCAGTCAGAGGCAGGATCATCACGTAACGTTTTATAAACTTCGTGCTTTAAAATAAACGAAGCATGACCCAATCCCTGCACCAACGGACTTATTTCAATATTACGCTCCTTCGCATACCTGCTTATCGCTGCAAATTCTTCAATGGAAATAGCATCTGCCGCTCCCACCACAGGAGCCTGCCGATAGCGAAGTTTGTCTTCGAATTCGATAATAATGGCGTTTACTTTAATTTTTGCAAGGCGGTCGATTACACTATAATAATAATGGCCGACGTCAAGATGATGCTTTAAATCGAGTTGGATGGCGCGGTAAGCTATTTCAGGATAGTCGGTTATTTTCAGACAGGGGATTCGAATATTACAATCACGGCTGTCTTCCATTAACTGTTCCAATGACTGACATCCATAAAATAAGCCTTTCTGACTTCTGGCCTCAATATGCACTCCCTGTTCATTTAATTCCAAAATATATCCTTCTTCCGAATCGGGCAGGTTTGCAGCATTGGATAATCGAAGAAAAATTCCTATTCCTTTCTTTTTGTAATGGGGCAGATTACAGGTTAAATTCCCCAGTACAGGAATTGATGAATTTTTTTCGGCTATAATAAAACTCAATTCATTGTAAAATGTCCCTTTCCCATCTTTAACTTCTACCTTTTGTGGTTGAGGGAATACTTGAAAGCATTTCGGCAGCTCTTTTGAAGATAATGGCCTAAAAATACTCAGGAGGAAGATAATAACAAAAATGATTTTCATTGTCATATATAATTTGTTTCTTATTGTACACAAAATTTTAATAATGGAAAGAATCATTCCGCATCAGACTTTGATTTTGGCCTTACTAAAAACAACAGGGTAGCACATATTATCATGATCAAAGCAGCGAACTGATACATTTTACTAAGATCTATCTTCGAGTCACGTAAAACGCCACCGACATACAGCGCAATGCCACCAATAATTGTGCTGAAAAAGTTAAGTACACCATATCCTGTTGCCCGGTAACGTGGATCAGCCACCATACAAAGCATTGGCATCATATTGGAATCTCCGAACGCACGCGTAAGAGCATAAAGCATAAATGCAATAATTGCAAGAGCGAGACTTGTAGTACTGCTTGCTAAAAAGATGCAAGGTGCAGCTATACAAAAGCCAATAGCAGGAACATGTATCCTTGCAAGCCAATTGGTCTGGCTCCACCTGTCTGCAAGAAAACCACCCAGAATTAATCCGGCTATTGATGCAGGATATAGATAACCAGTTGCATATAGACCTGCAACCCCTTGGGAAAGGTTGAAATGTTCTTTATAATAAGTAGGAAGCCACCCTATGACTAGCCAGCCGACAACACCAAACATACTCCAGTAACCAAGCATAAGAAGGAAGGATCTCTTTTTGAACAGATCCCTGATACCGGAAAAGAAGTTGATTTCATTTTCAGCTTTTTCTGAAACTGTGAAAACCAGGATTTTGGGTGGATCATGAAGAACCAATGCAACCACTATTGAATACACTATCCCGACAACACCAAAAAAAATGAACGCGAAATTCCAGGTATGATTTTCAGCAATCAATCCACCAATAAAGCCAAGGCTAGATCCAACCATAATTCCTGTCATATGAATTCCTGTAGCTAGGGAACGGGTAGAGCTTCGGTGGTAATCTGCAATAAGTGCAAGAGCTGCAGGAATGTAACATGCTTCACTGATGCCCATCAGTATTCGTGTTACAAGTAATTGTTCAAATGTCCTTGAATAAGCTGTCAACCATGTTACAATTGACCAGACGAATAAGCTCACGATAACAACACGACTGCGATTAAATTTGTCGGCAAGAAATCCTGCAAACGGACTCAATAAACCGTATGTCCATAAAAAGGCCGATGTAAGAAGACCGAATTGAGCATCGCTCATCGGCATTGAGTCGACAATTGAAGTTCGCATGGTAGTGATCATTATACGATCAAGATAATTTAAGGCACCTATAAAAAAAAGCAATGCAACTACAAGCCATGCATTAAATCTTTTCCCCATAAACACTGTGTGTTGCATTGGATGTAGTCTTAAAATTGGAAACAATTCCTGTGAAATACTGGCCTAATCCTAAAACATCAGCGCCCATGTTGATAAATCTGTATCCCAAACTAATTAATTCTGTAAGGCTGCCCATTGAACCTACCGTACCCGCGAATTTACCATGCTCTAAAGCCACCGCTGCAACTCTTTTCCTCGCCTTTAAAAGTTCGTGATGATCCCATTGTCCTGGTGCACCAATTCCCTGGCTGAAGTCCCCTGGACCAAAAAACAGCATATCAATCCCATCAAGTGCAGCAATTTCTTCAAGCTCATCCAGCGGTTCCGGGTCTTCAATCTGAATGCATACAAATCTTCTTTCATTAGCTTGTTTAATGTATTCACAAAGATCAATATTACCGAAGGCACCATCTGCATTTCCCCCATCGATTGGTCTTCGTCCAAGTGGATGGAAACGAGTCATCTTTACCACATTCTTAGCGTCCGCAAGACTCATGATATGAGGAATCATTATTCCAGATGCATCCATTTCCATCGGTTTAATAAGGTCACTATAACTTCCCCTGGAAACCCTCACCAATATGTCGGTATTATAAGCCTTAGCAGCCAGTATCTGCTTTTCAACGGCTGAAAAGTCATTCGGCACATGTTCCATATCCGACCATACACAATCCATACCAGACAAAGCTGCTATCTCAATTACCCGTGAATCATACAGGTTAAGCTTGATACAGCTGACAACTTCTCCCGCTCTTAGTTTATCTAATACTTTACTTCTTCTCATTTCCATAACTCAAAACTCCTATATTTAAATTTGAATTCATATATTATCATTTGTTTAGTGACTTGAGTTAATAAGTCGCTTTCTAATAAAGATCACTGAATTTTAGGTAACAGGGGTTGTTCCGGGATAAAGATCCTATTTAAACCTTATAGAGTATAAATCAGCATCTTTCATGTAAATGTGTAATCGAACAGGTCTGGATGCTAACTCCTTCACATTTTCCTTTCCATTCCAAGCTACAATTCTCTTTATCTCATTACCGATCAGGATTTGTGATTCCTCCATTGTATAGCCCGGAATAGGTTTCCCATTTTCATCCTGTATTTCTATCCGAATCTCACCTGCTACTGAAGTTGAATAATTGATCTCAAGTTCCTTACCTGAAAAAATGAACGGTTTGGTAATTGCTTCTCCTCCTTTAAATGGAGCAGAGATGGAAGTGAAGCCATCGAGACGTAAAGAATATCGGCGCAAGTGCTCTGCAGGTTGAGCATAGTCTTGTACTACATAAATTGACATTTCTGCCGGTCCGGTTTGTACTACATTAAGGGCAGGATAGTTTGTGCGTGACACCCAGTTGCTTAGGCCAATTCCGGGGCGAATAAATGACTCCATAAATGTGCGATCATAAACATTCCCGCCACGCGTAGTCATAAAAAAAGCATCAGATATATCTTTAAAATGAGTGGAGTCAACATTTAATTTAATGGCCTGTTGATTAGTCAATACCTGGCGCCCTCTCATAAAACGGGCACCAATGGCAACATAGATGTGTTGAGCACGAAAATAAGGGCTCGTCTGTTGAATATAAATATGTTCTGTTGGAGTATTTCCATATGTCATTTCGACGGACTCAGTCCAGTTGATAAAATCGCTGGAAGTTGTCCTGCTGACTGATCGGAATCCTTTCTCAGTGGTAATTCGAAAATAACATATATAAAGTTGTTCACTTTCGGACCAGAAAGCACAATTTTGGGAATCGAATCCCCAAGTGAATGCCCCTTTTTTGATAACTCCCTCATCCTCTAATTTTTCCCAATGAATGCCATCAGGCGAAATAAATGGTATCAGTCCAGTTTCGAAGATTCCTCCAAGGGCTTTATATTTTTGATCAGACCTAGCATCAGGACTAGTATCAAGAAATGGAGTAAAATTGTGAGTTGCTGATCCAGTGGCAAGTATAACATTATTCTTAAAGGAACCATTGACTTCAAATAATCGCAGAGTAGGTTTTACCCAATTAATTCCATCTTTCGATTCGGCATAGCAAGTTAAATCTCCACCACGATAATAGGCACGATAGAGTTCTGTATCTTTGATGATTGTAACATAAGCACAAAACTTACCTTCCCATGGTTTATCAAAATGCATTACAATTCCCTCATCGTGAGGCGAATGCATAGTAATGTGGATTCCTTCAAGTTTATCAATCAGGTAATGGTCGACGAAAATTTCTCTTTTACTGCCTAAATGGATTACTTCATTATTAACAGGCATATCAGAAGGATTAAAGCCAGATAGGGCTATAAAAAGTATTACAAAAAAACAGATTACCAATTTTATTTTTTTCATTGTGTAAATAATTTTATACTTTATTATCCATAATTAAATTTTTTAAACCGGGATTACTCCGGTATATGAACACAGGCTATGTATTGTTAGTTTTTTTTGTAATAACTTGAGAAGAAATAATTAACATCACTTTTTCTGATTTTTATTTCATACCCCCTTGAATAGTCAAATTATCAAATAGCCTAATTATTCCTCACACATCGGACACTAAAACCGTTTGTCTTATAGTCGTAGCCGCGGCTCATATAGCCGTAGTTATAGCCTATATACCAGTGCCATGCGTAGGTAGTTGAGTACTCTGAGGATGACCACCAGTAGCCAAAGTAACCTATATGATTAAATGAGTTATTGCTGAGGCGGGAACCGCCCGGAAGAGCCGCAAATCCACTTAAATTGGTGGCGGCGTTGTTGGGCTTATGCCAGTGAGTTGTTCCGGTAGCCTTCATCTTGCCACCAGCAACACTTTCGCCACCAAGATAGTCAACCATCGTTTCCCATTCACTATTGGAAGGCAATTGCCACCCTGAAGGGCATACTTTTTTTGCTGTTTCCCAATCATATAGCCTGCCATATTTATTACAATTGCTGTTATCGTTGCCATGGCACCAACTACCGCTACTTGTGGCGTAATTTAGATTTTCTGCCATCCATGTTTGATTCCAAATTTTGACGGTTCTATATACTTTGCCATCACGGGAGTCTGTAAATGAATCATCAACAATGCTATGTGTTGTGCTTTCTGAGTTAGCTAGTGTTGTGCCTTGATCCTCAACTATATTTTGTTGCTTGTTTACGAACAGTTGGGTGAGTTGGATTTGCTTCTCTGCAATTGATTTGACAGTGGCTCCCTGTCCATCGTATAGTGATGCGGAAATAACAGAAAGCAGTATGGCTGTCATGAAGAAAAAGAAGTATTTCATAAGACAATTATTATTTGGGGATGATTAAACCGATAACAGGATAGTTTGTCCTGCTGTTGTGCTGATTATTAAGTTATTTTCAACCGACATGAAAGGAGAGGAGCATTTTATCTTCTCTTTTTTAAATGGATTGAATATTTTGATTTCTCCGCCTTTTTCAGATAGGATCTCCACGGTTGTAACCTCTCCCTTTTTCATTTCAGATGATATAAGGAAAGCTCCCTCAGCACGAAGTTTACTGAAGCTTACATCTTTCCAGTCATCAGGGATGGCTGGGAATAACTTTACTGTTCCTGTATGACTCTGCAAAAGCATCTCCTGAATACCGGAAGCAAAGGCGAAGTTTCCTTCAAGGGTAAAAGGCCTGTAGACGAATTTTGATTTGCCTGATTTCGACTGATCCCCGTTTACATGGAAACTGTTTTTTAGGCAAAAGTATTGCGAAAAGGTTCGAAGCGCCTCAGCCGCGCCATTTCCATCGAAGGCCCTGGCTTTGAGGTTGCCAAGCCAACTGTAAGAGAAACCGCACCACCTGTCGGGTCCGATCCTGTCAAGTGTTTCGATAGTGGATTTTATTATCTTCTGATCCTCTTTACCTTTTGACCAGTCTATTAATCCAAGTGGATGAAAAGCAATCAGATGTGAGAAATGGCGATGTGACTCATTATAGGGGAAACCCTTGATAAAGGTAAATCCCGTTTCAGGATCAATATCATAGAGAGGCCAATGCGTCAGGGCATTTCTCCACTTTGACGCATCATCAGTCTTCCCAAGTTCTGTGGCAAGTTCAGCAGCCTTCTCAAACGTCCATCTGACAAGCCCGAGATCGAAATTGGTCGTCTGGTCGAACCATGCTTGTCGAGAATTGTTGAAGATTTCAGGGCTGGAGCTCAGTGGCAGTTTCTTCAATCCATTTTTGTCGGTAACAGATAATTCATCAATAAACACTGCAACATCCCTGATCCACGGATAAGCCTCTTTTTCAAGAAATTCTCTATCCATTGTATATCGCCAGTGAAGATAGAAATGATGCCCGAGCCACGCCGACACTGTTGGCCCGAAGGAATATTGAATCCAACCACCCATCGGTTCTCCTGCGAGTGTGGTTACTCCGGGAACATTCATTCCGGATGTTCCGAAGTAGGTTTTTGTGTATTTCTTAAAAGTTTCTCTGTAACGCCAAAGCCAGTTCAGAAAGCCTTCTTCAAGATCCAGGTGATTGGCAGAGTAAGCTGGCCAGTAACTCAACTGAGTGTTTAAATCGTGGTGGAAGTCACCTTTCCAGGGAGGTAGTTTCCCGTTGTCGGCAGTCCAGACCGATTGCAATGTAATGGGCGGTGCATCAGGCCGGGCTGCTGAACCAAATTTGTATTGTTCCAAATACCATTGTTTCTCTAGTACCTTGTCGGGTAAGCTGATGGCTGATTTTCCCCAGTAATCTTTCCACCACGCGATATGAACCAAAAGTGCCGCATTATATTTTGTATGCTTCAACTGAGCTGATACCAGTTCACCAGCTTTTTTATCCCCTTGGTTCGCTGAAAAAGAAGAGGTAATCATCCATGCCCCGGTAAGGGTAGACCCCGAATATTTCCAGGCCACTGCCACTTCGTATTCAAAGCCGTTCCAGCCTTTTTGTCTGTAAACCAATTTATTGGGATACTGAACAACTTTCCCTTGGTTATATCCAAGGCGCTGCAAATCTTGTCCCGTTACTGTGCTATCTACATTGCCTATACCTGATTTCTGATATTGGGGAGGAACCAATACCGGCATAAAGTCTATAGGAACCTTTTCAAACCTGAACCAACCCGTTGGCTGGGACGCATGAACGAAAGTTTGGAGCGTTGCACCACCCTTCCACCTTGTTTCACAAACGGCATTATTCAGTGTGAGGCTTACTTGGTTCACTTCTCCGAGAGCTTTGGTGTAGAATTCCAATGCAGCCCCGGGAATTTTGGATGGTGCTGGAAGTTGATCGTATGGTGCATCAAACATCTCCTGAACTACTTTGTAGTTTCTGTTCTTAACCTGCTTCTGTACCCATTTGAAACTGAATTCCGGCTTGTCTAGGTTTTCCATTGGACGCAGGTCCCACACGTCTGCCCTGTCAAGAGAGAACCTGAGTTTACCTTCTTTTTCCCAGATTAGGGCTCCGATCATACCGTTACCAAGAGGAATTGCCTCGTCCCAGCTTTTTGCAAGCTCAGTGAAACAGAGATTTGTACTTGCCCTAGGCAAAAGTTCACTTTTGTTTACTGCTTGACATGAAATGGCAGAGAAAATGAGCAGCAGAAAAAGGATATGCTTTATAAAGGTTCTTCTTTTACATAAGAATCCAAAGTGAACTTTTTGAACCATGATTAACCCAATATTTAAACAAGGACTATTTAATTGCAGCCAATTTGGTTTAACTCCACTATTTAGAATTTTGTATCCTTCGAACTTTAGGCATAAATGCCACTTAATATACATGTTTTTTGCGCTATTAGTACGTATCTTGCCCATACACTCTCGTGTTACGGTTATCATATTTATCATAACTTATGATTTAACAAACATATTGGTAGATCGGCACAACTTGGTCCTATCCAAGATATGTAACCTACACATTTTCCTTAAGTGCCCGTGGTTTACTCCAGCCTTTTGTCGTATAGCTGGACTACTTCTTAATTAATATAAACTGAATTACATATTGCCTCATCTTGTTTCCCTTCGACCCCTGTCCATGTTTGCGACTGAAGTAATTCTTCCAGCTTTTTTAGTTTTTACTTTTACTAGGTAATTTAATAACCCCGGTCCTAAAACCGGAGTTATCGATTATGTAATATTTATTGACATAAGTCTAAAATTTTTATTCTTAGTATATACATCAATCCAAAATAAGCAAATAATTTCTGGCTTTATTTATCAAAAGCCGAGACTATAATTATCTACTTGTAATCAGGATTCTGAATAAGAACGCCATGACCATTATCTATTTCAGACTGAGGAATTGGCCACAAATAAAATTTGTCAAGAAAAGAATAAGTCGACACACCGTCTTTTACGTTATTAAGAACTTGTTTGGCTATCTTCCATCGTTTCAGGTCGAAATAACGCGAGCATTCGAAAGCAAGTTCAATGCGTCTTTCGTGGCGAATTTTTGCTCGCATTTGCTCTTTGGTTAATCCGGAAGGAAGGTTAGGCATTCCAGCCCTCTTTCTGATATCATTAATGGCTCTATAAGCTATTGCCGTTGAACCGTTCAATTCATTTTCGGCTTCGGCTAGCATCAATAATACATCGGCATATCTGATCAAAATAATATCCGTTTGACTATAGGTAGTGGCCGAATAAGGTGGCGTTAAATTACGCGACGAGAATTTGAGCATACTTGCGCCCAAAGGGCTAGTGCCGCCTCCTGGATAGCTAACACCATTAGTGTTATAATATCTAATAGTTTTTACCAGGCGAGGGTCTCTTTTGGCAAGTGAATCGTCAGTAAATTTTGAAATGTCTATCACACTACTTCCAACTGCTTTCATAGGTATAGGAATACCCGGAGAGCCATTTAGAAACTCAAATTCACTAATCAGGTTAGCTAAGGGACTAATAACAACCCATTGACCATACCATAAATCCATTGAGTGCCAGTCATTAGGAGCCAGAAACTTCACAGACATCATAATTTCAGGACAATTTTGCTGTTTAGCATCAGCAAAGTTATCCGTGAAATCAGGAGCCAGTGTAAAACCGCTAATGCCCGAAAGAAGAGAAATAACATCTGTCATTTTCTGAGGAATTGCATTTCCACTCGCATCATATGCGTCATAAAGTAACATACGAGCCTTGTATGCTTTTGCTGCGCTACTGGTCCAATGACCTTTACTGGTAATATAATTGACATTAGGGAGGTTGGCAATTGCAAAATCCAAATCGGCCATTATGAATGAGAGGACATCGGTGGCAGGGCTCTTCGCTTTAAATTGGGTTTTCAGATCGAGCGGCGTGTCAACGATTGGCACATCGCCATAACAACGATAGAGGTAGCTGTAGTAATGAGCTCTGAACATTCTTGCCTGAGCTGTATATTGCGCCTTGGCTGCTTCGTCCATAGTTCCTGTAAAAGAGTTTAGTTGCTTGAGGAAAATATTTGCACGTACAATTGAGGAATAAGCTTTAATGTAAACCTGATTAATAAATCCGGTCGAACTGGAATTGATATTACCGGTCACTATAGCCTGTGCCATACCATATTGATTCTCCTGATGCTGAGTAAAGCCGTTGTCGGTTATGCCATCCCAGCAAGGTAATGACCAAGAGAACATATCTACTTGCATTCCTCCATATAAAGATACGAGCGCAATGTCGAAATCGCCACTGGTTTTCCAGAAAGTATCTTCCGAAAGTTGATCCAATGGATTAAGATTTAAGAAATTATTGCAAGCTGTACTCAGAAATGAAACCAGTGTAATAAGCATTATTATTTTTTTCATAGTGTCAATTTTTAAATGTCAATAGTTATACCAAATGAAACAACCTTATTCTGAGGATACTGAACAAAATTACCGTCACCAGTTGCTCTTTCAGGATCTAGGCCTGGAAATTTAGTTGATGTGAACAGATTATCGCCTGAAAAATAAACCCTGATTCTCTGAAGATTGATTTTTGATATCAACTTACTGGGAACTGTAAAACCAATAGTCAGGTTTTTCATACGAAGGTATGATAGATCCAAAAGGTAATATGTATTGGGGCGCCGGTTTTGGGCGTCTCCATTATAATCATAGTATAAACGAGGTTTATGGTTAGAAGTTCCTGGACCGGTCCATCTTTCGGTAAGCCAATCAGTTGTAGGTGCACTGCCCTGACGAAAAGGCTCATATCCCCAGCCAGTGGCATAGGTTTTGCGACCACTAACACCCTGAAACATTATCGAAATATCAAAACCTTTCCATGAAGCGTTACCGTTAAACGAATATTGAAATTTTGGATATCTGCCTGATACTACCACCCTGTCATTTTCATTAACAATACCGCTACCATCTGTATCAGCATATTTAAAATCTCCAGGATGTACATTATCGTTAAACTGTTTCGGAGAACTGGCAATTTCATCGGTTGTCTGGAAAACACCAATATTTTGGAGTAGATAGTATGCATTGTACTCCGAATTGTTTTGATTTATAATTGGAGACCAAGCTTGAGTTCCAATTTCTCTTGCTCCAAAGTTTACCAACTTATTCCGGAATCTATCAAAAATAAAACCTCCACCGTAAGTCAACCCGCCCAGGAGTCCATTTTTGACATTGTTGGTGTATTGAACACGAATTTCGTGCCCGCGATTTTCCATTTCACCACTGTTTACAATAGGGGCACTCAAACCCATTAATGCAAGTACCTGCGCACGCCGAAGTATATCGAAAGTGTGTTTATAATACCAATCATAGGTAATACTTAAGCCTTTGAAAAGCTGCAGGTCAACGCCGATATCTGCAATAGAAGTCGATTCCCATTTGATTTCTGTATTTGCAAAGGCCGTCTGGGCCACACCGGACACAAGGTTCGAATTATCGTACGTATAAACTCCGTTAAACGACAATAAGGCCTGATACGGGTATGTACCAATATTCTGGTTCCCAAGTAAACCATAAGAGCCCCGAACCTTAACGTTATTTAGCCAACCAAGTCTAAGATTTTTGATATAATTTTCTTTAGTCAAACTCCATCCGGCAGACACAGATGGGAACCAGCCCCAACGGCTATCTTTTGATATTCTTGACGTTCCGTCGCGACGTATGTTGGCCTCAATCAAATACTTTTCTTTGTAGTTGTAATTCAGTCGGCCAAACATTGACATAATTGCCCATTCATTTTCACTTCCATTAGCTGTCTGAACGCTTAAAGTACCTGCATCAACTTCCTGTAAGGCACTGCTAATATAGTCCTTACGATATGCCTGTACATAATTATATTTATTGTCTTCCTGACTATAACCCAGCTGGGCACTAAAATGATTATTAGCGTCTAAGTTAAAGACATATTTCAGATAGGAATAAAGGTTGAGATAGAGAGTCTGAGTGTGATTGGCTTTAACCCCTAATGTCCCTACATTAAGATCACCCATATAGATTCCTGTATTGAACATATATATAGGAGCTTTTGGTCGAGCATCTTTATATCCCACATCCTGTAAATTAGCAGCACCCTTGGTATACCAGTTCAAACCTTTGAAAATCTGGATATCGGCCCATAATTGGGGGAAAAGGTCGAAATTTATGGTCTTTAATGAAGTACCAGCATCTATAATGGCTCCCATATTTTTATTATGACCTTCCCAGCTATATGCCGTAGAGGTATAACGACCCGATCCATCAGACAAAAAGGGACCGTATGTTGGAGCCTGGGCAATGGAGGAAAGAAAAGCATCAGTCTGACCATTAGGTGGATTATTTCTGTACCCACTTCCAAAACTCATATTGGCGCCAATGGTTGCCCAAGGTTTAATTTTTGCTTTCAAATTTATTCGTAAATTGTACTTTTTGAAATTGAACCCTAACATTGTACCAGGTTGGTCCACATATCCCAATGAGACGTTGTAGAGGGTTCCTTTTGTTCCACCGCTTAACGATAAATTGTGATTTATAACTACGGCCGGATTAAACATATAGTCGAGCCAGTCAAAGTTTGGATATTTAACCCTGTCAGTAGCATTTTGATACAAATCAATAACATCTTGCGGATAAATATTAGCTGCAACTCCGGAGTTCATTTTAGCCTCATTGAAAAGCATCATATAATCTGCTGAATTAGTAACAAGTTTTAACATTCTGGCAGGTGTATTTATGCCAAAATTCCCATTGTATGCAATTTTTAGCGTTCCTTCAGCACCATTTTTTGTAGTAACTATAATAACGCCATTTGCAGCCCTCGCTCCATAAATTGATGCCGATGCAGCATCTTTAAGTACAGATACAGTTTCAATATCGTTCGGATTCAAGTTGGCTAACGAACCTGCCACACCATCAATCAAGACCAGTGGATTGGAGCCTGCACTACTATATGTACCCTCTCCACGTATACGAATCGTAATAGCCTCGTCCCCTGGTTGGCCAAGACCCTGAACAATTTGCAAGCCCGCAACTTGTCCCTGAAGCATGGTTAGAGGATTGGTTACAGGACGTTTTATCATTTGCTCTCCCGAAATGGAAGAAACGGAACCTGTCAGATTGGTTTTTTTCTGAACACCATAACCTACTGCTACAACTTCTTCAATTTCTACCATTTCTAATTCTAAAGTCACATTAATTGTGGTCTTATTTCCAACAGATACTGTCTGCATTTTCATCCCCATAAACGAAAATTGCAAAGTTGCATTTTCCGGGATATTTGAAAGCGAATAGTCTCCATTTGAATTGGTTATGATGCCGGTGGTGGTACCTTTTACCACAACGGAAACGCCTGGTATTGGATTGCCGGGGGAATCGGTAACTTTACCAGAAACAGATTTTTTCTGCTGTTGATCAAGTAGAGAAGTATTCTCTCTCCCTTTTTCAACCAAAACAATCTGACGGTTAACAACTTCATAGGAAACATTGGTTCCACTAAAAATCTGATTCAAAATAGATTCAACAGATTTTTCTTTCTCGTCAATACTGACAATTCGGCTCACGTCAATGTCTACATTCTTGTACAGAAAGTAAAACTCGCTTTGATCTTCAATCTGTTTAAGCACCTCTTTCACTGTAGCATCCTTCACGGAAATGGTCAGTTTGGTTTGTTGGGAGTAAACACTTGCGCTTACGTGTACAAAGGCAGCAAGAAGGAAAAAAAGAGTTAGTTTCATAACACGGATCCATTTAAAGAGAGGGCGATAAAGCCTCTCATCATTAAACCATTTTTTTTTCATAAATTTGTAATTGTAAAGGTTAAACATATCCCAACCTAATTGGGGTTTTTTATCCATGATTCATGTTTCAGCATGAATTTTTAGGGAAAGTGTTTCAGCGCTTTCCCTTTTTTGTTATGGTTTTTTTTATCATTACCTTATTTTCTTTTATTTCATAGCTCATTTTAGTTGTTTTTGATACCAGAAAAAGCATTTCCCTCAGACTTTCGGTCTTGATCGTCATAGTATACCGCTCTTTCGTATTAATTGCTGGATCAACCATGATCTTTACATCATACCACCGTTCCATTTTTTTGATCACTTCCTCAAAGGTTGCATCATCGAACTTTAACAAATTTTCCTTCCAGGAAGTATAGAGATCAACATTAACATGCTGGCATTTAAGCCCATTGGTTTCACGACTTAGGATGACCTGTTCTCCCGGATTAAGCTTCGCAAACATCCCATTTGCTATATTAGTGGCTATTACACTGCCTTCTTCAAGAGTGGTTGAAAATTCATTGTCTTCTGGGTAGGCGCACACATCAAAATGGGTCCCCACCACTTCGACTTTAAGGTTACCAGCACTCACAATAAAAGGATGTTTCGTATCCCTGGCAACATCAAAAAATGCCTCTCCCTCAATCATCACTTCACGTGAATTAGGACTAAACACAACAGGATATTTCAATTTTGTCCCTGAATTCAACCAAACTTTGGTACCATCATACAATGTTATCTGAGAACGCTCTCCATAAGGGACTTCAATTGAATTGTATTGGGCTGATAACGCGTTGCGCTCGCTCCTGCTTATGAAATAAAGCGTTAACGAACCCATAAAAAATGCCAAGACAAATATGGCTGCATATTTCAGAAATGATCCGAATAGATCTCTATGAATACTATTCTGTTTATTCTTGGGGAAAGAGAAATCAGGTACTTCAACATTTTCAGGATGATCAAGACCGGCAACAACCCAGGCGTTCTTTAGTTGCGTATAATTTCTTTGGTTTTCCGTGGAGGATTCTATCCAATCCAGTACTTCTACAATTTCATCCGCCAAATTGAGCTCTCCTTGGATGTACCCGATTAACTTTTCTTCGTTCATTGATATTTGAGATTTGAATGTATAACCCTATCAATCCCGTTTACCCTTATCGAAAAAGTTAAATTTATTTATGGAGGTGAAACAGGATATAAAATAATGGCAGGAAATCTTTTAAATCAGTCTTTAGCGACCGGAGCGCTTTCGTAATCTGAGCTTCCACAGTTTTGATGCTCAGGTTCAGTTTCTCTGCGATTTCTCTGTTTTTTTTCTCTTCGAAGCGGCTCATTTCGAATATCTTGCGACAGGCAGGGGACAATTTTTCCAAAGCAGATTCAATTACGGTCTGTAGCTCATCAAACATCAAATTGCTGGTATCAAAGTCGGACAACGATTTGTAATTAATTTCCAGTTGCCTGGATTTTATGTAGTTGTCGTATTTTTGTCGCGATTTGAGTTGGCTGATGGCTTTCAGGGATTTGTTCTTGGTAACAGTAAAAAGCCATGCACTCAGATTGGTATCTTTATGTAATGTTATTCGTTTGTCCCACAATTCAGTAAAAACATCCTGCACAATGCTCCTTGAAGCTTCAGCATCGAGAAGGTACTGCTTCGCAAAGTAGTTTAGCCTGGGATAGAAATAACGGTAAACACTTTCAAAGGAAGGTTCATCCCCGGAAATAATTTTTTGCACTATCTCTTTGCTTGCAAGATCCACAGGCCTGTTTTCTTTGTTAGTTGTTTGTTAAACTCTACCTGTCGTAAAACTAAACAGAATTATCCAAATATTTTATAAGTGAATTTCTCATCCCACTAACTTCATTTACTTCTTTCGGAATTATTACTATTTTCTCGTAACTTTAACCCCATCACAGTGTTTATTGATGTATAAAAACGAAGTGGCATTAATGTTTGATAGTAAGCAAATATTAATAAAATTCAAGATAAATGAAAATGAAAGCAGCAGTCTTGACAGCCTACAACAAAATTGAATGGCTTGAAGTGGAAAAACCTACCTGCAAACCAGGGGAGGTACTCATTGACGTGATGTACGGTTGTATTTGCGGCAGTGATCAGCACATTCACAAAGGGGAATTCCATCCCAGAACCAAAACACCCATGATCATTGGCCATGAATTTGGCGGATTGGTAGCAGAAGTAGGCGAAGGAGTTGAGGGATGGGCAGTTGGGGATAAGGTGGCACCTGATCCTATCATATGGTGCGGAAAATGCCCCGCATGTCTAAAAGGCCATTATCCGGCTTGTACCACATTGAAATTAATCGGCGTCGATACCGATGGTGGGTTTGCCCAATATATTTCTCTTCCCCCCTCCATGTTGTACAAGGTGCCAACCAATATTCCGGATGAACATGTGGCTTTGGTTGAGGTACTGAGTATTGGATGTCATGCAAAGAACCGTGCAAATGTTCAAAAAGGGAATACCGTGGTCATTTGGGGATCAGGGAAAGTTGGGCTTTGTATTTTGCAAGCCGTCCGGACCGTCACCGACAATACTGTATTTATGGTTGATATTTTGGAACCCCGCTTGTCCATTGGGCCCAAATATTATGAAAACGTCATTGCAATCGATGCCTCCAAAGAAAACCCGGTTGAGCGTATTATGAGAGATACCGGAGGAAAAGGAGTAGATATAGCCTTCGAAGCAGTTGGTCATGCCCACGAAATAGAAGGTCTTGTAAATCCCGTTCGCGGATGCATTCAAAGTGTTTGCGGCGGCGGCACTATTTGTGTGCTTGGTTTAGGGAACGAACCTGCACCCATCCTTTTCAAAGAGCTAATCTGGAAAGAGGCCAGGATTGTCTCTTCCAGGGTAAGTCATGGTGAATTTGCGGAGACGATTGAACATCTTAAAAACGGAAGGCTTAAGCCGGAAGCATTGATATCTAAGGTGCTTCATGGATCTCAAACCCAGAGAGGATTTGAAATTCTGGACGAGAATCCTGCCGGGAATATCAAGATATTGCTTGATTTCAGGTCATAAATCATTCATTATTATTCATATAACTTCCTGAAAATAAACAAAAAAAGAGAACCTGAAATTAGATCCTCTTTTGTGGGTTGTACTGGATTCGAACCAGTGACCCCTACCCTGTCAAGGTAATGCTCTAAACCAACTGAGCTAACAACCCTTCCGTTGAGACGGCAAAAATAGGATTATTTTCTACAATATGAAAACAACTTATTCGCTAAGGAAAATATACCTTATCACAACCAGGGCAAAAAGAAGGTACATCATCCAATGCACCTGTTTTGCTTTACCTGCTGCAACTTTGAGTACCGTATAAAAGAAGATACCACCTGCTATACCATTGGCGATGCTATAGGTAAATGGCATGAGGACAAAAGTCATAAAGGCCGGAAATCCTTCTGTGAAATCGTGGAAATCAATATCCAAAACTGAAGAGGCCATGAGAACCCCTACAATTATCAAGGCTGGTGCGGTTGCCGCATTTGGAATCATAGTTGCCAGAGGGGAAATCAGCAAAGCAAGAAGGAACAATAATCCGGTAGTAATCGCTGTAAGACCTGTGCGGCCTCCTTCTCCAATACCTGCGGCGCTTTCTACATAGGCCGTCATGGTTGAAGTCCCCATCAGTGCGCCAAAAGAAACACCAAAAGCATCCACCAGCATGGCTTTACCGATCATTGGAGAATTACCGTCCTTATCAATCAAACCTGCCTTATTGGCAGTGCCTACAAGAGTTCCGAAAGTATCAAAAAGCTCAACAAAGGTAAAGGTGAAGACCACTGTCCAAATTCCCATACTCAATGCGCCCCTGATATCGAGTTCGCCCACAGCGAGATTATGGAAATCGGGAAGTGAGATAAAAGCAAAATCTTTGGGAACCATGGTCACGCCCATCGGGATTCCTATCAATGTGGAAACGACAATACCTATCAAGAGAGATCCTTTGATCTTTCTTGCCATCAGAACAGCTGTGATAGTCAAACCAATCAGGCACAAAAGCATGGAAGGATTGTGAAAACTACCAAGACCAATGTTCCACTCGAAGAATTTCAGTGTAACCATTCCTCCTGATTTACCAACTGCTTCAAGCGTAGGAGGAATTAAACTGGTTCCAACAACCATAATCTCTGAAAGTTTCAAGCCGATAATTGTAATGAAGAGTCCAATACCTACCGTGATTGCTCTTTTTAGCGAATTAGAAAGTCCATTTTGCGGAGAGCATTGGATTTAGCATAAAACCCTTGTGACCTGAGAAATTGGCACTAATATCCTCTTCAGTTCCTAAGGAAAGGTGTTCTGTGCAATTGTACCACAACTGAGGTTTGGTCAGAAACACATATTTTGTCACATCAGAAGTTCCCACAAAATTATCTTCTCTCCAGAAATCAGCGAATCCTGAGAAGGTAACTTTGTTTTTAAGCATCTGGATAGCCCAAACGCCAGTAATTTGAAAGGACGCACGGTTCTTGTCCTGGATGGTTTTGTACATCGCCTGAAGGGTAAATACTTTTGAGAAATCCTTGGTATTCCATGTATATTCACCTCCCAACAACCATGCATTATTTATCTGGTATGCGCCATTCAATGGCGTTGATGTTGTAAACTGTCCAAAACCGCCATTGAATTCAACATGCAATGCAAACGGACTTTTCCAAAATTTCAAAGCACGCGAAATCTCCCAATAAGCCATACTTACACCGTGCACATTTCCTTCCCCGTAATTCATGTCTATGAAAAAGAAGCTGCTTCCCCATTTGTCAGGTTTGAACATCTCAACGTGGGTCCATGGGAACTTATGATTTTTGCCCAGATCATAATGCAATTGTACATTTTGAGCCTTGATGGTGGAGGCTGAAACAAAAATTATTAGCAGTAAAAGAGTTTTTTTCATGCGTGCATTCAATTTTATACATATTATTAAAACTACGCAAAAGTAAAAATTAATTTTCACTTTTAAGTAGGCCTATAATGCTGTATATATGGTATTTACATCGAAACACGCATTGATTGATGAAATCTGAAGAGATAAAAATCCATTCTTAAACCAATCCGCTATCTTCGATTGCCCTATTGAAAAAATGGTTCAAAGGGAGCAATAGCCGAAAAATCTGAGCACTCTCCCCAATAAAATTATCAGCAAGCAACTCTTTCTCCGTAAGGTTCTTTCCAAAACCAAATGAGCGGTTCCTGATCAACGACAGATACTCCCAATCTTTGGGAAAACCCTTGGGGGCCGTTTTTAGCGGATCGAAATAGTGCTGGTTCAAAGTAGATTTAAATGGCACTTTCTCAATAATTTGACGATACTCGTCTGTGTGGTAATAGATCTCCTGCCGGATGGCGGCAAGATGCTCCGTTATAGGCATATAAACCCCTCCCGAAAGGAAGTACTCACCTGGCTGTATATGTATATAATAACCGGCAAAACCAGATTTTCTTCCACCCCTCGCGATGTAACTACCGTAATTCGTTTTAAATGGTCGTTTGTCGCTCGAAAACCGAACATCCCTGAAGATCCTGAACATGCAATCCTTGGGTTGAAGAAGTGGAACTTCCACATCAAACTTCCTGATTTCATCAATTAAAGATGCTGTCAAATCCAGGAAATCCTTTCGTGTTTTTTCGTACCGGTTCCGGTTTGCATCGAACCATTCCCTATCGTTATTGAGATCAAGCTCTTTTAAAAACTGGAGAATATCGTTCATTTTGGTTCTGAATTTATAACAATCAAAAATAATCAAAACAAAGGATCAATTTAAAATCCGAAAGCTATTTTTGTATCAGTATCATTGGTTGATAAAGTGAACATGTAAAAAATGACAAAAAGTGTTATCATCGTGGCAGGCGGAAATGGATCCAGGATGGGAGGCGATCTTCCAAAACAGTTTCTATTACTGGAGAACTATCCTGTCCTGATGTGGACTATTTTGTGTTTTATTGAATTTGATCCCGCCATTTCGGTGGTTGTTGTACTGCCCGAATTACAGATCAGCTATTGGAATGATTTGTGTGCCAGGTATGATTTTGAACATTCCCATTTGGTGGTGAAAGGTGGGGAGACACGATTCGATTCTGTGAAAAACGGACTTGACGCGATGCATAAAACAGATTTGGTTGCTGTCCATGATGGCGTTCGCCCGCTTGTCTCTCAATTGACGATCACCAACTGTTTCAAGCAGGCTGCCGAAACCGGGGCTGCAATTCCAGTCCTTCCCGTGCATGAAACATTGAGGAGCGGTACCCTGGAAAAATCATTCACTGTTGACAGGGGAATGTATTATACTGTTCAAACCCCTCAGGTATTTCAGTGGCAAAGCCTTAAAGCGGCCTATTCACAAAAATGGAACGCATCTTTCACGGATGATGCATCGGTCGTAGAACATTTCGGGCTACCCGTAAGGATGGTCCCTGGAAACAGGGACAACCTTAAAATCACCCACCCGGAAGATTTGGTTATTGCCTGCGAATACTTAAAACAAAAGAAAGACACCTTCTGATGCCTTTCTTCTATCGGAAAATAGAATCCGATTTACATTGCCGGGAAATAAACAAACCCGAATTACTGCTTATGCTTTATACAAACCGGGGTAATAAGCTGCAATCAGGTTTAAATGATCAAGCGTATCGGTAATCCCTGTTGCCAAAACCCTTTGGCTGTAATACTCCTTTTTGTTAACATCGTCAAGAGTAATCGGAAAACCATTGTAAAGAAGGTCATTATCTAACAATTTTACTCCGAAATAGACTCCGTTGCATTCATACTGGATGGGCAGCTTGTCTGACAAAACATAATACTTTTTACATTTTTTCTCTTTGTCAAGAGCCACAATGACTGATAAACCATTCTTTTCATAAGTAATCCGATACAGATCCAATTCCTTATCCTTATAAGACATATGGTTATCCAATGCTTCAATTTTATAATCTCCGAATTGAGAATTAGAATGACCCTCAAACAATATCCGATTGGCAAAAGAGGCCAAACTGATGATAAGGATCAATACGGTGGTTAAAACTATTCTTTTCATGACTAATAAATTTAAAAAAGTGATTTAAAAAATTCAATTTCCGTTCAACTTGCAAGTCAACTATAAGACGCCAGACTTTTTTTTTCGTTACACATCCAAAATACCCAATCCTATTTTTACAAGTTCTAAACAAGGTAGTTTCTAAGGACCAATATGACTGGTTTTTGATTCCGTGAAACTCGTATATTGTTGATTTTATGATGTATAAAAAATATTGAAACAAATATGCCTGTTTAAAAAATGCACTTTGAATACCCAAGGACACTTCACTTTTTTAACCTTTTTTTAACCATTATTTAACTATATCTGTAGATGGTCAATAATTCGTTAAATTTGTTGACAATGGATTTTATACCATGGGAAACTATCAATACATTTATCCAAATACTTGAAAAAAATGGGGAAAAAACAGGAAGAGGGTAGGAGAATTTTTTTAAAGAACCTTGGTATGCTGACGGGTGCGATGGTTTTACCAACTGGCCAGCTTGCTTTCGGAAAGGCCAAAAAGCAAAAGATGAAACTTGGTTTTGTCACCTACTTGTGGGGAAAAGACTGGGATCAGGATACACTTATTAAAAACCTGACGGCTTCTGCCATTCAAGGGGTTGAACTCCGTGTGGAACATGCCCACAAAGTTTCCACGACTTTAACTGCAGAAGAACGCAAGACTGTCCGAAAAAAATTCAGAGATAGTCCTGTTCAAATCATTGGCATGGGCACAAACCAACAATACGATTATCCTGAGCCTGCCAAATTGCGTGAATCTATCGAACAAACCAAGGCGTTCTTCCAACTCAGTCATGATATTGGAGGTTTGGGAGTAAAGGTTAAGCCCAATCAGTTCAGGGCCGGCATTCCACATGAGAAGACCATCGAACAGATAGGACTGGCATTGAATGAACTGGCAAAGTTTGGAGCCGACATGGGACAAAAACTTCGGTTGGAGGTGCATGGCAACGAGACCCAGGAACTGCCCAATATCAAAGCCATCATGGATGTGGCCAACCATCCGAATGCAACGGTCTGCTGGAATTGCAATCCCCAGGATCTTACCGGAAACGGATTGGAAGCCAATTTCAACCTGGTGAAAGACCGCTTTGGGGATATCTGCCATGTAAGGGAACTTGACGACACATCCTATCCCTATCAGGATTTGATGAACCTTTTTCTCAAAAACAATTACGAGGGTTGGATTTTACTTGAGTGCAGAACAGACCCGGCTGACAAGGTCAAAGCGCTTATCAGCCAAAGGGAGATCTTTGAGAAAATGACAGGAAAGCGTTGATAGCTATGAACTGAGAATCGTTAGTTATTTATATTTATTTCTATCTTTATGAAGAATGCAACCCAATTAAAAGACTAAAAATTAAACTTATGAAAAGAACTCAAATTCCCGGAACCAACTATTTCTCGTTTTTTACTGCTCTTTTATGCTGTTTTTACTTACTCCCAAACACAGGGAAGGCACAAACCGGTAACGTGGTCGGAAAAACCATGACCTCTTTAATGATCTCCGACCCAAACAACCAACCCAAACAAATTCCATATGTTGGTGAAAAGGTATTGCTGCTCCAATATACCGATCCTGATGTGAAAGATGTTAACGACAAACTTTCGGATGCGGTTAAAGCCAGAAAATTTGACGAAAAACTTTATCAGGGAATTGGAATTGCCAATTGCAAGGATACCTGGATTCCAAATGCCGGCATCCGGATGAAAGCAAGGCAAAAAGAGAAACAATACGCAGGTTCAGTCATCCTGCTGGATGAAGCACGTGTTCTTCCTACAGCGCTCGGGCTGGGTGATTGCAATGAAAAAGGGGTACTCCTGATCGTTGGAAAGGACAAAGTCATTAAGTACATGAAAAAGATCTCTACCGAAGAAGAGAGTCAAAAAGCGACTGCGGAAGTCCTTGGGATTCTCGAAACTGAGATAAATAAGTAAAAGTTAAGGATAAAGGATAAAGTCAAAAGGATAAAGTGTTGGACTCCGTAATGTGGGGCATCAAATTTAAAGAATCTGTTGGCTAAAGCTGGAAATTTATGGTATGCTCGGATGCCACTTTATCCTTTTTACTTTATCCTTTATCCTTCCTTCAATGAACCAAAATTTCAACCAATGAAAAACCTTGAGGATTGGTTCCATTGGATACCCAGGTCACTATGCATTCTGGCTATACTGTTTATCAGCATGTTTGCACTTGATTCCTTTGCTCCCGGTTTAACTGTTTGGGAACAGATTGGCGCTTTTCTGATGCACCTGATCCCCACCTTCATTCTTATTGCTATTCTGGCAGTAGCCTGGAGATGGGAAAAAATTGGAGGAATCATCTTAATGGTAGTTGGCCTTGGATTTAGTCCATCCATTTTTTTATTAAACTACCATCGTACTGGTTCAGTTTGGATTGCCCTTGGAATTGTTACGGTGATCAATCTCCCATTTGTCATAGTGGGAGGACTGTTTGTCCTGAGCAATTTCATTCGCAAGAAGTCTGAAAAGTCATAAAAAAAGGCCTTCCGGCCTTTTTTTATGACTTCAGTTTTTCAAACAATCTTCGAAGACTAACCTGATTCCCAATGATAGATTTCACCTGATCTATGGCTACCCGCTCTTGCGCCATCGAATCGCGGTAGCGTATGGTTACGGTATTGTCCTCCATGGTCTGGTGATCTACTGTTACGCAAAATGGCGTCCCAATGGCATCCTGACGCCTGTATCGCTTGCCGATAGAATCCTTTTCGTCATACTGGCAGTTGAATTCAAACTTAAGTTCGTCAATGATTTCACGCGCTTTTTCAGGAAGTCCCTCCTTTTTGATCAACGGCATCACACACAGTTTGACAGGAGCCAGCGGTGCAGGAAGCCTAAGCACTACACGGGTATCTTTTTTGCCGTCACTACTTTCGATCTCCTCTTCGAAATAAGAGGCTGACATGATTTGCAAAAACATCCTGTCGACACCAATTGAAGTTTCCACCACGAATGGAACGTATGACTCATTGAGCTCGGGATCAAAATACTGTATTTTTTTACCTGAAAATTTTTGATGCTGAGAAAGGTCAAAATCAGTGCGTGAATGAATTCCCTCCACCTCTTTGAATCCAAACGGGAATCTAAACTCGATGTCGACTGCAGCATTGGCATAATGGGCCAACTTTTCATGCTCATGGAAACGGTAATTGGACTCGCCGAAACCGAGGGCTTTGTGCCACTTGATCCGAGTCTCCTTCCATTGCTCAAACCATTTTAACTCAGTGCCGGGCCGCACAAAAAATTGCATCTCCATCTGCTCAAACTCCCTCATCCGAAAGATAAACTGACGCGCTACTATTTCGTTGCGAAAGGCTTTGCCTATTTGCGCAATCCCGAAAGGAATTTTCATCCGTCCTGTCTTCTGTACGTTCAGATAATTCACAAAGATGCCCTGAGCTGTTTCCGGTCGGAGGTATATTTTCAATGAACTGTCGGCTGTTGAACCCATCTCGGTTGAGAACATAAGGTTAAACTGACGGACTTCAGTCCAGTTCCGGGTCCCGGATACCGGACAAACTATTTCGTTGTCTTCAATTATCTGCTTCAACCCGGCCAGGTCGGCATTGTTCAGGGCATTGGCAAAATGGCTGTGCAAATCATTCCATTTCTGTTGATTCTCAAGCACTCTTGGATTGGTTTCCCTGAAAATTTTCTCATCAAAGGATTCACCAAAACGGACTCGCGCTTTTTCAATCTCTTTATCGATTTTACCTTCAATTTTAGCCAGCTCCTCTTCAATCAACACATCTGCACGGTATCTTTTTTTGGAATCCTTGTTGTCAATCAAGGGATCATTGAAAGCATCCACATGGCCGGAGGCCTTCCAAATAGTAGGGTGCATAAAAATGGCTGAGTCAATTCCTACCACATTCTCATTGAGGAGAATCATGGAATCCCACCAGTATTTTTTGATGTTGTTTTTCAGTTCAACCCCATTTTGACCATAATCATAAACGGCCCCCAAACCGTCATAGATTTCGCTGGAGGGAAAAATATAGCCGTATTCTTTGCTGTGAGCGATCAGCTTCTTAAAAAGATCTTCCTGGTTCATATTGAATCGTATTGTGATAATGCTTAATTAAAAGGATGTTACGAGTGGGCTGAATTTGCCGGTTGGCTATTTGACCTCTTCGAAATCGACGTATTCCCCATCATTTCTCCGGAAAAGTTTGTCCTTTTTTCCAGGTCTCTCGACTGTAACCTTTCCCGGGGATGATGGTTCAGTCCGTCGCCTGGCCTCTTCCTGTGCTTTCAGGTCGCGATAAATTTTATCTGCGGCTTTTTCAACCACTTTGGGGCCAAAATATCTCAGAAAAAATCTAAATCCGTAGTAGACAATCAGCAGGATAAAGATGGTATCAATAAGGGTCCCAATATTTAAAATGATAAAGAGTGTCATACTTTAGCCAAATAACAACTGCGCACAAAAATAGTAAATTTTATCAGAGGTTATCCCTTATGAGCGGACAGCCCGGACCAGCCCTTTTAGGACGTTGGTTGTAAACACCTTTCCTTGATTTGACTTCATCGTTGAAGATCAAATTGATTCCAACCCTCAAGTTTGTGTTCCTGGCAGTTGCCGGCTGGAAAAAGGAGGGCACATTGTCCGCTGCTGCATAAATTTGGACGGACCCTATCCTATAGGCAGCCGCAATACCAAGGTTGTCGTACGTTGATTCCATGACGGAATAACTGGCCGACACCGCCAATTTATTGGTAAACCTGGCATTGACCGAAGCGGTTAATGAGGTATGTATCATGTTGTTAAACATTCTCAGACGACCTAATCCCCCTAAAGTCACCTGATCACCTATCTTATATTCAGCGGCAACATACAACTTCACCGGCAACAGGGTGGAGAAACTTTTCGTGCTCCTGTCCGGGTAAAATGCATTGCGCACGCTATCCCTGAATGCCAGAAACAATCCCTGCGCATCCGTAGTGGTGGGTGGGTTGTTGGTAGAGGTGGTCGTATTCAAATTTATTCCCCGTACCATAAAATGTCCGTTTTCTGTAAATGCATTGACATCTTTGGTCCATGAGATGAAGCCCAGATCAATCAGACTGACCGACAACTCCAACTTCTTGCTGATTTTGTTTGTGAAACCAAGGTCAACAGCAAGTCCTGGATTTCCAAAATTGGCTAAATAACTGCCTGTTCCAAAAGTGTTTTTTGCAATAGCCTGATAACCATTCGGATTATTTAACAACTGGATATCAACAGGAGCAGATAAAAGCGCTTTCCCTGTTGCTCCCACGTCGATTTGGTTACCATTTTTAGGCATGCCCATTATGAAATTCAATCCGGAAGTTTTTGCCCCGGCCATCCCAAAAAGCAATTTACCGGTTATACCAATCCCGATATTTTTCTTCAATTCTTTCGCGTATGTGAAGGCAAATTCGCGGTAATGTGCAGCTCCAAAACCAAAATATCCCGATTGAAAGGTACTCCCCAAATATCGATCGTTTCCATAGTACAAAAGCTCTGCCAGGTTTTTTGTAAAAAAAGGTTCGGCATACTCACGTTCGGTCCATGAAACAGCATAAAAATTATCACCCTTTTTGTAACCCATTTCAAATAATGTCCAGGCTGCCGATTCCATCAAAAAATTGTTTTTACCAAGTGCTCCCAGATATTTTTTGAAATCCCAGACCATTGAGTCCGCCATTACACCCGTTCCACGGTGAATCAGATCATTGAAGCTCCAGTTGTTGGTATTGGCAGAAAGATCAATCTTTGAGAACAAAGGCAAGCTGATATAAAACCCACTTTCAATCCCGGGCCGGGCGGGATTAAGATCTTTGGTTTGCGGGATCCCCTTCAAAAAATAGAGTGTATTTGGTTGTGCATTAACCTTGTTGAAACCATTCATAATTAAGGCTAATATACAGATGAGCAGATAATTAACCCGTCTCATATTTTGAGTTTAAAAAGGTTGATCGGCGCCCTGAACCCTATGTAAAAAGAGATAGTTGCATTTTTTAATACATTGGCCAATGCACTTCCTGTGTCGGGTTGATAAAGCGAAATGGCAAGATCTATCTGTGTTGAATTAGCCAGTTTCAAAACACTTTGTGAGTCCAGTTTGAATTCCAGCGAATCTCGGGAAGCATCTATGACATCCCCCTGGGGATTTAGGATTCCACTGGCAAGGTATTTGCTTTTAAGTTTAGAGTTTACCATGGTGGAATCATCAAAGCCCGGGCCATGAAATATCAGTTTATAGCTATATTTCATAGGAGTCTCATTAATGGTCTTGACAATGACCACCATTGAATCACTGCCGCTTGTATTGAATGACATGCCATTCAAAGGATATTGAATATTCTTGAAAACAATCGAATCAGCTAACACGGGTGTATTTCCAAGTTCCTTGATCGTGGCATAATCCTTTACAAGATAGCTTCCACTGGAAATTGGCCGGTAAACGACAGGACTAAGACCGGATGGGTCAGTGAATTTGTCCAAATTAAAATCGGACAAATTGCATGAACCAAGCAAAAATCCAATCGCAACGAGCAGATATAAAATCAGGTTATTTTTCATTTTTCAGCAGTATTTGATAGTTGGAAATATACCCTTCCGGTGATGACACCAACCAATTGACAACATCTTCTCTATCTTTAAAATATCCCTCGAAAGGAGGCATAACTTCATCTGGTTGAAATCTATCAAAAATTGAACCATCTTTTTTCAGTAGGATGCCCTTCTTATCACTTCGGGATGCCAATACAATCAATTTATTCCCTCCATGGTCAATTACAAGAGGTGGTTGATCCGTATTTACATCCAACTTAATATCAAAAATCGTTTTACCGGAAGCATCGTATCTGGCAAGCCTTTGCCTGTCGCTGTACAGGAAATCAATCATACCCTCTCCTGAAAAATCAACAGGCAGAAAAAAGTGGCCTGCAGAATAATCCGATGTTTTGATTTTTTTTGAACTGCCATCAAATCCAAGAATCCAAACATTTCCGCGATCATCAGTGGTTACCATACTGACCGGCATTCCCTGCGATTTAAACATCGATACCTCATTCCGTGAATGCACGAATTCGTCGCGCATTTTCACCCGCTCCCGACCCTGTCTGTCAACCACGTAAGTATGTTTTCGGTCAAAGTAGACCAGGTAATCTTTAGAACCAACCGTGAAGTGGCGAACCGGAAATTCAACAACTCCTGCACTCGTTTTTGGCTGCCATCCAGGAATCATTTTACCCGATCTATCAAAGTTGTACACTTTGCGATCGCTGCAAGCAACCAGGAACCTGTAATCCCTTCTCCCGTCGTAGTCAATTGCCACTATTCCATTGGTTGCCGGGAATTTTAACCTTACGGGAAATTTCTTTACTTCCGATCCATTTCCGCTGAGCAGGTGAATGGCATGGCGGGTATTGAAAAGCAACTGTTTAACACCGTCTTTATTGACTTCAATAGCGTTGATTTCTCCGAGTACAGGCCCCTCAAGATTGATTTTCCACCGCTCTGAACCCTCCCTGTCAAGGCAAATAAGGAAATTGTCCTGATCCTGAAAAATGATCCCCATTTCTATGCTATTTAACAGATTGGGGACAATCTGAATTCTGCTTTTTACTTTCGATTTGAGCGGATACATCCAGAAAGGAACAATAACTTGATGGGCATCCGGATTTACAAAAAGTGAAGCGGTATTGTAAAAATGGCCGTTTTCAAAACCCCACTGCCAAAGGGCATTCTCCATTTTTCCAATACTTTTGTTCGCCACTTCAACTCTTTTATAGGGCAAACTCCTGATAATAGGCTCGAAGAATGGGAAAGATTGCCCAGGAAGGGTCCACATGTAAAAATTGGAGGTCTTTGCCTGCCCTGTAATTGATTTTAAATAGGAAGGATTTCCTTCCAAGAGGGCGCCTCTTTGAATTAAATTCCGGTACCGGATTAGTGAACCCGGAGTAGGCCCCATCAGTAGGTATCCATTGCCTGCAATCATCCATTTTGTTTTGACAGAGCCAAAATAAAGATCGCCGATTAGTTTTCCAAAATAGTCAGTTGGAACTTTCAAGATGTTGTTCTTTCTTGCTTCTGTAAATTCAATATCTTGTGGATTTTGGCTGCGGTCAGACCTCTTTATAACGGCATTTACCAATGGATCATTTAACCCTGATTTTACCTTTAACAGGAAAAACCGGTTGTCATCCCGATCTTCCAGGTTTTGATTGGTATAAACCACAGCAGCCTCGCCGGTCCAGTTATCCTTCAAATATTGTGAGATATTGATATTGAGTTTATTTGAAACTTCATTAACAGCCCCATCATAAAGTCCAATTTTATTGTTCTTTTGAAGGTAATTTGTGTAATCTTCAATGTAATGGGCAGGCTGGGAGAGGTTTTGTGTTAAAAAGAATGAGGATGTATAAGGCATCCACTGAATCAGGGAATTTGTCATTGGCTTTTGTCTCCTAAAGGCATCGAGATAGCAACTGCCCAGACTATCTGTGACCGTGAATCCATTGATAAGCAATTGATTCTCCTTTTGAATGACATCCACCTCGGTCCATCTTGCATAATTAGGCTCCAGCATTCCGGTAGCAGATGAATCCGCAAAAAATCCTGACAAATAAGAAGGAAGAGTCCTGTGATTAATATAAATATTGATATCTGTATTTTCAGCCGTATTTTTATTGATACTACGATAGTCAGGATCATCCAGGAGTGATGGTTGATCCAATTGATCAATTGCCTTGCAAAGGGTTAAACGATCCGTAGCGGCCACAAAAATACCCCTGCAAAATGTAAACAGGAATCTCTTTTCCCCCTTGTTGTTACTCCACTCATAAGCTTGTATGGAACTGTTTTGGTATTTCCCGGTGGTTGAAACTATGTTCATGCTAAGAAAATAGTTGCGAACCAGGGCATTGATTCTACTCTTCTCTGCAATACTTTCAATTTCAAGCAGATAAAGTTTCTCTTTTGCTGCGGGAACAAAAAACAGTTCTTTGTGAAGGAGAAGATTTTCCTTCACATTACTTTGTTTGATGATGGAATCCAAAAAAACAAAATCAGCATAAATTGCATTTACCTCAACGATATCCCGCATTGATTTCCAGCAACTGCTTTTGGCAGCTTTTTCAGCAAACTCACCAAGGTTGCGGATCCTGACAAAGAAAGGGGCTTCTACAGGAACAGCTTTGAGTGGCGATGTACCGAAATATCTTGATTCTTTGGCAAAGAAGTACCACCCGGCAAAAATCCCTGCGATCAGAACAAGCGTGATAAAAAACAACATCCGCTTCCCCATAATTGACAAACTATTCCATCGTAAAAATAATATTTTATGAAGGATATGGCGTCTCTTCAAAAAATATAATCAAACCGGAAATTTGATTGAAACTATTGTGATTTTACCTGGGAAGCATCCACAATTTTATATACTTTGTCTGAACGCCTGACCTTAGATGGGACCGAGACTGAACAATAAGAACCTTTTGGCGCTTCATCTACAGGTTTCATCTCCACCCTTACCTCTTCAACGATGGTTTGTATCACGCCACTGCTTGGTCCGGTAATCAGAATTTCATCCCCGGGGTGCAACGAACCGGTCTCCAGCTTCATCTCCCCGACGCTGATATTGGTGAAGAAATTGGTCACTTTACCAAGATAGACCCTTCTTTTGGTTGCCAACGACCCGTAATTTCCACTCCACTCCCCAAGGCGTTGTCCCAGGTAATATCCGTCCCAGAAACCCCTGTTAAAAACTGTAGCCAACCTGGAATCCCAATCAGCAACCTTTTCTTCGTTAAAGGTTCCATCCAGATAGGCATTGGCAGCTTCGCGGTAGCATTCTACGACACATTTCACGTAATCGGCGCTTCTTGCACGTCCTTCAATTTTCAGCACTGTCACACCTGCATCCAGGATCTTGTTTAGGAAATGAATCGTTTTTAGGTCTTTTGGCGACATGATGTATTCGTTGTCGATCTCCAGTTCCGCGCCAGTTTCCTTGTCAGTAACAGTATAAGCCCTACGACAGCTTTGCATGCAGGATCCACGGTTAGCCGATGAGTTCATCTCATGAAGGGAGAGGTAACACTTGCCGGAAGTAGCCATACACAAGGCTCCGTGAACAAACATTTCCAATCGGATTAATTCACCGCCCGGACCTCGCAAATCGTCTGCTTTAATCTTGTTGGAGATCTCCCAGACCCTGCCGATGTTCATTTCGCGTGCCAGCACCATCACATCTGCAAACTGGGCGTAAAATTTCACCGTCTCATAATTGGTAATGTTCAACTGTGTAGAAATGTGAACTTCCATGCCTATAGCCCTGCAAGCCTGAATGACAGCCAAATCCGAAGCGATTACCGCTGACACACCAGCTTCTTTGGCTGCAGCGATGATCCTTTTCAGCGTCTCCGCCTCCTCATCAAAAACAACCGTATTGACTGTAAGATAAGTTTTTACTCCCGCCTTTCCTGCCCGTCTGGCAATCTCCCTTAGGTCTTCCAGGTTGAAATTATTGGCCGACCTTGCCCGCATGTTAAGGTGTTCCACTCCAAAGTAAACTGAGCCGGCCCCGGCTTGTATGGCAGCCATCAGGGATTCATAGGAGCCGACAGGGGCCATTATTTCGATATTATTGGTCATTCTCTTTCCCATTTAGAAGTGCCTAAAGTGCGCTAAAGTACTTAAAGTGCCTAAAGTTCTGGCCCCTGTACAAATTTAGCATGAGCCGCAAGTACTTTAGGCACTTTAGTTCACTTTAGCGCACTTTAGGCACTTGTTTATGGGGGTCAAAAGTAAGATTTTATCCTTAGATAGAATTATATAGACCCCCGGCCAATGTTTTCGATTTAACCGTATATTTGAAAATTTCCTTAACGAATGTGAACGAATCTTTAACTCCCCGGTTTATGAAGTACTTAATATATTCACTATTTCTACTGTTCCTGCTTGTTTCGGCAAAGTCAGATAAGAAACTATACAACGAAAAATACCGGCCGCAATTTCATTTTTCACCAGAAAAAAACTGGCTTTTTGAGTCCGGTGGATTTCTGTACTACCATGGTGAATATCATCTTTTCTTTCACAATGTTTCAGTTACCGATAAAATCTACAGCGACCAGCTGGGACATGCTGTCAGCAAAGATCTTATCCATTGGCAACAATTGCCCAATGCCTTCACACAGGAGGAGAAGGCAGGGCCCATCTCTTCGCAATCCAGATCGGGAAGCGCTATTGTCGATACTTTGAATGTGAGTGGATTGCAAAGTAAGGATGAGAAACCGATGCTTATCTTTTATTCAGACAGTATTGGAAATCAAAATCTGGCAGTTAGCCAGGACAAAGGGATTACCTGGGATAAATACGTGAAAAATCCAATTATTTCAAATACAGGAATGACTTCCTGTGATCCAAAAGTATTTTACCACGCTCCAACCGGTAAATGGATTTTGGCTTTGTTTCGAAGCAGGATGGAAAATGGGCAAAAAGGAGGGATCTCATTTTACAACTCCCCGGACCTGTTGCACTGGAAACACAGCAGTCATTTGGAAGGGTTTACAGCGTGCCCTGATATATTTGAAATAACGGTTGAGGGAAGCAGTATCGAAAAAAAATGGGTCATTTTAAGCGGTGATGGGGAATACAAAGTTGGGCAGTTTAACGGGATAACTTTTCATCCTGAGACAAATTTACAAAAACTCGATTTCGGAAAGAACTTTTATGCCTCCCGAACTTTGTTTAATGCACCCCACGAAAAAGTAATTCAGATAGCCTGGATGAGAGGCGGAGAGTTTCCTGATATGGCATTCAATGGGCAGATGAGCATCCCCACGGAATTGACTTTGCGATCGACAAAGAAAGGGATGATCCTTTGCAGAAAACCCATTGGGGCCCTTTCCGGTCTCAATGAAAAAGAGATCCATAAAAAAGACAAGAACCTGATACCCGGAATCAAAGGAAACCTATTGAGTGGGCTGAAAGGGGATGCTGTAACTATTAAAGCCATTTTGCACCTTAAAAGCGCCGATAGTTTTGGATTTATCGTTCGCAGTGGCAAAACCGCCAATGGTACGGATATCCATTATGACACTGGAAAAAGAATTCTGGATGTAAACGGGGTAAAAATGCCTCTCGAACCAATTGATGGAAAAATTGAGCTTGAAATTTTGGTTGACAGATCTTCCATTGAAATTTTTGCCAATCACGGAGAATCCGGTATCAGCACCTGCTTCTCTCCGGTTCATGGGGAGGAAGATATGATACTTTATACTCAGGGAGGAGAACTTTTTGTTGAATCGCTGGAAGCCCATTCCCTGAAAAGCGCCTGGCCGGTCAAATAAATTAATTAAGACTATCTTTGTGGCCGGTAAATTTATTTGATATCCGGTTCCAAAATAAGTTTGGTTAGCATGGCAAAATTGCTTGAAAATATTGACAACCCATCTGATCTTAAAAAACTCAGAGATAAGGATTTGCCCAAAGTTTGTGCCGAGATAAGGGATTTGATCATTCAGGAATCCTCGTGCAACCCAGGTCATTTTGGAGCCAGCATGGGAGTAGTTGAACTGACAGTTGCCTTGCACTATGTTTACAACACCCCTTATGATAAACTGATCTGGGACGTTGGACATCAGGCCTATGGACATAAAATCCTGACCGGTAGAAGAAAACAATTTCATACCAACCGGCAATTTAAAGGGATCAGTGGATTTCCTAATCTGTCAGAGAGCGAATATGACGCATTTGGTGTTGGCCACTCCTCAACTTCAATTTCTGCCGCCCTTGGAATCTCAATTGCTTCAGCGCTAAATGGAGATAAAAACCGTAAAGTGATTGCCGTGATCGGTGATGGGTCCATGACGGGCGGCCTGGCATTTGAAGGGCTAAATAATGCCGGAGGAGTCAATGCCGACCTTCTTGTCATCCTGAATGACAACAATATGTCGATTGATCCCAATGTGGGTGGAATCAGCCGCTATTTTGTACGGATGCAAACATCCAAGGCATACAACAATCTTCGGACAGGGGTTTGGCAGGTCCTAAAACATTTCAGAAGGGCAGGCAGAAGGATGCAATCACTGCTTAGAAGGCACCAACATGCAGTGAAATCAATCGTGTTCAATGACAGCAATCTTTTTGAAGCATTTGGGTTCCGGTATTTTGGGCCTGTTGATGGTCATGATGTGATCGCCCTCACTAAAATATTCCATGACCTTAAAGATATTCCCGGCCCTAAACTATTGCATGTACTAACCAAAAAGGGGAAAGGATTTACGCCCGCCGAAAACGATGCAACCAAATGGCATGCTCCAGGTAAGTTTGACCGTGTAACAGGTGAAATTTTCAATGAACCCGATTCATCACCAAAAGGAACAAAATATCAGACCGTTTTCGGACAGACATTGCTCGAACTTGCCAGATTGAATAAAGATATAGTGGGAATTACACCTGCTATGCCAAGTGGTTGTTCGATGAATATCATGATGGAAGAGATGCCTGAAAGAGCATTTGATGTTGGTATTGCAGAACCTCATGCCGTAACTTTTGCCGCAGGAATGGCAGTAACCGGAAAGACCCCTTTTGTCAATATTTATTCATCTTTCATGCAAAGATCATATGATCAGATCATACACGATGTCGCGCTTCAAAAATTAAATGTGGTCTTCTGCATGGACCGGGGTGGGCTTGTTGGCGCAGACGGCCCAACGCACCATGGAGTCTTTGATATATCCTTCATGCGGAACATTCCAAACATGACAGTTTCTGCACCAATGGATGAGCCCGAGCTCAGAAACCTGATGTATACGGCACAACTCCCCGGTAAGGGCCCGTTCGCTATCCGATATCCCCGGGGGAACGGGGTTTGCTGTGAGTGGAAAGAAGATTTTACAGAGATCCCGGTTGGCAAAGGACGTAAAATATCGGATGGTGATAAGGTTGCCATTCTCTCTATTGGGCATCCCGGCAATTTTGCTAAAGAAGCCGTTAAAATTTTGGCCATGGAGGATATACATGTCGCCCATTATGACATGCGTTTTGTCAAACCTATCGATACCGTAATCCTGGATGAGGTCGCTTTAAACTTTGATAACATCATCACTATTGAAGATGGCCTTGTCAATGGCGGATTCGGGAGCGCCGTTCTTGAATATTTGGCTTCTGCCGGGTTATCCAAATCGGTTGTCCGGCTGGGCGTTCCCGATCGCTTCGTTGAACAGGGAACGCAACAGGAGCTCTATCATGAATGTGGTTTTGATTCCGATGGCATCTGCCAGGCAATCAGGAAAATACTAAAGTGAAAAATATTGGTTCCCAATATTTTTCACTTTAGTATTTTCCTGATTGGTTCATTTCCGTTTTGTATAATATTTTTATATACCTTTGCCAAGCTTTTTAACAGGGACAATTATGAATTACCTTTCGCAATATACCCTTCCATTTTCAGGATTGGGTGAAGGAAAGCATCAGTTTGATTTTACCGTTGATGATCGTTTCTTCGCAGAATTTGAGAATTCGGAAGTTGAGAAAGGTGATGTTAAGATTGAGGTAGAACTTGAAAAACGTTCTACTTATCTTAGTTTAAGCTTCATTATTGACGGGATCGTTGAGTTGGTTTGTGACCGTTGCCTGGAGAATTTTGGTTACCATGTTGAGAGCAATAGAAAGTTGTTGGTCAAGTTCAGTGATAAACAGATCGAAGATGAGGCAGAATTGATCTATCTTCATCCGACTGCTTTTGAGGTTGAGATTGCCCAGTATATCTATGAATTCGTGATTTTAAGTTTGCCAATCCGCAGAATTCATCCCGATGGGGAAGATGGTGGAACATTGTGCGATCCGGTGATGATCAAGAAACTGGAGGAACTCAGGCACCATGGCAATACCTTAGATGAACCGGATGACCCAAGATGGAATGAGTTAAAAAAAATTATTGGTAATTAAGTAAAGTTTATTAAAATGGCACATCCTAAGCACAAACACTCCAGTACGAGAAGAGATAAGCGCAGGACTCACGACAAAGCCGTACCCGCACAAATTTCATCCTGTTCCAATTGCGGTGCAGCGGTAAAATATCATACCGTATGCGCTGAGTGTGGTTACTACAGAGGTAAGTTAGCGATCGAGAAGAGCGCAGCAGTCTAATTGTCCAAATTGAAAATAGTGTTTCAATTTTAGACAAAAACGTCTAAAAAATCCCGCAAGGGATTTTTTTGTTACTGACAATTGCTAAAAACCATCATGAATTCGTATCTTCATCGGCGCTTTTAACTGAACAATAAATAACACCATGTCAAAACCAGTCATTAACGAAGTAAAAGCCCTGAACACCATAGCTCAGGATACTAAAATCAATGGAAATATTGAGTCAGCCGGAGACATTCGAATAGATGGTATTTTGATCGGCGACCTGGATTGCAAAGGAAGGGTTGTTGTTGGTCCCGATTCCAGAATTGAGGGTACAATTCGTTGTACAAGTGCAGAAATAATGGGATATGTGAAAGGTGAAATTACCGTAAAGGATCTTCTATCCCTCAAAGGAACAGCATCCATTACCGGAAATCTGACCATGGGTAAACTTTCGGTTGAACCTGGAGCGCGCTTTGTAGGCCATTGCAAGATGATCAATGAGGAGATACCAGTTTCGGAAGTCAATTCGTAAGAGAAGTAGTTCGAAAACACAAACTATGCTTAGTTTTCAAAATCTGCTGGAATCATTCGAGAAAAAATTTCAGGCTGAGATTCAAAACATACAAAAAACGGCCCCGGTAAAATTGTATGGCCCGATCGCCTACTCCCTGGAAGTTGGCGGCAAGAGAATCAGACCGGTTTTACTTCTCCATGCCGCATCTCTTTTTTCCAGTCATCCAGAAACATACTTCCCAGCGGCTGCTGCTATTGAACTATTCCATAATTTTACCCTCCTTCACGACGATATCATGGATCATGCCGCAATACGCAGGGGAGTTCAATCAGTCCATGTCAAATACGGTGAAAATAGTGCTATTCTAAGTGGGGATGCCATGTCGATCATGTCGTTTCGCTTGCTGTCACAATGTGAACCGGAAAAACTTCCATCCGTTCTTGACCTATTTTCTACGACTGCCATCGAAGTATGCGAAGGGCAGCAATACGATATGGAATTTGAAGTAAAAGATCAGGTTACTATATCTGAATACTTAGAAATGATAAGGTTAAAGACTGCAGTCCTTATCGCATGTAGTCTGAAAACAGGAGCCTTGCTTGCCGGGGCAGATGAAATAAATTGCCAATTACTCTATGATTTCGGCCTTTCAATCGGCATTGCTTTTCAGTTGCAGGATGATTGGTTGGATGTATACGGCGAAATGCGATCTTTTGGGAAAAAGATTGGAGGCGACATTTGTGAGAACAAGAAAACATGTCTTTTGATTAGTGCACTGGAGATGAGCGATGAAGGGGATCGGGAAAAGTTACTTGCATGGACAGAAAAGAGCGAATTTTACGAACAGGAAAAAATAGATGCTGTCAGAAAAATATTTTCCGGATCTGGTGCAGCCAATGCTACCAAAGAACTCATGAAATATTACCATGACCAGGGCATGGAAAAACTAAACCAACTGGCCATCGCTGATGCAGATAAAAGAGAACTCCGAAAATTTGCTTCCGGATTGCTTTCAAGAGTAAAGTAGGGCAGCGCTTATCCTCCCCCCAAAGTGTTTTCCATCCTTGTGAGCGCCTCCTCCAGAACCTGACGCGGACATGCAAAATTCAACCTGAAATATCCAATGCCTTCCTTCCCATAAATTGATCCTTTGTTCAAGACAATCCCAGCTTTGTCGATCAGCATTCTGTTCATCTCCGGTTCTAACATTCCATATTCCCTCACATCGATCCAGGCAAGATAAGTTGCTTCAGTGTTTGTCATCTGGATCCTGGGCATCTTGTTTCTGAAAAAAGCCAGCATAAAATCACGGTTGGCCTCCAGGTACGCATTTTGCTGATTTACCCAGTCCATTCCAGACTGATATGCCGCCTGAAGCGCTACTGTCCCAAATAGATTGCCATTTGACAGGTGTAAGGCATGAAGAAAATGATCGAACTTTTGCCTGATTTTTTTGTCAGGAATGATGACGAACGAAGTTGCAAGACCGGCAATATTAAAGGTCTTGCTCGGAGCCATACAGACAATACAATTGGCACCGAGACGATCCGATATTTTAGGTAGCGGCACATGCTTGAATCCAGAAAATACAAGGTCAGAATGAATTTCATCAGATATTATCAAAATATTGTTTTCTAAACAGATATCTCCCAATATCAAAAGTTCTTCTTCGCTCCAAACCCTACCAACCGGATTGTGTGGATTACACAAAATAAGCAAACGGGTTTGCTTGTCAATTTTGCCAAGGAGTCCCTCAAAGTCGAAGGTATAGGAACCATTCACCTGTTTAAGAGGATTTTCAACCACTGTCCGTCCGCAATCTTTCACACAAGTAAAAAATGGCGTATATACCGGCGGCTGGATGATTACTTTTTCTCCCGCTTCAGTAAAGGCCATAATGATAGAGGCAAGTGTTGAAACGACTCCCTGGGTTGGAAGTATCATTTCTCGTTCAATAGTCCAACCATGTCTGTTTTGCTGCCAATTAATGATGGAGTTAAAGAATCCGTCTGATCTAAAAGAGTAGGCATATATTTCATGATCAGCCCGATATCTTATTGCTGCGGTAATAAAATCTGGGACTCTGAAATCTCCGTCTGCTACCCACAAAGGGATGGCATTCCCATTCCCAAAATGGCTCTGCAGATGATCGTATTTTTCACAATCTGTTCCCTTGCGGGGAATTATTTCATCGAAGTTGTATCTTTTCATTTTTGGAAGTGACTAAAGTGAACTAAAGTGACTAGAGTGAACTAAAGTACTTAAAGATTTATTGGACTCAAATGAATAAGTGCAAGACATGCCCCAATTTTAGGCACTTTAGTCACTTTAGTTCACTTTAGTCACTTTGAGTACTTTCAATCCCGCCTCGTCAATAAGTTTTAATACGAAATCAAAGCGGTCAAGATCCAGACAAAGATCAAAATCTGAGGCAGGCGACCATGTGTGGTTTTTCGGATCCAGCAAGCGGCCTCCGTCTCCTTTTCTCAGAATCTCTTTCATCTGCACAAAAATGGTCTCCTGGTCCAATAGTTTGGCTCGAATGTATTCTGCCAGAAAAGTGTCTTCCTGAGTAGGCCTTTCCCCTTCATAGCCCATGCAAACCAGGCTGACTGTCGATGGATTCGTGCGTTTCAGGTAGCGAACAATGGCGCCGGCATTAACAAAACTACCACTCAGAATCTCCTCAGCACCTTTGGCATTCATCAATCCCTTGGTACCGGAGCTGGTGGTCATGATGATGGTTTTATCCCTGAAATCAAGTGCAGCAATATGTGTTGGCGAGTTTCCGAAATCGAATCCCTCCACCCTTTTTTCGTTTCTTTCACCCAGAAGTACAGCATCAGGAATTTGACCTTTCAAAACCAACGCCTCTTCAACATGTTCAACCGGAATGATTCTTTCGGCACCTGCGGCCATGAGGTAACAAGCGGTTGAAAAAGCCCTGAAGACATCGATCACCACCGTTGTCCCTTTTGCTCTTTTTGCTCCCTCTGTTAGTTGAAGAATATCTATTTGCATCCTTGTAATATTATTTAACCACTTACCTGAACCGGGAAATTTGTCTCTTTTTTTACCTTTCTTCCAATTTCCTCCAGTTTTTGCAATTCAATACCGATCAGATTATCTGCCGGAGTATCCCTTGCCACAGAGTATATCATTACTGATTTGGGTTGAACCTGTTTCAGTAGAATGATCCAGTTTTCTATTTCCGGCTCTGTAGTGTTATCAAAAGGAATACCATTAAACGTCCCCTTCAGGAACATCGTTTGAATGATTAATCTCCCGTCAAATTTTCTAAGATGGTCGATTAGCTTCATTAAGTCAAACTTGCCTACCGGCTTATTCAGTAACAAAATAGTCTCCAAAATGCCGGAGTCGAGTTTAAGAATGTTATCATCAACCTTTTTAAGAGCCTCAACAACAGCCGATTTATGCAACATGGTAGCATTTGACAAAACGGCTATCTTCGATTGTGGTGAGATTTCATTCCTTAATTGGATGGTATCATCGATGATGGCAGCAAAATCAGGATGCATGGTTGGCTCCCCGTTCCCTGCAAAGGTAATAACATCTGGAAGTTTGGATTCGGCACACATCTCAAATAGCTTTTGTTTCAGCTGCATTTGTATGTCGTGGCGCAATGGTAAATGTACCTGTTGCTTTTTTCGGTCAGGATTCCAACCGCACTCACAATAGATGCAATCAAACGAGCACAATTTTGAATCATTGGGAAGCAGGTTGATCCCCAGTGAGATCCCAAGCCTCCTGCTTATGAGGGGGCCGAATATGGTCTTGTCAAACAGAAAGGTCGCCATGAATGTGCATCTGATTATAAGAAACTATTAACAAATTTTTTTCACCCTGGTCTCCGGATATAGCTTTCTTTCGCAGAGATTTACATTGGTCAAAAGATTGATACCCGGGTGCTTACCAATCTCGATAGATCCTGCCCAGTCAGCAATTCCCAAGGTATTGGCCCCATGAATGGTCGCCCACCCGATAAGCTCATCCAAGGTAATCGAAGGGGTGGCGTGCTGAATGATCTTCATCTCCTCCAGGATTGATAACTGGTGATTCGATGCAAGGCTATCTGTCCCCAGACAAATTTGCAGCCTGTTTCTCCTGAACAGGTCAATGTCTGGAAGTCGATTCTGGATGTAGAGATTTGATCCGGGACACAGGACAAACCAGGTGTTACTCAATTTGCGAACAGAGGCAATAAAATCCAGGTCGCCCTGTGATGTAAATAGATTGTGAACAAGTAACAAATTATTTTCAACCGGCAATAATTTCAGGGTACTACGGAGCGCGCTTCCCCCTGTTGGGGTAAAATAAGAGGTGTCAATCCCCAGGTTTTCACGAAGATGGACAACCATCTCCCCTGATCCGGACCTGTAAAGATCATCCTCAGCCATACTTTCCTGACTGTGAATTGATATGGGTAAGCCAGACCGGATAGCATCCATTGCAACAGCCTTAAAGAGCTGATTGGAGACCGAGTATGGGGCATGAGGTACTATTGAACCTCTCAGTCCCATCGATTCAGCAAGCCTTAAGCAATTATCCGCCCAATTGAAGGCTTTTCCCGAACGCTCCGGATGAAATCCCAACGTTTCAAGAAAAGTAAAATAATATATGGATGAGTTTTTCTTCACTTCAAAAGCAGTTGGACCATTGGCAATATCACCTACTGCAACAATACCGTTTCTATTCATCAGTACATCGGCCTTTTCAGCAGCCGCAATGATGGTTCCAGGATCCCCGGCCCTTGTCTCGACGACCTTTTTCAGGAAAGGCACAAATCCGGCAGCCTCAGGAAACGTATTGTGCATGTGCGACAATTCGAGATGGCAATGGGCATTGATAAAACCAGGCACCAGCATTCCGCTGAAGAACTCTACTCCAGCTGATTCACGCAAATTACCACCGGTATCCTCAATGTTGAGGATTGTTCCATCCGGATCGAGCGTAACAATCCCTTTGCGGTAACAATTACCAAGGCCATCCAGGATCAGGTGTGCAGAGATTTTACGCATGTGTCTGATTTGTGTGAAAATGCTCAATTTTTTTGGGGAGCATCTTTTACTTCAGCAGGTAGGGATTTCTTCGTTTTGGAAGTATCAAGATCAAATCCACCGACTCGGGCAGCTCTAAGGGTATCATTTTTTGATTTCACCTCCATAGCGTTCAAAACATCCAGTACTTCATCGTAAACCAGGGTATATTCACCGGGATGTTTACCATAATATAGGAGCGATTTTTCGATGACTGACCTTTCAATCTTGTGTTTTCTACAAACTGAGAGGTACAACTCTTCGGGCAGGCTGTCCCTGACCAATGAGATATTGAATTTTTGGTTGTTAATGGCTTCTGAAAGATGGATATCGACCAAAATGGGTATCATTTTCTTTGCCGGCAAAACGCCATCGGGCAATCTATGGCCGGAACAGGCAATGATGGCCGGTAGAACAAATATTAAAAGATAATGGTATAGTCTCATTCGTCGTCCTCCCTTTGTTTCAAATCACGAATTCTCTTTGACAAAGGTGATGCAAAAACAAATTCGTTCAGTTTTTTATTTCTGGTAAAAAGAACCTGGGTGTTGTTCCCCTCCCACCCCTTTTCTCCTTCCGAGATAAACAGGATATTGTCGCCAATTTCCATCACGGAGTTCATATCGTGTGTATTGATCAGTGTAGTTATATCGAATTCAAGGGTTATCTCCTTGATCAGATTGTCAATAAGAATGGAGGTAACCGGATCAAGACCAGAATTGGGCTCATCGCAAAATAGATATTTAGGGTTTAATGCAATAGCTCTTGCGATGGCCACCCTTTTACGCATACCCCCTGAGATTTCTGATGGATAGAGACGGTGGGCCCCCTTGATGTTAACCCTGTCGAGGCAAAAGTCGACATGCTTATTTTTCTCTGATGTTGACATATTTGTAAACATATCCATCGGAAACCTGACATTCTCCTCGACATTGAGGGAATCAAACAGGGCACCGCCCTGAAACACCATACCCATTTCCTGCCTGAGAAGCTTGATGTCCTTAAAATTCATCTTCCTGATATCCCTCCCGTCAAAAAGGATTTCCCCTTCATCCACCTCAATCAACCGAACAATGGATTTTAGAAGGACGGTCTTTCCTGACCCGCTCTGACCGATGATAAGGTTGGTTTTCCCCTTCTCAAAAAGTGTGGTAATATCTTTCAGAATCGGTCTCTCTTCAAAGGATTTCTTTATGTTTTTTATTTCAATCATTTGAATAGCAATTGAGTCAATATCAAGTCAAAGAGCAAAATAAGTATGCTGGTATTGACTACGGACCGTGTGCTGGCGCGACCAACCTCCAAGGCTCCGCCTTGCACATTGTATCCCTGGTATGCAGGCACAGTGGCAATCAGAAACCCGAAGACCAGTGTTTTAATAATAGAAAAAGTGACGAAAAATGGGACGAACATTGTCCGGATACCCCCCATATAAGTTGCAACTGTTACTACGCCCGAAATTGGCCCGGCAATCAAACCTCCGATAATTCCGCAAAAGACACTAAGTATAAACAGTATCGGACTAATAAAGACAACCGCAATAATTTTTGGAAGAATCAGGAAGGCAGCCGAATTGACCCCCATTAACTCCAGTGAATCAATCTGTTCAGTAACACGCATACTTCCAATTTCAGAAGCAATATTCGATCCGACTTTCCCGGCAAGCATAAGGCTAAGTACGGTACAGGAAAATTCAAGGATAAGTGTATCGCGGTTCCCAAGACCGACAAGATAGGTCGGCATCAATGGGCTGGACATGTTGTAGGTTAATTGCAAGGTAATTATACCGCCCATGAAAACCGAAATAATGGCAACAATACCAAGTGAATGAATGCCCAGCTTTTCTATTTCGAGGACCAGTTGACGCCAATAAATACGGCTCTTCTCAGGTCGGCTGAAGACCCTGGCCAACAACAAAAAATAACTTCCAATTTCACTGAAAACCTTCATGAAATTTTTTTACAAAAGTACAAATTATTTAAATATTGGGGGGATACGTTTTACCGCTCTCATTTGTACCGAATATGGGTTGATTTAAAAAAAATAAGCTAATTTTGATAAAAATCGCCTAAAAATGGAAAATTGTAAGAATTTTTGTGTCATCATGGCCGGTGGGATAGGCAGTCGTTTCTGGCCTTTAAGCACTGCCGATTGTCCAAAGCAATTTATTGATATCCTGGGCATTGGAAAAACATTGTTACAACTCACCTTTGAGCGTTTCAACAGAATTTTACCCGTTGAAAACGTTTTTGTTGTTACAAGTGAAAAATACAAGGAATTGGTAATGGATCAGTTACCACAACTCAAGGAATCTCAGGTATTGCTCGAACCTCTCAGAAGAAACACCGCACCTTGCATCGCATATGCCACCTATAAAATATTGAGTATTTGTCCTACGGCAAGAATCGTTGTTTCACCCTCCGATCATTTGATTCTGAAAGAGGACCTGTTTCTCAACGAAATTGAAAAAGGATTAACTTTTGCAGCCGAAAATGAGGTTTTGGTAACATTAGGTATTCAGCCTTCCCGACCGGAAACGGGCTATGGCTATATTCAGGTAAACGAACAAATTGATTTCAATGGATATGGAAATCTTTACAAAGTGAAGACATTTACCGAAAAACCAGATCGTGCCATGGCTCAGGTCTTTGTCGATACCGGCGAATTTTACTGGAATTCGGGTATTTTTGTCTGGTCGGCGCTCACCATTCAGAAAGCTTTTGAGAAATATCTCCCGGATGTAAATGCCTTGTTTGAAAAAGGCAGAAAACTGATCAATACTCCGGATGAAGTCTTTTTTATCAACAAAAGCTACTCTGAATGTCCAAATATTTCCATTGATTATGGCGTTATGGAAAAGGCCGATAATGTTTTTGTCCTAACGGCGGATTTTGGATGGTCTGATCTGGGAACGTGGGGTTCCCTTTACGAAAATCATCCGCAAGACGCCCACGGAAATGCCATTTCGGGAACCAAGGTTTTTCTTTACGATTCAGAAGGATGTATCGTGAACATGCCTCAGGAAAAGATAGCTGTTATTCAGGGGTTAAAAGATTATATCATCGTTGAATCGCAGAGGATTTTACTTATTTGCAGGAAAGACGACGAGCAGCAAATAAGACAATTTGTATCAGATGTTACATTAGCGGAAGAGAAAAAAATTTAATAATCAAATAAATGGTCTCTTTTTGGCACCTGATGATTTTGAACCCCTCAGCTCTTTCAATAATTTATCCCTCACCGACAGAAAGTTAGCCATATTGGCAGGCGTGACCGGATTTGCCGGAGGCGATTTCAATTTGAGCGGATCAACGGGAAATCCATTCATAAAGACCCGAAAATCCAGGTGGGGGCCGGAAGCAAGCCCCGTTGCCCCGACGTATCCGATTAATTCCCCCTGTTTGACCCGCGCCCCTGCCTGTATCCCGGCAGCAAATTTCGAAAGGTGCATGTAAGTAGTCGTATAAACAGAATTGTGCCTGATCTTGAGAAAATTACCTCCACCCCCTGCCTGATAGGCTTTAGAAAGTACCACACCATCTCCGATCGAATAGACCGGGGTCCCGGTAGGGGCTGCATAATCTACGCCAAAATGGGGTCTTACAATACGCAAAACAGGGTGCATTCTGGCTGTTGAAAAACGCGAACTAATTCTGAACATCTTCAACGGTGCCTTCAAAAATTCTTTGCGAATACTTCTACCCTGCTCATCGAAATAACTTTGACCATCCTCCTGTTCGAAATGTAATGCTGTAAATTCCTGTCCTGAGGCGTTGAAAATGGCGGTATGGATCGTGCCTATTCCCAATTTTTCACCTTTTACGTAGTCCTGGTCATACAAAACAGTAAAATGGTCCCCCTTTTGAATGGCAAAGAAGTCGATAGACCACTGAAACAATTCGGAAAGCTGAATCGCCAGTATGGGATCAAGGTTGTTCTCTTTCATTGCATTCCACAGAGACGAGTTGATCGTACCTGATGCCACACTTCGTACGGTCGTCAATTCGTTCTTCCCAGGTATAACCTTGCATGAATCAAGTAATAAATTGTAAGTATAGTAATTGACCATGTTCTCAGAATAGACAAAAAAGAGCGGCTTACGCAAAGAATCACGTGAATAGAAGAGTGCATAGTCGTTCCCAACTTTCATCCTTCTTAAGTCGAAAACGGAGGTTGGCAAATGGGCAATACGATCGATTACCTGTGCGGAAACACCTCTGTCTGTTAATATATCAGAGAGGTTCTCATTGGCCCTGACTTTATTCTCTTCAACATGGAAGGAGTCAACAGGCAGACCAAACAAAAGTTTGGGTTCGACCAAAAGGATGTCTTCTTTTTGATCGACAGTCGGGATCATGTAGTTGTACCACATAATACGGGAAAAGGTGAAAAACAGCAGCAAGAAGATAGAAATTCCCAGGAACCATTCTGGAAAATTCCTCTTTCGTGTAGACCTCCTTCCTGCTCTTTGAAGCATGCGGAGGAACTTTGATTTAATGTCTGATTTCATCAAACCCCTTTCCATAAACACCCATTACTGAACCTTGAGAGATAAAGGCATCCGGGTCAATTTCTTTTATTTTCTGAAAGATCATGGGCGATTCCCGTTTTTTGACAACAGTCATGATCATCTTCACCTGCTTCTTTGTGTACCACCCAGTACCTTCAATGACTGTCAAACCACGACGCGATTCAGCATTGATAAAGTCTGCTATCAGCTCATATTTTTCAGAAAAGATAAACAATTGAACAGATTGCTGGGCGCCTGTAAGGAATGCATCAACCGAATAGGCAACAACCCACATGGTTACATAACCGTACACCAGCTTTTCGACTGATGAAACCAGAAAATACGAACTGGTAATAATGATTACATCACAATAGAGAATTATCTTACCAGGACTTATGTTCCTATACTTGTTGATGATCATTGCAATGATATCCGTACCTCCTGTACTCCCTCCCTGGTTAAAAGTAATTCCCAAACCGACACCTCCAAGAATTCCTCCCAAAACAGAAGAGAGAAAAATATCCTTAACAAGCGGTTCTTTAATAAAAATCTGCATCACGTTGAGCAACACAGATATAATTACCATACTAAAAAGTGTTTTGAGACCGAAATTTGTTCCCAGGATCCGAATGGCGAGGATAACCAAAAAACTATTAATTATCAGGTAAGGGTATCCTGTCGGAATGCCCGTTGCATAAAAAATCAGCATTGAAATTCCGGTAACCCCTCCGGCGGTAATCTTCAACGGAATAAGGAAAGCGGTCACCCCAAAAACATACATCGCAAGGCCGATGATCATAAAAGTATACATTCGGACGATGGAAAATATTTTCTTGCTCATGGGGCATATTTAGAAGCGCTAAATTAAATCTTTTTTAAAAATTTATTTAATTTCACGACGATTTAGCAAACTAAACTTTTCCAGTAGAAAAATCGAATCGACCAAAAATCAATTTTTTTAAGGATAGACTTATTTTAATCAAATTATTTAGATATGAAGATTCACGAATATCAAGCAAAGGAGATTTTTTCGCGCTACCGAATCCCGGTAACCGATGAGGTGGTTTGTTACACGGTTGATGAAGCGGTGGCTGCTGCAGGAAAGCTTGGCCTTCCTGTAGTAATAAAGGCGCAGGTACTGGCAGGAGGCAGAGGGAAGGCCGGTGGAGTGAAACTGGCAAGAACAAATGCCGACGTCCCTGAGCTTGCAGGGAAGATCCTTGGCATGGATATCAAAGGCTATACAGTCGAAAAGGTTTTGGTTGCCCAGGGGGTAAAGTTCTCATCAGAGTTCTATGTGGGGCTTACCATCGATCGCAACTCCAAGTCAGTTATTTTCATGGCCAGCAGTGAAGGTGGTGTTGAAATTGAGGAGGTTGCGAAGGATAATCCGGATGCAATTCACAAATTTATCATAGATCCCGATTTGGGTATGACCTCATTTCTTGCCAGGAAAATTGCTTTTGCACTCTTTAATGATTTCAAACTGGTCAAGCAGGGAGCAGATCTTTTCCAAAAGCTTTACAGCATTTTTATGGATACCGATTCTTCCCTGGTTGAGATCAATCCTTTGGTCATCACAGAGGAGGGCCAACTCCTGGCCCTGGACGGTAAAATGAATTTTGACGACAATGCCCTCTTCCGCCAAGGCGCCATTGAAGCATTGAATGAGCCAACGGAAGATGAACTTAAAGAGCTTGATGCCAAAGAGAAGGGCTTGACATATATCCGCCTGGATGGTTCGATCGGGTGCATGGTAAATGGGGCAGGATTGGCGATGGCCACACTCGACCTGATCAAATATTTTGGCGGGGAACCGGCCAACTTTTTAGATATTGGCGGGAGCTCCAATCCCCAGAAGGTAATCGATGCCATGAACCTCATTCTTTCCGACAAAAATGTGAAGGTTGTTATGATCAATATTTTTGGCGGTATTACCCGGTGCGACGACGTCGCCCGAGGTTTGATCAGTGCGCTTGACAAGATCAAAGTCGATGTTCCAATTGTGGTACGACTTTCCGGAACCAACTCAAAAGAGGGACTTGAGATTTTAAAACAGGCCAATCTGCCAATCGTTGAGACCATGAGCCAGGCTGCTCAAAAAGCCATTGAATTGTGTGGAAAAAATTAAGAACCAACTTATTAATTAAGCTATGAGTATATTAGTCAATAAAAATACAAAGTTATTGGTACAGGGCATTACCGGCCGGGACGGCAGTTTTCATGCAGGTAAGATGAAAGCTTACGGAACAAATGTTGTCGCAGGCGTTTCACCAGGCAAAGGAGGTTCTGCAGTCGACGGCATTCCGGTTTTTAATACTGTTGACCAGGCAGTAAAGGCTACTGGGGCAAATACTTCGATCATTTTTGTACCTGCGCACCTTGCTGCCGATGCCATTCTTGAAGCGTCTGAAGCCGGTATTGACCTTGTGATTGCTATTTCCGAGGGCGTTCCAACATTGGACATGGTGAAAGTAATGCCTTATCTCACTAAAAAAGGGACCAAACTGATTGGCCCCAACTGTCCAGGACTAATTTCTCCCGGTGAGGCATTGGTTGGCATCCTTCCGGGAAATATCTTCCTGAAAGGGAATGTGGGATTGATGAGCCGAAGCGGAACCCTCACCTATGAAATGGTATACCAGCTTACCAGCAACAATATAGGGCAAAGTACCTGTGTTGGTATTGGCGGCGATCCGGTAGCCGGGCTTTATTACCTGGAGCTTCTGCAGATGTTTCAGGATGATCCGGCCACCGAAGCAATTGTGCTTATCGGTGAGATTGGCGGTGATGCTGAGGAGCGTGCAGCACAATTTATCAAAGAACATGTTACCAAGCCTGTCGTTGCATTTATTGCAGGTCAATCTGCCCCTCCCGGAAAAAGAATGGGCCATGCCGGTGCAATTATTTCCAGCGGAAGTGGTACGGCGGAAGAGAAGATCAAAGCCTTCGAGCAGGTTGGAGTGAAAGTTGCCAAAATCCCAAGTGAAATACCTGATTTGATCAAACTTGTAATGAAGAAATAGAGATGGGAATTAAAAAAGGGAGAATCGCTTCTCCCTTTTTTAATTCCCATCTCTTGCAGCTTTTAGCACTTCATTGACTGAACCGTGGAGCAACAAGAGTCTTTTGGCCTTGTCTTCGCTATAGCCCAACTCACTGACGATCATTCGGGTTCCCCTGTGAACCAGTTTCTGGTTGGTGAGTTGCATATTGACCATTTTATTCCCTTTGACCCGTCCCAATTTGATCATGACGGAGGTGGTGATCATGTTCAGAATCATTTTTTGGGAAGTTCCTGATTTCATTCTTGTACTTCCTGTGACAAATTCGGGTCCCACGATGGCCTCAATGGCAATATCCACACTCCTTGCCAGAATACTACCCGGATTGTTCACGATACAAGCAGTCAGGATTTTGTGTTCCCTGGCTTTCTTAACAGCGCCAACGACATAGGGAGTGCGGCCTGATGCTGCAATCCCTACGACCGTATCCAATTCATTGATTTCAAGTCGCTCCAACTCCTTCCAACCCATATCTTCATCATCCTCTGCAGCTTCGACAGCTTTACGGATGGCCCTGTCCCCTCCGGCGATCAATCCAATGACGAGCCCATGTCCTACGCCAAAAGTGGGGGGTATCTCAGAGGCATCCAATATGCCCAATCTGCCACTTGTTCCAGCCCCCAGGTAAAAAAGACGCCCACCATTTTTCATCCTGAGAAATACCTGTTCAACCAGGGCCTCAATCTGTGGCATTACAGCACTGATAGCAGGCAGAACTTTTTTATCCTCCTCGTGGATATTTTGGAGTAACTCCTTTACAGACATCCTCTCTAAATCGTAGTACAAAGAATCCTTTTCTGTAATACTTTCGTTATTCATTTGGTTCCGGATAAGTGTTATTGACCATGTGATATTTTACAAGTCCCTCCATCGGTTCCTGCAGGATTGAGACACAATTTAGCTGATACATCGAGCAAATTTCCAACACCAGCTCCTTAAAATAAAAGGCAATGGATCCTACAAAACCGATTGGGTACAAATGATAACCGGCAATTTTGGTGACATTTCGCTCAAAGAATTCAATCAGGCTCGTTTTGACCAAATCTTGTGCATATTCTGTGGCAATTTCTTCAGAGAGAAATGGAGCGAAGGAGGCAAGAAAATGATTTGGTTTTTCCATTTTATAGACTCGTTGCAAGGCCTCTTCCCTTGTAAGCCGGTATTTTATGTCAAATCTTGTCCTCAGGGATGCGGGCATTACTTCTTTAAAATAATCTCCCAGTAACTTTTTACCCAAAACGGCACCGCTACTCTCATCGCCCAGAATAAATCCAAGTGGCGAAATGCCGGATACAACCCTTTCACCGTCATAAAGACAGGCATTGGACCCCGTTCCAATGATGCAGGCGATACCACCGGAAGTCCCGAAAATAGAACGGGCCGCTGCCACCACATCACTATAAAGTTTAATACGGGCATCCGGAAACAATTTCTGAAGCGCTAACCTGATGATGGATGCCTTTTCATCATTGATTATACCCGACCCGTAAAAAAAAATTCTTTCTATCCCGACGATTGAAAAAGGACGAAGTTTGAGAACTAACTCATCATAAATAGATGTGGTAGTACGAAAAAATGGATTAATGCCAGAAGTATAAATAGCACTTGAATCCCCATTCCCGGAGATCAGCCTCCACGAACATTTGGAGGAACCACTGTCTGCAATAAGTATCACAACTTAAAAATTAAATATTCATTATTTATATATCACCGGCTTATATCCTTCATGTCTGAATATTCGCTTAATTTTCCAATTATAAATAGCTCCTTTGAACAAAACAAACGAATTTTAAGATGGGCAACACCAGATAATCAGCTTCCATTGAATTCCATTAATCCGATTCCAATTGTAAAGATAAAAAATATTACAACACAACAGAGGTATTATATAACATGTATGACCAATATTGTAATTTTCATTATTTAGGCTATTTTTGATCTATTATTAACCTGTCTATAGCTAAAATTTTTCTACTCAATGGTTAAATTCTGTAGTACATGGATGTTGACGCTTTGTCTTCTTTCCAATGCAATCGGGATGGGAGTCATTCGTATCAATCAAATGGGTTATCTTCCTCAGTGTAGAAAAATTGCCGTTTTCATCAGCGACAAACATGTCGAGCCAAAGAAATTCAAGTTAATTGACAACCTTTCAGGCAAGCTGCTCTTTGAAGGAATTCCACTTTCAACAGACGGGACTATTTGGGGGCAAAAAAGTGCCTACAGGCTCGATTTTTCATCTGTCGTACAACCTGGTGGGTACCATCTGGAATTTGCCGGGGTAATTTCTCCCAATTTTGCTATCTCTGCCGATGTTTACAAAGGCTCATCCGACTTTATCCTGAACTATCTCAGGCAACAACGATGCGGCTTTAATCCGTTTCTAAAGGATTCCTGTCATACCGCCGATGGCATTGTTGTTGACCATCCCGACAAATCGGGCAAATGGATCGATGTTACAGGGGGCTGGCATGATGCATCCGATTATCTTCAATATGTACTTACCTCTGCCAATGCCGTTTACCAGATGCTTTTCGCCTATCGCGAAAATCCTTCCGTCTTCAGTGATAATTTCAAGGCCAATGGATTACCGGGTTCGAATGGCATTCCGGATATCCTTGATGAGGCCAGCTGGGGATTGGCCTGGCTTATGAAAATGAATCCCGGCAAAGGGGAAATGTATTACCAAATTGCGGATGACAGGGACCATCGGGGGTATCGGCTCCCTACACTGGATTCCGTCTCCTATGGTTTAGGGAAAAAATTCAGGCCTGTTTATTTTGCTACCGGAAAGCCTCAGGGGCGTGGAAACCATCAAAACAGAACCACCGGAGTCGCCTCAGTTGCAGCAAAATTCAGTTCATCGTTTGCCCTGGGAAGTGAAATTTTCAGCTGTTATGATCCGGTACTTGCAACCAGGCTGAGGACGAAAGCAAGAGAGGCATGGGAGTTTGCCAACTCCGATCCGGGAGTCTGCCAGACAGCCTGTGTGGTATCTCCCTATTTTTATGAAGAGGAAAACTATGCGGACGATATGGAACTCGCTGCGTTTTCGCTGTCCCAAATGTCAAAATCAGTGAACGATCGCAATGCAGCTGCAAAGTGGGGTGAGATTGAGCAGGTAACTCCCTGGATGGAACTTCACCGTGCCCGGCATTATCAGTACTATCCGTTTGTCAATCTTGGACATTCATTTTTGGCTCAATCCTCCGACAGCCTGACTTCCAAGAAATTTGCAGGATTTATGAAGCAGGGGCTCACATCTATACAAAATTTTGCCTCCGGAGATCCCTTCCCGATTGGCATCCCATTTATCTGGTGTTCCAACAACCTGGTGGTCGCAGCGGCAACTCAAGCCCGACTCTATCGAAAAATCACGGGGGATCGTCAGTTCGAAGAGCTTGAGGCAGCATTGACAGACTGGCTCTTTGGGTGTAATCCATGGGGAACATCGATGATTTGTGGTCTGCCATTAACCGGCGATTATCCTGAAGACCCGCATTCATCCATTACCTATTTGATGAAACAACCCACATGGGGAGGACTTGTTGATGGACCGGTTTACAAACAAATTTTCAATTCGTTGCTTGGAATAACCCTTCACCGAAGTGACAGCTATGCCGCATTTCAGGGAGGGAAGGCTGTTTACCATGACGATAACGGCGATTACTCTACCAATGAACCAACCATGGATGGCACGGCCAGTCTAAGTTACTTGCTCTCCTCACTGGAAGCTTCCAAGCCGGAGAAAACAGCAATTGGCAGAACCGCGGATAAACAGGGGGCCATTGTCAGGATGAATCAGGCAGAAAAGAAAATTTACTTGATTTTCTCAGCACACGAATTCGGGGAGGGAGGTCCAGCTATTGAAATGTCCCTGAAGAAGTTTGGCTCCAAAGGCTCTTTCTTTTTTACTGGTGATTTTTACAGAAACAAACAAAATTCAGGATTGATCAGACAACTCCTGGCAGATGGCCATTATCTGGGCGCCCATTCGGACCGGCATTTATTGTATGCTGATTGGAACAAAAGAGACTCGACACTGGTAAAAAGAGGTGATTTTGAGAAGGATTTGCGCTCTAATTACAAAGAGATCATTGGTTTTGGAATACAAACCGGAAAAGCCAGATTTTTTCTTCCTCCATATGAATGGTACAACCAGGAAGTGGTATCCTGGGCAAAACAAATGGGGCTACCAACCATCAACTTCACCCCGGGCATCAGAACCAATGCGGATTATACCACTCCGGATATGCCCAATTACCGGAGTTCAGAACAACTGATGAATGATCTGAAACAGTTTGAATCCAAAGACCCGAACGGATTGAATGGCACATTCATCCTCATTCATTTGGGTACTTCACCTAAGCGAACGGATAAATTCTACCTGCAGCTCGATGATCTGCAAAAATATTTCATTGAAAAGGGATACCAATTTTGCGGCTTATCGGATGTCAACCCATGAGAACCACGAGGAATTCAAACAAAATTTGACTAATTTTAGCATATGACCAGCATCTTAAGAAATATTGCTATTGTGATCTTTGTGCTTGCACTTGTAACGGGATGTTCAGATCAATATAAGTCCAAAAACATCGCTGAAGCTGGAAAATTATTGACAAATGGTCAGTTGACACAGGCAACAGAGATGGCAAATGACCTTCTGAAATCGCATCACCTTTCGGGAAAGGAGAAAAGGGAGCTTGATTCAATTCTAGAGATGTGCGTTCGGATCCGAAGGGATTTTAAACTGTCTGAAAAAGATGTTCTTCAAAAACTGTCAAAGTATAATCCACAGATAGACAGTACTGAGCTAAAGCGACTGGAAAAAGAGGGCAAAATGGATCTGCTAACCATCGATGGAAAAAGAACCTATTTCTCTTCCAGCGTAAGAAATTTATTTTTGCTCGACACCACTTATTCAAGGTTACGGGCACAAAAGGAAGGATCACCGATCGATTCGTTCACCATTTTCAAATTGAAACATACGGCATCTGTTCTGGTTAATACAAAACACTCAGGGGAACCGGTAAATCCGGTAAAGATGAAACTTTCCTACACCATTCGGGTAAATGCCGATGCTGTTCCTGCCGGTGAAATACTCCGATGCTGGATGCCCTTTCCGAGAGAGAGCAACAAACGGCAACAGTTGGTTCATCTGATTCGGACGGATCCCGCAGCAAATCAAATATCACCAGCCACAGATTTACAACGCACCATATATCTTGAAAAAATTTCGGTTGCCAACCAGCCTACCATTTTCCATACCGAAATGGGAATCTCCTCCGCCGCACAATCCTTTCAATTGTCCCCTGAAATGATTGTTCCTTATCAAAAAGAGAGCCCTTTGTACAAAGAATTTACATCCGAAAGGGCTCCACAAATCATTTTCAATGCTAAGATCAAATCACTAGCTAAAAATATCTTACAAGGAGAAATGAATCCACTACTTCAGGTAAGAAAAATATATACCTGGATCAACGACTCTGTTACCTGGGCCAGTGCGCTCGAGTACTCTATCATGCCGGATATCCCCGGTTTCGTGATAGAGAAGCGCCACGGAGACTGCGGCATGCAGACCCTGCTATTTATGACCCTAGCAAGGTCGATAGGCATCCCGGTCAAATGGCAGAGCGGCTGGATGCTCCATCCCGGAGAGGTGAACCTTCACGATTGGTGCGAAGTTTATTACGAGGGGATAGGTTGGGTACCACTCGATCAATCCTATGGACTACAGGATAGTAATAATGATGCGATCCGCTATTTTTACATGACTGGCATTGACTCCTACCGGATGATCGTCAACGATGATTTCAGCGCTCTTTTGACCCCTGCGAAAAAATATTACCGTAGCGAACCATACGATTTCCAACGGGGTGAGATTGAATGGAAGGGTGGGAATCTCTATTTCGATAAATGGTCGTGGCACATGGAGGTGAGGTATGAATGACGGGATGGAAAGACGGAGAGACTGGGATGACTAGGACGATGGTGACTGAATGACGAGTCAGAGAATTCTGGTGTTTTAAATCCCGTCAGGGATGACCAATTTTGTAGCCCTGGGTGGAGCGAAGCGGAACCCAGTAGGAATGTCAATCGACCACCGTCTGCGGTAGCATGCAAAAAAAAGCAGGCAAGTTAATTTAGGACGGAACAGTAGCAGTTTGGAAAGAAGCAAGAATGGGAAAATAATGTGGAAATTGGGAAATGTGAAAATTGCATTGGTGCATACTCGTAGTTATAAGGAACGTTGAGATTTGAAGACCTGATGACTGTTAGACGAAAGATAGCACCAATATGAAGACCACCCACCAACAACGTAGAAATGATTAAATGGAAAAGATTAAAGATTTAATAGAGAAAAAGGTTTTTAAAACACCATTCATTGATACTCATGAGCATTTGATTGATGAGTCTGAACGGCTGGATTGTATAGAACCAATAATTCCTTGTGATGATTGGGCTTTATTACTTAATCTTTATTTTAGCTTTGACTTGATTTCAGCAGGAATATCAAAAGAACAGATTGATAGTTTGTTTTCAAAACAGGTCAATCCAATTAATAAATGGGGAATCTTAAAGGAATATTGGCCATATTTAAAAAACACAACTTCAGGAATAGTATTTCGAAATACAATCAAGATACTTTACGGTATCGACGAGATTTCTGAAGATAATATCATAGAACTACAAAATAGATACGAACAAACAAGAAAAAAAGGATTTTATAAATATATCATTCAAGATATAGCAAATATTAAGCATTGTCATATAAACTCCCCGATTATTGCATGTAAAAAAAGTGAGTCTCCTGACTTATTGCTTCAGGATATTGCATTAAACGGACTAATTCAAGTAGCAGTAAAACCCTATTCTGTTCCTGAAAACGTTAAGATTAATTCTTTATCAGATTGGCACTCGCTAATTGATTGGTGGTTTTCAGAATATAACCAAATTGCAAAGGGCGTGAAAATTGGGAATGCTTATTTTAGAAGGCTTGATTTTGAAAGGGTCGAAGCCAACGAAGTTGAAAAGATATTTATTAGAAAAACCAGTTTACAAATAGTTAGTTCCGAGGAAGAAAAAAAACTTCAAGATCATTTGTTTTGGTACTGTGTTGACAAAGCTTCTGAATATGGATTGCCTGTAAAAATGCATACAGGCCAATGGGCAATGAATAATGTAATGAACATGCAATGGGTAAAGGACAACCCATCAGATTGTGCATCACTGTGCAAGCAAGCTCCAAATACAAAATTTGTCTTTTCCCATTTATGTTATCCTCATTATGAGGAAATGCTTTCTTTGGCAAAAAGTTATTCAAACGCATACATTGATATGTGCTGGTCTTGGTCAATCAATCCTTTGGCAGCTAAAGATTTTTTGAAAAAATTTATACTTACCGTACCAAACAATAAAATCTTCACATTTGGAGGCGATGATAAGATAGTAGAGAATGTAATTGGACATGCTTTTGTTGCCCGCAAAGGGATTGCTCAAGCCTTGACTGAATTAGTAACTGAAAATTGGATAACAATAAGTGATGCGCTAGATTTAGTAGATAATTTAATGTATAAAAATGCTGAGAAAATATTTGAATAATAAAACATACTGGCGCTAATATGTGGTTAAAAATATTAAATATCAAACAATTAAAACATTTTACCTCGTGAATAAGATGAAGTACTTTTTTGGATTCATTCTTTTGTTTGGCTTTTCACTTTTAATGACGGCCAAGGAGTATCCCAAGCGGGAAATGAGGGCAGTTTGGATAGCCACAGTTGAAAATATTGACTGGCCATCTATGAAGCAGCTCACAACAGAGCAGCAAAAAGAGGAAATGATCGCTATACTCGACGCTGCCAAAGAATACAACATGAATGCGGTTGTTTTTCAGATCAGGCCTGATGCCGATGCACTCTACGCTTCCGAACTTGAACCCTGGTCGGAATGGCTTTCCGGGAAACAGGGTGAGGCGCCAAATCCTTATTATGATCCGCTTCAGTTCACCATTGATGAGTGCCGCAAACGAGGACTGGATGTTCATGTCTGGCTCAATCCTTACCGCGCCATCCAGAACATCGACAAAACGATCCCTGCCCCTAACCATGTGGCCAATACCCATCCCGAGTGGATGCTTACCTATGGGAAGAAAAAATATTTCGATCCGGGAATTCCAGAGGTGCGAAACCATGTTGCGCGTGTTGTCAGCGATCTTGTCAAAAGGTACGATATCGATGCCATCCATTTCGACGACTACTTTTATCCTTACAAAATCACCGGTGTTGAATTTCCGGATGAGAATTCTTTCAAAATATTTGGAGGAGGTTTTGGTCCCCAGCAAAAAGAGGATTGGCGCCGCAACAACGTGGACCTGATTATCCGTCAACTTCACGATAGTATCAAATCCATCAAACCCTGGGTGGAATTTGGCATTTCGCCCTTTGGCGTCTGGCGCAACAAGAAAAATGATCCGAACGGATCTGATACCAGGGCCGGAGTTTCCAATTACGACGACCTGTATGCCGATATTCTCAAATGGCAGCAGGAAAAATGGATCGATTATGTGACACCGCAATTGTACTGGTACATCGGGAAAGAGGTGGCAGATTATGCGATCCTGGCGAAATGGTGGGCCGAACACAGTTACGGATGCAACATTTACATCGGGCAGGCACTCTACCTGATTGATCCCGCTTCCAGAGAACCATCCTGGAGGAGTTCTGACGAAATAACCAAACAACTCTCCCTAAACCGCACCATTCCAGGGGTAAATGGAAGTATCTATTTCAGCGCCAAATTCCTGAACAAGAACCCCCTATCAGTAAAGGAGAAACTTTTGAAAGAACATTACCGCTTTCCTGCCCTTACACCTGAAAATCCGATGGTTGTCCCGATAACTCCAGGTACACCAGTAAATGCAATCGTTCAGAAGGAAGGGAAAAACATCATACTTTCCTGGCAAAAACAAGAAAACAATACTCTCTTTGTCATCTATCGCTTCAAGTTACTGCAAAGGAAAAAAGTCGATAATCCCGACAAAATCATTTTCACTACCTCTTATGAAAAAATTCTCCTAACCGCTGCGAAAAGGTATAGACCTGCAAGATACAGGTATGTTGTAACAGCCTTAAGCCCTACCCATACTGAAAGTGACCCGGTTAAATTTAAAAAGAACTAATAAAATGACCGACCAAACTAATCGTAACCAAAGATACCTTGCCCTTGACGTACTTAGAGGGATGACTGTTGCCTTGATGATTCTGGTCAACAATCCTGGTAGCTGGTCACACATTTATGCGCCTTTGGAGCATGCGGCCTGGCAGGGATGCACCCCAACGGATCTGGTTTTCCCATTTTTTCTTTTTGTTGTGGGAGTTTCCATGTTCTTCTCTTTCTCTAAGTATGGAAATCAACTCAACAAGGAATCCCTTATAAAAATAGGCAAACGAACCCTGCTGATATTTGCCATCGGACTCTTTCTCAACTCATTTCCACAATGGAATTATGATTTTTCGAAGCTAAGGATCATGGGTGTTTTGCAGCGGATAGCCCTGGCTTATGGCTTTGCAGCATTGATTGTATTATCTGTAAATAAAAAATACCTGCCCTATATCGGAGGCGCTATTCTGCTTGTCTATTGGGGTTTGGTCGTTCTTGCCGGGGGAGCGGATCCCTATTCACTTGCGGGAAACCCGGCAAGTGGCTTTGACACCGCTCTCTTTGGCGTAACCCATCTTTACAAAGGATTCGGCATTCCGTTTGATCCTGAAGGTGTATTCAGCACATTGCCCGCCATTATCACTGTTGTGATCGGGTATCTTGCAGGTTCTGTCATCAAAGAGGTGCCAAAGGTGAAAGTTCCGTCACTTCTTGCCGCGGCAGGAATAATTGCCATTGCGATTGGATGGATATGGGGATACTGGTTTCCGCTTTGCAAACCAATCTGGTCAAGCTCGTATGTCATCTATACTGCCGGATGGGCCGCAGTGGTGCTGGGAATATTGATATGGCTGATTGATATAAAAGGCTATTCCAAATGGACCTCATTTTTTGTCGTTTTTGGCGTGAATCCCCTCTTCATTTTTGCATTCTCCGGATTGTGGGCAAGAATTCTGGGACGAATGATTCATGTGACCATGGCCGACGGCAAGATTGTGAATGGCTCTACCTGGCTTTACAATGAACTGTTCCTTCCGATGGCCGGTGAACTGAACGGTTCGTTGTTGTATGCCATTGCCAATGTGATACTATTTTGGATGCTGGGGTACATTCTCTGGAAAAGGAAAATTTTCATTAAAGTCTGATTGCGGATTTGGATTAGTGGATTTTGGGATTGTTGGATTAAAAAAAATGTACAATGGGATTAAAATATAGTTTTTGGGTACTGCTTTTTCTTTTGTCTGTAGAGGTTTCGGGGGCTGATAGGGCCAAAAAACTTTACAACAAAGCGAAAAAGGCCTCCGTTCTGTTTGCGAAAAACGCTTCGGCCGGAAAAGTCTATAAATTCAAAGTGGATACGCTGAAGATGGATCGAAAGGGAGACAAAATAGATCTCCAAATGACATCTACTTTTGCGGAGATTCCTTTCCGACCGGAAGATGTTCAAAGATATTATACTGATTACAAACAACTTCTCGGCAGAAAATTCAGAAGAAGCAACTTATCCATCTCTTCCATGAGAAAAGAGATCAGTCAACTGGTCCCCAATTTTTATCGGACAAATTCATCAGAAGTTGATCTTTCACGGCTTTCAGTGCCAGCAAATCGACCTTCCCAGATTGTCTTCAACCAAACCAGAAATGCGAAATTCAACAAAGGGCTCGACAGCCGAAACATAGCCCTGTGGCAAAGTCATGGCTGGTACTATGAAAACACGCTCGATCGGTGGGAATGGCAGCGTTCAAGGGATTTTCTGACTGTTGAAGATATCTGGACCCTCAGTTTTGTCGTTCCCTATCTCACCCCCATGCTCGAAAATGCTGGGGCCACGGTTTGGTTACCAAGGGAAAGGGATTTTGGATCGAATGAGGTGATTGTGGATGCCGAAAAATCTTCAGCAGGATCAGAATATATCGAATCAGACGCTGCCTGGCAAACTTCTGATAAACCCGGCTATGGGGTGAAGTATCCATTTTTGTTTGATGGGGAGAACCCATTCCAGCTTGGACATTTCAAAACCATTGTCGCAAAAAATCAGGTGGATGCCACTATCAGGTATATGCCCAATATTCCGGAAACCGCAAATTATGCCGTCTATGTCACCTATTCTGCTGATGATAATAATGTTACAGATGCCCATTATTCGGTACACCATGCCGGTGGCACAACAAATTTCACCGTCAACCAATCCATTGGTGGCGGTACCTGGATCTATCTCGGCAGTTTCAAATTTGAGAAGGGGAAACATCCCGAAAAAGGGACGGTAGAACTCACAAACGCCTCCTCGGAGCCCGGCAAGCAGGTTTCGGCAGATGCCGTCCGCTTCGGCGGTGGAATGGGCAACATTGTCAGGGGCAAGGGGGAGCAGCTAAAACAATTGTATAATATCAGGGAAAAAGATGGATTCGCCATGGATTCAGCTATCTGGATGCCTTTTGCCAGTCAGCGGCCAAGGTACCAGGAGGCGGCAAGGTACTACCTTCAATATGCCGGATTCCCGGATTCCCTTGTTTACAGCCTGAACCGTACGAAAGTGGATTATTCCAACCGCGGCGCCGATGCTGCCTTGTATGCCAACCACGAGAGTGGCAAAGAGGATTACAAAGACGATTACATGTCCCGGGGAGAATGGGTGAATTTCCTGATGGGAGCACCAAATGGTCCGACGAAATCGCCAAACAGCAAAGGATTGGGCGTTCCCATGGATATGTCGATGGGATTTCATACGGATGCCGGGACAACCAAGGATAGTTCGATCATTGGCACGCTGATGATTTACGATACTACCTTCGACAAGGACCAGTTTCCCAACGGTCAGTCCAAATGGGCCAGCAGGGACCTTGCAGATCTTGTTCAAACGCAGGTAGTGAATGATTTACGGATATTGCACAAACCCGACTGGACCCGCCGCGGCATGTGGAACAAGAGATATTTTGAGGCTGCCCGTCCAAAAGTACCGGCCATTTTATCCGAACTACTATCCCACCAAAATTTTGCAGACATGTACCTGGCACAGGATCCACGGTTCAAATTTGATGTCTGCCGGGCCTACTACAAGGGAATTCTAAAATTTCTATCGTATGAGAATGGTCAGCCCTTTGTTGTACAGCCACTTCCGGTAGATCATTTCGGAATGACTTTGGAAGGAAATGCATTGAAACTTTCGTGGGCTCCGGTAAATGACCCCCTTGAACCATCTGCCGTACCGACAAGCTATCGGGTTTACAAAAGAGTGGAAGATAACGGATTTGACGAAGGATTCGTGGTAAATGAGCCCACTGTCACCCTCACCGATCTCAAACCGGGTACCGTTTATAGTTTCAAAATTGGCGCAATCAACGAAGGAGGTGAGAGCTTTCCCTCAGAGATCCTGGCCTGTTCGCTGCCCCTTAACAATGCAAAACCTGTATTGGTGGTCAATGGTTTTGACCGGATATGCGCACCCGATGCCTTTGACAATGGCAAGGAGGCCGGTTTCAGAATGTCGGAAGATGAAGGGGTCGCCTGGCACGAAAACATGACCTACATCGGAGAACAATATGACTTTGACAGGCAATCGCAGTGGTTGGATGACGATGCCTGCGGATTTGGTTCCAGTTTCGCAGATCAGGAGACCAGGATCGTACCCGGAAACAGCTTCGATTATCCATTTATTCATGGCAAATCGATTCGGAACAATGGATTTGGCTTTATCTCTACCAGCGACGAATGTTTCGAAAAAGGAGACTATCCTTCATCCTCTTTCTCACTGTTTGACCTGATCTTCGGTGAGGAAAAGACGACAAAACGGTTCATAGGTATTCCTGGTAAGGACTTCACGATTTTTACGACCACAATGAGAGACGCCATTTCTAAAATTGCAGAGACTGATGGAATAAAGTTATTGGTATCAGGAGCATATCTTGGTTCAGACCTTGTTCTGTGCGGGGACACGCTTGCCAGAAAATTTGCCGCCGAAGTGCTTCATTATAAACACAGAACTGCTCATGGCAGTAAATCCGGACTGATTTATACTGTGAATAGTCTGAAGAAGAGTATTTCGGAGCAATATCACTATGTAAATAATTGGAATCCTTCCATTTACAAAGTCGAAGCGCCCGATGCGATTGAACCGGCAGGGAAAAATGCCTCTGTACTTTTTCGGTTTTCCGGCGACAACAAGAGTGCCGGGGTGTGGTACAAAGACAAATACCAGGCCATTACGCTATCAGTTCCGCTTGAAACGATTGCAACAGACAGTGAAAGAGATGCCATCATGAAACAATTAATGATGCAATTGGAAGTAAAATAGTTATAAATTGAGTATAAATTTAACCACAAAGTCGCACGGAGGGAGTCACAAAGGAATGCACAAAGGAGGAAATCAAGTTTAGTGCCCCTTTGTGTTTTCCTTTGAGGCCTTCGTGGTAAAATAACAAATAATGAAAATCACCTGTTTTATCCCGTTTGGGAGTGAGAAAGAGACAAAAGCAACTGTGAATGAACTCAGAAGTTCGGAACTGGTTGCCAAAATATTTGTGACAGGCTCCGAAAAAGCGCTTTTCGACCTGGAAGGTGCAGAATGGCTCAATACCGGAAGCCTGACCACCGGAGCTACCATCAAAACCATTTCGGTCCAGAGCCGGACAGAATTTGTTTTGATCTATACCCGGCACAGTCCGCTCAAACTGAGTCAATATGCCCTGGAGCGTTTTATCAGGGTGGCCGACGATACCAATAGCGGTATGGTGTATTCCAATTATTATGCCGTAAAGGCTGGCGTTCCCGAGCCTCATCCGGTGATCGATTACCAGGAAGGAAGTTTAAGGGACGATTTCAATTTCGGTTCGTTGCTGTTCTTCAGGAAAGAAAAGTTGAAAGAGGCAGCGGCCTCAGTAGATGACTCCTTGAAACATGCCGGATTGTATGACTTGCGGCTCAATCTTTCACTGATTGCACCGCTATTTCGCATTCCGGAATATCTCTACACCGAAGAAGAGTCTGATTTACGGCTTTCGGGGGAGAAAATATTCGATTATGTTGATCCTAAAAACAGGGGTGTACAAATTGAAATGGAACAGGTTTGCACCCGGTTTCTGAAGAAAGCCGGGGCTTACCTTCAACCTGATTTTAAGCCTGTCGACTTTGGCGAGGAAAAATTTCCGGTTGAAGCGTCTGTCATAATCCCCGTCAGAAACAGGGTTCGGACCATCGAAGACGCGATCAGGTCAGTCTTATCACAGAAGACAAATTTTGCCTTTAACCTGATCATAGCAGACAACTACTCCACGGACGGAACAACCGAAATAATTGAAAAATACGCTGAACAGGATGCAAGACTGATCCATTTGATTCCCGACCGCAAGGATTTAGGTATAGGTGGCTGCTGGAATGCGGCCGCTGCCCATGCGTCTTGTGGGAAATTTGCAGTTCAGCTCGACAGCGATGACCTTTATCTGGACGAAACTACTCTACAACAGGTTGTAGATACTTTTTACAAAGAGAAATGCGCCATGGTTGTTGGTTCCTACCGGATGGTCAACTTTAACTTGCAGGAAATCCCGCCCGGTGTAATCGACCACAAGGAGTGGACGCCTGACAATGGCAGAAATAACGCACTGCGCATCAATGGTCTGGGTGCACCCAGGGCTTTTTATACACCGGTACTCCGTTGCATCAAAGTTCCCAACGTCAATTACGGCGAAGATTATGCACTCGGACTGGCCATCTCCCGGCACTACCAAATTGGCAGAATATACAACCCAATCTACCTGTGCCGCAGGTGGGACGATAACTCGGATGCCTCCCTCAGCGTTGAGGTGATGAATGGCCACAACCTATACAAAGACCGGATCAGGACGATTGAGTTTCTGTCCAGGAAAGTGATGAATCAATAAATTTGAGAATTGGGAAATGTGAAGATGAGAGGATGTGATGATGTGTTGATGAGAGGATGAGAGGATGTGATGATGAGACCGGTTACAGAGTGCTCTGGTTCCAGCGCTTAGTGGCACGTGAACCAATTTATAATGTGGAAATTGGAAAATATGGAAATGTGAAAATTGGCAGTTACACAATTCTAAATTCCCTGACCACTATCTGAATACTTTACATATCCTACCCCGGAGGGGTTAAATGTTATTAGCCCCGGGTTAAGCGACGAAGGAGCGATACCCGGGGTTGGGAATGATGAATAAAAAACCGTCCGCGGTAGTAGATTGAAAAAAGAGATCGGTTCGGTTCGGACGGAAGAAACAAATTGAAAAAATGGCGATTTAACGATGATGGTTAAACAAAAAAACGATCGGTTCAGGGATTTTCTATCAGAACAGAACCATACCTGGAAACTGTCGGCAGACAACTACCGTGGATTGGACCTTGTGGAAGAGAAACTCTTTCACTTTGATGGTTTTATCATCAAAGTTCAATTCAATCCCGAACGAATGCGATCCTCCACTGCCAAGGTGGATCAAGGCTCAATTGCCGCCCGAAAATGTTTCCTCTGTCACGAAAATCGGCCGGAGGTTCAAAACAGCAGGAATTTGCCACATGATTTTCTCCTTCTGGTCAACCCATTCCCCATTTTCAAGACCCATTTCACCATTCCTTCCATTCACCATGTACCGCAGCGCCTGGCCGGAAATTTGGAAGCCATGTTCACCATTGCCCGGCAGATGGAGGGTTTTCAGCTGTTTTACAATGGACCGGAGTGCGGCGCCTCAGCTCCTGATCACCTTCACTTCCAGGCAGGTGAAACTGGATTCTTACCTGTTGAATCAGAATTTTTGTCGCTAAGACAAAACACAGATACCCTCATCTTCCGTTCAGCAACGACAAAAATCTGGGCGATTGATCACTACCTCCGCAAGATGATCTCAATCGAAACTGAATCCCAAGAGCAAGGGATTCAATTGATTGAGGAAATCCTTTCCCGATTCGGGGAAATTCAGCCGGGAAAAGTAGAGCCGATGGTAAACCTTCTTTGTACTTTTAAAGAGGGAAAATGGATCCTTCACCTATTCCCAAGAAAGTTGCACCGTCCGACCCAGTATTTTGCTGAAGGGAATGATCAGCTATTAATCAGTCCTGCATCAGTCGATCTTGGTGGCGTATTTATCACCCCTCGCCGTGAGGATTTTGAAAAAATTACAGCTTCAGATATTGCTGGTATTTTTGATCAGGTTACCATTGATGAAAATGTGTTACGAAAGTTGAAGGAAACGGTTAAAAATTATAGATCAATATAGCATGGAACAGCCAAAATTGAAGATTGGGATCATGTCTGAGCTTGAAATAAAGTTCTGCTTCACGGGAGAATTTTTTTCACCTGAGAATGGCAGCTCCCATATTGGAAATCAGACCATACGCATTGAAAAGGATCATATTCTTCTGAATGGCCTCCCGGTGAAAACTGAAGAGCTCCTCTTTGAACCGGTGGACAAGAAAAATGGCTCCTTCGAATTGAAAGATGTGACCATCGGTGTACAATTTCATTGGGAGCGAAAAGAAGATCAGCTTTTTAATGGGGCGCTTCAATTCCTGACTGAAAATAACAAGTTGGTTGCCATCAACATTTTGCCTTTGGAAGATTACCTCGTCAGCGTTATCTCCTCCGAAATGAGCGCCACCAGCAGCATGGAACTGTTGAAAGCGCATGCCATCACCTCGCGTTCGTGGTTAATTGCCCAGGTGGTGAAAGGGAAAGCGTTGAGACAAACCCGCGAAAAATACCAGACCATCTTTGAGTCGGATAATGAGTACATTCGTTGGTGGGACCGTGAAGACCACGCGCTTTTTGATGTTTGCGCCGACGACCATTGCCAGCGATACCAGGGAATTACCCGGCAAACCAGTCCCCTGGTCGAAAAAGCGGTGGAGGAAACTGCTGGATTGGTGCTGATGTCGGACGGACAAGTTTGCGATGCACGCTTTTCCAAAAGCTGCGGCGGAGTCACCGAGACTTTCGAAATGGTTTGGGAACCGGTTGTGCACCCCTATTTGCCAACCTTGTACGATTACAATGAAAAAATAAGCAAAATAGGATTAAAACTGACTGAAGAGTCTTCCGCGGAAAAGTGGATTCGTTCCGCACCGGCAGCCTTTTGCAACACTACGGATCACACGGTGCTTTCACAGGTACTGAATGATTATGACCAGGAGACGGTCGATTTTTACCGCTGGAAAGTATCCTACACCCAAGCCGAAATTGCCGAACTGATAAAACGAAAAACTGGAATCGATTTTGGGAATATTATTGCGCTTAATCCCATCCGGAGAGGCCATTCCGGCAGAATTATTAAACTGGAAATTGTTGGCACTTTGAAGAAGATGGTTTATGGAAAAGAGCTGCAGATCAGGAAGATTCTCTCCAATTCACACCTTTACAGTTCCGCATTTGTGGTGGATCGTTACGATATTTCCGATGGAATACCCGCCCAATTTGTCCTTACCGGAGCCGGCTGGGGGCATGGTGTCGGACTCTGCCAGATTGGCGCCGCCATGATGGGAGAGAAAGGATATTCGCATGAGGCGATATTGAAACACTATTTTGTTGGAGCTGAGTTGAAGAGAGCTTACAATAAAGAGTTATGAGTTATGAGTTATGAGTTATAATTTTCTATGCCCATGTTTTACCAGCGAAAAGTAATTTTTTCCCTAAAGCAAATTCTGATTGAAATTCTCGGGATTCGCCTTGCTTCATAACTCATAACTTATAACTCATAACCAAATTTAAACGGACTAAATTAACTTATATGAGACAAACTACCCGCAACCCATGGGCCTGGATCCCAACGCTTTATTTCGCTGAGGGGATACCATATGTGGTGGCCATGACAGTTGCAGTGATCATGTTCAAACGATTTGGCATCTCCAACACAGATATCGCGCTCTATACCAGCTGGCTCTACCTCCCATGGGTCATCAAGCCCTTGTGGAGCCCGGTGGTTGACCTGTTCAAAACGAAGCGCTGGTGGATCATCATCATGCAACTGATCATCGGGGCAGCGCTGGGTGGGGTAGCGCTGGCTATTCCCCTACCAGATTACTTTAAAATCACCCTCATCTTTCTCTGGCTGCTTGCCTTCAGCTCGGCTACCCACGACATTTCGGCGGATGGGTTCTACATGCTTGGATTGAATGAGCACCAGCAGGCCTATTTTGTCGGAATCCGAAGTACCTTCTACCGAATTGCCATGATCACCGGACAAGGGTTGCTCATCATTCTGGCCGGATATTTTGAGACGGCTACAGGTTTGCCTCCGGTAGAAATAACCGTGCAGGCCAGTCCGGGATATGCCAAAACGATTGAACTACCACAAATAAACCAGGGTGCAACAGCACAATCCGGTAATGCTACCTTTTCAGTATTCCCAGGTAGGGTGAGTCTTTCAACACAAAACATTCCATCACGACAGATGGATTCCATCCGCAAAATCGTTTCAACCCATAACCTATCACTTGGCTTTGTTGGCAACGGTAAACCTCAGGCATCTTCCGGTAAAGCGGCCGAATCCTCTGTTTGGTCAGATTATGTTTCCACTCCGATAAAACGTTTCCTGCAAAAACAATTCCAAAAACCGGAAGGAGTCCGATCGGGAGAAGTCATGGCTGGGAACGTCAAGGTAGTAGCCATCAAACTGAACGGAAAACCGGAAGCTGGGAAAGAGATGATCCTCAATTTCAAATTGAAGAGTGGCGACAACAGCCTGAAACTTATAGAAGGTGAACGGCTCGCCTTCAACCTGGAAAACTGGGAACAACCGGCCTATCTGCTCTTTCTGGCCGATCCTAAACTCAATTCACCAACTGAGGCCAGTTTCAAGGGAACCTCCGGGAATATTCACCTGGCATGGAGCATTACCTTTATCATTCTGGCCATCCTGTTTATAATTTTCTCTTTTTACCATCGTTTCATTCTACCATACCCGGTTACAGATGGAAAAGTACTGAAGGGGGAAGAGAGCATTTTAGGCGCTTTCTTCAAAACATTCGCCTCCTTTTTCAAGCGGAAAGAGATTTGGGTCATCCTCTCCTTTTTGATGTTCTACCGGCTGGGAGAGGCGCAATTGATCAAAATGGCCTCCCCGTTCATGCTTGATTCGAGGCAACTGGGCGGCCTTGGACTGACAACCGGAGAGGTGGGCCTCATCTATGGCACCTTCGGGATACTTGCCTTGACTGCCGGAGGGATTCTCGGCGGACTGGCAGCCTCCCGCAAGGGTTTCAGGTACTGGTTGTGGTGGATGGTACTCGCCATCAATATTCCGCACTTGGCCTATGTTTACATGGCCTATGCACAACCATCCAACTATTTTGTCATAAGTTTATGTGCTGCCATCGAACAGTTCAGTTATGGATTTGGCTTTACCGCGTATATGTTGTACATGATCTATATCTCTGAAGGAGAGAACAAAACTGCCCATTTCGCCATTGCTACCGGTTTCATGGCCCTTGGAATGATGTTACCCGGAATGTTCTCCGGCTGGTTACAGGATATTATCGGATACAAATATTTCTTCGTTTGGGTGATGCTGTGCATGATCCCGGGCATGATTCCGGTCCTTTTTCTAAATGTGAAACCCGAATTTGGGAAGAAAGTTAAAGATGAAACAATATCACCACAGTAGGCACATAGAACACATTAGGAAAAAACTGTTGTATCCTATTGTGTTCTATGTGCCTATGTGGTTAAATAAATAAAATGGGAAAGACTTATATATTAATCGCGATTTTCTTTTTTGCGCAGGTAACTCAGGCCCAAGTAAATCTGGAAAAATTGCTTCACCATCCATGGGTTGATTCGGTGTTCAATTCATTAACACCTGAACAACGTGTTGATCAATTAATTTGGATCGATGTAACCGCCAAAAACAATCTTTCAAAACAGTTCAATGATGCCGAACTGATTAAAAAATTTGGCTTTGGCGGAGTCATCTTTTTCGAAGGTGAACCGGTAACGCAGGCCAATCTCACTAACTTCTATCAATCCATTTCAACTACTCCGCTGGTAGCCGTGATGGATGCCGAGTGGGGAATCGGAATGCGGTTGCCCGGTATAATGCCGCTCCCCTACAACATGCCCTTGGGCGCCACAGGCGATATCGCACTGGTCCGGGAGGCAGCGGTAGAGATGGCCAGACAGATGAAAAGAATCGGCATCAACATCACATTGGGTCCCACCTGCGACATCAACACAGAGCCAATGAATCCGATTATCGGAATGCGTTCCTTTGGAGAATCGCGCAAAATGGTAACCGATTTTAGCATTGCGGCCATGCAGGCCCTGCAGGAAAACGGGATCATGGCCACAGCCAAACATTATCCCGGGCATGGTGACACCCAAACCGATTCCCATTTTACGCTCCCACTGCTCCCATATTCAAGGGAGCGGATCGATTCACTCGAATTGTATCCCTTCCAACAGCTCTCCAAAGCCGGAATCGGCTGCATCATGACCGCTCATCTGCATGTTCCCGCCATTGATAGTTCCAGAGAGATACCATCCAGCTTGTCTCCGAAGATGATCGATCAGATTTTGCACAAAGAGTGGCAATTCAAAGGACTGGTGATTACCGATGCCATGAACATGAGGGGTGTGAAAGGATATGAAAATCCCGGCAGGCTTGAAGTACTTGCCCTGAAAGCAGGGAACGATGTTGTCGAATATCCCGCTGATCCTGAGCTGGCGGTGAAAGCAATTTTGGCCGCCCTGAAAACCAAAGAGCTATCGCAGGAGGATCTTAACCTGAAATGCAGGAAAGTATTGGCGGCCAAGTTGTGGTGCGGCTTGAACAACAGGGTGAAAGTTGAGACGGCCAATTTGATCCGCGACCTCAACAGCCCAAAGGCAGAACTGACCAAACGAAAAATCATTGAGTCCTCGCTAACCCTGCTTACCAACAAAAACGAAATTATTCCTATTGGTCACCTGGAGGATACCAAAATTGCCGCTTTGTCAATTGGAAGCGAGAAAGTGACACCCTTCCAGGGAATGTTGGCAAAATATACCAGAGTGGATTTTTTTCAACTGAAACAGAATTTTTCGGATGCCGAAAGGGTTGAAATGCAAAAGAAACTGAGTGGGTATGATCTGGTTGTGGCAGGTATTCACTCGATGTATGAAAGCAAACTCCGCCAATCGCTTCAGGTGGGCATCCTGCAAAAAGAGAAACAGGTGAGACCCTATGGTGTAACCAATCAGCTCGATTCGCTCTTTACATTTCTCGCGTCAAAGCAGAAAACCATTGCGGTTCTCTTTGCCAGTCCTTATGGATTGGGTGAGATACAGGCCACTTTGCCTGTCGATGGACTGTTGGTGGCCTATCAAAATGATTCGTTGGTACAGGAGCTATCGGCCCAACTGATATTTGGCGGAATCGCGGCCAAAGGGAAACTTCCTGTCTCCGTAGCCGGGAAGTTCAAGGCTGGAGACGGCCTGGAAACTAAGAAACCCATCCGGTTGAAATACACCATCCCGGAGGAAGTAGGCATTCAATCGATGCAAATCAATCGCCAGATCGACTCCATCGTTTCACAGGCCCTTGATAAAAAGGCCTTTCCGGGCTGCAATGTACTGGTGGCAAAAGAGGGTAAGATCATCTTCCGAAAAGCCTACGGTTTCCATACCTTCGATAAAATGATCTCCGAAAAGGAAGACGATTTGTACGATCTCGCCTCTGTGACCAAGATCACAGGTGGTCTTCCTGTATGGTTGAAACTTTACGATGAAGGGAAGATCAATCCCGACGAATATGTATCCACCTATTATCCCGAATGGAAAAACCAGCTTTTCCACCGCTCAAACAAATCGGATATCACCATTAGGGAACTGCTGTCGCATCAATCCGGACTAACACCCTTTTTCCCATTTTGGAAAAAAAGCCTGAAAGAGAGTAAGCTCTCACCTCACTGGTATACTTTCGAACCGGATCGGGCGCATGGATTACAGGTTGCCAGAGGGGTGTATCTGGACAACCGATTCCCCAAAACGGTATACAAGACAATCCGAAAATCCGCATTAAAAAATAGGGGCAAATATGTATACAGCGACCTTCCTTTCGTACTGACACCAGTAATCACCTCCGGAATCTCAGGTAAGTCATTTGTAGAAGAATTGGACAACAATTTTTACAAACCGTTGGGTGCCTACCGGATCACCTACAATCCGATGCTAAAATTCAAGGACGATGAGATTATTCCGACCGAAAATGACAACTACTACCGCAAACAACAGTTGCTGGGCACCGTCCATGACGAATCAGCAGCCGTATTGGGGGGAATATCGGGCAATGCCGGGTTATTTGCCACTGCCAACGATCTTGCCAAACTCTATCAGATGTACCTGCAAATGGGTAACTATGGAGGTAAACAATATCTTAAAGAGAGTACCATGAAGGAGTTTACAAGGGTTCAATTTCCGCAAAACAAGAACCGTCGCGGGCTTGGATTTGATAAACCATCGCTGAACAATGGTCAACTAAGTGAAAAAGATGCCTATCCCATCAAAAATGCATCGCCTGAAAGCTTTGGCCACTCAGGTTATACCGGTACGTTTATTTGGATCGATCCGCAATATGGTTTGGTCTATATCTTCCTGTCGAACAGAGTCTTCCCTACAAGAGAGAACAACAAGATCAGCGAATTGAATGTGCGTACTGAAATACAGCAGATCATTTACCAACAAATGACAAAAAAATAATTGGTATTATATCTTACAGAAATCCTTAATTAATGTAAAAATTTGTTACATTAGTACCCATTAAACGGTCAGGTTATTTCATTCCGGGGAAAACCTCTATTAAAGAATTTAAGTGCATCTATCAATTTCTTTTGGTTAAGGTATTCCACCATGTAGTTCCGCACTCTTTGAAACTCTTGATTCATTTAATCTGTATTACCAAAACAAATCTTAATGTTTCGTCTTTTCATAAGTCTGGTGAGTTTTACGCTGCTGATCGCATGTCAAACTGTTAGCTCAAAGCTGAAAGAAGCGGAGCTTATTTCTCAAAGTGTGTCCGACCAATTTATCCAGGATTCAAGGGAAGATTTATACAAAATCCACTTCAAAACAAGTGGAAAGTCACTGATTGCATTTGGTGAAACGACCAATTCTGAAGCAAGAAGGTCACTTTTGTCTCAATTAAGAAACTTAACCCTTCCCATCGAAGATAGTATCAAAATATTACCTGATCCTTCATTGGGAGAAAATACCTGGGGATTGGTCACTGTCAGCGTCTGCAACATTCGAACCGGACCAGCCCAGAGTGCCGAAATGACTACCCAGGCTATTTTGGGAACTCCTGTAAGGATCTTAAAAAAGTCAGGTTCATGGCTTTTCATTCAAACACCCGACCGATATCTTGGCTGGGTAGATGATGATGCCATTCAACAGACAGATACATCAATGATGTTGACATGGCAAAAGGGAAAGCGATTCATTTATCTTCCCCTTATTGGCGCTGGTGCCGACCCGGTCACAAAAGAGGCAGTCACTGACCTTGTAGCAGGAAGTATCCTGAAACTGGATACTATTTCCAAAACCGAAGCCCTGCTCCAAATGCCTGATGGACGCAAACTGACCGTCCCTTCAAACGACGGGATGGATTTTGACCTTTGGAAAAAGCAAACCGAAGCCAATCTGTTTTCCTTAAGCAGCACTGCCAGATCTTTGACCGGCCGTCCCTATTTGTGGGGCGGGACTTCAAGTAAGGGGGTCGACTGCAGCGGATTTGTAAAGACCGTCTACTTCCTGAACGGCATCATATTGGCACGTGATGCTTCGCTGCAATTCAGACACGGACAATTTACCGATCCCCAAAAGGGGTACAATGCATTAAAACCTGGTGATTTGGTATTCTTCGGCCGACAGGCCAAAGGCAACAAACCGGCCAGGGCCACCCATGTCGGAATGTATCTGGGAAACGGGGATTATATCAATTCATCCGGATACGTTAAAATCAACAGTTTCTCACCCGATCAAAAAACTTACGCCAAATTCAGGGAGGGAATGTGGCTGGGAGGCCGGACCATCCTGGGATCTGAAGGGGAGAAGGGGATTGTGAGGGTGAAGGATCATCCGTGGTATTGAAGGATAAAGGATAAAGTAAAAAGGATAAAGTAGGGGTGGTCCTATGTGACCAACCTTTAACGACCAAATAAAATATTGAAAGCGAAAATGAACAACGCAAAGGATTTTCAGAACTCTGGAGGAGTGAAATATTTGTAGAATTGAAAACCAAAAGTGAATCCAGTCCGCGTAGAAATTTAGAAAAGAGGGAAATTCTTACTTCGGACGGAATGACAACAATAATTGAAAAAGATCAACTGATTGAATAGGGAATAATGGAATGAAAACCAATCGCAGAATATTTATAGGGACAACAACAATGGCTGCCGGCGCTGGTATCTTGTCATCTTTTTCGAAGGACGGGAAATCCCTACCGCATTACAAACCAACCGGTAACGGGTTGAAATTTACCTTCAGGCCCTTCGAACTTCAGCTCAGACATGTATTTACCATTGCCTCTAACTCCAGAACCACCACCGCCGTGATGTTAACGGAACTGGAATGGGAAGGGGTAACCGGCTATGGTGAAGCATCCATGCCCCCCTATCTGGGTGAGTCGCACCAGACTGCCACAAAATTTCTCTCCTCGCTGAATTTATCACAGTTCAAAGATCCATTCAAAATGGAAGAGATCCTTGACTATGTTGATGCAGCCCTACCGGGAAACTGTGCCGCAAAAGCGGCGGTTGACATTGCACTGCATGATTTGGTCGGGAAGCTGCTGAACCAACCCTGGCACCGGATTTGGGGATATTCTCCGGAAAATACACCCTTGACCACTTTTACCATCGGGATCGACAAAAGTGAACAGGTCATTGCAAAAACCAAAGAGGCCTCGGCCTTCAAAGTATTAAAAATCAAAATCGGCGGCGGAAACGACGAAGAGATGATTAAAAGTGTCCGCTCTGTGACCAAAGTACCGCTTTGCGTGGATGTCAACCAGGGATGGAAAGACCGTCAGGAGGCATTGGACAAGATCTTCTGGCTAAAAGAGCAGGGTGTCGTCTTCATCGAACAACCCATGGCCAAACACGACTTTGACGATACAGCATGGCTTACGCAACACAGTCCGTTGCCCATCCTGGCAGATGAAGCGATGCAAAGAGTCGGCGATGTGGAACGGCTTCATGGAGTCTACTCCGGCGTGAACTGCAAACTGATGAAATGCACCGGCATGCGCGAAGCCCACAAGATCATTGAGATGGCCCGAAGCCTGAAAATGAAGACCCTGATGGGATGCATGACAGAGACCTCCTGCGGAATCAGCGCCGCAGCCCAGCTCTCGCCCATCGTCGACTGGGCCGACCTGGATGGAAACCTGTTGATCTCCAACGATCAATTCGAGGGAATGAAGGTTTTGGAGGGAAAGGTAACGTTAAGCGACTTACCGGGAATTGGCGCTAAAAAAATAATTTAAAATAACTCATAATTAACCATCTATTCTATTTGAAATGAACTAAACAGACAAAGACCAAACAATCAATGCCATCTTTTTAAAAGTAAAAAGCAAAAATGAATTGCATTTAACCAAAATCAAAAATGAAATGAAAACAATCCTAATCTTGTGTTTGATGGGAATTGGGGTCATGTTTACCCAGGCCTCTTATGCACAGGCACTCGCCGTAAAAGGGCAGGTAGTCGATGCAAAATCTAATGAAACCATGCCGGGGGTTACCGTTGTAGTCAAGGGTACCAATCTGGGTACAATCACTGACGGCGCCGGGAACTACAATATCAAGGCAGCTCCCGGACAGGTTCTTATATTCTCCTTTGTCGGCTACAAACCGCAGGAGATCACGGTAGAAAAAACTTCCGTTATCAATGTTAAACTGGAATTGACCAGCATCTTCCTGGAAGAGGCGGTCATCGTCGGTGAGTTTGGTATCAAGAGAACTGCCCGTGCTGTTGGTGCCGCAACCCAAACACTCAAGGGATTGGATATTGCCGAATCAGGCCGTGAAAACTTTGTCAATTCCTTACAAGGTCGTGTGGCAGGGGTTCAGATCACCAATTCAGGGGGTACACCCGGATCATCCAGTTCTATTTTAATCCGCGGGGCCACGTCCATTTCCGGTAATAACCAGCCGCTCTTTGTTATCGATGGTATTCCGGTGAGCAATACCACCTTTAACCCCATCGGAGGTTTAGCTTCCAAACAAGGCGCTGACCCGGTGGTTGGTACCGCTCAATTGGACTTTGCCAACCGTGCTTCAGACTTCAACTCTGAAGACATTGAAAGCATGACAGTGCTGAAAGGGGCTGCAGCCGCTGCCCTCTATGGAAGTGACGCCTCGAATGGTGCTATATTGATTACAACAAAAAAAGGGAAAGCAGGCAAAGGCATTGTCAGATACAATAATTCTGTCAGCTTTGACCAACCCTACCGTTATCCTGAGATCCAGACCAAATATGACAACGGGATGTATGGCAACACGAACTACTACACTTCCAGACACTATGGAGCCCCTTATCCCGCAGGTACAGTCTTGTATGATAACCTTAAAAACCTGTTCCAGACTGGTGTCACCCAAAAGCACAACCTCTCTTTCGAAGCAGGTAATGACGCGATGACCTTCAGGGCAGCAGCCAGTACAACAAGACAAACCGGCGTTGTTGCAACCTCGGACTATAATCGTGATAATATATCCGTAGCAGGAACAGCTAAACTCTCCAAATGGATGAATATAGAGGCTTCATTGACCTATGCGAACGTATCGAATACCAAAGTTGACCGAGGAACCGGCGGTGTATTGTACAGGGCAATGAACTGGCCTCTGACCGATGATATGAGAACCTATCTGACCCCTGCCGGAGGAATCCGCTACCCCAATAAATATGTGGATGTCGACATTCTGAATCCCTATTTTGATCTGTACAAAAACAAAAATTATGATGAAACCCAACGTTTCATCTCAAACATGGTGGTGAACCTGACGCCAATAAAAGATTTGTTGATTCGCGCCCAGGTGGGTTATGACGTTAGTTCAACAACGATCAATATCATCCGCCATCCACTCTGGTCTTCTACGGCAACCGGAACAGGATCCTACGACCAATCCAAAGTCAATGAGTCCAATCCGACCATCAACGCGATAGCCACCTATAAGAAGGAGTTTGGCAAGTTTAATACGTCCGCTCAAATAGGTTATCACCAATTGGAGCAAGGTTCAAAGACCCTGTCTGTTCACGGGGAAAAATTCATGGTACAGGATTTTCGGTCTATCAACAACTGCGATCCCCTGACGCTTATCAATACCACCAGGACCGTTACCAGACGTCTTCAGGCTGTATCAGCTTCTTTTGAACTCTCCTATGATAACATTGCCTTTCTTACCCTCCGTGGACGCAACGACTGGTCATCAACCCTGCCTCCTGAAAACAACAGGTATTTCTATCCGGCGGTGGATGCCAGTGTCATCCTTTCGGATCTTAAGTTCTTAAAACCATATTCCGAGACTTTAAGCTATTTGAAAATCAGGGCTTCTGCCACTCAGGTAGGTAAAGATGCCCCGCCACTCTCAATTTATCCTGCCCTTGAAGCTGCCCCTACCTCCTTTGGAGGATATCGTTACGGTTTTACCGGGCCTAATCCTAACCTTCGTCCGGAGATGAATACTGCCTGGGAGGTAGGAATGGAGGCACGCTTGTTCAGAAACAGGCTGAATCTGGATATGGCCTACTACAACACATTCTCAAGAGATCAAATCATTACCGGGTTCCGGATGAGCTATGCAACCGGATTCGTCCTGAACAACATGAACGTAGGTTCATTTAAAACCAGTGGTGCAGAGATGAGGATAGATGGGGATATTTTAAAAAACCGGGACTGGACAGTCAATGCAGGGCTCAATTTGACCAAAAACTGGAGTAATGTTGAGTCACTTCCCCAAAACGTAACAGAGTATTACAATGCCTATACCTGGGTTTCCGGTAATATCAGAAATGGCATAAAAGTTGGTAATCCGATTACCTCCTTAACCGGACTTGACTACCAAAGAAACAACAGTGGTCAGCCTTTGATAGATCCCTCTTCCGGATTGCCTTTGGCATCCGGGACTTGGAGCTATTTGGGAAATCGCGAACCAAAATTATTGTATGGATTAAATCTTTCTGTACGATATAAGAATATCTCCATGGCCGCACTTCTGGATGGTAGGTTTGGCGCTACAGTCGTAAATGGTACAAAAAGATACATGATGACCTACGGTTACAGCCAGGAATCAGTCACGATGCGCGAAGCCGGACCTGTTGTGTTTGATGGAGTACTGAAAGATACCTATGAAAATTCTGCCACGCCTACAACCAATACCATTGGTGTAAAATTGGGCGATCTGCAATATGGCTATGCAGGTCTGGATCCCCACTGGATTGAAAAGAACATCAATTACATGAGATTGGCAGATTTGAGGTTTCAATATACCATTAACAAAGATTGGTTAACCCGTATTTCGAGAAAGACCATTTCTGCCGGTACACTATTTGTTTCGGGGTCTGACCTGTTTGTCTGGACCAACTACTCAGGTATCGACGTAGTGGGAAACTCAAACAATGCGGCGCTGGGTGGCACTGGAGGAGCTGGTTTTGATATGATGGCCATCGCTGCCCCCAGGAGAATATCATTTGGTTTAAGTGTAACCTTTTAATTAATCAAGCGATGAGAAAAATTTCAATATCCTTAATTTTACTTCTGGTGATAGGTTTAAGCTCTTGCACAAAAACCTGGCTGGATGTTAATAAAAATGTCGACGCTCCCGACTGGGTCAACCCGGTACTTCGATTAGGACCTGTACTTGCCTCTTACGAGGGAATTCAATATGACCTTAGAGCAGTTGCACCATTGGTGCAATATTTCGGCGGATCATCAACCTATGTTTCTACATACGGCGTTTCTCAAAGTTTTTTCGCCGGTAGTGATGCCGGAGGTGAAAGCTGGAGAATGACATACTGGCTTCAAGGGATGAATGTCGAAAACATCATCAACGATGGCAGAAGCATGGGACAATTTAAATTGGCAGGCATAGGCCTTACTGTCAAGGCATTTTCCTGGCATATTCTGGCCTCTTTACATGCTGATTTGCCTGTCAAAGATGCCTATGTTCCAGGTCTGCTTTCACACAATTATGATACAGAAGAATATGCATTCTCAATGGTTCGTTCATGGGCCCGACAAGCTATTGCTGAATTTGATAAGGTAGACAAGACTGTTTATCCTGCAACTTTGGCCACAGCTGATCTGGTTTACAAAGGGGATGGCGCCAAATGGAAAAAATTCGCCTATGCAGTATTGGCCAGAAACTACATTGCCATGGCCAAGAAGAATACAGCCTACCTGGATTCTGCCATCGTTTGCGCGGATCAATCCTTCGCAAGTGCATCGGATGATCCAAACCTGACTTTCCAGGCCACTGGCGTATCTACAACCTCTAACTTTTTTGGAGTACTGAGAGGTAACCTTACCAATGTATTTACCCAATCTGATTACATTACCCAGGTAATGACAGGAACCATTCCCAATTACAATAGCTCTGGAGCAATTGAAGGATTGAGCGCTTTTCAGATGGTTACCGACACCGCCACTTTGGACCCAAGATCCATACTCTTGCTGGGTACGCTTGATCCGATACCTGCCGATCCGAATACAATTAAAAAGGGAACCTACAGATTTGTTGGAACAAAGTTGGGCTTTACAGCTGCATGCTCATTCTGGGGATCTACTTCCGTTCCGACAGTAGCGGCAAATGGATTTGGAAGATGGCTGTACAGGGACGATGCCCCATGGCCTCTCTCCAGTTTTGCAGAAATTCAATTTGTCAAGGCCGAGGCCCTTTACCTCAAGGGACAGAAATCCGCCGCATTGGATGCCTTTAAGTTAGCCGTAGCAGGTCACATGGACTTTGTGAAGAGGTTAATTGTAAGCACGGACAAGATAACATCCGCAAGATTTACCACCCTGGCAACCGCCTATTTGAACAGCAAATTTGTCAACAATATGCCGCTTAGCGATTTCACGCTATCCCACATCATGATGCAAAAGTATGTGGCCTTGTTTCCATGGAGCCTGGATACCTGGAACGATTTACGCCGTTATCATTATGACCTGTTACTGGGTTCCGGAGGCGTTCCCGTAACAGGGACTTCCTGGACCAACGATGTAGTTTACCACAAGGCGGATTCAGACCCGGCTAGAATCTATAAAGGGTTCTACCTGACGGCTGCCAATGTTGAAAACAGAAGGTCAAAATTTGCTACCGATAACCAGGGATCACCATGCTATCGTCTCCGTCCTCGATACAATTCGGAATACATGTGGAACCTTCCATCTTTGAAGAAACTTCTGCCTATCGCCGGCGATGCCCCTAATTACCAATGCTCAATGCCTTGGTTTACAATGCCTGCCAATTAATCTCAATACCATAAAAACATCTCAATATGAAAACAATACTAGCATTGGCCTCCATCCTGATGGTATTCATGCTTGTCTCTTGTCAAAAGAATGTCATCACATTCGGAAACACTGACGTTAATTTGAGCAAATCTGCCGAAGTGAGATTGGTTTACGATCCGCCACTCCTTACTTCAACCGCCCTGAACATCACCAGGCTTAAATACAACGACCAGCTGGTTTCGGAGGTTTCAACTGCCTTGGGCAGTATTTTCCCTAACAGCATTGCCAAATACCATGTGGTCAATCAGGGTGCTGTTAAAGTGGATGCCTACATTGGTACAACCAAAGATGTGCTTCAATACAGCAATACCTTCACGTTGGGGGCTGGAAAGTATACGGCCTTCATTCACAGCCTGACGGATGTTCCTTATCTACTCAAGGATGCTGACGTTTTTCCGTCAAGCGATGCGTGGGCCGATACCCTTGCCAATATTCAGTTCGTCAATCTGCTGTACAAGGCTGATGGTGTAACCCCTTATGGCAAACTAACCCTGAAAGGTAGAAGGGGAGCGGGCACAACTGCCAATCCTTATGTTTACATTCCAATTGCTACCTGTGGTTTCAAGGAAGCCTCAACGCTGGTTCCTTACAAATTGCGGAAAGGAACAGTCACTGTCTGGTCCGGGACAGAAACCGGATTGGCCTTTGTCGCTACCGATGATGCAGGTACTTTATTGAAGAATTTTTCTTCAGCCGGTGCTGTGCTTGATTGGGCTGCAACAGGCTTCTCTTTGGGTAAGGGAAGGAACTACATCTTCCACCTGAATGGGAAAATCGGTACCAAATATGCTGATCAGATCATCCGGTTAAGCACGATTACCCTGAATTAGTCTAAACTAAAATCGCCAAGATTTAACTATTCAATATTTGGGTAGTTAAATCTTGGCACAAATATTACAATCAATATCAAACTTCAGTTATGAAGAGAACATTATTTCTGATAGGGTTCATGACAATCCTATCAACTGTTTCTTTGGCTCAAAATAAAAAAGCCGACAAAGAGGCTGCAGAAAAGGCCCAGTTTGAAAAAGCGGTAGCAGCCTTGGATGCAAAAGATTTTGTAATTATTGTGGATTCCTATGAAGCTAGTGACAGAACCATACAAACAAATACCGATGTGGCAAACTTCATGTCCTATGAAAAGGAGTTTGTTGTCTTGCAGGGTATTCCTGCCGGCAACCAATACACCAACAAAGTGAATGTATTGGATTTCAAACAGGAAACAGATAAAAAAGGCAATATCAGGTTGAACATGCAGGTCAAAGGATTTTATATTACTGCAAAAATTGAAATTTTCATGAAAAAAGGTGGAAATTATGCCGATGTGATCGTTTCTCCAAACAAAGGTGGCACCAAACGTTTTTCCGGTGAAGTCATACCCAGATCTGAATCTAAGTATTTTAAAAGACCCGGAGAAGTATAGTTCATTCATGGAAATATAAAAAGGGGAGGCTGTATCGTTCGCGAAGCGGCTTCTCCTTTTTACTTTATCCTTTTCCCTTTATCCTTTATCCTTCTTTGGAAGACTTTACCTAATTTAGTGAAAAATATTAACTCATGCTTCCAAAGGATTGCCGGGCCTTTATCTTCGACATGGATGGGGTGCTGATCGACAGCGAGAACCTCTACAAAGTGATTGAGCAAAGTCTTTTTGCCAAGGTAGGTGTCGTCATTGATCACGATGAGCATGTCTCCTATCAGGGAAGTTCCAATCCCGTTATGTGGGGCAAAATCAGGGAGAAACACAAGCTGCAAATTCCCCTGGATGATTTGGTCAGGATCACAGAAGAGACAGTAATCGACTTTTTCAGCTCCCTGCCTGAGATCCGTCCAATGCCCGGAGTAGTGAAATTGCTTGAGGTCCTGAAGGATAGAAAGATAAAAATGGCATTGGCCTCCTCAGCAACGGTTGAGGTGATCAGCATCGTTCTTGCCAAAACCGGACTTGCCTCCTATTTCGATACAGTGGTCGATTGCACCGAAGCAGGGGCTGGGAAACCGGATCCCGCCATCTTTCTCCTGGCCCGAAAGAAACTGGGAATTTCTAAAGAAAAGTGTGTGATCGTAGAAGACTCTGCAAACGGGATCAAGGCAGCAACGGCTGCTGGCATGTTTTGCATCGCGTTCAATGGTCCCGGCGCTGAACACCAGGATCAGTCTGCCGCAAATTGGCGGATCTCCCGTTTTTCAGAGATCACAGAAAAATTTGTAAAAAAGGAAGAAATAATTTAACTACTCAGCCATTGGAAAAAATATATTCAGATGCAGAAGAACGATGGAATGTCTTGACCCACTTCTTGGGATTGGTAATAGCAATAATCGGTATGGTGGTTTTGTTGAACAAAGCCCTTCAACTCCATTCTGTTAAAATTTTTATTGCATTTCTAATCTATGGAATTGGGGTTACAACGATGTTCCTGGCCTCAACACTCTACCATTCTGCAACCGATCCTAAAGTGAGGAAAGGATTGAATGTCTTTGATCACAGCGCCATCTACCTGACCATCGCCGGAAGTTATACCCCTATTACCATGCTGACGATGCCGCCACTTTGGGGAATTCCTGTGCTGATTACAGTCTGGTTGATTGCGGCCACCGGGATCATTCTCAAATTCTTCTTTATCGGAAGCTTTCCAAAACTTTCAACTGTTATGTACGTCATGATGGGGTGGGTCATTGTTATCGCCATCAAACCATTAATCAACAGCATGGCCACTGCAGGTTTGGTTTGGTTGCTGGCCGGAGGATTGGCCTATACCTTTGGCGCAGTTCTTTATCAGATTCAAAGATTAAAATTCAATCATGCCATCTTTCATATTTTTGTTCTGATTGGCGCTGTCTGCCATTACATTGTCATCTATGGTTACTGTATAAAATAAATTTACTCCGTGATCCTTCGTGCCGCACTTTGACACCTTGGTGTTAAAATTTTCTCACCACAAAGGTCCCAAAGTACCACACAAAGGAAAACACAAAGAAACGCACATGATTAAACAAATTGTTGTTCTATTTATGCTTCTGACAGCCTGCACTCCGTCTGTTAACAAGGCCCAATTGGAAACTGCAAAAAAGGAGATCGTTCAAACTGAGCAGGCATTTGCCTCGATGGCAAAGGAAAAGGGCCTCTCGGAGGCATTCGCCTTTTTCGCCGATTCGGCTGCATCCCTTAACCGTGGAAGTTATGTGGTACATGGAAAGGATTCTATCCGCCTTTACTATCTTGCTCCGAGGTACAAGGGCGTTGAGCTATTGTGGAAACCAGATTTCGTGGAGGTTTCCGCTTCCGGCGATCTCGGCTATACCTATGGCAAATTTCTCTTTTCGACACACGATTCTACGGGACAGGTAATCCGCTCAAAAGGGATCTTTCATACCGTTTGGAAAAAGCAGGCAGATGGTCAGTGGCGGTTTGTATGGGACTAAAACTCTTTAAGAAATTTATTGTAAACCTGCATGTTGCGATCCAGGTGCGCCTGCATTTTTTCGTAGGAGCGGTCTGCATCCTTCTCCCTGACGGCATTGACGATCTCCTTGTGATAACCAAGCGTTATCTCCTTTTCCCCTTCAATGTTCGCGTAAATGAAATTGCGCATTCGCGGAAGCAGGTTGTATACCGGCTCCATGGTAACGATCACAAATGGATTTGCCGTAGCCCGCGCCAGACAGAGGTGAAATTTATTGTCAATGTCCGATTCTAATTGGGTATTGTCAGGATTGCACTTGCTAAAATCTTGCAGATTGGCTTCCAGATTTTTCAAGTCTTCCTCGGTACGGTTGATAGCAGCCATTTTAGCTATTTCAGGCTCGAAAGCAAGTCGGAGCTCTATGATTTGCCGAATCAGCTGATCGTCGAACTTCAGGTCATAATACAGGTTCAGTGAGCTTATTGCATCCTTTATATCAATCTTGGTAACTACCATTCCACTGCCTTTTCGTATTTCAATAAGTCCCCTGGCACTCAAACGTCTGAGTGCTTCGCGCAAAGCCGTGCGGCTCACGGCAAACATTTCACATAGTTCACGCTCAGGCGGAAGTTTTGCACCGATAGGCAATTTTTTCTCCCGTATGGCCCGTTCAATGTTCCGTTCAATCTTTTGACTGAGCGTCTGCGATGTCCCTATTTTTTGGAAAATATCATCCATATCCATGGTACAACAATTTTTTGAACAGGCACAAAATAAGCAAAATTATGATAATATTATTGGAAAATTTTTTTGAGTGCATTGCCAAACCCAATCGGATTATCGATAGTAAATGAATAGGTTGCAGGAAAACTCTTTGAGTCGGTTACAAGATAAAAATAGAGAGAGCCTTCCTTTTCGAACAAATCCATAATTTTCTGTGCATCAACGCTTCTGATGAAAAGCCTGTCAGAGACATTCTTTGCGGTGAAATCGGCTACCTCTGCAGTGCCCGATTTAATCTTGATTTTGTATTGGGTCTCATCGCCCTTCTTGACTGGGGTTGTGCCATATTGTAACAACTTCATGCAAAAGGTCTCCTTGTCGATAACAAACTTAACCTTCAATTCGGCCTTGTCGTTGTTCGGGTCGCTGAAAGTACCCCAAATGGCAAAGGTATTGGTGATGTAGGATGTATTCCTGTTGTTTCCAAGATTGCTGGCATAACTGGCAATTTTCCACATTCCAAATTCACTGGCAGATTCTGTTTTAACAGTATCCATTTTTACTGTTTCAGACTGGACGGGCTTTTGTTGTTTAGTCCCACAAGCCGCAAAAAACAAAGAAAAAATTAAGAGAACAACAAATTTTTTCATTGATATAAGGGGTTGGTAGTTTGTGAACGTAAATATACAACTAACCAATCACAATTGAAAGTACAAATGTTGACTTTTGTTTGGATACTTTAACATTTTTTAACTATTTCCCGGCCATCGGAGTAATTCGCCGTCCAATACCGCTACATATTCACTTTTGAAAAAACAACCTTCTCATATACAATATTGAATATTAGCTTATTACGTTTATTTATTTTATTGACATCCTTCAGTGGGACTCCTCTTTGATGACCAATTTTACCTTATCTGCGCTTACTACCTCCGTATAAAAATCAACCAGTGCTGCATACTCCTCCTAGGGCCAGGTGCCAGGGTTCATTTTATACAGCCGTGTATACAATACCTTATCATCCTTAACAGTCAGGGTACTGCAGTATTCTCCGAATGCCGATTTCAGGGTTTTGCCGCAGGGCACAGATTCCGGTTTGTATCCCTTTGGCAGTTGGAAAGTGACAGAATCGGTATCCAAAAATCCGAATTCACGGTAGACCGGCATCTTGCGGTTATCCACATGATCAGGTATAGACTTTATCCGGTTGAAAATGTTCACCGGTACATAAATGCGGGTTCCGCTGCGGGTGGCAAAAGTTTGGGATGTGAGGGCAATGGATTGGGTCGCTTCAGGAATTACTTTCCTGGATTCCTGGTAAGTGAAATCTGATATCTTCAATCCTGCAATAGCAAGATTCTCGTACAAAGCCTTTTCCTGCTCTTTTTTGCTTTCGGTTAAGATCCCGGAAATATTATCGTATTGATATCCGGTAAAATTAGTCACTGTCATGGCCTCTAATCCACCCTCTGCAGTGATACTGACATTTGCCTTGCGGCATTGAAGGCTTTGAGTTGCAGTGTGCATTGGTATGCGTACTCCCTTTTCTGTTTTTTCAGTCCTGCAATCATTTGGCAGGTTCTTCTCACGGTAACGAATTACCATATTTTCGGGATAAATGAAAATAAAACTTGATTTTTCGACCGAAAAGTGATACTCGTTCAAGGGTCGCCAGGTTGGGTAACCCAATAGCCCATTGTACGCTATGTCATAATTGTATTCTACCGTATATGGATAGGTATTGGAATCAATTTTGGCAATTTTCATTCTTAGATCATCATAAATTGCCCCTTCCGCAGTATAGTTGACATCCTGAATGGCTCCGGACTTTAACTTCTCGTCATAAATCCCTTCTGCAGTATAATTCTTTCCAGAGATGGAGGTGATTTTTGATGTTTGATCATAGGGGATTGACAGTTCGGCCAAGTCATCCCCCCGCTTTCCAAGAACAGTAATAACAAGATGCACATGTTCAACAGCCTTCCCATTTGTGTGCAATTCGAATTCCTGACGAAAATCGCGACAAACCGCCCAGGCATCTTTTCTCATGAGCGAATCAATCAGCGCCACAGGGTAGAAGGGTTTGATCTTGTCCTTTCCGTGACTGGCCGGGGTGATTGCCACCACTTGAAAATTGAAGGATCGAGATAACAAGGCTTAACAAGGCATCCCTTCAACTGATCGTCAAATTAAAAAGGATACCCTTGTGGCTAAAAATACACCACCTCGTTCTTATGCTAAATAGATTAATCTGCTACTATCAGACTAAGTCAGGGCCAATACAAATAAAAGCTTAATTCTCTATGACAAATTTGAAACCGACTGTAGGCGATGTATACTGATTACTTGATCCAGTCGATAATTCAGATAAGTATTTATACATTGCATATATATTATTTTCTGAGGATAAACCGCCGTACCCAATACGGGCGCCGGTGATGGTGCCACTGCCATTTGAAGCTATCTGAAGCTGACTATAATTTCCATTGGTCCCTTTCCAATCTGTTATCCCAACATAAGTCTTTCTCCACATTTCTGTGCTCCATGGAGAGGTTTGTGTCCATTTTCCAAAAGTGTCATCCTCAAATTTAGTTATAGCACATTGAAAAGTAACTTTATATGACTCAGTTGCTTTTAATCGAATACGTATATCCGTATCGGCCATCACGCTAATTATCTCGTCTGGCAATTTGGTTTCAACTGTGCCGGAAATCTGGTAAGTGTATCTTTGATTACCGGAACCATTTTGTTTTAAAAGGGTAAAATTGAAGCTTTTGGTAGCTGAGACATCTTTAATTTTCATAAGGTAAACTGCCTCAGTAATTTTTGTATTATTCGAATTATCAAACAATTCTACTTTTACACTGAAATCTCCCGCTTTCGCAAATGTATGTGTGGCTAAACTGTCATTGGTTTTGGTAACTGCAGATGTCCCATCACCGAAGTTCCATATGTATTTGGCTGAATTTGGGGCAGTACCCTTGGTTCTTGCCGTAAATTTCACCTCTTTGGAGGTTTGGCCTTCAGCCTGGTCTGAAATGATTGACAACGAAACATAGTTTACAGTTATCCATTTGAAATCGATGAACAATGGTATTCTTTCCGTACTATTGGCAAAAAGAACATTTGAATTCCATCCTATTACCGAATATCCCAATTTATTGGGCCCCGAGGTCAATTTGACGTAATTGCCTGTGCTGAGGCTCCAGTTTTGTACCCCAGGGACAGTCTGTTTGCTTTTGACAAGCCCATCAGTACCATACACTTCCAAACTAATAATTCTTTTCCCATTTTTGACTACAGCAGTTACTGAAGCAGGGCACTCTACATACGTATTCAATGTATCATTTGAAACATTCAATCCTTCCTTCAGTTCAAAATCCAAAATTTTATCTTTTGAGTCCCGTCCGACAACCCGATTTTTCTCAATTGATTGAGAAGTCAGCGTTTTCGGAACAAGATAGATGATGTGGCACTATTGCCGTTAGAAATGATTGAAACGCGAAAATGAGCTTGGCACA
>JALNYZ010000072.1 GCA_023229575.1 Prolixibacteraceae bacterium
CCCGCGGCCTCATACTGAAAAATGGAGATGGCATCACGGTGGAGGGGGAGAATGAGGAAAAAACAATCCTGGACATACACAATGGCACAGGCGCATGCATCTCAGTTAATGGCGGCACTTCGGTTACGCTCCGAAAACTGCGGTTTCAGGGGTTTAGCGGCTTTGCGGACAGCGATGTGATGAACGGCCACCGTTTACCGGGTTTCGGCCCATTTTTCGGTTTTTATATCAAGCACTGCAACGCAGTCTCGATTGCCAGTCCCGAGCGGTTGCTGGTCGAGAACTGTCACGCGAGCGGTATGTCTGCCGAATGCTTTTATTCTTATTCCCGGAACGCAAGCCGTGAGGGTAATTATGACCCTCCCCATTACACCAAGTCGATCACATACCGCAACTGCACGGTGATGGACTGTGCCCGTAACGCCTTTAACAACAACGACTGGGCAGAAAGCACATCCATGCTTTATTGCCGCATCCAGAATGTGGGCGGTTGCACCTGGGAGGGCGCGTCCAGGTTCGTCCAGTTTATTGGCAACTATGTCCGCAATTCGGGCTTCGTGTTGATTGGGAGCATTGAATTTCGTGACCCGCACTTCGACATCCTCCCCTCCGGCCAGCACATCATTGCCAACAATACCTTCGAGCAACAGGCAGCCCTTCACGCTATTCCCGGTGGTGGTGATTTCATCGTCCTTGTTCGTGCAGGCGCCACCCCGGTTATCATCAAAGACAATATTTTCGTCAACTTCAACTCATCAGCCATTGGTATCTCCGGGACAACTTCCCATGGGACAAAAGGATGCCTTCCTCCTGCAAATATCATTATCAGCGGGAATGCCATCGACCTGACCTGTGTGCGGGACAGTTCGATCTCACGTGTCGGGATCACTGTATCTGTTGACAATACCATCGTTAGCGACAACCAGATTTATGTTCGCGGCCAGGTCGATCCCCATGTCAAAGGGATTGTACTGGCGGAACCGGCGCGTAATATCATTGTCCACGACAACATTATCAGCGGCTGTACCGTTGGGTTGCAGGGCATTAGACGGACAGGACATATCACGGAAGTGCTAAATGCACGTACATTCAAATCCGATGGCAACAAATGGAATACCATTCCCTGGCCACGCAGAAACAGCCATTGTTATCGGGGCTACCGGCTGGCACTGTTCCCGGACAGCGCTTCAACGCCCGGGCCCGAAATCGAAGCATTCGATCCCGACAAAGTGGAGTTCCGCCTAAGCCAGGACTATGAACTCAGGCCGGGGACAAGTTTTGGGCTCTATTCGCCGCAGGGTTTTAACTGGAACCTGCACCACAACATTATCAATAACTGCGATAAACTGGTCGATCTTGACCTGTTTGGCGGCCCGACTGCAGTATTTAGCGACAACCTCCTCTCGCGCGGTGAAGTCAAAAATGTGGAGGTGGCCGTCTCTGTACGAGGCGTTGTCAGTTTAACGGGCAACCGTTTTGTTGGTTTTGACGGGCCAAACTCCACCGCGCTCCTTTTAAAGGGCGATCAATTTGGCAAAACACCCCGATTTGTTTGCCGTGACAATATTTTCGATCAATGCACCAAACCCATCGGCGAAGGGATGGCCGGAGCATGGGAAGCTGCCATCAAGGATGGAAATATCCTAGACGATAAAAAGGAATCATCTGTCGGGCAGAAAGAGAAAAATAAACGTGTGCATTAATACTCCAAAGCCAGGTGCCCTGTCCGGGGACAATGCAATGGTTGCTCATCTGTTTGAAATACAGGTCTTTAGTTCTAATTTTTTACTAATTCTGATACTAAATTTAAATTATTATTTATGAAAAAATTAATAAGCATTTTTTTCTTTTATTGTATTGCTGTTGTTGCTGGCGTCAGTCAGAACACCCTCAATTCTGATTCGTTGAATAAATGTAAAGCAAGAACTTCTCCTGAGTGGATAATTTCAGGCGTTATTTACCAGATTAATCTGCGGGCATTTACTCCTGAAGGGACACTTAAAGCAGCCATGAAACGATTACCCAAAATTGCAGAGCTTGGAGCGACAATCGTATATCTCTGTCCTGTTTTTGTTTCTGATGATGATATGGATCAAACTTTTTGGAGTCCGCGTCAGAAAGCTTCCGGGATGAATAATCCCCGTAATCCTTACCGGACGAAAGATTACTATCATGTTGATACGGAATACGGATCGGATAGTGATCTGAAAGAATTTATTGCCGAATCTCACCGGCTTGGATTACGGGTAATGCTCGACTTGGCTTATATATGGTGTGGGCCAAAGGCGGTTTTTTTGAAAGATCACCCTGATTTTATCGTAAGGGATAAAGATGGTAATCCGGCTAGAGGGAATTCTTATAGCTTTTGTGCAATAAATTTTTCAAATCCTGAACTTCGGGAATTTTTTTGGCAAAACATGGAGTATTGGGTAAAAGAATTCAATGTGGACGGTTATCGATGTGATTCATCAGACGGTGCGCCTATAGATTTCTGGGAAACAGCAAGGGAAAGGCTTGAATTACTAAGACCGGATATCGCAATGCTTGCAGAAGGTTATCAAAAAGAAAATCAAATTAAGGCATTTGATATAAGCTATCCAAAATCCTGGACCGACGCCATATTTAGAGTAATTCTCAAGAAAGACACAGTCGCTATACTTCGAAAATCATGGGAGAAGGAAGCTAAGCTTCTGCCAGGTGTACGGCATATCCGTTTAAATGATAGCCATGATATTGCCTACGGTTATCGTGCAGGAACCCAGCGCGTAGAAAAAAAATTTGGAGCACAAGGCGTTAAAGCTACCTTGGTGATGAATTTTACTGTTGGTGGTGTGCCGTTTTTATACAACGGACAAGAAGCTGCGGATACAGCCCATCACAGTATTTTCGGACGTATGCCAATCAATTGGCCAAATGAAAATACTCCGGAAGGAAAGTCCCGTTTTGCTTTCTGTCAGAAATTATGTGAATTACACAATACCGAATATTTATTATCACAAGGTTATACAGAATGGATTGGGAATGACCGGGATGATGCTGTGCTATCTTATCTACGGACGCTTGGTGGCGAAGAAATTTTGACGGTTATGAACCTGACCAAAACACATGTTGAAGTCAGGTTAACAGGTTTAGGCCATGTGGAAAATAAAAACTTTAAGCCATTATTAAATGAAGGGGTGAAATGTAAAACTCAGAATAAATTCGAACTTCAACCGTATGGATTCTGGGTTGGTAAGCTGAAAAGTAAAAGATAATATAATCTGGTATTATTCAAAAGCTACTTCATTACAGTAGCTCGGTAATTTTAATATATATTCCCAAAGCCGGCAAGGCTACTTACGGCAGGGGAAGAAAAAAATATAAACATATGATAAAATTGAATTTATTCACAGTTCTTTTTCTTATTTCGACCATCACACTTGCAGGTTGCAAAAAAGAGAATATCGTTAACTATCAATTAAATCTAACGACAACCAACGGGACAGTTGTCAAAAATCCAGCTGTATCTGTATACAAAAGCGGCGCTTCTGTACTCCTTACAGCAACGCCAAATCCAGGTTATACATTTTCCTCATGGAGTGGAGATGTCACAGGTTCTGCGAATCCTTTAACGGTTACCATGAATGGCAACAAAAATATCACCGCCAACTTTACTGCCATAAACGGCCAAATTGTCAATGTAAAGAATACGGGTGCGAAAGGTGATGGCGTGACAGATGATACGGCAGCCCTTCAGGCGGCTGTCGACCAGGTTGCCGGGACCGACGGAACCGTTCTGGTGCCAGATGGCACGTACATGATCAATGCGATCACCCACCTGAACCTTAAAAGTAAGATGACTTTGCGTATGACTAGCGGAGCGGTACTTAAGGCATTGGCAAATAATAAGGATAATTACGCTATTGTCAGTATCATACAAGTCAGAGATGTTATTGTAATAGGTGGAACTGTCCAGGGCGAAAGGGCAATGCATACCGGAACTACCGGCGAATGGGGCATGGGTATTTGTATCGATGGCAGTACCAATGTGACCATACAGGATGTTATCGCCAAGGATTGCTGGGGTGATGGATTCTTTATTGACTCTCTGACCGGCGCTGCGAAAAGGCAATCATTTAATGTCGTTTTGGATGGGGTTATTGCAGATAATAACCGTCGCCAAGGCTTATCTATAGCGCAAGTGGACGGACTGATTGTTAAGAACTCCATATTCAGGAATACGCAAGGAAGAGCTCCCGGCGCCGGTATAGACATTGAGCCAGATGATAATGAAACGGCTGAGAACATACAGATTCTGAACTCCCAATTCCTCAACAATGCAGGTGGTGGGATATTTCTATGGTTGAATCAAAAATTTCCAAATACATTTTTGGAGAACGTGACCATAGATGGCAACACGATTGTCGATAATGGGGCTGTTGGCAGTCAGGGCATCGTACTTTACTGTCTCACAGCCCAAAAGGTTACCAACAACATCATCAGGAATAATTACAAATACGCGATGACGGTGGACTGTTCGTCAGGCGGTTTTATTACAGGCAACACCGTTAGCAACACCAGGACCGATGCCGGGGCCGGAATGGGTGGAATCTACATTCGCGATGCAACTGAAGGTCGTTCTGCGGCAATCAATAACACAGTCACAGGCAACACCATCACCGGCCACTCACAAAACATGAGGGTTGGATCGTCCAGCAACATCGTTCATGCGAATACAATTGGTACGATATCACTTTCTGCTGCGACCTACACGGTTGCAGAGAATGTAACATCCAAAACAGCAACGATTACCGTCACGAGAATAGGCAGCGGTCCCGGTTATGGCGCTGCAACCATAAAATATGAGACCAGTAACGGGACCGCAACAGCGGGTTCGGACTACACTGCAACATCCGGGACACTAAGTTGGGCAGACGGGGAGCTGGCCGATAAAACATTTACTATTCCCATTACAAATGATGCTCTAACTGAGGGTTCTGAAACCGTAAATATAACGCTCAGCAACGTTGTCGGGGCACTGGCAGGCGCCAATAAATCTGCGGTTCTTACAATTACCGAATGATGAGGTTTAACCTAATTTTATTTGGCCTTGGGATCCGGTTGAGGACCAGAGACTTGCTGAAAAAGCACTGGAGCATATAAATGTTGAATGGCAAATAAATTAAACGAACTCCGCATCCCTGCTGCTAATAGGAATTTTCTGATTCAAAAGACCAATAGATTATGAGAATATTACCATTGCTATTAATTTTCGCATTTACATTTTTGAACTGCTTTGGTCAAAATACATCTGTTCAGACAGACAAGAAAACGACCAGTGAGCAACTGGACATCAAAGGCAACTTTGGTCCCGAATTGAAAAACGGGTTACCTGAAGGATGGATTCCTCCGGTTGGAGTTAACTTTGATGATTCCGGGAAAATATCGATGAATAAAATTCCCGGGACAGAAAAGAATGCATTGCATGTGACCGCTCAAACCAAGGCCATGCGCTTCACTTTCGACAAGAAATGGCCGGTTGCCTCGGGAGACAAATGCGTTATCAGTGCGATTGTCAGGGGCAACGGAGGGGTTGATCTGGGCGCATATTATTTTCCGCGGACCAATCTTTTACCGGCCCCTATCAAAGGATTTTTGGCCAATGAGCAATGGACCGAATTTACAACGGAAATTCCGGTTCCAAAGATCAATCCGGAAATTAACGAGATAGTTATTATCATGGGGGCAAGCTTCGGGGCTTCAGTAGAGTTTGCCGAAGTAAGGGCAGAGATCATCAAAAAAGAGGAACCCAAAACCACTGGAGCTGCATTAAATGCCCCTGACAATACATTACCGGTGAGCGACCGGTTATGGAAAATAGCAAATGTCAGGGAGGCATTTCTCATTGACAGACAGGCAGATGAAAATATCCGGCAGTTTCTTGCATTGAAACAACAGGCGAAAAAAATGCTTGAGGGCCATGATCTGTCCTCAGCTCCTGAACTGATCATAAAGTATGACAAGCAGGTTGTGGAGGTTCGTGAACCGGCCAAAAGGATTGTAGTTGCGATTCAGAACCGCCATGCGATACCCGAATTGTATATCAACGGCAAAGAAGTGCAGGTTACTTCAGGAAAATATGAAGTAACAATAAAAGAAGGTCTGAACATCATTGGGCTAAAATTGAAAGTGAATGGGCAAACTCCCGGCCTACGCATTAGCATCCCCGGCCAGCCCGAACTGGAAAGGCGCTGGCGGGTTGGTACAGTTGCTGATGAGAGCTGGTTGACTGCGACGTTCGACGATCGCGCATGGAAAAAGGCAGAACTTGACAAAGACGGATATCTGGTTGTACCGGAAGGTTCTGCCGGCACCGTCTGTTTCCGTCAAATCATACTATGGGGCGATAATCATTACAGTGGGTTGCCCTGTATCCAGCCGAAAGTTCGCGAGTGGGGCTTTTCCGAAAAGGGAATGGAAACCCTTTTCCACGTTCTTTATTCGCCACAGCCACTGACTTTCGCCCTTGAAGATTATGAGTTCATTCTTGACGTCCCCAGTGGTTTTACACTGCTCAGGGAGAAATATGCCGACAACTCCAAAGGTTCCAAACTTAACAGGCGTCCCCGGAATGTGACAGAGGAGGTGACGATACATGAAAATCAACCATATACCCGGTACCGGTTCTCGTTTGAACCCGATTTTGTCCAACCCTTCAATAGTGAAAATAACAACCAGGCCGCTATGATCCCCCTCTTGCTGGGGGAGTACAAGGGCGCGGATAAGTTGTGCAATTTCTATTTTCGCCGTCTGGCCTCTGGCAATCTGACTGAAGTGGAACAGACATTGCCCGTGCGGATATTGCCACCGATCAACGGGCGTATGCCGAAGAAAGTGATGCTGTCGCAGTATACCCTGCCCTGGTGGTCCACGGAATTTTTTCAGGAACAACTTAAGGCTCACGTGCGTCAATCTTTGAATGCCGGTCTTAATTTATGGTGCATCCATGCTGTTGCCGGAGAGTATGCAAAAAAAGTATATGACCAGGTGATTGAACGGGGCGGGCTTATCCTGCTGCAACCTGCGTGGAATTATCCCCATCTGACGGTTTTACCGCAAAGCGCTTTTGGGAAATTAATGC
>JALNYZ010000032.1 GCA_023229575.1 Prolixibacteraceae bacterium
TCAATAAACCTGCCATCTCGTGGCGCCCTGCTGTTTGCTACCACAATGTGATAGTAGGCATGTTGTTTACGGCCATGCCTAGCCAAACGAATCTTTACTGACATACAGTTTTCTCTTAAATGTTTATAAATAAAAACGAGGGGCAAAGGTACAATATTTCTTCGAAATAAAAATTGTAGTTTTGGTAATTATTTATTGGCGAGGATTATGGAGTGAAAATATTTTGAATTTTATCATTAGTTATCCCTTTTTCAGAGTCCTATGGCACAACATTTGCAGTAATTGATGATTGTCGGTATCGATCAATTGATTCACTGGAATATTGTGAGGTGGAGGCTGAATTGATTGTCTTCAAGTGATTTGATTAATAATATAGTTAGTTTCAAGTAATTAATAAAAAATGAAAAATTCATTTAAAGCCTTTATCGTAGCAGCAGTGTCCCTTGCATTGCTCTCCTCCTGTACCAAAACTGAAGTGGACAATTCGGTTTATATTGATTCATATGTTCATTCATTTTTGGACAAGTCCGGCATCCCGGTCTATTCAATTGTGCATTCAGCATATAGTTTTACCAAACTCAACAGTATTACGGTTACTGGAACAGCTACGGCAGTTAAGCCGCTGAAAGATATGGCAGGGGATGGTTTTTCCTTCTATTCCCAACCGGATTCATTGAGCTATTTACCAGCCATCCCGGCACCTGAAAGTTTTACATACAATATCACTTACAATGATGGTACTTCTGCCATTAAAACCGATGCAGTATCCAAATCCCTTATCCCTGCACAACAACTTACTGCTGTAAAGGGTGTTACTGAAATCAATTTAACATGGAAAGCTGTTGCAAATTCGGAGGCATACAAGGTGCGCATTTTCAGCACGGATCTTGTTTCAAATACAAAAACTTTGATCTATGAATCAAACTTTCTTGGGCCAAAGGATGCCACCTCCGATTTGTCAATTCCTTTCTCCCTGATTAGCATCTCCTCCTACCTTTCAACTAATTTAACCTTCGAAGTCTCTGCATTCATTTTCGAGCAGGGCCAGGATACTTATGAAGCTGTAAGTGTGGCAAATATCATGGCGTATTATGGATCTTAACCCTTGGCTGGATTGGATTTGTAATTCAGTCCTATAGGCCTATTTAAGTTTTTCAAAAAGAGATCTTTTGTTAAGATTTCTTGAGTTGTGGTGAAGGGTTAATAAATATGCTTTGGAATCTTGGTAGGATTTATATGACCATATTATTTCAGCCATTTCTCCATTTTTTCGGCAACCACTGAATCCGTTAAAATTCTTCCGGATTCGACATCATATAAGCCTTGCTCAATTTTACTTATGAACACAAGTTCTTCAATTACCTCTTCGATGCTGATTTCCTCAGGCATACCATTGATTACCTGAATAAGTCTTTCCTTTGTTATCATTCTTTTTTCTATAAAGATATCACAACTCTAGGATTTAAAGAAATTTTTAATGAATTTCCATGCCCTTCAAGATGTTTCAGTCTTAACTGCTAACAACCATTAATTTGTCAGACGGTCGCAAAGAAAATGTAACAATTCAAATTTTATTTTGGATAGGTTGTGCTTTTCGTTATCTTTAAACCACCCGGTTTTTCTTAAGGGTGCAACTCTTTTTTTCTCTAAGTCAACTCTTTCGGCCAATGGTCCCGTTTACACATCTTCATGTTCACAGCCAATATTCGATACTTGATGGCGCTGCCAGCGTAAGCGGACTGGTCACTAAAGCAAAAAAGGATGGCATGGGCGCCCTTGCCCTTACCGACCATGGAAACATGTTCGGTGTGAAGGATTTTCATGAAACATGCAAAAAAAATGATATAAAACCCATTTTGGGTGTTGAGACGTATGTTGCTTCCAGGGGAATTAAGTTCAAAGATAAGAGTGAAAAGGAGGATCGCTCAGGAGATCATCTGATCCTTCTGGCCAAGAACAACAAAGGCTATCGCAACTTGCTAAAGTTGGTCACCATTGCCAACACGGAGGGAATGTATTACAAACCACGGATAGACAAAGAGCTTCTTGAGAAGTACAGCGAAGGACTAATTGTTTCGACTGCCTGCCTGGGTGGTGAGGTTCCGCAACTGATCATGAAGGGCGATCTGAGTGGGGCAAAAGAGACGATAAAGTGGTTCAAATCCATTTTCGGGGAAGATTTCTATCTGGAAGTGCAGCGGCATCCTGCTGCTGATCCCGGACTTCGGCAGGAGGTATACGACAAGCAGGTAAGCGTCAATGAGGTTTTAATCGGGCTTGCCAAAGAGTACAACGTGAAATTGATCGCAACCAATGATGTCCATTTCGTAAACCAGGAAGATGCTGATGCCCATGATTTGCTGATCTGTCTCAATACAGGCAAGGATCTCGACGATCCTTCACGGATGAGATACACCAAAGAGGAGTGGCTGAAAAGTACAGCAGAGATGAATTCTCTTTTTGAAGATTTGCCCGAGGTTTTAGCTAATACGCAGGAAATTGTCGACAAGGTGGAATTCTTTGAGTTGAATGCGAAGCCGATCATGCCGGAATTCCCTATTCCCGAAAGTTTTGGCACCATCGATGACTTTAGGTCAAAATTTCCCGAAGAAGAACTAAAAGAAGAGTTTGGAAAAGATTTCGACCGCATGGGTGGATATGAATCGGTGCTACGGGTTAAGTTCGAAGCTGATTATCTTCAGTCGCTCGTCAACAAGGGAGCTATCGATAGGTATGGCGATCAGATTGATCCTGAAATAGTTGAACGTATTAATTTCGAACTCCATGTGATCAAGACCATGGGTTTTCCGGGGTACTTTCTCATCGTGCAGGATTTTATCAACGCTGCCCGGCAAATGGGTGTGATCGTAGGTCCCGGTCGGGGATCTGCCGCAGGTTCTGTTGTGGCCTTCACGACCGGCATTACCAATGTGGACCCAATCAAATACGAACTGCTGTTTGAACGTTTTCTCAACCCCGACCGGATCTCCATGCCCGATATAGACATCGATTTTGACGATGACGGCCGTCAGCTTGTGCTCGACTGGGTCAAGGAGAAATATGGCCGCGACAGGGTTGCACACATCTGTACTTTTGGTACAATGGCTGCAAAAATGGCGATCCGCGATGTGGGCAGGGTACTTCGTATACCACTTCCGGAGACCGATCGTATAGCAAAACTTGTGCCCGAAACCCCTAAGATTACCCTGAGAGAGGCTTACGCTGCCAATCCGCTTTTGGAGCGCGAGAAGAACTCATTGAACCCAATGGTAGTGCAGATGCTAAAATTTGCCGGTACCCTGGAAGGGTGTGTCAGGCAGTTTGGCGTTCATGCCTGTGGTGTCATCATTGGAAGGGATCCGCTCGACATGCATATTCCGTTGATGCCTACCAAGGATGAGGACTTGCTCACAACCCAATACGACGGCCATTTTGTAGAGTCGATCGGATTGATGAAGATGGATTTTTTAGGTTTGAAGACCCTTTCCATCATCAAGGAATGTCTCGAAAACATCAGGCTTACCAGGAAAATAAATCTGGATATCGATCATTTACCAATGGATGATGCCAAAACGTTCGAACTTTTTAGTGCGGCCGAAACAACAGCTATTTTCCAGTTCGAATCGGCAGGAATGAAAAAATGGCTCAAATTGCTACAGTCCAACTGTTTTGAAGATCTGGTGGCCATGAACGCTTTGTACCGTCCGGGCCCGATGGAATACATTCCCTCCTACATCAATAGAAAGCACAAACGAGAGGAGGTGGTTTACGATCATCCCATGATGGAAGCCTATCTCAAAGATACATACGGAATTACTGTTTATCAGGAGCAGGTGATGCTTCAGGCCAGGGCATTGGCAAATTTCAGTCGTGGTCAGTCAGATTCGCTGCGCAAGGCGATGGGGAAAAAGGACCGGAAGATGATGGACGAGCTCAAAGTGAAATTCAAGGAAGGCTGTAAACAAAACATCCCTTTTGTTGAAGGATGCAAAGCGATGGGTAGGGCCACTGATTCGCTCGCCGAAAAGATTTGGAAAGATTGGGAGTCGTTCGCATCCTATGCTTTTAATAAATCACACTCTGTCTGTTATGCATATATTGCCTATCAGACCGGTTATCTGAAAGCGCACTATCCATCTGAATTCATGGCAGCTGTATTGAGTTGCAATCTCTCCAATTCGGACAAAATCTCCCTGTTCATGGACGAATGCAACCACATGGGCATGAAAGTCCTTGGCCCGGATGTGAATGAGTCGAGGGCCTCTTTCTTTGTCAATAAAAATGGAGCGCTCCGCTTCGGACTTACTGCAATAAAGGGGGTCGGGGCCGGGGCAGTAGCCGATATTCTCAGGGAAAGGGACCAAAATGGCGATTACAAAAGTATTTTCGACCTGGTAGAGCGGGTAAATCTTCAGTCTACCAACAAAAAGAATCTGGAGGGACTTGCAGCGGCGGGCGCTTTTGACAGCTTTCAAACGATGAACAGGGCGCAGTTTTTTGCCGATACTGGTGATGGCAGCACATTCATTGAGGCGCTCATCAAATACGGCAACAAGATTCAAAGTGAGAAATCGGGTTCCATGGCCAACCTGTTTGGCGATATCCAACCCATCTCCGTCAAACTTCCTGCTATTCCCAATGTGCCAGAATGGCCAAACATTGTTGCGCTGGAAAAAGAAAAAAATCTTATTGGCATCTATCTGTCAGCGCATCCGCTGGATGAATACAAGATGGAGATCAACAGCTACTGCACGAAGGGGGTCACCTTTTCTGATCTGACCACTGATCTGCTGGCATTCAAAAACCGCGACCTGATTATGGCCGGTATCGTTACGGATGCACAGGAAGGAATCTCCAAAAATGGGAAAAATTTCGCCAGTATGGTTTTGACCGACTACAATGGCTCATTGAAAATCATGCTGTTTGGGAATGACTATGTCTCTTTTAGCAAGTTCTGCAAGAAAGGGCTGTTTTTGTTGGTTCGTGGCCGGGTATCAGAACGTTGGAGCGGTGGAAATGACTTCGAATTCAAACCTGCAAAAATGGAGCTGCTCGAAGAGCTGGCAGAAAAGGCTGAGACTCTTTTGCTGGATATTCCAATCGATAAATTGGAGGAAAAAGCCCTTGAAGATTTGGAAAATATATTGACCAATAACAGTGGACGAACCACGCTCCGATTCAATTTCGTGGATCCTGAAACCGACACGAAAGTCCAGATGTTTTCGAGAACGAAAAGCGTTACCCTCACCCAGGAACTAAAAACCTATTTGCAAAATCAGACAGAAATTTACTTTAGTATAAATTAATTCCGTAATTTTATACCTTTGTCACCGCGATACATTATACAATTTTAAAATATATCTCATGACCATTGAAGTTACAGATGCAAATTTTGAGGAGATTGTCCTTCAATCCGACAAGCCGGTATTGGTTGATTTTTGGGCAGAATGGTGCGGCCCATGCAGGATGATTGGCCCGCTGGTTAGCGAACTTGCCGATGATTACAAAGATCGTGCTGTTATTACAAAAATGGATGTTGACTCCAATCCCGGAACAGCCGCGAGATTTGGAATCAGAAATATTCCTACCATACTCTTTTTTAAGGGAGGTGATATCGCAGACAAGCAAGTCGGGGCCGTTCCAAAAACGATCCTCGCCGCCAAAATTGATGCGCTTTTGTAGAGAGATATCGATTTGACCGCAAAATTTAGAAAAGCAGCCCTGAAATTTTCAGGGCTGCTTTTTTTTGCTATTAAACCGTTTCAATCACTTTCTGAATAGTACGGAACCTGGAATCTCCTCCTTTTCAATTCCGGGACCATCCCAACTTACTTTTAAACCTTTCCCTCCACCACATTGCATGTACTGTACCTCGATGGAATGGTATCCTGCCTTAAGACCAGTAGAACCGGGCTCCTCCACCATGGCGTGGTTCCCGTCATTTTCTATCAGTTCTTTCCCATCCAGATAAAGATGGCTTCCATCGTTTGAAGAAAGATAGAAAGTATAAATACCATCCGCAGGAACCTTGATATACCCCCTGAACCATAACCCGAAATAGCTTTGGACTTTGGCCATCCGGATGTTGAAATTTTGTGTGACCCCATTTGAAAGTGGCTTGACCAGCTCAAGGTCTGTTGCCTGAACAAAGAACCGTTCAAAGTAATCGTAGGCCAATCCGGGAAGAAGATCAGTGATAAGAATGGCATCGTTCAATTCAGCCTTTTTGATCGAAACCTCTACGGGAGTACTGGACATCAGTCCCGAATTATAGGTTCTCATCTTAAGCAAGGTTGTCTTATTGATTTCGACTGGTGATCGGTACAATTCCGAGTTATTGTCTGGTTCAGACCCATTCAGGGTGTACCGTATCTCTGCTCCTTTCGTCTCACAAGCCAGGGATACTCGTGTGGATCGGAGAAACAATTGGTTGCCCGACTCAATGTATGGCAGCATGGTTACAGCTTTACCGTTTTCGGAATAAGGCCTGTTTTCAGGTTTCTGCGCCCAACGCTTGTTGGGTGAAGCACCCATGGTAAAGGTGAGTTCAGCCCCTTTCATCAGATCATCGTGATTGAGGTAGGCTTTGGGATACTCCTTGCCGTTCATGATAACAGATTGGATGTAAAAGTTGGCAGGAGAACTATTCTTCGCCCGTATGACAATTGACTTTCCATTTTCCAAATGAACGATGGCTTTCCCGAAGAGGGGAGATCCAATGGCGTATATTTTCTGTCCGGGTGAAACTGGATAAAAACCCAGTGAGCTCAAAATATACCATGCCGACATCTGGCCACAGTCTTCGTTGCCGGCCAATCCGTCGTGTTTGTTCCGGTAGAGTTGGGTCAGGATCTTGTGGGTCAGGAACTGCGTTTTCCAGGCTTCCCCAACATAATCGTAGAGGTAGGGAAGGTGGTGGCCTGGTTCATTGCCATGCCAGTACTCCCCGATTTTCAGCGGGTCTTTGGATGGCATGAAAAAGAGGGTATCCAGCCAGACAGCAAATTTTTTGTCCCCGCCCATCAGCGTCTTTAAGCCATCCACATCGTGCGGGACAAACATATACTGGTAGGCATTCCCTTCTGAATAGGCAGAGTTTTCTTTGGGATCGAAAGGTGTCAGCCATTTTCGGTCAATGGTTTTGCCTCGCATGAAGCCGGTCGAGGCATCAAATACATTTTCGAAGTGGTGGGCACGCTGGTGGTAATTGATGTAATTTTCCTGCTGACCCATTGCTTTGGCAACCTGTGAGATACACCAGTCGTCGTAACTGTACTCCAATGTTTTGGAGACGGATTCCGCCTGGTGATCACAGGGGAGAAACCCTATTTGCTTGTAGTATTTCAATCCCAGTTTGTCCACTTCGGCACTGTGTTTCATCGCAGTGAAAGCCTTAATGGTATCGTAACCCCGAATCCCTTTAAGGTACGCATCGGCGATAACAGGGATAGCATGGTAACCTAGCATATCATCTGTATAGTTTCCGGCAAGGGGCCACATCGGCAGTCGTCCTCCATCGTCGTAAATTTGCAGAAGTGTTTTAATGAAATCTACAGTTCTTTTTTGATCGATGATGGTAAATAGCGGATGGAAAGCCCTGAAAGTATCCCACAAAGAGAAGACTGTATAATTTACAAAACCTTTCGCGAGATGAACCTGATGATCGGTACCACGGTACCGGCCATCGACATCCATGAAGAGGTTCGGCGAAATACAAAGCCGGTACATTGAGGTGTAAAACTGGATCCTGTCGTCCTCCCTGCCACCGGTTACTTCAATACGGCCAAGCTCTTTGTTCCAGGCTTTTCCTGCCTGATTGACAATTTCGTCAAAGTTCCATCCCGGAATTTCGGACAACAGGTTTTTTCTGGCGCCTTCACAACTGACCGCGGAAATGCCCACTTTAACGAGTAACTCCTCTTTCTCTCTGGTGAAGAAAGTAGCAACTCCCTTGATATTTTTACCGCGACCGGATGTAGCCTTTCCCAAAAGCGTATCGTTTTTTGCTATCTCAAATGATTTGAAAGGTTTGGAAAATTGTGCCACAAAATAGACATACTGGTCCCAGGCCCAACCATGAGAACGACGGAGACCTTCAATTTCGTGATCGGAAATCTTGGTGATGATCAGATCCTCTGCCCCTCCGGGATGAAGAAGGTCTATGATCACCCTGGCACTATCAGATTTAGGGAAGGTGTAGCGGTGGAATCCTGCTCTGCTTGTGACAGTCAGTTCGGCTTTCACGTTGTAATCTTTTAGAAGAACAGAATAATACCCGGGAATAGCCTTTTCATCTTTGTGATCGTAGGAGGATTGATAACCGGTGCCCTTCACACCCTCTCTCCCTGACTGTAACCGGATTTTTCCTACGGTTGGCATAAACAACACATCCCGGTATTCAGGTTCACCTACGCCGCTCAGATGGGTATGGGAGAAGCCAAGGATCATTGAATCGGGGTAATAGTACCCTCCGCAGGCAAGTGACCCCTCTTTTCGGGTGTCCGGGCTCAGTTGAACGCTTCCGAAAGGATAACATGCACCTGGAAAGGTCTGGCCATCCCGGAAGGTGCCAATAAAAAGGTTGACATTTTTGGTGTAATCGGTTGTGCGGGGCTCACCATTCGTATGAGCCCCAAGTAAAAAGGCAGGAAGCAAGAAGATTAATTTTTGTAATAGTAATTTGTTCATAGAATTCGTGTTAATTGTTATTCATACGCAGAGTTGCATAGAGAAGCACAGAGTTACACAGAGCTTAATGCGATTTTTTTCTCCGTGGTTCTCTGTGCTTCTCCGTGCAACGCTGTGTAATTATTTAAATTGAGACTCTTTTCATCGGACACTATGCTTTTAAGAAGATCTTTCTGTCGTACATGAATTTTAGCAGTACCAGGGAAAGTCCCAGTGAAACAATGTTAGCCAACAGATAAGCCCATTGCTCTCCTGCAATAATGGCGAGGTCTCCGCCAACCAGTTTTTTTGAAATTCCGCCGAAGTCGATCAGGTTTCTTAACATGTAAATGGTAATGGGATTAACGCCAATCCAGACGAAGATGGATGTCCATGTTTTATAGCCCTTCACATCGATCAGGTAGTAAAAGATTCCCATTAGCATCAGGCTGTATCCACCAGCCACCAAGACATAAGTTGAAGTCCATACTTTTTTGATAATGGGAAACTGAATGCCCCAAAGATAACCGATAACCAACATTACCAATCCTCCTCCAATTAGGCAGATAAGTCTTTTTTTGTCGTCCAGTTTCTTGCTTTGCAATACCCGAGCGGCAAAAACACCAAGCATACAGGAGACCGTGGCCGGAAGGGTACTTAGGATTCCAAGAATGTCCCATAAGCCACCGGGTCCATTTTTCTTACCGGGAAGAAAGAGTGAGTCAATATATTGTGCCCAGTTGGATTGTTGGGTTAAAGCAACAACTCCGGTATTCGGTAGCGGGATGAAACTGAACAGAATCCAGTATCCTATAAGAATCGATGCGGAGATGATAATCATTCCGCGAAGCTCAAAATGTATGAAGAGGATTCCAGTGAAAAGATAGGTAAGGGCCAGTCGCTGTAGAACTCCCAGGATACGAATCTCTGGCCAGACATTGGACAAACCACCATAATAGATAACCCCTAGTATGAACAGTACTGTAAATCTTTTGATCAGCTTTTTGTAAGCTGCAGCCTTACCATCTTTTTGCAATATTTTCTTCAGTGAAAAGAGAACAGACATTCCCAAAACAAATTCAAAGAGGGGGAAGATCAGGTCATAAAAAGTAAACCCTATCCACTCGGTGTGATCCAATTGAGGAAGAAGAAGATCCTGCACACCAGTTCCAAATAGTTTTACGATGGCAAGGACGAGTCCCGTGCCACCAATAAGCCAAAACATGTCGAAACCGCGTAACGCATCGACAGATAGAATTCTTTTATCTATTGATTTGGTCGTTTCCATGATTCTTTAATAGTTGTAGTGATGTACAAATATAGGAAAAAGTGGAAGATAAGAAGGGAAATGGCTGTTTGGATCAATGAAGCCACTTAGCGAGCTTTGGCTGTTGCCTCCGCTCGATCTAAGTACCTCATTAAATAGGGATCAAGTAATCTCCTAAAGTTGGGTGGTTTGGTAAAGCAGAAAGTAACCTGATGAAAACGTCAAAATCAACAGGCATACGGTCACAATAGTATAAATTATCCAAGAACAGAAAATTAATTTTGAGCCAATGGAGTCGTTGAATAAAGGAAAGGGACATTTTGCTTATTGAACGGTAGTTTCTCAAGAACGAATTTCTGATTTTCCATTGAGCAGAGGTACGATAATATCTACAATTGTTCCGGGAATTTGAGATCCTGGCGATCTTTCCCTGTAATTGACACTCGTTTCTACCCCATATTTTTGGCTAAGAAGTGCCAACCTTTTCCGGGTAATGGTCATGCCTAAATGCAAATGTTTATCGCTTTGTGAAACATATTTTTCGGTATTTTGGATGCCGATTCCAGAGTCTTCAACGGTTATTTGAAGCGATTTTTCATCCAATAACCTGAATTTGATACCAATGAACCCATTCACTTCAAGGTTTGCAATCCCATGCCAGATCGAGTTTTCGACAAAAGGTTGAATGATCATGGAAGGGATTAAAACATCATCCAACTCAACAGCCTCATCAAGCTCAATGGAATATGTAAATTTATTCTCCATCCGTAATCTCTCGAGATCAAGGTAGTTTCTTAAGCGATCCACCTCCTCTTCGAGATCGACTGTTGAGGTATTTATTGCATTCAGATTTTGTCTGATTAATCGCGCAAATTGGGAGAGGTAAATGCCTGCTTCATTGGCCTTGTTGTGGAGAAGATAGTTTTGAATTGAGCCCAGGGAATTAAAAATAAAATGAGGGTTCATCATGGACTGAAGTGACTTTTGCTCCAACAAGATCATCTGATGTTCCATCTGGCGTCTACGCAGTTCCAGGTTTTTTCTTCTCAGGACGATAAGGAAGGCAATCCCGGTGAGAAATATTATGATAATAAAATAAAACAATGGATGTTGCCAAATGGTTGCCCTGACCCCTATCTCAAATTTGATGGGCCCACTCCATGCAGAGGCAGGTTTTCTGGCACGAAGGAGAAAGGAGTAATTCCCTCGGGGAAGATTTTGCAGAACGACATTATTCCCCTTTACATAGGTCCAGTCGGCATCGGATCCATCCAATCTATAAGAATAGATATTGGGACTAACTGAATAATTGATGGAACTGAAAGATATGTTTACCCGTTGACCGCTTACAGACGAAATAGCTCCTTTGATTACCTGATTCTCCTGTTCGTTTACCTGAATGGATTGGAAATAGGGAATTGGTGCGTGAACGGTGCTATTGGTAAGGTCAGAATAGGGCAATGAAGTCAAACCGTCATCGCTGGCAATGTATAGTCTCTGGTTGTTGAATAAGATCCCATGTATTGAATTAAAGTTGATATCAATCAGATTCAGGAGAATTGGCTCCTTTTTAAGGATATTTAAAGGGTTTTTACATACATATATGTTTCTGGAAGTAGCAATAAATAAAGTAGAATCTTGATAGGCAAGATGTTTGATTTGCATGTTAATTGGCTGGTCAAATGCCGCAGAAAGATTATTCAATTGTTTGTTGGAATAAATGAATAGACTGTCTCCTTCTATGTTAAATAATTCTGTCTTATTGTTTAAATTCAGGTGATCCGAGATCACTTTGTTGTTGAAGTAAGATAGTTCCGAATACTCTTTTTTTGCTGAGAATTGCAAGATGTAATTTTTTTTTGCGTTGACAATTAATTCATTATTTGTATTAAAATAGATATTGTTAATTCGTTCCCCAATTCTTAAATACCTCATCTTTTTAAAAAACTGAACTGTGGAAATTTGAAAGACATAGTTTTGATTGTGTAAATTGATTGAATCATTTCTAATGTTATAGGTAAAATTCTGTAAAACAATCGGAGACTGACTTACTTTCTCAGCGATGATATTATTGCCCGCTTGATTGAAATGGATACCTTCCAGGGCAAATGGTCTCTTCCGGGTCTCACCTATCAATAAAGTGTGATCGTTCACTTGTAATATCTGGTTGAAAGATTTTTCGGTTTTCTGAAAATCCAATTTGAACAAAGTGTTGTCTTTCAAAAGGTAAACCGATTTTCCATTCGTACACCAAATTGAGGTGCTATTGTGTTGAGTAAGCGCGAAAATTCCGGAACTCTCGAAAACGTTGCGCGGCAAGTGCTCATGATGGTCGAAAAATGGGCTGATTTTGTATACTCCCTCCTTCGTCGAGCTGATCCATATATTTTTTTCATGATCCTGAATGATCGATTTTGCATCATTGATTTCGAAATGATAGACAATTTTTCCCTCTTTGAAGCAATATACCCCTTTATCATAGGTGGAAATCCATAAGATGCCATTCTCGTCTTCAAGAATGGATGAAATAAATTCAGACCCGGTATTGTCAATAGGTGCTATTTTATCAAAAGTAATTTCGTCATTAAATTTCTTTACCTCAAATTTTGACATATTTTCTTCCCTAACCAGAATGTATTTGCTTTTAGGCGAGGAAATAACGACCTCTTTGAATCTGAAAGAATTGTCTAATTCAACTGGTCTTTTTGATAGTTGTTTGGTCGTATAACATCCGGCCGGTGTCCAAAAAATAAATTCCCCATTTGCATTTTTTTTCATATAGAGAATGGACATAGCCTCTAATGTATGTGGTTTAATATTGTTTTTAAAAGGGGTTGTCGGCAATCTGTACCTGACAATATGATTTTTGGGATCCAACGTATGAATTAGCCGTTGTGAATTACCATAGAAGTATAGGGTATGATTCTCATCTTCATAAAGTTGATGAAAATAATCCGGACCTTTCAAGGAGTCAAGAAGTGGGGTGTTTTTTCCGTTGTGAATGAAATTGTCGGAATAGAAATTGAGGGAAGCATTGAAATGGAAAAACCAAATTCTGCCGAAAGAGTCTTCGTGGATATCAATTACATCGTTGCTGCTCAGCCCGTCTTGTTTCCGGTAATAGGTAAATTTTGAACCGTCATACCTTGCTACACCGGCATCGGTTGCAAACCAGATAAATTTTTTACTATCCTGAATAATCTTGTATACCCCATTTGAAGGGAGGCCTTCAGAGGTGGTAAGGTGTTGCACAAGAGGGCTTTGAGCCAATGTATCTGTAAGGGCAAAAAGAAGCAAAATCAGGAATGACAGTAATTTCCCTTTCAAGTTAGTCCAGTGATTTGGTGAAATGTTTGATGGCATCCCTGAAGTCATTTAGTCTTCTGCGGGAAATGCTCAGGGTTGAACCATCATTCAAAGTAACAAAATTACCCTGATAACTGGAATACGCTTTCAGGTAATTTAGGTTGATAATGATGGATTTATGAATGCGGAAGAATTCAGGCTGGTCAAGAATCTTTTCAAAGTCGCCCATTGTTCGGGTTGCTACAATTTTCTTTAATCCGGATAGGTGTATAATGGTATAGTTGCTGTCAGCTTCCAGGTAAACGATGTCCGAAGTATTGACAATCTGAAATCCAAATTGCTCGGAGACGGTGATCCTGGTAAGATATTTGGATTCATGGTTGATATTATCGCTAAGGTTTTTCAGTGAATCCTCATAGGTTTGCTTTTCTTTTTCACGACTTTGGAGCATTTCGTAATGCTGCACTGCCTTGGAAACAGCTTCTACCAGATCTATGGGCGTAATGGGTTTTAACAGATAATCGATGGCACTGGCTTTGAGTGCACGCAACGCATAATCTTCGAATGCAGTAACAAAAATAATGCAGTAATTTTCTTTGGGAATCGTGGTGAGAAAAGTAAATCCGTCCTCCTTCGGCATGGAAATATCCAGAAAAATAAAATCGATAGCATGTGTTTTAAGGAGTTCACGTGCCTCTGCAGCAGAAGAGGCCGATGCAACAACATCCACCTCATGACAATACTGGAATAGTAACAGTTCAAGTACCTCACGAACATTTTTTTCGTCATCCACGACGATGGCGCGATATTTTTTCATTTGAAAAAACTGTATTCTTCATTTGCCTGCCGAAACACTTTTTCGATGTCGGCTGGGGGATTTATTTGTGTTTGAAAAATAATTCTTGGTCGGTTTCTAAATTCAAATATACCTCAATAATGGGAAAAAACAGGCAGATTCGATAAAAAATTTGGAACATAATTTACCATAGGTATTCAAGCACGGCAGTGACGGGAAAATGATCAGAAAGTCCGACCGGATCGGATTGGTAATGGACTGTATTAAATCTTTGACTGTGAAGTATGTAGTCGATTCTAAACAAAGGTAAAAATGCGGTATAAGTGTTGGAAATACCAAATCCGGCTTCCTGGAACGCGTCTTTCAAATGTTTGTCCAGTACATGATAGGTGTAAGAGAGTGGTGTGTCATTAAAATCACCGGTAACAATCACCGGATAAGGGCAATTTCCAATGTGGGCGGCAACAGTCCTAGCTTGCCGTGCCCGGAAAGTAAAGGCCAGGATCATCTTCTTGCTGATTAAGCGGGCCTCTTTCAATTGCTGCTCATTGGTTCCGCTTTTTTCCGGATCGGTCAGGCTGTAATCTTCAGGTGTAATTTTGTAGGATTGAAAATGACAGTTATATACCCTAATCGTATCACCCGGGCGAACAACAATATCCGAAAATAGCACCATGTTGGCGCTGCGTTCGAAACGGATTTCGCCAAGCCTGACAATCGGAAATTTGGATAGGGTCATGGGTCCGGCATTGGCCTTCGAATGACCCAGATGATAATATTTTATTCCGGGAAGCGCATCCCTTATTGCCTCTGGCGACAGTTTCCCTGATTTAAGGATTCGCGTTTCCTGAAGACAAATGATATCGGCATTGACACTTCGAAGGTATTCGATTAGTTTGGGATGATCAGCTTGTTTTCTGGAAAGGTCCTTTGCGAAATAGTGTACATTGAAACTTAAAATCTTCATACCCCCAACCCCTGTCCCGAAATGAGGGATGGGTTGTATGAAATTGAAAAGATGCTGGTAACCTATCAGGATAATGGAAAGTGAAAGGAGCAGTTTTCTGGACTTCAGTAAGGCATAGAAACCAATGAACAGAAGATTGATCAAAAGCAAATAGGGAAAGAGAAACCCGAAAAATGCTGCTGGCCAGAAGGTGTCCGGAGGTATCAAGACAGAGGCATAAACCAACAAAAGCAATCCACCAAAAATAAGGTTCGTGACGAACCCGAATTTCGAAAAGAGATTTTTGACCTTGCTTTTCTTCATTTTTTGCCGCTCATTCTGAATAGTTTTTCCTTTTCTTCGGCTGACAGGGCATCATACCCGGAAGTACTAATCTTATCGAGAATCCGGTTGACCTCTTCCTGTTGCTGTTTTTTACTTCTGTTGTACCCGTATTCCCGGTAGGATCCTGAATTGTATTCGACCGTCAATTTCTTTTTGGGCTTCGACCAGCTGAAAAGTTTATCAAAAAAACGCTCTGACCGTGTGGAGAGGTCGATACCTGATTTTAAGAGCGACATGTATAAGAATCCCCAGCAGACGCCACCAAGATGGGCAAAATTACCTCCTGCATTGTCTCCGGTAAGGTTCACAACATAAAATACGACCGAAACAAGGGCAATCCATTTTATTTTGACTGGTCCTATTAATATCAAATGAATCACATGATTGGGAACATAAACGGCTGTGGCGACCACAATTGTAATGACAGCAGCAGAGGCGCCAAGGAGTCTGGAGAATTCGACGGCATTCCGGAAATAAGGGAAGAAATTGTATGCAGCCATGAAAAAGAGTCCTCCGAGAATTCCACCGAAAATATAAAGGCTTAGTAACTTTCGGGGCTGGTGGTACTCAAGAAAAATACGCCCAAAGGAGTAGAGCCAAAGCAGATTCATTAGAATATGCAATAACTCGTAATGAAGGAACAAGTAGGTGAAGAGGGTCCAGGGACGGCTCAGAAATTGCCCGAAAGAGGCAGGCAGGGCCAGCCAATCAATATAGCTAAGATCTTCGTTGCCCCCGAGAACAAGAAATACAGCAGCCAGCCGGACAGCTATCCAGATCGCAATGTTGATGTAGATCAACTTAGTGAGATAGGAGCCATGCTGGTAAGAGAGCTTTATTTCGTCGGTAAGCGCCATGTCTGATCAATAGAAATTCTTTGAACTGGCATTCCAGTAACGCAACAGCAGGTACCCAAAGAGCATTCCGCCAAGATGGGCGAAGTGGGCTACATTGCTGTTGGATTGGGTAAACCCCAGGTAGAGCTCGATGAGTCCGTAACCCATGACAAAATATTTGGCCTTGATAGGAACCGGGGGGAAAAGGAGCATCAGTTCGGTGTTGGGGAAAAGCACGCCGAAAGCAAGCAAAATTCCGAATACAGCGCCCGAAGCCCCGACTGTCGGGATATTGATCTTCTCATTAAAAATTTGCTGCACCATATCGATCCCCTGTTGTGCATATGCCTGATTACCGGGCGTCTCTGACCATTTGTTGATAAAGTCGTGCACCCATGGGGCCGCCTGTCCACCCAGATTTGCCTTGACAAAGGAGGAGAGCAGTTCTGGCGAGGGTGTGTTGGCAAAGGCATCCACAGTTTTGGCAATATGCGATAATTCGAGATAATTCACGAACAGGTGAAGCGTGGCTGCACCCAAACCGGTTACCAGAAAATAGATCAGGAAACGTTTGGGACCCCATACCATCTCGAGCACTTTTCCAAACATGTAGAGCGCAAACATGTTGAAAAACAGGTGTCCAAAGTTGGCATGCATGAAGAGGTGTGTCACCAGCTGGTAGGGTCTGAAATGTGGAGAGCCCGGAAAGTAAAGACCGAGTTTCTCCGTGAGGTCAATTCCTGTTGATTTCAATGCCCAGGTAGCGACCAACATAAGAATATTGATCATAATCAAATTCTTAACTACTGGTGGGATGGAATATGGTGAAGTAGGGCGATATTGCATGGTAAAATTTTCAAATCATTTTATGCAAAAATAAGGAATCGGACGAGATACGCTAACTCTTCAGCAGATTTTCAATGTCGGTCAGCGCAATGATGGAGATAATCTTCCTTCCTGTGGGTGAGAATCCCGGAGATTGACAAGTGAAAAGTTGGTTGAAAAGTGAGACCATCTCCTCCTGCTTCAGGGAGACGCCGTAATTTACAGCCGAGGATTGTGCCAACACCAGTGCCAACTGTGACTTTATCTCCTCCATCAGATCTACCGGTCGGTCCTGGAAGGAGGCAATAACTGTTTCAACCATTTCTTTGGCATCCAAATGGCTTAGCACTCCCGGAGTACCATCGATGTAAAAATGGTTTTCTTCCCCGGGTCTGATATCAAATCCAAGTTGATGCAGCTCTTCCCGAAGTGCATTCAAAATTTCAGCATCAGCAGCATTCAATTCCAATACCGGCGGAAAAAGTTGCCGCTGACTGGCTGCAAGGTGCGAATTGAAATTCTGCATAAAATTTTCATACAAGATCCGGGCATGGGCCTCGCGCTGATCGATCACCATCAATCCCGATTTGACCGGGGTAAGCAGATATCTGTTCTTCAGCTGCATGAAATTGGCCAACTGGTATTCCTGCTCGCTACCCAGCGAATGTGTAACCTGTCTATTCTCCGTTTCCCCGTCTCCCCGTCTCTCCGTCTCTCCGTCTCTCCGTCTCTCCGTTTCCCCGTCTCCCCGTCTCTCCGTCTCTCCGTTTCCCCGTCTCCCCGTCTCTCCGTCTCTCCGTCTCTCCGTCTCCCCGTCTTTCTGATTCTCCATTCCCTGGTAAAGCTTTTCCCAATGTCCGGTTTGGCTGCTCTCCAGGCCAAAATCATTCCGGTTACCCGGATAGCTCTCCGGCTGAAAGGGGTTGTAATACCGGTTGACTTCAATTTCAGGAGGGGCAAAACTGCTTCCCCTACCGGGAAGTAGGGGAATTTCGATAGAACCGCGCTGATCGAAATCAATAGTAGGCATGAGGTTGTATTTGCCGATGGCCTCCCGGATGGAGGCGCTGAGAATGTGCCAGATGGCCTGCTCGTCTTCGAATTTGATCTCGGTTTTGGTTGGATGGATGTTGATGTCTATGGTGGCTGGATCAACTTCTAAGTAGAGAAAATAGGAAGGGATGGCATCGGGTGGAAGAATGCGCTCATAGGCTTGCATGACAGCCCTGTGAAAGAATGGATGCTTCATAAAACGGCCGTTCACGAAGAAAAACTGTTCACCAAAGCTTTTTTTCGCAAACTTTGGCTGACCGATGAATCCGGTCAGTTTGACCAAGGTCGTCTCTGTCTCAACAGGGGTCAGGCTCTGATTGATTGTTTTACCGAATAGACTAACAATCCGTTTTCGGATATTCTCCGATGGAAGTTCGTAAACCGGCGCCTGGTTGTGGAAGAAGGAGATGGCCAACTCAGGGTTCGCAAGGGCGATCCGTTGTATTTCGGTGATGATGTTTTTTAGTTCGTAGCTATTGGATTTTAGAAACTTACGTCTTGCCGGAACGTTGAAGAAAAGATTCTTTACCGAGAAATTGGAACCCTCCGGACAGTGGTCGGTTTGCTGCTTCTGCAAAACGGAGCCGAGGATATGCAGAAAAGTGCCGAGCTCCTCGCCCTGTTGACGGGTGCGCAATTCTACCTCTGCCACCGATGCAATCGATGCCAGCGCCTCCCCTCTGAAACCCATGGTGCGGATAGAAAAGAGATCATTTGCCTCATGAATTTTTGAGGTGGCATGCCGCTCAAACGACATCCGGGCATCGGCCGGCGACATCCCTTTCCCGTTGTCAGTAACCTGGATGAGCGTACGGCCTGCATCCTTGACATTGACGGTGATCGCATCGCCTCCTGCATCGATGGCATTTTCGACCAACTCCTTTACCACTGAGGCTGGGCGTTGGATCACCTCGCCGGCAGCGATCTGGTTGGCAACGGAGTCGGGCAAAAGACGGATAATATCTGACACGGAGGGATCGAATTAAAGATTAAAAATTACGAATTAAAAATGTATTTACCACGAAGGGCTCAAAGTCAACACACAAAGGTCACAAAAACTCAATAAGTCAGGACTTTACTTTGTGCCCTTTGAGCATCCTTAGTCTCTTTTGCGGTAAAACTTCTTACGATACACAATTGCTAAAACGCAACAATATCCAGACAAATATAAGGGATATTTTGATGGCTCCTAGTTCTCAGTTGAGGCATAAAATCATTCCGGTTAACTGCAATTAGCCGCCTTTAAATTTCCTTTTCTCCTCAAAATTCGGTATATTTAAGGATATCACGGTAAATGGAGTAAAACCGAATAGTCATGCTGATAAAAACTTATGGCAGCGCGGTGCATGGAATTGATGCAACCACGATTACAATAGAGGTGGATGTGTCGAGGGGCATCCGTTTCAACATGGTTGGACTGGCCGACCTGGCAGTGCGTGAAAGCCAGCAAAGAATTGACGCTGCCCTGCGTTTCAACGGATTTAAGCTGCCCGGGAAAAAGACGGTGATCAACATGGCTCCCGCGGACATTCACAAAGAGGGCTCCTGTTACGACCTGCCCATTGCCATGGGAATCCTGTCTGCATCCGAACAGATCTATGCCCCGGAGATTGGCCGCTATGTGATGATGGGCGAGCTCTCCCTGGATGGTGGATTGCAGACGGTCAAAGGAGTACTCCCTATAGCTATTAGGGCTAGGGAGGAAGGGTTTGAAGGGCTTATTGTGCCACTTCAGAATGCACGGGAAGCGGCGGTTGTGGACAAACTGAAAATTTTCGGAGTCGAAAATATCCGTGAAGTAATCGACTATTTCAACAGCGCCATTCCCCTCAAACAAACAGTGATTGATACCCGTGAAGAGTTCAATGCCAACAAAAGCAAGTTTGAAGTTGACTTTTCCGAAGTGAAGGGGCAAGAAAATGTGAAAAGAGCGCTCGAAATCGCCGCCGGAGGCGGTCACAATTTAATCATGATCGGGCCTCCCGGGGCAGGTAAGACGATGCTTGCCAAACGAATAGCTACGATACTGCCTCCTTTTACTTTAAAAGAAGCACTGGAGACAACGAAGATCCATTCCGTAGCCGGGAAGATTGAAAATCAAACCTCTTTGATGATCTGCCGGCCCTTCCGCAGTCCGCACCACACCATCTCTGATGCCGCTCTGGTCGGTGGGGGTACCATTCCCCAGCCGGGGGAAATCTCCCTGGCGCACAATGGGGTGCTGTTTCTGGATGAACTTCCAGAGTTTAAAAGATCGGTGCTCGAAGTAATGAGGCAGCCTCTGGAAGACCGCACGATCACCGTTTCGAGGGCCAAATCATCTGTGGAGTTCCCTGCCTCCTTTATGCTGGTAGCTTCTATGAACCCTTGTCCGTGCGGGTTCTACAACCACCCCACCAAACAGTGTGTTTGCGCACCGGGGATTGTGCAAAAATATTTGAACCGGATATCGGGACCCTTGCTCGACCGCATTGACATCCACCTGGAGGTGGTGCCGGTGCCCTTCAACAAGCTTTCAGCCATGAGTTCGGGCGAATCGAGCGATGCCATCCGGGCGAGGGTGATCGCGGCAAGGGAGATTCAGCGTCTTCGGTTCGAGGAGGCAGGCATCTATTGCAATGCACAGATGAACACCAAACTGCTGCACCTCTATTGTACCCCCGATCGCGCTGGCGAGGCCATCCTCAAAAATGCTATGGAAAAGCTGGGACTCTCGGCCAGAGCCTACGACCGCATCCTCAAAGTGGCCCGGACTATCGCCGACCTGGAGGGCGCCGAGAATATTCAGGCCGATCACCTGGGTGAAGCCATTCAATACAGAAGTTTGGATCGGGAGGGGTGGGGGAGTTGATGTGCTGATTAGCTGATGTGCTAATGTGATGATTCTACAATTTTTTATTTGAAACAAAATTATGGAAAAGGTTGCCCAAACAAGTGCATTAGTAATCCCCGATGAAGTATTAATGAATAAAATATACTTAATCCGTGGTCAAAAAGTGATGATAGACAGTGATTTGTCTGAATTATACGGGATAGAGACACGTCGGTTAAATGAGCAGGTGAAACGCAATATATCAAGGTTTCCAGAGGATTTTATGTTCCAATTATCTGAGTATGAATTTGCAAACTTGAAATCGCAAATTGCGACATCAAGTTGGGGAGGTCGCCGTAAGCTTCCGTATGTATTTACTGAACACGGTGTTTTAATGTTGTCGAGTGTTTTAAACACAGAGAGGGCAATAAAAGTTAACATCCATGTTATGCGTATTTATGTTCGTTTACGTGAAATGATGATGCTTCATGACGGATTTTTGCGACGCCTGGAAAATATTGAAAGGAAGTTAAACGGGTACGATAACCAAATAATGGTAATTTTTGAATATCTCAAACAGTTTGAACAAACCAAACAACAAGAATTAGAACAAAGGGACCGCCCCAAAGTGGGATATAAGCCATCGAAGGAGTAGAAGCCACAACCTCTTGCTCTTCCTCGTTAATGGTTCGCTCAAATCTGTTGCTCCCCCTCGTTTGAGCGCAGCGGTAACGAGGGGGCCGCAGCTACTCGTTTGTAACGAGATAACAAATACATGAAGGACAATTCAATCCTTCATGTTTGTCAGACGTCGGATCCTTACTGATAACAAGTTTTTTTACGTGACTTAAAAATGAAGATGAGTGGTTTTAGTATTTTGAATTTTTGAATTTTTGACGCTTTGATTTAAGAAATTAATTTTGTAAATTAGAAGGGGAAATATTAACTTAAATCAAACGTCATGAAAAAATCTTTTTGCGTTTTAGTTATTGTTGTATTTTGTTCTTCCCTGCTTTTTACCTCTTGTGATGAAAACCTATCTGAGACGGACACGACTACCTGCTGGAAATTGAAGTCTACTGAATTCTGGGGGATAAAACCAGTTGTCTCCGGCTCAACGAACGAGCAATTTGGTTCGTTCCCGTTTAATGTAACCTATACGCTTGGTAACGTTAATATTACCTATTCAGGTCAGGAACATAACATTACTCGAACTGAATACGATCAAATGTTAAAACTTACTGCGTCCATCAATTTTACCTGGTCGCAACTCCCTGAAATCCTCATACCAGACACAGAATATAAAGTTACCTACGAGGCAAAAGGCACAGTGGGTAACGGGATGAGTGTTTCAATACCAGTTTATTACAATAGCAGCTATTCGTGGAATCCTTTTAGTTTCAGGTCAGGTACAGGTCCTGTTACCTCTACTTTGAAGACAATTGCCCCTGATAGTGATCCAACCCATCAGACAATAAAAATAGCAGTTCACATGACAAGCGGAAGTTCTTATTTGATGGAATGGGTTTATATATATGAGTGGATACCATAACTTTAAGAATTGGTCTCCTGCCGTATTTTTTTGGCCCGGCAAAATTGACCCATAATTTCCCCTGTTCGAATCGAAACTGCCAATTATTTATTCGAGAAAACTAATACCTGATGGACAACGATGCTCCCCCTCGTTACCGCTTCGCTCAAACGAGGGGGAGCGTGGTTTGCAATTGAACCGAAATATGGTTATAATTGTAATAAGTTTAAAAACACGAGCGCTATGGCAGACAAATTTTCAGATCCGATCGGACGATTGATGGGGTTGCGTTACAAGTCGCACCCCTGGCACGGTATTCATATCGGGGACAATGCACCCGAAAAGGTTACAGCTTTTATTGAGGTGGTGCCGACCGACACGGTGAAATATGAAGTGGACAAGGACTCCGGTTACCTCAAAATAGACCGGCCACAGCAATATTCGAATGTTTGTCCGGCGTTGTACGGATTTATCCCGCAGACCTATTGCGGTAAATTAGTCGGCGATCTTTGCTCCAAGAAAACAGGCAAAAAGGGAATCAAAGGTGATGGCGACCCGATTGACATTGTGGTCCTGACCGAAAAATCAATTCACCATGGGGATATCCTGGTGACAGCCAAACCCATCGGCGGCCTTAGGATGATCGATGGTGATGAAGCCGATGATAAAATTATAGCTGTCCTGAACAACGACTTTGTTTATGGCAGTTTTACCTCCCTGAAAGATGTGCCGGAGGGCATTATTACCCGCTTGCGCCACTACTTTTTGACTTACAAGGACATCCCCGGGGAAGAGGGGAATACCGTTATTGAGGCAGTTTACGACCGGGAAGAGGCGCTGGAAGTAATACAGACATCAATTAAAGATTACAGCAACCGGTTTGATAACCTGGGAAAGATGCTGGTTTTGGATGATTGAGATAAATGTGAAAATTGGGGAATGTGAAAATGAACCCCAGCCAACCACCAATTACGCCAATTACACGAATTAGAGAAAAAATTAATATCCCCTTTTCACCGTTTCTCTGTTTCCCCGTTTCTCTGTTTCCCTGTTTCCCCGTTTCTCCGTTTCTCTGTTTCTCCGTTTCAATGATTCTTGTTTTCGTAGAATTGCAGTCATTTGTCTCTCTGTCCCTCCGTCACTCCGTCATTCCTGTCACCGCGTCTCACTGTCATTTCCTCACCAGATCCAGATATGCGTAATTAAATCCATTCTTCTCATCATAAAGGTCTTCCCGGGCGGTCTCGCGCCACTCTTCAAAATCAATTGATGGGAAAAAGGTGTCTGCCTCCAAATCCTTGTGCACCAGGGTGAGGTAGAGCTTTCCTGCCAAGGGATAGAACTGACGGTAAATCATGCCGCCTCCGATGATAAATGCCTCGGGTTCGTTCTGGACCAATTTGACGGCTTCTTCGATGGAATTGACAGATTCACATCCTGCGAATGTTTCTCCAGGGATATCCGTAATCACGATGTTCCGGCGGTTGGGAAGCGGGGCTTTGGGCAGGGAGTAAAATGTTCGTTTGCCCATGATGAGCGCCTTCCCGGTAGTGATCTTTTTAAACCGTTTCAGATCATCGGGAAGATGAAACAATAGATCATTGTTCAGCCCGATGGCGAAATTCTGCGCTATGGCAACGATGATGGAGATATTGGGATGTACCATGTGTTCGTATTATTTAGTTTGAAATGTTTGAAAAGTTTGAAATGTTTGAAATGTTTGAAAAGTTTGAAATGTTGCTGATAAGGAAACCCTTCAAACTTTTTAAACTTTTCAAACCCTTCTAAACTGACACATCCCCCTTAATATGCGGATGAGCCTGGTACCCAACCAATTCAAAATCCTCATATTTGAAATCAAAGATGCTTTTCACCTCCGGATTGATCTTCATTTGAGGCAATGGATAGGGTTCGCGGGAGAGTTGAAGTCTTACCTGGTCCAGATGGTTGTTGTAAATATGGGCATCACCAAAAGTATGGACAAAATCACCGGGCTGGAGTCCGGTTACCTGGGCTACCATCAGGGTGAGCAGGGCATAGGAGGCAATGTTGAAAGGAACCCCTAAAAACACATCCGCACTCCGCTGGTACAATTGGCAGGATAGCTTTCCTCCGTTGACATAAAACTGGAAAAGCAGGTGGCACGGAGGAAGTTTCATCTTGTCAATGTCTCCCACATTCCAGGCGCTCACAATCAATCTACGCGAAGAGGGATTGGTTTTGATCCGTTCGATCAGTTGCGAGATCTGGTCAATCTCCCTACCATCTGAAGTAGACCAGGAACGCCATTGGTGCCCATAAACTGGGCCTAGCTCACCGTCATCGCCGGCCCACTCGTTCCAGATTTTCACGCCATTTTCCTGTAGATATTTGACATTGGTATCCCCGTTGAGGAACCACAACAGCTCGTGAATGATTGATTTAAGATGAAGTTTTTTGGTCGTTACTACCGGAAAGCCCTCTGCAAGATTGAAACGCATCTGGTAGCCAAACCAGCTGATAGTGCCGGTTCCGGTGCGGTCTGACCGCTCATTTCCGGTTTCCAGCAGGTGAGTTAAAAGGTCGAGATATTGTCGCATGTGGTTTTTATTCTTAGGTTGTTTCCGTGTTGGGATCGCCTCTTTTGCTAATCTCATCCCTGATGACAGAGGCTTTTTCGTACTCTTCGTCCTGAACGGCTTTTTCGAGCATCTCATTCAATTCGTCGAGGGTGAATTCATCGTACACGGAATGTTCGTCCATTTCATCGTCCATTCCTTCCTCCTCCGCTTTATCTTCAAAATCGATAAGAATACCTGTTTGGCCCATTACCTCTTCGGTGGTGTAAATGGGGCAGTTGCAGCGCAAGGCCAAGGCTATGGCATCGGATGTTCTGGAGTCGATGTTGAAATTTCCTTTCTCTCCCGAGAGTTTCATTTCGGCATAAAAAATTCCCTCTTCAAAAGCATGGATAAAAACTTCAGTGATCTTAATGCCGAAGGTAGAGAGGACGGTAGTAAAAAGATCGTGTGTCAGTGGGCGTGGGGGTTTCAATCCCTCCAGATTGATGGCAATTGCCTGAGCTTCAACTGCTCCAATAATGATGGGAATACGTCTGTTTCCATCCGTTTCTGCCAGGACAAGGGCATAGGCACCCGATTGATCCTGACTATAGGAGAGCCCAAGAATTTTCAATCTGATTTTTTTCACACGCGAAGCAAAATTAATGACGACATACTAAACAACATTTCACTGCCTATGCAAAGATAGAATATTTGTACTACAGAAGTCCGCGTTTTTTCAACAAAGGAGTGATATCGGGATCCTTTCCCCTAAATTTTTGATAGATGGCCATTCCTTCATCTGTTCCGCATTTGGTAAGCAGTTCGCGGAATTTTGCCGCCAGAACAGGATTAAAAATATCGCCGGAGGATTTGAACGCATCAAATGCATCCGCATCAAGCACTGCTGCCCAGGTGTAAACATAGTAACCTGCCGTGTAACCGCCGCTGAATGAGTGTTGAAAATAGGTACTCCTGTATCGCGGTAGAATTTCATCGATCAAACCGATTTTCTCCATCGATTGTTTCTCGAAAGCCCTGACATCGCTGATCGCAGTGTTGGCGGCCGTATTGTAGTCCAAATCAAGAATGGAGGCTGCCAGGAGTTCTGTTGTGATAAATCCCTGGTTAAACTGAGCGCTTTTCTCCAGCTTGTCGATCAAGGCATCCGGAATGACTTTGCCGGTTTTGTAATGTTTGGCGTAGGCTTTTAAAACTTGTGGCTCGGCAGCCCAGTTTTCATCGATCTGGGATGGCAGTTCTACGAAATCGCGCGGAACATCCCTTGAAGTTCGGTCATATGGCCCATCGGCAAAAACGCTGTGCAGTGCGTGGCCAAATTCGTGAAAGGCAGTTGTTACCTCATCGAAACTCAGCAAGGCCGGGGCATTTCCGGTAGGTCGGGTAAAGTTCATTACCATGGAAATGATCGGATCAATCTTCTTCCCGTTACGGTACTGGCGACTTCCATAACCGGTACACCAGGCGCCGACCCGTTTACCGTCTCTTGGATGGAAGTCCATGTAGAGCACTGCCAGATGGGATTTGTCTTTGTCCTTCACTTCATAGGCGACGACTTCGGGATGGTAAACCGGAAGATCGCTCCTTTTCTCGAAGGTGATACCATATAGCTTATTGGCCACATAAAACATCCCTTTCTGAACATTATCCAGTGAGAAATAGGGTTTCAGCTCGGCCTCATCGAGGTTGTACCTGGCTTTTCTGACTTTTTCGGAATAGTACCACCAATCCCACGATTGCAGTTTGAATTTGCCACCCTCTCTGTCGATGATTGCCTGTAGATCGGCCCTCTCTTTTTTCGCCCTTTTAAGGGCAGGCACCCACAATTTATTCAGGAACTGGTAGACTATTTCGGGTGTCTTGGCCATATTGTCGGCAATAACATAGGAGGCGAAATTTTTATATCCCAACAACTTGGCCCTTTCATCGCGCAGCAGGACCATCTTTTTGATCAAATCCTTGTTGTCGAACTTATTGTCATAGTCGCCGCGCATAAAGTAACCACAGTAAAGTTTCTCACGCAGTTGGCGGTTATTGGCATAGGTAAGAAAAGGCAACATGCTTGGTTTGGCAAGGGTAAACTCCCATTTGCCCGGCAGGCTGTCTTTCTTCGCTTCAATGGCGGCTGCATCAATTACCTCTTCGGGTAGCCCGGAAAGATCTTCCTTTTTGTCCACCACCATTTTGAAGTTCTTGTTTGTCTCGGCCAGAAGGTTTTCGCCAAATTGAAGGACTGTTTTGGACAACTCTTCATTAATCTGACGAAGCCTGGTTTGATTTTCGGGCGACAGGTTGGCCCCGTTACGTTCAAAATCTTTGTAATATTTTTCCGTTACCCTAATTTGCTGGGCATCCAAACCCATTTCGTTTCTCTTTTCGTAAACGGCTTTTACCCGTTGGAAAAGTTTGGGGTTCAGCGATATATTGTCGCGGTGTCGAGTCATTTTATGCGTAATCTCACGCGCCAGCTTCTGCATGGCCGGATTGGTATTCGCACCGTTCAGGTTGGAGAAGATGCGTGTGGCAACAGATAGCTGATCTCCGGCAATGTCATAAGCCAGAATGGTATTTTTGAAATCGGGTGCCGCAGGATTGTTGACTATTGCATCAATTTCGGCCAGATTGGCTTTGATCCCCGCATCTATAGCAGGAATAAAATGTTCTAGTTTTATATCCCCGAAAGGAGGAACCTGAAATGGAGTTGAAAATGGCTTCATCAGCGGATTTTCACTTTTCTCCTCCTGAGCGAAAGAGCCTGAAATAAAAGACATAACAATCATCAGCAAAGCTATTTTATTCATTTCTAGTGGGTTTGTTGTTCAGATGGAAAAGGTACAATATTTTTGGAGCAGAAAAAAGAATATTACACAGAGTTACACAGAGTATAAATCTCGCCAGCGGCAAACCTGTCAGTCAATTTTACCAGGAACCGGTCTTCCAAAGATTTAAACTGGCCGAGCGCCAACTCCGGCTTGTTGTTTTCGGCCGACAGGTGACTGAGAAAGACACATCGCAGTTCGGGATGTGCATGTTCTTTCAGCAATTCAAAGGCCTGAAGGTTGGAAAGATGGCCAACCGTGGAGTCGATCCGAGCTTTGAGGTGGTAGGGATACGACCCCTCTTTTAACATTTGGCAGTCGTAATTCGTCTCCAAAAAGAGCGCATGGCATTGGTTCAGATGATTTTTAACGTTGTCGCATGGTGAACCAATATCCGTGAAAACGCCTATGTTCAGACCATTGGATTCGACCCTGAAGGAGGTAGGTTCTGCGGCATCGTGGTTTTTTGATACGGGGTAAATGGTCAAAGAACCAATTTTTACCGCTTCATTGTCCCGGACAGGAAAGTAGGAGATGGGTTTCCAGGTTCGAAAAGCAGCTTTGTAGGTTCCCTCAGTCATATAAACCGGAACGTCCAATTTTTTCCCTGTAACCCTGGCCCCGCGAACGTGGTCGCCATGCTCGTGGGTAATGAAAAGCGCTTTGATTTTCTTTGGGTTAAGCGCTTTGGTCTCCATTCGCTTGAGAATCTGCTTGAAGGAGAGGCCTGCATCTATTAGTACAGCCTCCTGATTATTACCAATGTAGTAGCAATTTCCATTGCTGCCCGATGCCAAAGCACAAATTTCTATCATTTCAATTTTGCAATTTCAGATTCACTTTATCCTCGGGTTTTAAATCGAATATCAGGATAATTCCTTTTTTTTGATACTTCATGTCACCTTTGAAGCCAGATGAACCAAAAGGATTTTCGAGGCGTAATTTACCCCCTTTTTCAGAAAAAACCCCAACTTTGGTCACCTTCCCGTTCTTTTTTTCTGCAGATATAAGGAAAGCGCCCTGCGCTCTGAGGTTATCAAATTTTGCGTTTGTCCAGGAGGCTGGTATAGCCGGAAAAATATTTACCACACCGGTATGGCTCTGTAGCAGCATCTCCTGAATTCCGGACGCAAAGGCAAAATTTCCTTCCAGCGTAAAGGGTCGGTATTTCATTTTTGAATAACCTTTGTTGTGCTGCTCTCCATTGACATGAAAACTGTTTGGAAGACAGAAATTTTTTGAAAAAATTAACAGCGTTTCGGCTGCTCTTTCTCCATCCAATGCCCTGGCATACAAATTGCCCAACCAACTGTAGGAATAACCGCACCAGTAGTCCGGTGTGGTTTTGACGAGATTTTCAAGTGTATGTTTAATGATCTGCCGATCTTTTTCTCCCTTCGAGACATCCACCATTCCCAATGGATGAAAGGCCATCAGGTGTGAAAAATGGCGGTGGGATTCATTGAATGGGAATCCCGGGGCAAACAGGAACCCGGAATTGCTGTCGACGGCCAATTCAGGCCATTCCGAAAGAATTCGAGCCCATTTTTTGGCTTCATCAGGTAACCCGAGTTCGGTAGCCAATTCCGCTGCTTTTTCATAAGTCCAGCGGATCAAGGCCAAATCAAAATTGGTAGTTTCGGCAAACCAGGCTTTCCTCGAATTGTTGTAGATTTCGGGACTTGAGCTGATTAGCAACTTTCTTTTTCCGTCATCTTTTTTGACGGCTATTTCATCCAGGAATAGAGCTACATCTTTGATCCATGGGTAAGCCTTTTGTTTCAGAAATTCGCGATCCATTGAATACCTCCAATGAAGGTAGAAATGTTGGCTCAACCAGGCTCCAACAGATTGTCCAAACGAATATTGGATCCATCCCCCCATGGGTTCACCTTCCAGTGTGGTGACTCCGGGAACATTCATTCCATCTGTGCCAAAATAGTCTTTGGTATATTTTTTGAAAACCGGACGCAATTTCCAGAGCCAGTTCAAGTAACCTATCTCCAGATCGAGTTGATTTCCGGCATAAGAGGGCCAGTAACTCAACTGGGTGTTCAGGTCGTGGTGGAAGTCACCTTTCCATGGTGGGAGTTTGCCATTGTCTGCGGTCCAGACTGCCTGTAGTGAAATAGGTGGGGCATCTGCACGGGCAGCAGATCCAAATTTGTACATTTCGAGGTAATATTGTTTCTCCAATACCGTATCCGGGATCGCTACGGCAGACCGACTCCAGTATTTTGACCACCAGGAGTGGTGCTCAGCAAAAGATTTGTCATATCCTCTTTTCAACTCGCTGGCGACTGTGATTTCTGCTTTTGGTTTCACTTCCCATCCTTTGTTTGCTGATGAGATCGACCAACATCCGGTCTCCGAATTCTTACCAGTTTCAAATTGGGTGCTGATTTGGTATGAAAATTCGCCCCATCCTTTTTGATCGTAGGTGATCCTGTTTTTCTCCCTTGCAATCACGCCCTGAGGATAACCAAGCTGATCCAGATCGCTCATCGACTGGTCCACCTTTTTGCCGTCTCCGGCCCGGTTGTACGCAGGAGTTATCAGGTTGACCTCCACCGGAGCGGAAAGATTTTCAAATCGGTACCATCCAACTGGTTGTCCGGCATGGACAAAGGTAGTCAGCCTTGTGCCGTTTTCCCAAACGACCGTGCAGAGCGCTTTCTTAACATCCAGGATAACGGATTTTACCTTTCCAAGCGCCTTTACATCAAATTCGATCGCCCCGGCGGGTATTTTGGAAGGTGCGGGCGAACGATCATAGGGCTCATCAAAGACTTTTTGAACCTCCTTGTATTGATCGTTTTTCCAGTGCTGGTAAACGTCAGTAAATTTCCATTTGTTGAAATCGATGTTGGCCATCGGACGAAGGTCCCAAAGGTCTGCACGGTCTAGCGAGAATTTAAGTTTTCCGTTCTTTTGCCAAATCAGGCTGCCAACCATACCATTCCCCAGTGGAATCGCTTCGTCCCAGGTGTCGGCAAGCGATTGAAACGAAAGGTTGTATTTCTGGTTCTTGTCAGGATTTGACATTGCCAGAGAGGAGCAGTAAAATACTCCGGCAAGAATGAAGTGGATGGTATTCATTTTTTTCGTCATTGATCCAGTCGTAAAGCAGGAATTACACCTCCCTGCCAGAGTAGTTTCAAATGGCCAAATTATCTCAATTATTGTTATGCAAAAAATCACCTGACATATTTTATGGTCAAGTGATTTTCCCTTCTTCCGGGGTAACCCTGACAGTCCCCCTTCGACCCTTCGGCTCAGGGACCGGCTCATTTCTCCGTCTCCCCGTCTCCCCGTTCCTCCGTCGTCCCAGTCTCCCCCTCTTCCTGCAGATAGTCAGATTTTTTTTTATTTACCTAAACACCAAATGATTATTCTCAGCATCAATCACAATCTCCCCCTCTTTCTTAATGTTCCCGGCAAGAATCCCTTTGGACAAATCGTTGAGCAGATATTTCTGCATCATCCTTTTTACAGGTCGTGCTCCGAATTGAGGATCAAAACCACTCTCAGCCATCCAGTCGATGGCAGCTTCGGTCATTCTTGCCTGGTATCCACTTTTAGCGAGACGCAAAACAACCATTTCGAATTGGAGCTTGACAATCTGGCGGATCTCATCCCGGTTCAGTGGCGCAAATACAATTACTTCGTCAATCCGGTTGAGGAACTCAGGCCGTATGGTCTGTTTTAGGAGATCCATCAGGTCTTCCTGAAGATCTTCCATTGCTTCAATTCTGTTTGTATCTGTCATTTGTTCTGTCCGTTCGCGGATCAGATGAGATCCCAGGTTGGAGGTCATGATGATAATGGTGTTTTTGAAGTTGACAGTTCTCCCTTTGTTATCGGTAAGCCTGCCGTCGTCCAGCACCTGCAGCAACACATTGAAAACATCAGGATGGGCCTTCTCAATCTCGTCGAAAAGCAGCACAGAGTAAGGTTTTCTGCGTACGGCTTCCGTTAGTTGACCGCCTTCGTCGTAACCAACGTATCCGGGAGGCGAACCAATCAGTCTGGTCACTGAAAATTTCTCCTGGTACTCCGACATATCAATCCTGGTAAGCATGTTTTCGTCGTCGAAGAGGTATTCTGCAAGCGCCTTGGCTAGTTCTGTCTTTCCCACGCCGGTGGTTCCCAGAAAGATAAAGGAACCGATCGGCCGTTTCTCATCCTGCAGACCGGCCCTTGAACGGCGCACAGCATCCGAAACAGCGGCGATAGCTTCATCCTGGCCGATCACCCGCTTGTGCAACTCGTCTTCGAGATGAATGAGTTTTTCACGCTCACTCTGCATCATTCTGGAGACCGGAATTCCGGTCCAGCGGGCCACTACAACGGCAATATCCTCTGTGTCCACCTCCTCTTTGATGAGCGATTGTGTGCTTTGCTTCACTTTTAGTTGTTCCTTCAAATTGGTTATGGCTGTTTCGGCTTCTTTGATCCTGCCATAACGGATCTCGGCAACCTGACCGTAATCACCTTGTCGCTCGGCCTGTTCAGCCTGAAGTTTTAACGCCTCTATCTCCTGTTTCTCTGATTGGATTGCTTCGATGAGTTCTTTCTCTGCATGCCAGATAGCCCTGAATTTTTTCTGCTCCTCCTTGAGATTGGCAATCTCCTCTTCCAGACGTGAGAGTTTGCTCTTGTCATTTTCGCGTTGAATGGCGGCCCGCTCAATCTCGAGCTGGGTCAACTTGCGTTCAATTTCGTCGAGTTCTTCGGGCAAGGAGTTCATCTCCATCCGTAATTTTGCAGCAGCTTCATCCATCAGGTCGATGGCCTTGTCGGGCAGAAAACGGTCGGTGATGTATCGCTGCGACAACTCAACGGCCGCGATGATGGCATCGTCCTTGATCCGTACTTTGTGGTGATTTTCATATCGTTCTTTCAATCCGCGAAGGATGGAAATGGCCGATTGGGTATCCGGTTCGTCCACCATCACCAGTTGAAAACGGCGCTCCAAGGCTTTGTCCTTTTCGAAATATTTTTGGTATTCACCCAGCGTTGTGGCTCCAACAGCGCGCAAGTCGCCCCGTGCAAGCGCGGGTTTGAGAATGTTGGCCGCATCCATGGCGCCTTCGCTTTTGCCTGCACCAACGAGCGTGTGAATCTCATCAATAAAGAGAATCACTTCACCCTCGGCCTGTACAACCTCCTGTATAACAGATTTTAGCCGCTCCTCAAATTCTCCTTTGTATTTTGCGCCGGCAATCAACGCCCCCATATCCAGGGAAAAGATCTGCTTACTTTGCAGGTTTTCCGGCACATCACCACGGACAATTCTCTGGGCAAGGCCTTCCGCGATTGCGGTCTTCCCGGTGCCAGGTTCTCCAACCAGGATCGGATTATTTTTTGTTCTTCGCGAGAGGATCTGCAAAACCCTCCTGATCTCTTCATCGCGGCCTATTACCGGATCGAGTTTGCCCGAACGGGCCGCATCGTTAAGGTTAATGGCAAAACGGTTGAGGGAGTTGAAAGTATCCTCTGCTGTTTGGCTCTCCACCTTTGAACCTTTTCTTAATTCACGGATGGCATCCTCCAGTCCTTTTCTATCGACACCCTGTTCTTTCATCAATTTGCTTACGACATCGCCGGTTTCAAGCAAAGCCATAAGCAGATGTTCGACAGAAACAAACTTATCCCCCATCTTTTGGGAGAGGGCAATCGCTTTCTGGACAGTCGTGTTGGCTGCTGTTGAGAGAAATGGTTCACCCCCGGTTACTTTGGGAAAACCGGTGATGATGCGATCAAGCCCTTTGGTAAAATAAACAACATTGACACCGGTCTTTTGGAGTAGAAAAGCGGTGATGCTTTCTGCTTCAGAGAGCAAACCCTTCATCAGGTGTGCAGTTTCGACCGACTGCTGGTTGTTGCCCGTAGTAATCTGAATGGCTTGTTGAACCGCCTCCTGTGCTTTGATGGTAAAATTGTTGAAGTTCATATCTTGTTTTTTAAGTTTCTTAATTGATTGCACCAGGTACAATCAAATCAATGCCCAAACAAGAATCATAGACAAAATGTCATCAATACACTGATAGAGAGGCGATAATGTCAGCTAAACGAAATTGGAGACCGCCAAATTGGCAATCTTTTCAGCTTACCCACAAGTCGGATCCGGGTGACGATTTTGTTGCACCCTTGAAGCGATATCCGGCCTTTTCAACCGCCAATCTGATTTTTTCCTCACCGACCTGATCCCCTTTTACACTTACATGACCGGAGGTAAAATCGGCTACAGCATCCTCTACCCCTTGAATCTGTTTGATCTCTCTTTCGACATGGGCGGTGCAATTTTTGCACTTCATTCCTTCAACCAAAAATATTTTTGCGGACATGGCTTTCAAATTTTAGATGTTATCGAATTGATTTTTGGGTTCAATTCCTAAACAAAGATGATGAATTATCTAAAAAAAATCATAGGTGTCCGGTTAATATTCCAATAATTTCAATAGGCTGGTTAATAATGCGCCTTTCCATAAATATCGCCACTCCGTGGCTTCCATTTTTATTCTATTCCTTTCTACAAAGATTTAGCTGCTCCGCAGCATATAAATTAGCAAAGTAGTTGCATTATCGTTGTAGATGAGCACTTAGTGGAAACACATTCACTGCGCCACAAAAAGATAGGTGATAGTGCCGCGTTCTTTCTCAGGAGCGCTGTTGTCTGGATTAAAAAGGGTCTTTTCGGCTGCTTGTTTGGCATAGGCCAAAATGGTGGGATCATTCAGTTTGACCGCATCGCGGGGTGTAGCCGAGAGAACATCCCCATTTCTGTTTACCACGATATCTACAACTACCTCGCCGCCACCCTGGGCCAGATAGACCGGAATCGGCAATTGAAGATGATAGCGGTTTCCTAGCAAATAGTGAATATTTGATTTTCCTTTGAAGGAAGAACGCTTGGCCTCTTCGCGGGTCATCCCCTCGGTGTTGGCTACCGGCATTGGGATATTCCCGATGACAGGAATCTTCTTTGCCAGGTTCTTGTTTACATCACTTGCCAGCTTTTTCGCTTCTGCCACCTCTTTGGCATAGGCTCTGTCGAAAAAGGGATCGCTTGAAGTTCGTCCGGATTGATCACCCAAATTGACGGCCCTGTTGGAATTATTTGCAACGGATTTCCCTCCGGTAGAGGAGAGGGATTGATTGCCCAAATCCATTTTTTCCTTTTCCGGATTGGGTAATTTAATCTCTTCCGAAATAAGGTCCACAAACAGCGCATCTGAGGGTAAATCCAGGTTGTTCCTCAATTCGGCAAACAAAAGGGATACAAGCACCACCAGGTGTATGCCCAGTGTGGCTATGATTCCATTGATGTTGTCGCGGTAGAGTCTGAACAAATTTTCCATTTACGCAATTATCATTAAATCAAAGAGGTAGTCTTAAATTATCACGCTGAGCTTACGAATTGTTTGAAATGTTTGGGCTGATAACCCTGGAAGCAATTTCAACATCTTAAACACTATAAACAGCATTTAATTTTTCTCTGTGGAACTCGGTGATTCCTCTGTGTTTCTCTGTGTAATACTTTTTAAACACGAAATGTCAATAAAAAGGATTTATTGCGCAAAATTACGTCAAAGAAAGCAGATTTGTACCAAACACCTTATTTTAGGGGAAGAGAGGATGTTACTCCACGAACCAGTCGGATTTGAGTGGAGGAAAGATTTGCTTTTGGATGCTTTTTTCGTAAAGCGAGGTAATGGCTTCTCTCCCTTTTGTTCCAAGATCTACCGAGAAATCATTTACATACAGTTGTATATGGCTTCTCATCACACACTCATCCATGGATTGTGCATGTTGCCTGACAAAAGGGAGTGAATCGTTCGGGTTTTGAAATGCGTATTCCACGCTGCGCCGCAAGATCCGGTTCACTTTCAGCCGGATCTCCAGCGGCAGGTCCCTCTGGATGATGATGCCGCCGAGCGGAATAGGCAATCCATTTTGTTCTTCCCAAAGCTCCCCGAGATCAACAATTTTTTTGAGTCCTTTTGCCTGATAGGTAAACCTGTTTTCGTGGATGATTACCCCGGCATCAACTTCCCCCGATAGGATGACCTCTTCAATGTCTGAAAAGAGGTATTCCGTTTTTTTTTTCAAATGCGGGTAAGCCAACGACAGAAGCAGGTTGGCTGTGGTATATTTCCCGGGGATGGCAATTTTCAGGTCCTGTAACTCATCAGGATATACTTTGTGTTTGCTGATGAGCAATGGGCCATTGCCAAAACCCAGGGCGCTTCCTGAAGTTAATAATTGGTAGGCTTCGGATAAATAGGCAAAAGCATGGTAGCTTATTTTGGTGATTTGAATGGCAGTTGCGAAGGCCAGTCGGTTAAGTTCTTCGACATCGGCCAAATGAAGGTCAAACAGCAACCCTTCAGTGTCGATTCTCCCGTTGACCATGGCATCAAAGATAAAAGTGTCGTTGGGACAAGTAGAAAAACCGAGCGTAAGCTTCATCAGGAAAGCTGTTTGATTTTTGCAAACTTACGGAGGAAGCGGAAAAGCTCATCAGTGAGGTTTTCAATGGCAAGCGGGATGTCCCACTTGGTTGTGTCCCTCGATTCAACATAATTGGAGATGGCACGAATCTCAAGGAAAGGGACTTTTTCATGCAGACAGACATAAAAGACTGCTGCTCCCTCCATGGATTCTACATCAGGATCAAATTTACCGGATATTTTCGAAATACTTTCAGAAGTGCCGTGGCTGATATTTCCAGTTACCCCGTCGACAGCGTGTAATTCCAATCCCTTGAAATTGTGAGGGTTGACCATTTTCCCGTTTTCGAAAGGAAATTGATCACACTCCATAAAACCGGCATCAAAAAGAGACACCACTCCATTGTCCTCTTCTATACCAAGGTCGCAAATTTGTTCACTTTTTACATTAACAACTGTCCCGATAGATAGTTCGTCGCGGAAAGTTCCGGCGATACCGGCGTTGATAACCAGGTCATATTTGACGTTGTATAGTGCTCTTGTGAGGTGATAGGCAGTAAATGTCATACCGATGCCAGGAATAAGCAGATCGATTTCGAGATCATACCATTTGTAACGGAAGATATTCTTCCCTTCTCCCTCTATCTCAACAAGGTTTTCGAAAAACTGATAGAGTTCAAAACAGGTAGCTCCAACAAACAATATTCTCATTCGGTAAAAACTGGACTAATTGATTTGGCGGATCAAAAGTAAAATTTCCTTGATGCAAATTGAACTGCCAACTAACATTCATACTAGTTTTGGTGAAAAAAGTTAATAAAAGTTGTTTATTTGTATCCAGTTTAATTAAAAATTTCTGTAACCTATTGCGTGAGACCCTTTTCTTCGGATTAGGGTAAATTCAGGCGTGGTTCACCTTAAATAGATCAACATGCAATTTTCATTACACAAAAAAAAGGCAGACGGTTACCAGAAAATAGAGCGGTACCCAAAAAAAACCGTCACTCAAATGGCTGACCATTATCGTCAGATTCTCGAATTGGTCGGTGAGGATCCAACCCGTGAAGGACTTGACAAGTCTCCCCTTCGAATTGCAAAGGCCATGCAGTTCATGACCCAGGGATACAGCATGGATCCTGAGGAGATGCTCCGTTCTGCTATGTTCAAAGAAGATTACCGCCAAATGGTGATTGTCAAAGATATAGAGATCTATTCGCTTTGTGAGCACCATATGCTACCCTTCTTTGGGAAGGCGCATGTTGCCTATATTCCAAACGGATACATTACCGGATTGAGCAAAATTGCCCGTGTTGTGGAGGCTTACTCCCGTCGGCTTCAGGTTCAGGAGAGACTCACATTGCAAATCAAGGAGTGTATACAGAATACACTCTCACCGCTCGGGGTTGCCGTGGTCATTGAGGCAAAGCACATGTGTATGTGCATGAGAGGTATAGAGAAACAGAACTCCGTAACGACCACTTCCGATTTTACCGGCGCTTTTGAAAAGGTGGCTACCCGGGAGGAGTTTATCAGATTGATCAGCTCAAAGCTATCCTAGAAAATAGCAGGCGCCCCGGTCAGCCCTTTTTTCCGTAACAAAAAAGTCGGCTCCATTTTAAAAAAGAAATAAGGCGCTGATCCCTCAAGCGCCTTATTTATAAAATAGTGCAATAGTTATTCCGGAGCAACAACATTCCATTCCGAGCGGTTCATCCGTTGGTACGAACGATACCTCCAGAGTGCATTCTCCTCAGCGGCTTTGAAGAGCTCGTCGGCCTCTTTCGGGAAGGATTTCTTCAGGGCGGTATAGCGTACTTCACCATTCAGATAACCCTGGAATTTGCTCCAGTCAGGTTCTTTTGAATCGAGCTGGAATGGGTTTTTGCCTTCATCCTCCAATTGCGGATTGTAACGGTAAAGGTGCCAGTAGCCACATTCGACTGCCAGTTTCTCTTCCTCCTGGGTGCGTCCCATGGAACGCAGGCCATGGGCAATACATGGTGCATAGGCAATAATCAATGACGGTCCGGGGTAGGCTTCTGCCTCGCGGATGGTTTTCAGGTATTGTGCCTGGTTGGCACCCATGGCCACTTGTGCCACGTAAACATAACCATAGCTCATCGCGATCACACCCAAGTCTTTTTTGCGGATCCTTTTACCGGCAGCGGCAAATTTTGCCACTGCGCCGATAGGTGTGGATTTGGATGCCTGGCCACCGGTATTCGAATACACTTCGGTATCCAGTACCAGGATATTGACATTCTGTCCTTGTGCCAATACATGGTCCAAACCTCCGTAACCGATATCGTATGCCCAACCATCACCTCCGAAGATCCAGATCGATTTCTTGATCATGTATTGCTTCAGGGAGACAAGCTCCATGGCATATTTTTCGTTTTTACCGGTAATAGCTGCCAACACCTTCGCGGTAGCGGCTTCAGAACCTGCGGTATCCTCCCTGTTTTCGAGCCATTCGTTGAAGGCTTCTGTCTCAGATGCTGAAACTCCTGCTTCCATGGCCGATTTCATGATATCGGCAATGCGGTCGCGGCTGAAGGATACCCCTTCGGCCATACCAAAGCCATATTCGGCATTGTCCTCGAAGAGTGAATTGGCCCATGCCGGTCCGCGTCCGCTCTCTTTGTTGCTGGTATAGGAAGTTGCCGGCGCTGATCCACCATAAATGGAGGAACATCCTGTGGCATTGGCCACCATCATGCGCTCACCGAAGAGTTGGGTAATCAGTTTGATATAAGGTGTTTCTCCACATCCCGCACATGCGCCCGAGAATTCGAAGAGCGGCTGGGCAAACTGCGAATTTTTGATGTTCTTGTCTTTTTCGGCAAGTTTGTCTTTGTAGGTCACATGTTTTTCGATGGCATTCCAGCGTGGAACATTTTCGAGTTGTGACTCAAGCGGTTTCATTACAAGGGCCTTCTCTTTCGATGGGCAAACGTCGGCACAGTTACCGCAACCGGTACAATCGTAGGGTGAAACCTGAATACGGAACTGCAGTCCGGCATATTGTTTCCCGTTGGCTTTCACGCCTGTCGTACCTTCCGGTAGTTTGGCCATCTCCTCTTCGCTGATCAGGAATGGACGGATGGCTGCGTGGGGGCATACATAGGAACACTGGTTACACTGAATACAATTGTCGTCGATCCACTGAGGAACATCTACTGCAATACCGCGTTTTTCGAAAGCAGTTGTTCCGGCAGGAAACGTACCGTCTTCGATACCTTTGAAGATTGAAACAGGAAGATCATCCCCCTTCTGGGCATTGATCACATCGACTGCCCTGCGGATAAACTCAGGGCGGTCCTCATCGATCATTTCAGCCTCAACGGTCAGATTTGCCCACTCTTTGGGTACTTCAACCTTAGACACATTGTTGCCACCGGCATCAACAGCGGCAAAGTTCATGTTGACGATCTGCTCACCTTTCATCCCATACGATTTGACAATCGCCTTTTTCATTTGGTCAACAGCCAGTTCGAAAGGAATGACATGGGTGATTTTGAAGAAAGCGGACTGCATAATGGTGTTGGTACGGTTGCCCAAACCTAGGTCAACAGCCAGTTTCGTCCCGTTGATGGTATAAAATTTGATTTCGTTCTCAGCAAGGAATTTCTTCATGGAATTGGGAAGGCGTTTTTTTACCTCGTCCTCTTCCCAGATGGTATTCAACAGGAAGGACCCTCCTTTTTTCAATCCTTTCAAAACATCGTACAAATTGATGTAAGCCTGAACATGACATGCAACGAAGTCGGGAGTGGTGATCAAATAGGTGGAACGGATCGGACTATCGCCGAAACGCAGGTGGGAAGCCGTAAATCCGCCCGACTTTTTGGAGTCGTATGCGAAATAGGCCTGGCAATATTTGTCGGTCGCCGAGCCGATGATTTTGATAGAGTTTTTGTTGGCGCCAACCGTTCCGTCTGATCCAAGGCCATAAAATTTAGCCTCATAAATATCATCAGCCGAAACTTTGATCTCAGGCAACAATGGCAGTGAAGTGAATGTCACATCATCGACAATGCCGATGGTGAATTTGCCTTTGGGCTCGTTCATTTCCAGGTTTTTGTACACGGCAATGATTTGTGACGGGGTGACATCCTTTGAACCCAATCCGTAACGACCACCCACGATGACCGGGCAATTTTCCTTGCCGTAGAAGGCGTCGCGGACATCAAGGTACAACGGGTCCCCGTTTGCCCCAGGTTCTTTGGTCCGGTCGAGGACAGCGATTTTCTTTACGGTGGAGGGCATTACGTTGAAGAAATATTTGGTGGCAAAAGGACGGTAAAGGTGTACACTAACCAATCCGTATTTTTTACCTTGGGCATTCAGGTAATCGATCACCTCGCGGATTGTTTCGGTAACGGAACCCATGGCCACAATCACATTTTCAGCATCTTTGGCACCATAATAGGTGAATGGGTGATACTCCCTGCCAGTGATTTTGGTAATCTCCTGCATGTATGCCTCCACGACATCCGGCACGGCATCATAGAAGGGGTTACAAGCTTCTTTGGCCTGGAAGAAGATATCAGGATTCTGGGCAGTACCACGGGTAATGGGATGCTCAGGATTGAGGGCGCGATCGCGGAATGCTTTCAACGAATCCTGGTCGATAAGCGCCGCAATTTTTTCCTGGTTGATCGCTTCAATTTTCTGAATTTCGTGCGAAGTACGGAACCCATCGAAGAAATTAAGGAAGGGAACACGGGTCTTCAAAGTGGCCAAATGAGAAACGCCACTGAGGTCCATCGTCTCCTGAACTGATCCTGAGGCCAGCATGGCGAAACCGGTCTGGCGGCATGCATATACGTCGCTGTGGTCACCAAAGATCGATAGGGCATGTCCTGCCAGGGCACGCGCACTAACGTGGAAAACGCAAGGCAATAGTTCTCCCGCAATTTTGTACATATTCGGGATCATCAGGAGAAGTCCCTGTGAGGCAGTATAAGTGGTGGTTAATGCACCGGATTGCAGCGATCCGTGAACGGCTCCTGCCGCACCGCCTTCGCTCTGCATCTCTGTGATGCGCATCTTCTGGCCAAATATGTTTTTACGACCGTTGGCCGCCCATTCGTCCACAACTTCGGCCATCGTGGAAGATGGTGTAATAGGGTAAATACAAGCCACTTCGCTAAACATGTAGCTAATGTAAGAGGCAGCGTAATTACCGTCGCAGGTGATAAACTTTTTCTCTTTTGTCATTTTTTTAACATTTGTGATGAATCAATATTTTAAACATTTCAACTCTTTTAATTCAAGTGACTAAAGTGACTAAAGTGAACTAAAGTGACTAAAGTACTTGCGCTCTAATAAAGGAACCCAAACAACCACAAAGGCATTACATTGCCTTCACCAATTTCAATCATATCCGCGGCCGCGAAACAATTTTCACCTTCCGTCTGCGTGTATTTTCCGCCAATAACAAATTCATATTGATTATTAACCCGAAAATCGAGCGATTTGGATGATTTTACACTATTCTGGTAACTTACCTGATTGTAAAAGAAGGTAGTACGCAGATTTTGGTTGTTGATATTATCCGGTGCAATGATGTGGAGCAGATTGGTATTGTGAAGATAGACAACCTCAGGCTTTTGAAGCTGACCATTGTTTCCGTTTTCGAAAAGCAGGTCAATCAGCCTGGCATCCTTCAAATAGTTGAGATAATTCAATACTGTTGTACGGGATGTCTCAATTTCGGCGCTTATTTTGCTGACATTGGGCGAGAAGGGCATTTGTGCACCAATTAGTTGCAAAAGTTTTCTCAATTTTGGCAGATATTTCAACTCGATCTGGTTCAGATAGGTCACATCAATCTCCAACGCCAGATTGATATGACGCAGAAGGCTCTCGCTGTAAAATTCATGGTTCCTGATAAAATAAGGATAGTAACCACATTTCAGGTACTCGGGGAAATAGGCCAAAGGGCGAACATCGCGAATAATATCAGGAACAATCGCCTTGTGTCTTACCAGGATATCTGTAAGCGAAAGTTTGCCGAAATGGCTGCCCGATCTGTAATTCAGAAATTCCCGGAATGAGAGTCCTTCGAGGTGGTAAATATTGGCAATATCTTTCAAATTGTTGGTGCCTTCGAAGATCCTCAAAACAGGTGAACTACTGAAAATGAGCTGCAATCCAGGAAGTTCGTCGTAACATTGACGAAGCTCATTGGACCAATCGGGGTATTTGTGGATCTGATCCAGCACAAGAACTTTTCCTCCCCGTTTGTAAAATTCGTCTGCAAAGGAGAAGATACGTCTCTTGGAGAAGTAGAAGTCGTTAAGATTTACATAAAGGCAATCGCGCGAATCGCCATACTGCTCCCGGATGAAGTGGAGTAGGAAGGTGGTTTTACCGACTCCGCGAAACCCTTTGATCCCGATGATCCTTGCACTCCAGTCGATCTCATGGTAGAGCTCCCTGACGATCCAGTTATCGCCGGCATTGACCAAAAGTTTATGTGATTCGAAGAAATGTTCCACCTAAAACTTGTTTGAAACAACAAAAATATGCAGAATTTAGGAAATAGTGTAATCTCTAAATGACAATTTTAATGGATGAGTGTTATTTATACTTGTTAAAAATAAAAGTGCCTAGAGTGAGCTAAAGTGACTAAAGTGCCTAAAGTCCGGAGTTCCCTCCAACTTTAGGCACTTTAGTCACTTTAGCTCACTCTAGGCACTCCCTAATTGGAGTTCATAGAAATGATAAACTCTTCATTCGAATTGGTTTTGGACAAACGATCCCGTACAAACTCCATTGCCTCAACAGAATTCATGCCGTTAAGGAAATTGCGGAGAACCCAGATCTTGTCGAGCATTGCTTTTTCGAGCAGCAGGTCTTCACGACGCGTACTGGAAGCCAGGATATCGACAGATGGGAATACCCTGCGATTCGACAATTTTCGGTCGAGTTGGAGCTCCATGTTACCTGTTCCTTTGAATTCCTCAAATATTACGTCATCCATTTTAGAGCCGGTATCGGTCAGGGCTGTGGCCAAAATAGTGAGCGAACCTCCCTCTTCTATGTTACGGGCAGCACCAAAAAAGCGTTTGGGTTTATGCAAGGCATTGGCATCGACACCACCCGAAAGAACTTTGCCGGAGGCAGGTGCAACAGTATTGTAAGCACGGGCCAGACGGGTTATCGAGTCAAGCAGGATTACTACATCATGTCCGCATTCAACAAGCCTTTTGGCTTTTTCCAGCACCATGTTGGCAATACGTACATGGCGTTCGGCTGGCTCATCAAAAGTAGAGGAGATCACCTCGGCATTGACACTTCTTGCCATATCGGTTACCTCTTCAGGACGTTCATCTATCAGAAGGATGATCATGTATACTTCAGGATGGTTGGCTGCAATTGCATTGGCAATGTCTTTCAGCAACATGGTCTTACCGGTCTTTGGCTGTGCCACAATCAATCCACGCTGTCCTTTCCCGATAGGGGCGAACATGTCGACCACCCTGGAAGAGATGCTGCTGGATTTACCGGCAATATTGAATTTTTCGTCAGGGAAGAGTGGGGTAAGGTGCTCGAATGGAACCCTATCGCGAATGTATTCGGGACTGCGGCCATTGATCTCGACCACTTTGACCAATGGGAAATATTTCTCCCCCTCTTTGGGTGGGCGGATGATGCCATGCACTGTATCCCCAGTTTTCAAACCAAACAATTTGATTTGCGATTGGGAAACATATATATCGTCGGGCGAAGTCAAGTAATTGTAATCCGAAGAGCGAAGAAACCCATACCCCTCCTGCATGATTTCAAGTACTCCCGTCTGGTTGATAACTCCTTCAAAATCATAAGATTTTTCCGCCTCTTTTGTCTCTGTCACCTTTGGTTGTGAAGGCTGCTGAACATTCCCGTTTTTTGGTGCAAATTGTTGATTTGGGGTGAATTCCTTTTTCTGAAGGTTCTTGATAATGGGCGCTCTTTTCTCCTCAGAGCGGGATTCGCTGACTTCGGGTAGGACTTTGGCAGCAACATTATCCTCAGATTCAGTACTCTCAACAGGTGGGGCAACCACCGAACTTACAGAGAGGATTGCTGATTCACTACGCAACACGCGGGGTCTGCGTTCTTTCTGGTGGATTGGTTCTTTCCGCACCTTATCACCTTTTGCATGAAAAGGCTTTTCAACAGGAGTTTGTTCCGGTTGTTCTGATACCGGCTCAAGTGAGGTGAGATCTTTTTCAGTAATGGCGGCGGTGGGGAGGGCCTGGTCCACAGCCGGAGCGACAATGGCCTCAATACTCTGAACATCACCCGATTTTTTTACGATGCGAATGATCTTCTTTTCGGAAGGAGGTTTTACTTCCACCTTCACTTTTGGAATTTTGGCAGGAGCAGCCTCTTTGGGGGCAACCTTTTTTTCAGGCATCTTGATGACAGAATCTCTGATAGCCTGAGTATCAAGGATTACATAAATAAGGTCTTGTTTTTTAAAAGACTCGATGCGCTTGATGTTTAATTCTTTACCAATTTCGCGCAATTCCGGCAAGAGTTTCTTGCTCAGTT
>JALNYZ010000033.1 GCA_023229575.1 Prolixibacteraceae bacterium
CTGGAAAAATGAAAATACCGCTGAATTGGATTTTATTGTGCAGATCGCCGGGGAGGTTGTTCCTATCGAAGTTAAAAAAGGAAAAAGAACAAAATCGGCTTCACTCAATATGTTTATGAAGCAATATAACTGTAGGTTTGCTATTCGTATTTCAGGAAAGAACTTTGGTTTCGAAAATAAGATTAAATCAGTGCCTTTGTATGCTGTATGGTGTTTAAACCCTGAGTAGCTCAAGATTGAATACTACTTGATTATAATGACAGGCAATTGAATCAATAATCAAACCGGTAAATTCGTCTTAATGATTCCTTCATCGACATGTGTAATTTTAGACAAATTAGCTGGAGATTTTGCAACAAAGCAGAATGCCTGTATGTGCGAACTTCGCAGAAATATCATCAAGAATTTTGATGGACGAGAGACAGAATGCATTTATATTGTTGATTCTGCCATTTAATTTTTATCGCACTATTGAAGATTGGACTTCAACAATAGTCTATATTCAGAAGGGGTTTTTCCGGTCTTGCTTTTAAATATGCGACTGAAATAATCGATTGAATTGAATTCCAGTTGGTACGATATTTCTTTGATACTCAAATCACTGTTGCAGAGTAACTCTTTCGCATGCTGTATCCTTAACGAAATGTGGTATTGCACCGGCGATAATCCGGTGTATTTCTTAAACTTCTGGCGAAAGTTGGAATATCCTGTATTTAGATCACTCGCAAGTGAAACCATATTCAAGTTCCGCCCAATATGATCACGAATGATCAGACAGGACTTCCTGATGATTTTTTCGATCTCTTGTCCTTCAAAATCCTCATTTTTTTTGATGGACATGATTACGCCAAGAATGGTATGTACAAGCCCCGCACAAATTTGCTGGTATCCGGGTTTTTCTGATTGGACCAGTTTCTGAATTTCGTGGAAAAGCGTATGTAGCTCCTCCCTAAATCCGACATGAATAATTGGATTCTGCCCAATGAAAAAATCGTTTTCAAATATCCTTGTCGCAAAATCCCCGCTGAAGCCGACATAATGTTCACTCCATCCCTTCTTCAATGGACGGTACCGATGCCATACACCAGGGTAAAGCAAAATAATTGACCCTTCGGGAATACGGAATGTTCCATTGGATGTCTCAATAATCCCGTCTCCTTTTGTGATATAATTTAATTGGTACTCTCTTAGGATTCGTCCCTTTCTCCAATTAAACTGATAACCTGACGGATGACCATCCGGTGGGTAATTTGTTGTATTGGAAATAGTTGCACTCCCAGCTACATTGATAAACAATCCCCATTGGATATCGTCATTGTTTTTCGTTGTGTATTTGAAATGATCTGTCATTTTATGTCATTTTGTGCAAATTTATTAGCAAAATGTGAATTAATTGCACTCCAATCGTCAATACTTTTGGAAAAGGGATATAAACCAAATTACTAATCAAACTATGAATGCACTCTTAGGCGTAATTTTTCATTCGATCGGAGGTTTTGCCTCGGGCAGTTTCTACATGCCCTTCAAGAAGGTAAAGGGATGGGCATGGGAAAGCTACTGGATTATTGGCGGACTCTTCTCGTGGATGATCGTTCCACCCCTGGCCGCTTACCTCACGGTTCCCGGTTTTGCCTCAATCATCCATAATGCATCCGGACAAATCTTGTCGACCACCTACTTGATGGGATTAATGTGGGGTATTGGAGGATTGACATATGGATTAGGCGTTCGTTACCTGGGAATGTCATTGGGAAACTCGGTAATTCTTGGATTTTGCTCAGCATTTGGAGCGTTGGTGCCGCCCATTTATTATTCAATCGTTCCAACGATCAGCAAGGTGTCGATCATTGACATGTTAAGTCATCAGGGTGGCCAACTTGTATTGATCGGCGTTGTGGTCTGCCTTACCGGGATCGCGATTTCGGGGAAAGCCGGTTTGATGAAGGAAAAGGAATTGACCCCTGAACAAAGCAAATTGAGTGTTGAGGAGTTTAGTCTGGTAAAAGGATTGATTATAGCAACTTTATCTGGTATTCTAAGCTCCTTTTTCAATTTCGGTATTGAAGCAGGAAAGCCTATGGCAGAAGAGGCTGTTAAAGCGGGGTTCAATCCCCTATTCCAGAATAATGTAACTTTTGTGGTTATTCTTTGGGGAGGGCTCACAACCAATCTGATATGGACTACCATCCTGAATATCAAAAACAGATCGTACGGAAACTTTGTTGATAAGTCCAAACCACTGTTCAACAACTACTTTTTTGCCGCATTGGCAGGAACGACCTGGTTTATGCAATTCTTTTTCTACGGCATGGGCGAAAGTAAGTTGGGTAATGGAGCCAGTTCCTGGATTCTGCATATGTCGACAATTATTCTGACTGCAAACATGTGGGGACTTTACAATAAAGAGTGGAAAGGAGTCTCATCCAAAACCTTTCAAACATTCGTGGTTGGAATTGCAACCATTCTGTTGTCGGTTGTGATTGTCGGGATTGGGAATTCATTGTAGTCCATAGCGCCAAACAGGCAACCCTTTCAAATAAGGTCTGTGGCGCCTACAATAAATGAAAAAGTAAATTCAATTACAGCATAGAAATTATGAAAAGAGAAAGTACAAATCAATCTTACGAACTGGCAAAAGCCAGGTATGCGCTTTTAGGTGTTGATACTGACGCAGTAATTTCAAAAATGGAGGAGATCAGGGTAAGTCTTCATTGCTGGCAAACAGATGATGTGGGTGGCTTTGAAACTCCTGATGCCACTTTGTCGGGTGGTGGAATTCAAGCAACCGGCAACTATCCTGGAAAAGCAACCAATATTGCTGAAGTCCGTCAGGATCTTGAAAAAGTACTGTCTCTTCTTCCCGGCAAACAACGAATTAACCTGCATGCCATCTATGGTGATTTTAAAGGGGAGCCTGTTGACCGCGATCAGATCGAGGTAAAGCACTTTCAGAGTTGGATCGACTGGTGCAAATCCCTGAAAATTGGAATGGATTTCAACGCCTCCTGCTTTTCTCACCCTAAAGCTGCTGATGGCTTTACATTGTCAAGTAAAAATGAAGGAAACCGCACTTTTTGGGTAGAACACCTGAAACGTTGCAGGGCCATATCAGCCGAGATTGGTAAACAATTGGGATCTCCATGCGTTCACAATACGTGGATTCCCGACGGATCAAAAGATACACCGATCGATCGGAATGGTCACCGTCTGTTGTTGAAAAAATCGCTGGATGAAGCCATGTCTATCCATTATTCAAAGGAGCAGATGAAGGATGCGGTGGAAAGTAAACTTTTTGGCATAGGTGCAGAATCCATGACCGTAGGTTCGCATGATTTTTATCTTGGATACGCCATTGCCAACCAGATTTTGATCTGTCTCGACAATGGTCATTTTCACCCGACAGAACAGGTTGGGGATAAAATTTCGTCCTGTTTGCAATTTCTCGACGAGGTACTCTTACACGTTACCCGGCCGGTCCGTTGGGATTCAGACCATGTTGTTATCTTAAATGATGATTTGCAGTTAATTGCCTCTGAGATAGTTCGCAACAATTTTCAAAAAAGGGTGAATGTTGGTCTTGATTTTTTTGATGCATCAATCAATCGAATAGGCGCTTATGTTGTAGGAACCCGTGCGACACAAAAAGCCTTTCTGATTGCATTGCTCGAACCAACTTCACGACTGGTCGAATTGGAGGGTAAGGGTCAAAATTTTGAAAGATTGGCTATTCAGGAAGAACTGAAAACTATGCCTTTCGGCGCAGTCTGGGATTATTACTGCCTAAATGAAGGTGTTCCTGTTGGAACTGATTACATAAAAGTGATACAAGATTACGAAAAAGAGGTGTTGTCAAGAAGGACCTTAATTAATTTATAGGAGATGAAAAAACCTTTACGGAACTGGTATCGGTTTCGCAGTATTTTGGAAGTGATAGATCATTTGTTCTGGCAGGTGGCGGAAACGCCCGGCGGACTCAATAAATTTGATAGGGGCAAGGAGACTTTTCAGAATTTTCCTGTCTGGTGCATCCACCCGATTCAGGTCGAATAGCTAACAATCCAGGGATCTATTATCCCATTTTCCTGGATGACGACTCTCTGACAATCAATTCCGTAGGAAGAACCAGCGTTTTAAAGCTCTTTTCCTTGTGTTCAATTTGGTTTAATATAAGTTCTGCTGCCTTCTGCCCCATTAAAAATCCAGGTTGTGCAATCGTCGATATTGAAGGGGACACTACTTTGGAAAAAGGTTCGTTACTGAATCCAACAATCCCGAAATCCTCTGGAATCCTAATCCCTTTATCGCGGAGGTAGATCATTGAACTAAGCGCAGTGGTGTCGTTGCCACAGAAAATAGCATCAGGAGGATTGGGCAGATTTATCAGATACTGTACTGCATTTATGCCATCTTCACTGGTAAGTGAGTTGGTCACTACCAGTGATTCATCACATATAATATCGTTTTTCGCAAGCGCTTCAATATATCCGTTCTTTCGGTCCAGATAGGTTTGCAGATTCTGAGGTCCGGCCATGTGACCTATGCGTTTGTAACCCTGTTCAATCAGGTGCCGGGTAACCCTGAAACCTCCCATGAAATCGTCCACTACAATTTTATTGGCATCGATCTCCGCCACGGTACGATCGAAAAATAACAAAGGAATGTTCTTTTTCCGGAATGTTTTCAGGTGTTCATAATTGGTTGGTTGCATGGCGATGGAGATGATCAGTCCGTCAACCCTGTTGGCCAACATGGAGTGAACGATGGAAATTTCTTTGTTGGCGAGGTCGTTCGACTGGGAGATCACAACGGTATACCCGGCTTTAAAGGCTACATCCTCCACGCCACTGATGACGGCAGAGAAAAAATAGCGGTTGATGAGCGGTACGACGATCCCAATGGTGTTCGACCGCTTGTTTCTTAGATTTGATGCCAGGGTATTAGGTCTGTAGCCCACGCTGTTAGCCAAGGTGATTATTTTCTCCCTTGTTTTCAGACTAATTCTCGGATTGTTTTGCAATGCCCTTGAAACAGTTGAGGCAGAGATATTTAGCTCTCTGGCGATATCATGTATGGTTGGATCTGTTTTTTTATGCATTTTAATAATCAAAGAGGTACAAATATGGTGAAATATTCATTTTAATTTCAAATATACAAAATATACATGCAATCGATTGCGCAATTGTGAATATCTAATTATATTTGTGTCGGAAGGAAGTGCATAAAGGAAGTGCCTAAAGTATTTAAAGTGCCTAAAATGCCTAAAGTACTTATTTGGCGCTGATCATTTTCCGGAGTCCATAACTTTAAATACTCTAGGCACTTTAAATACTTTAGGCACTTCCTTTGTTTGCTGAGAAAAATTCTAAACTTCATTAAATATTTCAGGCTATGTCCATCCATTTCGAAGAACGGTTTGCTTCCCATCCTTCCGATGCCAAGCATTACGACACGCAACAACTCAGGGAACATTTTCTGATTGAGAAATTAATGGAAGCAGATAAGATCCATCTTGTCTATTCCCATTTCGACCGCTACATTACTGGTGGGGCTGTCCCGGTGACCGTTCCTCTTGAACTTACCGCCATTGAACCGCTCAAAGCCCCATTCTTTTGCCATCGCCGTGAACTGGGAATCATCAATGTTGGAGGTAAAGGAGCTGTAACAGTTGATGGAAAGGTCTATAGCATGGATTTTAAAGAGGCACTTTACATCGGGAAAGGATCGCAAAAGATTCTTTTTAGTTCAGAAAATGCGAATCAACCTGCCCGATATTACATGAATTCGGCTCCCGCACACAAGGAGTTTCCCACCCGCCACATTACCCTGAAGGATGCCAATGTCCTTCAAATGGGATCGCAACAGACATCCAACGAAAGACAGATTAATCAGTTATTGATTAGTAAGGTGGTCGAAACCTGTCAGTTGCAGATGGGGATGACAGAACTTCGTCCGGGCAGTGTATGGAACACCATGCCGGCACACACACACAGCCGCAGAATGGAGGTCTATTTCTATTTCAATGTTCCGGATGGTCAGGCTATTTGTCATTTTATGGGCCAGCCTCAGGAAACGCGGCACATTTGGATGGTTAATGAGCAGGCGGTTATTTCTCCCAATTGGTCTATCCACTCAGCAGCCGGAACGGCAAATTATATATTTATTTGGGGAATGGCGGGCGAAAACCTCGACTATGGAGATATGGATGTGGTTCAACCCAACCAGCTTAGATAATTACAAATTAGTATAAAAACTATGAACGATTTATTTGATTTGTCCGGGAAAGTAGCCCTTATCACCGGGGGAACCCACGGTATCGGAATGGCCATTGCCAAAACGCTGGGAGCAGCAGGCGCCAAAATCTGCGTCAACGACCTGTCGGACGAGAAACTCGAGGCATGTAAAATTGAGTACGCCAAGGTTGGCCTGGATGTGTTTACCCTCAATTTTGATGTCACCAACGAAGTGGCTGTCGACAATGGAATTACAATCATCGAGAAAGAGGTTGGTCCGGTGGATATTTTGGTCAACAATGCCGGAATCATCAAACGTGTCCCCATTCTCGATATGGCGGTTAGTGATTTTAAGCTGGTTTTAGATATCGATCTGGTAGCCCCTTTGATTATTGCCAAACGCGTCGCGCCCGGTATGATTGCCCGTCGCTTTGGTAAAATCATAAACATGTGCTCCATGATGAGCGTGTATGGCCGCAATTCGGTATCTGCCTATGCATCGGCCAAAGGTGGTCTCAAGCTACTTACTGCCAACATGTGTTGCGAGTGGGCGAAGTACAATGTCCAGATCAATGGGATTGGTCCGGGTTATATCGCTACTTCGCAGACTGCGGATATCCGGTTGAACGGTCATCCTTTCAACGACCTGGTGATGACCCGTACCCCTGCCGGACGCTGGGGCGAACCCGAAGATGTTGGCAATGCCGCACTCTTCCTGGCCTCCAAAGCAAGCGATTTCGTCAACGGTCACGTCCTCTATGTGGATGGCGGAATTTTGGCTAATTTTGGATATGTGAAGGGGGAAAATGAGCTAACACTTTGACAAACTAGAAAAAAATCGCTCGCGATTTTCCAACTCTGTGTAACTCCGGGGTTTCTCTCATGAAAATACATAATGGCAGAAATTTCTATTCACCCTATATCTTCGATTAATAGAAAGTTATTCTCTGTGTTATAAATTTAAACAGTCTATGGAAAAAGTCATCACATTCGGCGAAGTCATGCTGCGCCTGGCAACCCCTGGATTTGAGCGTTTTGGACAATCCGGAAACCTGAGTGCAACTTACGGTGGGGGAGAGGCCAATGTGGCCGTTTCACTTGCCAATTACGGCATTGCTTCCAAATTCGTCACCCGATTGCCAAAAAATGAAATTGCGGACGCCTGCATAAGGGAACTCAGGGGATTTGGTGTCGATACCACAGAAATTATCCGGGGCGGCGATCGCATGGGAATCTATTTTTTGGAGGCCGGTGCAGTAAGCCGGGCCAGCAAAGTCATTTACGATCGCTCCGGCTCATCTATTGCAGAGATCAAAACGGGCATGATCGACTGGAACAAGGTCTTTGAAGGGGCTACCTGGTTTCACTGGACCGGAATTACCCCTGCCATTTCACAGGGAGCAGCCGATGTATGTCTCCAGGCCATTCATGCCGCCAACGAAAAGGGCATCATGGTCTCAACCGATCTTAATTACCGTAAAAATCTGTGGAAATACGGCAAGCAAGCCCACGAATTAATGCCCTTGCTGGTGGCAGGATGCGATGTTATTTTGGGCAATGAAGAGGATGCGGCCATGGCGCTGAATATCCATCCTGATGGAGTTGATGTAACTGCCGGTCATGTGGAGGCGGATGCTTATCTTTCTGTTTCGCAAAAGGTGATGGCGCAGTTTCCCCGGTGCAAAGCCGTCATCACTACCCTGCGCGGATCGGTCAGCGCCAGTCACAACTCCTGGAGCGGAGTCCTGTATGACGGAAAGAAGTTGTACAAATCTGAGACCTATCAAATCACCCACATCGTCGACAGGGTTGGCGGGGGCGATTCATTTATGGGCGGATTAATCTATGGATTGCTTACCTACCGGGATGATCTTCAGGCTGCCCTTGATTTCGCTGTAGCCTCTTCTTGCCTGAAGCATACGATTTATGGCGACTACAACCGTGTTACCGTCCCCGAAGTAGAAAAGCTGATGGGAGGCGACTCCTCCGGCCGCGTTTCCCGGTAGGAATGATGTGATGATGAGTTAATGTGATGATGTGCTGATGTGCTGATTAGCAGATTAGATGATGAGTTGATTAGTTGATGGTTTTGAATTAGAGCAGTGAGTTAATACTTTACGCAATAACAGAATAAAAAATCTTTAAATGCATGATCGTAAAAAACTCACAAAAGCCAATTACCACATCAGCACATCATCACATCAGCTAATCAGAACATTTGTAATTTTTAATTTGTAATTGAAATACCATGGCCCGTTTTAAAAGATTAAAAGTCCTTCAAACCCTCGTCGGGACAGGCATCGTTCCCCTGTACTACCACAAAGATGCCGTAATTGTAAAAAATGTTGTCAAAGCTTGTTATGTTGGTGGCGCGAGGGTTTTCGAATTCACCAACAGGGGAGATTTTGCCCATGAAGTATTTGCCGAGGTGAACAAATGGTGCGCAGGGGAATGTCCCGAAATGATCATGGGAGTTGGTTCTGTGGTCGATTCTGCCACGGCAGCACTCTACATCCAGTTGGGTGCCAATTTTATCGTCTCCCCAAACCTGAACCCCGATATGGCCAAAGTGTGCAACCGGCGAAAAATTGCATGGATGCCGGGTTGCGCAACCCTTTCGGAGATCAATCTGGCCGAAGAGCTTGGCTGCGAGATTATCAAGATTTTTCCTGGTAAGGAGGTAGGCGGACCCTCGTTCGTTAAGGCTATTTTAGCTCCTTGTCCCTGGACAAGCATCATGCCTTCCGGCGGAGTTTCCCCCGACAGGGAAAACCTCGAAGCGTGGTTCAATGCCGGCGTTGCCTGTGTCGGGTTGGGATCGCAACTGACCCCTGCAGAAGTAATTGCCAAAGGGGATTACGAATTTATTGAACAAAAGGTGAAGGAGGCAATTGCGATAGTAGCGGAAATAAGAAATAGGTAGAAATAGGTTGCTACCTATTTCTACCTATTTCATTTCGCCTCTTTCATAATCGATTTTTTTTATATTTAGAGTCAGCTAATTTTTTCAGACTACTTACCATTCAAAATGTAGCTTATGGAAAATGTAAATCAAAAGCGACTCTTTGTAGCAAGTTGCCTGGCCATTTACGGATATATCTTCCGGGGACAGCAGATCCCTGTAACGGAACGGGTTTCAAGCGGGGTGTCCTACAAGGAGATGCTGCGAAACGTAGGCGCTCCCTTTACCATCTTGGAACGGTCGTTTTGATGATCTTTTTTGCCTCTGAGCCTTCGCTGAAGATCAATTTCCAGAGCACTATATGAATATTGCTGAGCTCGGCTGTGATAGCTACTATATTGCTAAGTTCTGGAAATTCGTTTTCTTATATGAGTGATATTCTTTTTCCTACTTAGAAATGGAATTGGGTATCGCAATTTGCGATACCCAATTCTGTTTTTTTTCAACAAGGTTGAATTGGGTTAATTTGTAATAGGAATCTTTGAGTATTTCGGTTAAAGTCATGTTGGTAATTGTTTTTTATCAAAAATAGTCCTTTAAATTTATTATCGGTCAAAGTGGGCATTGAAAAATAGTTCAATGGTAAATGATACAGATACGATGATAAAAGCCAGTCTGAGTCAAAATCGCAATAAATTTCTTAAATTTGAGTGATTATGGAAGGTGAAATTAACGATACCGATTCAATCGTCCTTTATTGGCGAACCTCATCAGACCATGACGATTACAAACAAAGTTTTCATAAACTTTGCACCGTCGATTTTACCAACGAATGGATCAATAAAATTGAAATCTTAAGACAGTGGTTGATCAGGCAATTATAAATACTGCAAAGCGATATATACGGAGTATTCCGAAGAATATGGAACTGAAGAAGGCCTATTTATTTGGTTCCTATGCCAAAGGGAAAGAGCATACGGATAGTGATATTGATATAGCTGTCATAGTAGGTCATATGGATGATTTCTTTTCTGCTCAGATGCAATTGATGCGTCTGAGAAGATCGATAGATTTAAGAATTGAACCGCATCCTATTTTTGAAGGGGATTTTAACATACAAAATCCTTTCGCCTATGAAATTGAACAGACAGGTATCAGTCTAATGTAAAAATTCAATTTCATTTATTGTTATCGATGCACTGAATCAACAATAATTCTTATGGAAAGCAATTTATACATCCTGCAAAGCGAAACCCCCTTTGTGGATTTGGGCGGAGGTGTCTCCCGCCAGGTTCTGGGGTACAACGAAAATATCATGATGGTGAAGGTTATCTTTGCGCAAGGCGCCATTGGGGCCATGCATACTCACCCACAATCACAAACCACCTACTGTGCTGCAGGAAGTTTCGATTTTACTATTGGTGAGGTAACTAAAACAATCAAGGTGGGAGATGCAACTTACATACCTCAGGGGATGGTGCATGGTGTGGTCTGCCTGGAGGAAGGCGTGTTGATCGATACGTTCAATCCGGCAAGGGAGGATTTTCTGTAAAGAAGTGCCTAAAGTATTTAAAGTGCCTAGAGTGCCTAAAGTTTTGAACTCCGAATAAATGCTCAATGTGGCGTAAGTACTTTAGGCACTTTAAATACTTTAGACACTTTAGGCACTCTCATTACTTTCTAATGTTAAATTTTTCCATTGAACTAATTTTTTTGGTTTTCGGGGGTTACCTTTTTGCTCAATCAGAGATAAATAGCAGAATAGGGAGAAGGAAATTTCCGGCTATGCATCCCTTAATTTCGTAGTCGGTTACATTAATTCTACTGCTATGATAGCCTACCGAAACCCCGAGGTTAGTTTCGGGGATATTTGTGTTCTGCCGCCACCCGTTGTAGAGGTTGAGACAGCTGTACCAGCATTTGTGGGCTATACCGCAAAGGCTACCAGTAAAGTTTCAGGTGATTTGATCCTTGTGCCAACAAAGATCGGTTCAATGAGGGAGTTCGAAAACCTTTTTGGTCTTCCGTATGATAATGAAGTTACCATTACCATTCATAAAAACAGTGACAACGAATCCGGTATCTGCTCCACCAGCGAGGTAACCCTAAAGTATCTTCTTTATTACAGTGTAAAGATCTATTTTGAGAACGGGGGAGGACCATGCTACATAATTTCTGTAGGTACTTACCAAAATCCTCAACAGGTATTGCTGAAACAATATTATGGCTCGATTCATGCCGGATTACTTGATGGGCTTAACAAATTATCGGAAGTGGCGGAAGTTTCTTTGATTGTCATTCCTGAAGCAGTCAGACTCTCAGCTCCTGAATATTCGCAGCTCGTTCGAACTGCCTTGCTACAGTGCCACACACTGGAGAACAGGTTTGCAATTTTCGATCTATATGACGGGGAGGTGCATCATCCGGATTTGTCTCAAAGCATCGGATTGTTCGGAAACCAGTATCTGAATTATGGCAGTGCCTATTATCCATTCATAAGGACAACAATGAACTGTTATGTCAATACCGAAAGATCCAATGTGAAAGTTATTTACAATGGGAAAGAGTTTAAGCTTAATCAAATCAATAAGTTGGGGTGGGCTGTCACCAGATTGGTTAAGCGTGAGTTGAAAAATAGATTTGTCAACCTCCCCTCCAGTGGTGCTGTGGCTGGCGCCTATGTTACATCAGATAAGAACAGGGGAGTTTGGAAGTCGCCTGCAAACCTAACTCTTTATGGTGTTATGGAGCCTTTGGTGGCAATTGATAAGCACTTTTATCCGGCCTGCGATGTTGATCATGCACGATCCATTAACAAAGTTCGCACAATTTCCGGTAAAGGTATTCTTGTGTGGGGGGCAAGAACACTTGATCAGAATGACCATGAAGAACAGTATGTTTCGGTTAGTCGATTCAGGATCATGGTGAAAGAGTCACTAAGGACTTCTACCTGTTGGGCTATTTTCGAGGCCAACGATGCCAATACCTGGATGAAAATTTGCATGATGATCGAAAACTACCTTACCACGAAGTGGGAGGAGGGTGCACTCGCAGGTATCTCTCCGCAACAAGCATTTTACGTTAAGTGCGGATTAGGAACCACGATGACATCGCTGGATGTTGAGGAGGGAAGGATCATCGTTGAAGTTGGTCTTGCGATACTCAGGGCATCTGAATTTAAATTGATCAAATTTTCACATAATTTAAAATTTTCAAAAAATATAAGAAAAATCGCATAATAAAATATCATATTAAATATAATGATTATAAAAATATTATAGTCTGGTAATATATTTGATATTAATTGAGTAGGTTAAAAAATTATTGTTAAATGAATATTAAATGGAATAATTCCAAAATTCATATATTGTTTTGTCAAAAAGACTTTTTTTTATCTCAACAAGGATTTTTTATAATTTATTTCTAAAAATCGGGGTAACCTTTTAGAATCATTCCGGATTAATAACGACAAGTGTATAATTGTTTTTTTGTCATCAAGGTGTTTAGAAGCACCAAAGGAATTGTGGGCGCGTTCAATAAACTTAACTATCAGGCGAAAGCCGAATTGAATCTTCAGTGATATTTATCATCCAAATCCGTTTCATTCCGGATGAAAATACCGGCGAACAGAAAGGGGACTGAAGTGCGGTAAATAAATCGAAGTTACCGGATCCATCTAAATCTTCTCAAATCAAATTTCTAAAATTTTAGAAATATGATCGATCAGGCTTTGCTCTTCCTTCGGGATGAATTGAACGCTTATATCCATATGCGAACCAATGCTACTACAGTGGAGGTTAAATTGTCCAAAATTGTTAATGAATTGGGAAAGTATGCATTTGCGGATGATTCCATCGCCCTGACTATTTTTAACCTGGAGGAAGAGCATATTTTTAAAGCCCAATTGCCCGAATTTACCTATGTTGACGGTCAGCACCAGCGTCGTGAACCGGAACTCAAATTTATCCTTCATGCCATGTTTGCTGCCAACTTTGGCATTTACGAAGAGGCATGGAAGGCCATTGCCCTGGTTTTGGGCTTCTTCCAGTCACACCCGGTCTTCCTGGCAGAAGAGTATCCGGCGCTTTCCCCGAAAATTGGGAAGTTGACTGTTGAACTGGAGTCGCTGAGTGTCGAGCAGCTTAATCAAATTTGGGCCTATCTGGGGGCAAAACATTTGCCATCAGTTGCCTACAAAATACGCATGGTAGTCATTCAGGACGAGTTTGCCACTGCAATCCAGAAGCCAATTATTACAGTTAAAACCAATATACACAAACGATGAGCAGCTCCTTTGGCATATTGTTTTCAGTTCAAATAGCACACACCTATTATAACGGTGTCTGTCAGGATTTTGAATTCCTCATTCCTGCGGATAGTGGCCGGATTCTGCGGGAGAGAAGAATAATTTCCCGTATAGACAAGGGGATCTGCTACTTTCTTTGTGAGAAAAATGAGTTGGGGGTACCGGTTGTTCCAGTTTCGGGAATAGCGATAAGAATCGGTCTGAAATTGACCAATCCCTATTTCAGCAACATCACAAAACTAGATTTTAAAGAAGGAACCACACCCTTATACAGAAACCAATCGGCACCAAGCACACTTGACTTGCCGGTGGAAACACTGTTAGTCAGGGCTATATTTTCTTATACGCTTACAAAAATTAACAGACCTGTGACCGTATCGGTGAAGGATAGCCAGAACAATATCCTGCAAACAGAAACAGTGTCTGAACTCTCCGATTCAACACCGGTTTCGTTCGACATGTCAGGTTTCCCGCCTGGTCTCTACTCTTTGAATGAAAAGCAGGGCAGCTCCACCAAAAAAAGCCTCTGTTATATTGACCCCGATCTGGCCAGACAACAGACTTTTGGCATCGTTGAGATCAATCTTTCGGATGCTTTCCCTACACCTGTACCACCTCTGTTTACCCTCTATTTTTCCGCCAGGGCGGAGACTTTAAAATATTACATCATAGGTAAAAACTATACCTCCTCTGAGCTAAGCCACCTCTCGGTTTCAGATGCCGGATACAACGAGGATGTTCGTCCGCAGGTACTTTTTACCAAAGTGGGGCAGGGCTCTTTTGCCGCAACCGATATTTCTCCATCCCTTCTGACAGATGGCGGGTCGACCGTTATTCTCTTCAAATCGAAAAGCCCGGTGTCAAGGCTTGAAAAAGCCAGAAGGAAGATCCAATTAAGCAAAAATTCAGATGTGATCCTTAAACACTTACCGCTACCGGGCATCGAAAGGCCCAATTCAGATATTATCATTCAAATTTCAAAACCATAAAAAAATCGACTATGACAACTTACAGAACACCTGATGTTTACGTGGAAGAGATTTCGGTTTTTCCACCTTCTGTCGCCGAAGTGGAAACGGCCATTCCGGCCTTTATCGGCTACACCTCCTTTGCCATCAAAAAGATGGCAGATGATTTGATTCTCGTTCCCACTAAAATCTACTCCCTAAAAGAGTTTGAGACTTACTTTGGCCTGCAGCACGAAGACGCCATTGCCATTACCGTTGGCGTTGATAGTCTCGGCGCCCCAACCCTTACCTCGATAACAGAACCAACACTTTATTATATTTTATATTACAGTGTCAAGATGTTTTTCGAAAATGGCGGAGGACAGTGTTACATCATTTCAGTTGGAACCTACCAGACGTCCCATACCATTGACCTTGCCGGTGACGCTACTACCGTGAAGGCTACGATGTATGGTTTGCAGGATGGTTTGGACAAACTGGCGCTTGTAGATGAACCAACAATGATCGTTATTCCGGAGGCTGTTAAACTGACCACAGCTGATTATACAACACTGGTCCAGGCTGTTCTGCTGCAATGCAATACCCTCGGTGACCGCTTTGGCATCTTCGATATTTTCAATGGTGATACGGCCCTGGACAGCACATCCCTGACTACCAACCGAGGCTATTTTGGAAACAATTACCTGAAATATGGGGCCTCTTACTATCCGTTCATCAAAACTACTATGAATTTTTACCTGAAGCCCGATGAGTCGAATGTCACCGTCACATACCCGAGCAGCTCAGGCACACTGGATACGCTCAAAAATTCCAAAACGGCCATATACAACTTCGTGAAGGCAGAACTGAAGAACCACTTCGTGGTGCTTCCTCCGAGTGGAGCAGTTGCCGGAGCTTATGCTATTACAGATAAAAATCGGGGTGTGTGGAAAGCTCCGGCAAACCTGAGTCTGGCAAGCGTTATAGAGCCGGTTATTAAGCTTGACAATGCCCATCAGGATGTGATGAATGTCGATGCTGATACGGGCAAGTCGATCAATGCCATCCGCGCATTTGCCGGGAAAGGAACATTGGTATGGGGAGCCCGGACGCTCGCAGGCAATGACAACGAATGGCGTTACGTACCGGTTCGCCGCTTTTTCAACATGGTGGAAGAGTCGGTAAAAAAATCGACCTACTGGGCTGTCTTCGAACCCAACGATGCCAATACCTGGGTAAAAGTGCGCGGAATGATTGAAAACTACCTTACCCAAAAATGGCGCGAAGGGGCGCTGGCCGGTGCAACGACCAAAGACGCCTTCTTTGTTCGGTGCGGCATCGGCGTAACCATGACAGCTCAGGATATTCTCGAAGGAAGGATGAATGTCGAGATCGGAATGGCTGTAGTTCGCCCCGCCGAATTCATCATCCTGAAGTTCTCACACAAATTGCAAACATCTTAAATCATAATATAAACACATAAATCCAACAAAAATGGCAGCAAATTATCCATTACCAGTATTCCATTTCACGGTAGAGTGGGGTGGAACCAGGATCGGCTTCTCGGAAGTGACCGGCCTTACGCAGGAAAATCAGGCCATAGAATACCGTGATGGCTCGTTTCCCGAGTACTCCTCCATAAAAATGCCCGGACTACGGAAGTTCAGCAACATCACCCTGAAGCGAGGGGTAGTCAAAAGCGACAACGAATTCTTCAAGTGGCTCAATACCATCAAGCTCAATATGGTTGAGCGAAGGGATTTGGTAATCAGTCTGTTGAATGAAGAGCATGCACCAGTGATGGTCTGGAAAGCCCACAACGCGTTTCCTGTAAAGGTGGAAGGGCCACAGCTCAAAGCATCGGGCAATGAGGTGGCCATCGAATCGATTGAATTGGCACACGAAGGACTTGATTTACAGAACGACTAATGGGCAATTACTATCCTCCCGTTGGATTCCATTTCAAAGTGGAGGTCCCTGATCTGAACTCCAATAGTGATGACGTGCGATTTACCGATGTCTCCGGACTCTCCGTTGAGATGAAGACTGAGGAGGTTGCAGAGGGAGGAGAAAATCGCTTTGCCCAGAAATATCCCGCTGGTGTGCGGTTTACGGAGCTTACGCTAAAACGTGGATTGCTCGTCAGGTCTGAATTGACCCAATGGATCGACCATTGCATCAACAACCTGGATATTGAGCCCAAGGAGATTTTCATCAAACTGCTGAACGATAGTCACGAGCCACTTATGACCTGGCATCTTATCAATGCCTATCCTACAAAATGGTCGGTCAGTGATTTTAATTCATCCAACAACGCAGTGGTGGTCGAGTCCCTTCAACTTTATTATCAATATTTTACCGTTGATAATCAATAGTATATGCCTGTTATCATTGATGAAGTAGTCATTACCGTTGAGGTAACCAACCGGGATTCCGGCGGGGCCCCTTCCGGAACCTTCTCACCAGAGGAGAAACAGGTTATCGTCAGTGAATGTGTTGAGCGAGTACTTGAAATTCTGAAACAAAAGGCGGAGCGATAACCATGGACAACAGGGGAACTCTTGAAAAACTGAAGATTCAGGCTTATACCAAGCCGGATTACTCAGGCACACCCATTGGTGAGTTTGTATCGTTCGTAAACCCGAACGAAATTACGTTGGCTTACGAAATGGAGTACGACAGCGCCCAGGGATCAGGGACCACCAACAGCAGGATGAACTTCAAAAAAATGAAGCCTGGTGATCTTTCCCTTACCTTCTTTATCGATGGGACAGGTGCTGGTGGAACTGTCGTGGATGTGCAACAGAAAATTGAGCAATTCCAGACGGTTACGGGGTATAATGGGGATATCCACAGGCCCAATTTCCTCAAAGTAGTCTGGGGAACCCTGCAGGTAAAAAGGTGTATTCTCAAAACGGCCTCCATTGTTTACAAGATGTTCAGGCCCGACGGAATTCCGCTTAGGGCGGTTATCACTGCCACCTTCACAGACAATTCCGACGACCAGTCGAGGGTTGCCATGGCACAGGACCACTCGCCCGATCTGACCCATGTCAGGATGGTCAAAGCAGGTAATACCCTGCCGGGAATGTGCTATGAGATTTATGGCGATCCGGGATATTTTATGGATGTGGCCAAAGCCAACAGGATTGATGATTTCAGACGATTAAAAACAGGAACAACCGTTTTCTTTCCACCCTTAGAAAAGTAACCATGCCTGAAGAAAGGACATTGCCAATTGCTGCTGAACACCGCGAATTTACTGTCAAGATCAATGGTCAGACGGTAGAACGCACCTATCAGTTGCTCTCTGTCACGGTAACCAAAGCTGCCGACAAAATCTCGGCAGCCCGATTGGTCTACCTGGATGGCGCTGCCTCTGAAAGTAGTTTCCAAGCCAGCAATTCGGAATTGTTCATCCCGGGGAATGAGATTGAAATTCTTGCCGGAACAACCAACGACCCGGTCTCGCTTTTCAAGGGAATCGTTGTACGCCAAAGCATCAAAGTGCGCGACAATGTAGCTCCGCAATTGATTGTGGAGTGCAGGCACAAGGCTGTTGGTCTGACCATTGGCCGTAAAAACGGCTACTTCACCGACAAAACGGACAGTGATATCCTGACAACTATCCTGGGCAATGCTCCGGTTACCCCGGATGTTGAGTCGACCACCATTACGCACAAACAGATGGTTCAGTACTACTCGACTGATTGGGATTTCCTGCTTAGCAGGGCCCAGGCCAATGGTAAAATGGTCTTCACCAACGATGATACCGTGGCAGTTAAGGCTCCGGTGTTAAGTGGCAGCGCCGTTTGTACGCTTCTGTTTGGCGCTACCATCCTGGAGATGGATGCTGAAATTGATGCCCGCAGTCAACAGCAGGCGGTCAAGGGGGTAGCCTGGGATCCTGCGCAACAAGCGCTGATCGAAAAGGATGGAGCCGATCCAGGAACCATGGCCCCGGGAAACCTCGTCAGCAGCGACCTCGCCTCAGTGGCGGGTCCTGATCATTATCACCTGCAACAGACTTCGCTTTTGGAACCGGAAGCACAATCGTGGGCAGATGCCCAATGGCTCAGGTCAAAAATGAGCCAGGTGAGCGGCCGGATGAAATGTGAAGGGATCGCAACTGTGAATCCTGGCGATCTTGTCACCATCGCGGGGATTAGCGACAGGTACAATGGCAAAGTCTTCGTTACCGGTGTCAGGCAAAGTTTTGATCTGGTGGAAGGTTGGAAGACGCATATTCAGTTTGGAAATACAATTGATCAGCTGACCGAACAAAATGAAGTGTCTGCACCCAAAGCCGGTGGACTTTTGCCGGGCATTAATGGATTGCAAATCGGTGTGGTGATAAGCAATGAAGATCCGGACAATGAATTCAGGGTGCAGGTCAAAATGCCCGTCGTCGATAATGCCGGTGACGGGACCTGGGCCAGAATTGCTTCCCTCGATGCCGGCGACCAGCGCGGTTTCTTTTTCCGTCCCGAAGTAGGAGACGAGGTGGTACTGGGTTTCCTGGACGACGATCCCCGGCAGGCAGTTATCCTGGGAATGCTCCATTCGAGCGCAAAAGCGGCTCCCTTAACAGGATCGGACGACAACAACGAAAAGATGTACCAAAGTCGTTCGGGCATGAAGCTGCACTTCGATGATGACAAAAAAGTCATACTAATTGAAACGCCTGCCGGAAAGAAAGTGACACTGGATGAGGATGCCGGTGAGCTGAAAATGATGGATGAAAATGGAAATAAAATTGTCATGAGCAGCGATGGAATTCTTATTCAGAGCGATGGGAAAATCGAGATCAAAGCCCAGCAGGATGTCAAAGTGGAAGGTCTTAATGTGGAACAAAAGGCATCAGCTTCTTTTAAGGCGGAGGGATCGGCGAGTGCGGAAGTATCTGCATCTGGTTCACTGACGCTGAAGGGGGCGATGGTTCAGATCAATTAAAAATTAAAGATTACAGATTATGCCACCGGCAGCTAGATTAACAGATATGCATGTTTGTCCCATGGTCGAACCGGGGCCTGTGCCTCATGTTGGCGGGCCGATTTCTTCTCCCGGAGTACCAACAGTGATGATTGGCGGACTTCCGGCAGCAGTGGTTGGCGACCAGTGTATTTGCAGCGGGCCTCCGGATTCCATTTCGATGGGTTCATCTACCGTGATGATCGGAGGCAAACCGGCTGCAAGATTGGGCGATTCAACCGCTCATGGGGGCTCGATTGTTCTTGGGTGCTTTACGGTGATGATAGGATAATTAAAAAATAAAGATTACAAGTTAAGGATTGGGATAGTTGGCGATCAAAGTATATTAAATAATGCAAAATGGACGAACTCAAACAAAATAGTGCTTATACTTCGTTTTTGGGGAACGGATGGAGCTTTCCTCCTGAATTTATCCAGGAAACTTGTGAATTGCGCATGACAGCTGATGAGGAGGATATTCAGGCCAGTTTGAAGATTTTACTCGGGACCTCGGCTGGCGAGCGCTTTATGAATCCAAAGTATGGCCTGGATATGCACGAAATGCTTTTCGAACCCATGGGTACCACAGCAAAAACACTGCTAAAGGACCGGATCAAATATGCCATACTGATTTATGAACCCCGGATCAATCTGATATCGCTGGAGCTTGATTCTTCGGCAGAATTGGAGGGTAGAATCAGTATCATCCTCGATTATGTCACCCGTTCTACCAATTCACGATACAACCTGGTCTTTCCTTTCTACACCACCGACAGCAACGAAGTTCGAAAAACAGTTGATTTTAACAACAGTTAGAAAATCCCGATATGGATACACAAGATATCATACAAAACCTCATTTTTCGGCACGGACAGTCTCAGGAGATGCGTATGCCAGTCGAGATGGGAACTCATTTCGTTGATGTTGATGAGCGTACGGATGAGGAGTTGCTGCTCTTTACCCAAAAATTCGCCTCATTCGTCAAATATTATCCCAAAGATCCGTCAAAACCGGTTGGAGACTGGACCGGTTTTTTCCCGGCAAATTTGGCTGAAATCAGAGAGGTACTGAAGAACAAAGATGGTGATGTGCCTCCTCATTTGGCCCTATTTGTCAGTTTTTTAAAGCTTTACCAGGAGGGCGCTCAAAAAAACATCAACCGTTTTACCGGCAGTCATCTGGATTTCTACTTTTCTGAGGTATTGCGTCTTGTCAAAAAACCAGCTGTTCCTGATAAGGCCCATGTCGTTCTGGAACTTAAGAAAAACGTGGATCCGATTAGCATTGGCCCCAAAGATCTCTTTTCGGCCGGTAAAGATGAAACTAAAGTAGAACTGATCTATGCCCCTACCGGTGAAACGGTGATCAACAATGCCAAAATTGACCAGTTAAGCTCTTTCTATTACGACAGGCACGGACATGGGACTGTCAGGTACGCCCCTGTTGCCAACTCCTCCGATGGCATGGGGGGAAAATTGACAGGCGACGAGCCCAAGTGGCAGCCATTCGGCAGTATTAAGAATCCTGCGGCAGAGATCGGTTTTGCCATTGCAGCCCCCGTGTTAAGAATGAAGGAAGGCGCCCGGAAGGTGAACCTCTCATTGACACTTTCCAATGTAGATGGTACCTTAATTAAAGATAGCAGACTCAAGGGAGCTTTCGATCTCTATCTTACAGGCGAAAAGAGCTGGATAGGGCCATATGCCGCAGATCCAATTTTTAAAGATAATGTATTGTCGTTCTCTATCACCGTACCTGCTTCAGAGAAAGCTATTGTCGATTACAATGTTTCCATTCACGGCTACCGATATACCACAGCATCTCCGGTGATTCAGCTTTTGTTGAAAACGGGATTATCGGCTGATTCGCTGGGATACAGCGATTTTGAAGGGGTGAAAATCCAAAAAGCCCGGATAACAGTTGAGGTTTCGGGTGTTACGTCGCTATCGCTGGAAGGGGACCAGGGAATACTGAACCCCAAAAAACCATTTACCCCTTTCGGAGCGGCGCCCACCAAAGGATCGACCTTCCTGGTAGGCTATTCCGAAGCGCTTTCAAAGAAACTGACAGAACTGTCCATCGGGGTCAACTGGAAAAATGCCCCTTCAAATTTCAATAGCTATTACAGCGGTTATGGTGAAACAGTAAGCAATGACAGCTTTACAGCTGATGTTGCTTTTTCCTACCGAGATAATGGGAAATACCAGCAAAACAGCGTCCATTTGTTTGAATCTGGTAATGCTTCCAATCCTCACAACTTCGTTTTCACTCCTGGCGCGCTTCCTTTTGTCTTATTTTATCCTATGGGGCTGAAAGTCCTAAGCCTTCGGCAGACTGAAACACTATGGTCCAAAAAATTTCTTCGGGAGTTGGCAATTTTTAGTCCGGTACTTGTAAATACCCCGGCAGTGGTAAATCCGGAAAAGGGATTCGTCCGGTTTACGCTAAACAAAAGTTTTTTTCATGCAGAGTACCCTAAGAAAACGGTAGAAAAAATACTCGCATATTCAAAACAGGATGGAAGTACTCCGGCCTATGTGGCGCTGAACGAGCCGTATACACCGATGATTCAAAATATTTCACTTTCGTACAAAGCCACTTCGGATGAGGTCAGCATCAACTCGTTATCCCTCGATGATTTCGCCAACGATGAGATTCAGTTTTTCCAGGTAGCCTATCTTGGACAAATTCAGGAGCACAGTTACCAGCGAAACCTTTTCAGCTTCCTGGTCGACAAATCAGTATCCCTGATGCCCGAATACAAAAATGAGGGGGAACTGCTCATTGGTTTCACAGATTTGAAAGCTGGTGATAGCGTAAGCGTGTTGTTCCAGGTTGCTGAAGGCAGTGAAGATCCTGATCTGGACCAGGTAACCGTCGATTGGGCTGTACTTTGCGACAATTACTGGAAACCGATGGCCAAAAGTGAAGTGGTACTTGATACGACCAATAAACTACTCCGGAGTGGTATCGTCAAATTTGTCATACCCCATGATGCCACCACGGTCAACAGTCTTATGCCGGTGGGCAAAATATGGATCAGGGCCTCTGTCAAAAAGAATGTGAATGCCGTTTGCCAGCTGGTGTCGGTGATGCCAAATGCGATTGAGGTTCAGTTCGCGGATCAGCACAATGATCCGAACCATCTTGCCCTTCCTCTCGAAAAAAATAAAATTGCCAAACTAAAGAACGGGAATGCCGCAGTCAAAACCGTTGCTCAGCCATATGCCTCTTTTGGAGGAAAGCAATCCGAGACGAGTCCTGCCTATTATACGCGTGGATCCGAACGTCTTCGTCACAAAAACCGGAGTATCACTGCCTGGGATTATGAGCGGATGGTGCTCGAAGCGTTTCCTGAAGTCCACAAGGTTAAATGCATTCCGCACGCGAAATTTATTCCAGGGATGAACAAATATTGCTGGCTGGCACCCGGAAGCGTTGTGCTGGTGGTAGTTCCCAATTTGGCCAACAAAAATGCGGTGGATCCCCTGGCTCCCAAAGTGAACGGCAATACGATCAGTCGAATAACTGAATTTGTCAGCAATCATTGCGGCATGCAGGTAAAGGTCAAAGTCAAAAACCCAGCTTACCAGAAGTTGCAACTGGATTTAAGAGTGAAATTTCATGATGGATTTGAGTTCAATTTTTATTCTGAAAAGCTGAAGGAGCAAATACGGCAATATCTTTCCCCCTGGGCTTATTCAACGGGCAAGGATATCACATTTGGCGGGAAAATTTACAAATCGGTGTTGCTGGATTTTGTGGAAGAGATTGATTATGTTGATTTTATAGAAGACTTCTACCTCTGTAGTATCTCTGAACTGACAGGCAAATCCAACGATTTGGATGAGGTTCAGCCCGAAACACCTGATACAATCCTGGTTTCGGATCAAACGCATGTTATACGGGAAATTTACTAAGACTCAAGCCATGTTATCAGAATTGATCATACCGAAGAAGAGCGCGAAGGAGTTGCCGGTCGACCACAAGCAGTTGTATGCAATTGGTCTCAGTCATGTACAGCAACTTTCGAGCAGGATATGGACAGATTACAATGTCCATGATCCCGGTATCACGATTCTGGAGTTGCTGGCCTATTCGCTGACCGATCTGGGTTACCGTTCAAACTATCCGGTGAAAGATCTTTTGGCTACTGTAAAGGATAATGAGGCCAACATGGCCGGACAATTTTTCACAGCGAGAAAGATATTTCCCAACAGGGCATTGACAATCAACGATTACAGAAAGACTCTGGTGGATTTGGATGGGGTGAAGAATGGCTGGATTACCCCGCATGAACTATCCTATTTCGCAGATACGGTGGTTGGCGAATTGCGCAGCGACAATCCCGGACTGGAGGGAATCGAAGAGATCAAAATTTCCGGCCTTTACGACCTAACCATTGAGTATACTGACAAAATCACCAAGAAGGCCCAGAAAGACCAGATTAAGAACAATGTTTTTAGTCTTTTACAGGCGAACAGAAATTTATGTGAAGATTTTGTTGGTTACAAAGAGGTTGAAAATCAAATATTTAATCTTTGTTGTGAGCTTGAACTTGAGAGCGATGCAGACGTTTCGGCAGTAAAAGCGGAGATGTTCTTCAGGGTACAAAATTACCTCTGTCCCGCCGTTCGTTTCTACTCTTTGAGTGAAATGCTCGGGCGCAAAAAAAGTGATGGGACCCTCTATTCAGCCGACGAAATCTTCGATGGTCCGGCCCTTACCAATGGATTTATCGACGAAACTGAGCTTGAAAACGCTGAACTTCGCCAGACGATTTACCTTTCGGATGTTATCAACCTGATTATGGATATCAAAGGGGTGGCGGCTGTCAGGAATATTTTGTTTATGCCTTTTCCTGAAGATCCTTCAGTTCCTGTGTTACCCCCTGAAAACAAATGGGTTGTCGAGGTGCTCCCGGGCAGAAAACCAACCCTGCCCATCGATTTTATCGAGGATACAAACTACTTTTTAAAGTTTTTCAAACGGAACATGCCGGTTTACCCGAAAGCTGAAAAAGTACTCGAAAAACTAAACACATTGTATGCCGAATTTGCCGGGAAACCGGCCCCTGGCACTGCCAACGACCTGGAGATCCCACTGGGAACTTTCAGGAATCTAAGTAAATACTACTCCTTTCAAAATGATTTTCCTGCTCTTTACGGTTTGAGCGAGTCGGGACTGACGTCCACCGCCTCAGATGAGCAAAAGGCATTGGCCGCACAACTTAAGGCCTACCTGCTCTTCTTCGACCAGCTGATGGCCAACTATTTCGCCCAATTGAGCCACCTCAAAGAGCTTTTCTCTACCGATCCCAAGGTGGAGCGCACCTATTATTATCAGGTCGTCGACTCTTTTACCGAATTTGAAAAGATTTATGGCCCTACCGGAGATGATATCCTGACGATGCTCGAAACGAAAACGGAAGATCAGTCGCTGCATACGGAGAGGCGCAACCGTTTTCTGGACCACCTGATTGCCAGGTTCGCCGAGCGCTTCACCGATTTCGCGAATGTGGTCCATACCGCTTTGGGTGCGAGTGAGGAGGCCATTGCCCGTTACAAATGTGATTTTTTGGCCAATTATCCGGCAATCAGCAGTGAGCGGTCGCTTGCCTGGAACTACAGTTTGACTGAGGATAGCGATTTGTGGAACAGTCTCAATGTTTCCGGCCTGGAGAAAAGGTTGGCCAAATTGCTGGCGATTCCAAATTTCTCACGCAGGAACCTAAGCAATGTCGACTATACTATTTATTCTGAAATAGATACCACTCCGGGTGATGAGTTCAGGTTCCGGGTACGGAACAGCCATACCGGCAAAATTATCCTCAGCGGAAGCGCTCATTATCTTACAGAAGCCCTTGCCCGTAACGCGATGAAGATGGCTATCCAAGCCGCCATGCAGCCTTCCTGGTACGAGACTAAAAAAACCATCGACAACAGATATTATTTCAATGTGATTGATGGCACTGGTGAGGTGATTGCAAGGCGGATTGAATATTTCGATACCGAAGCGGAGCGGGACCAGGCCATAGAAGATTTAATCAGCTATCTCGTCGAGAATTTCAGCGATGAAGGTATGTTCCTGATCGAAAATATTTTGCTGCGGCCAGAGCTGGCGGGCGATCCTTTCCTTCCAATCTGTACCGCTGCGACACAGACCTCCTGCGCCGATTTCGACCCCTATTCCTATCGGATCCATGTGATCCTTCCGGCTGAAAATGGCAGGTTCAAAAATATGCCTTTCCGCAGGTTTGTGGAGGAGGTGATCCGTGAAGAGACCCCTGCACATATTCTGCCAAAGGTTTGTTGGATCGGGAAGGAGGACATGGCCATGCTTGAAAAGGCTTATCGCGACTGGATTTATCTGAAAAGTGGCAAGGAAAGCAGTGACAGGTTGATCAAACTAAAAGCCTTCATAGAGGCCCTTTTCGCAGTCAAAAACATCTATCCCTCTGAACTGTTGCGCGCTTGCGACACCAATGAGGCGAAATTTATCCTCGGTGATACCGCCATCGGCTCACTGGAAAATGAGAAATTATAATGTAACGCGCTAAAATAGAACATTATGACACAGATTCTGAAAAGCCTGGAAGAGATAACTACCGGATACAGTTACTTCGAAAAAGACCAGGTGCTTACTGCCACGCAGTTGAACAGTGTTTCCGGTTACAGTGAAGACCAGACCCGGCTCACCCGTACAAAACTACTTGGTGTTGGTTTGATTTGCGGACTGGAGGTCAGCTACAGCGGGAGTCAGGTTACGATCAGTGCCGGAATGGGGGTGACCACGGACGGTGATCTGCTCTATTTTAGTTCGGATGTTCAATTTACGCAGTTCAAGCTGTACGATGATAAAAATCCCGTTTATGCCCCATTTTACCGCGACGGAGTAATGATCCCGCTTTATGAGCTGATACCAAAGGATGCCGGCGACAAAAGATCCTTTCCACTGGAGCAATTCTCAGCCAAAAGTGACCTGAAGCTGGAGCAAATGGTGGCCCTGCTCTTTATGGAGAGTTACATTTTCGATCCCGATCAGTGCGCCGGTACCGATTGCAACAATGCAGGACAGAAGATGACCAACAACCAAAGGGTACTGCTGGTTAGCAAGGAATATATCGGTTTGTTGAAGAGTCTGGTCCAGACGCCTCACCAGGCATACGGTCAAATGGAGGAGATCGTGACCGATCGTCCGGTAATCAATTCCAATGTGAAGGCGCATGCACAGCTGGTTTCCATTTACCGAAGCGTTTGCAGCCAGATTCAGGGCAAAATAACCACACAGCTTCCCAAAATCTATCCGGCCTGCAGCTCTTTCCTGAAAGAGGTTCTAGGGGCTGATCCTGCCGCAACCTGGTTAACAATCCTGAAAAATTGGAATGATTATTATACGGCCAATGAGATTGGTATTCAGTATTATTACGACTTTCTCAGGGATGTGGCGGAGACCTACAACGAATTTCATGAGCTTCTTTTTGACGATTCCACCTGGTGTTCGCCCGACAAGGATGCGTTTCCGAAACACCTGATTTTGGGTTCGCTCAATGGCGTTGCTGAAAACGATGATGATCGAACCGCGTTTTATCCATCACACCTGACCAGTCATACGCTGGAGAAAAGAAGGCATGCCCAGTTTCTTGCCATCAAATTGAATACACAGTTGGAGACCTTTTTGGTCCCTTCCATTACCCGGAGAATTGGTATGAATGTCTCTGTGAATTTACTGGAGAACATCAAATCCATCGAGATGGTTAAGCCGGTGAACCTGTGGCGTATCACCCAGAATCAGGCCATCCGCGTTACGCCCGGCAGATCGGAGGAGTACACCCAGGAGGAGCGTGCAATTCCTTATTATTATAAAATTGACGCGTCACATCCAATCTATGAATATTGGAATTTCTGCCTGCACAAAAGGGGGAAAAGCAACAGGAATTACTCCTACAACGCCTCCGGTTATGGGGCTCAGGGAGGAGCCGCTGCTCCATTGAATACCCAATTGGGAAAATTTGATTTTTTCAGGATAGAAGGTTTTCTGGGACAAAATATTGTAGCTGTCCACAAATACCTGGAGGATCAGATCAGTACCAACAATCTTCCCATCAACCTGCGCTCTGTGATGCTTGGCGAGGACAGAACGAAGATCATTATCAAACCTCCCTTCTATTTTGGACACCTGCATCAATTGCACAATCTTATGCGTCAGGATGTTGTGAACCAGCTGGATGAGGTGAAACAATTCAGTACCGGATTGAAATCCAGGGTACTCGGAAATTTAACGATCCTCGATCCGGTCGACAAGGGCACTTTTGCCCAGGTTGCTGAAAGCCGTAACAGTGAGCTTTCCACGGTAGTTGAGAGGGCAACAGCCAAATTGAAGCTTCCTTACCAGGATTATACAGTCCAAAACAGTGCAACTGACAATTGGCAAACGCAACTCGGCGAAGCGATGAAGCAGTCGGGAACTTTCAAAAGTGAGATCAGTGTGGCTGCAAAGACGGAATTCAACACCCCGTTCGATTCGCTGGTCAGCAACAGGAATGTGAATATGCTCGACCATTTGGATATTTTGATCAAACGTGACATTGAGATCAAGGAGACCAGGCTATTGTTTAACAATTACATAGCCAGTCATCCCGGATTGGAACACGCGGGAGGGGTCATGCGTGGCGGAACTTTTGTTTTGGTTTATGACGAGAACAATACCATCATTGCCGACTTCATGCTTCCTTACCAGGAAACCGATGCAGAAAAGAACGACCAGCTGGAACCGGATATTGCCATCAAACCTTTCAGGCCAAACTATGTGATCGATTCTGGACTGAATATCCTGGAACCGGTAGATATCAAGATCAAAGGGCGGTTGGATGATTTCAAAACCAAGGATCTCGACGGACTTCTTGATGTTAAAACGAAGAATATACAGAATCTTTTGGATGGCGACTGGAACAAGCGGTTCGATACGCAACAAAAAGACTATTTCAATACCATCAAGGAATCTTTCGGCAGCATAAGCAATGCCATCATCAAGAACATTTCGACAAATCCGGTGGCTGTTAAAGTTGGCGCCGATATTACTGACCTCAACCTGAGAAAGGCGGTAGATGAAATTGCAACTGCCAGGGGGCTCGTTGACAGTTACAAAGCCAAGGCGGAACAAGCCACAGATGCTGCCATTAAAACCAATTACCTGGATATGGCCAGCAAGATGGAAGTAGTGCTTGCCGATACCCTCACCGAAACCACAAAGATTGTGGCAGCGTCGGGCGCCGAGTTAAGTGTAGGAACTGATGGTTTCAAGGCCATGACTGAGATAAGCGCCAGCCTGGGAACGATCAAGGATGCCGCAGTGCTCACTTCTACGCTGGATACCATGAAAACAATGACCGCTACTGGCAGTACCTCTCTCAATACGTTTGTCAAGAATATTTCTTTACGCTAGAAACAAGTATTTTGAAAAATTGAATGTTGAAATAATTATGCTGCAAGGGTTTAATCGTCAGTGATTAACCAAATTGTAAATAGTAAATTACTTAATGGTAAATATTTAATGGAGTTATCGCACCGGATTTTCAGACAGAAGTGGCAGGTTTCAACTCCATCGGAGAAGCAGGCATTTGCCATACGAAAAGAGCTTCACCAGGAGTGGGAAGAGCGACTATTGCCAATTTTCGACAGGGCTTTCAGTGAATACGTCTCCACAGATGAAATTTTCCATATTCCGAAAATTGAAATCAATCTGAAAGTATCCTATGGCAAGGAACTTTGGGATGAAGTTGCGGTTGGATTGTATCAACAGCTTTCGGAACTGCTCAGGTCAGAAAATCCAGGATCCAGTGAAAGTGCTGGAACTAAATCTACAACGATTGCCATTCCTTTAAAACAGTATAAGTTTGAGTTGTTACTTTATTATCTGGAGAATGGTGTTTTGGCCGGAGATTCTGCCTTCCAACCTGAGGGAATGGTGACGGTTCTACCTGAAGCCATCCAGGAAAACCGGCAGCAATTGATGGAATATATTCGAAGGAATAAGGTGTCACAGCCATTTCTGTTCAGGCTTATCCAGTTTCTGCAGGTGGAAGAAGTTGTCAGGCTCACAGAAGAGGTGAGTTGGGCGTTATCGCTTGTTGCAAAAGAGGAGTTGAATCTTCTTTTGCAAGGATTGATGATTCCTGAATTGAGCCATTTTAATCTTCATACCTCCAAAATGCTGGTGGCAGCCTTTCTTCATGCATCCAATTGTCATGATAATCCAACCACTGTCCCGGATTGGAAGGAAGCTGCAGCCAGGCTATTGTCTAAAGAGGGATTGTTCTATTTTGAGCGGTTTTTCTCTTACCTCCACAAGAAATCCAGGCTCTCTCCATCCTCTGTTCATTGGAAAAATCACTTTTCCGGTCCTTCAGAATATCTTGTGATGAATAGGCAGAATATTGTGAATCAGTTTCCTGGTAAGGAGATAGTGGCAGGATTTTGGACAGGTAATGAATTAGATGTGATCTCAAAACTGAAGAATAGCACTGAACCTAATTCCTTTTTTGCGAAATCAATGGCATCACAGACATCTTCCACAAAAACCTTATTTTCCAATCCTGTACTGAATCAGTCGGGAGAACTTGGTATTTCTGTTCAGTTTGCAGGTTTGGTATTTTTGCATCCTTTTTTCTCAAGACTTTTTATCAATTCCGGGATTATTTCCGAAGGGGATAAGCAGATTCCAGTCAGAAATCTTGCGAAGGCTGCTGCATTGCTTCATTTTGTGGCTACCGGACGGGAGGAATTGTTCGAATTTGAATTGGGGTTCATTAAACTTTTGCTGGGAATGGATCCATCCGACCCATTGGCCGTTTCGAAGGGGCTGCTTACACAAAATCAAATGGAAGAGGTCGAATCGATGCTTCAAGCGGTGGTAAGTCTTTGGAGCTCCCTCGGAAATACATCCAACGATGGGTTAAGAGCCACATTTATTCAGCGTAACGGAATGCTTTACCCATTCGAAAATGGATGGAAAGTGATTCTGGAAAGCGCTGCCTACGATATGTTGTTAAACACGATTCCATGGAGTTACTCGATCATCAAACTACCGTGGATGGACAAACCAATCTATTCCGAATGTCAAAAGAACTGACCGATAATGCCCGCGATCTGAACCTTGAGATGGATTGGTTTGCCAATGTTTTGAACAGCCGGCTTAACTTCTATTTTGATAAGCCTGGTTCAAAGGAGGATGTTTTATCCATTTTTCCCGACGATCTTTCGCGGAGCGAATCTTTTTATGCAAAATTTATCAGGGAGAACCATTTGAACCACGCCGAACGACTGATCCTTATCCTGGCCATGATTCCGCATATCAAGCCACATTTGCTGGATGTCCTGTGGGTTCAGAACAGAACCACCATGAGGGGATTTACTGAATTTGGCGGACTCAAAGGGATCAATCATTCCGGGTTTATCCCTACCGGAGAAACCGCAGCCTTCATCCTTGCGGGCGAAAATCTGGAACGAAGATTTGAGATGACCCGGCTCTTTGAAGGAAACCATATTTTTGCTAAACAGAATGTCCTGTACCTGGCGCCACCTCAGTCGGGTGAGCCGATGCTTAGCGGTGCCCTGCAAATCTCGAGGGAATACCTCAACTGGTTTGTGACAGGCATTGAAAGAAAACCCAACTACAACACCGATTTTCCTGCGCGGCTCATCGAAACTGAACTGAACTGGGACCATCTCGTTCTTCCATCCACTACACTGGAGCAGTTGGAAGAGATCAAACACTGGATCAGGCATGGGAACACCCTTTTAAAAGAGTGGGGGATGAGCCGGAACCTGAAACCGGGTTACACCACGCTTTTTTACGGATTGCCCGGCACCGGAAAAACTTTCTCGGCCTGTCTGCTGGGAAAGCATTGCGGTGTTGATGTTTATAAGATTGATTTGAGCATGATCATATCCAAATACATCGGCGAGACGGAGAAAAATCTTTCCCGGATTTTCGATATGGCTGAAAACAAGAACTGGATCCTCTTCTTCGATGAAGCGGACGCCCTTTTTGGCAAAAGGTCGAAAGTGGAAGACTCCCACGATCGCTATGCCAACCAGGAGATCAGTTATCTGCTTCAGCGGATTGAAGATTTCAACGGGGTGGTGATCCTGGCTTCGAACCTCAAAAACAACATTGATGCGGCCTTCCTGCGAAGGTTTCAGTCGGTTATCCAGTTTCCCATGCCCAAGCCGGCCGAAAGAGCCCGCATCTGGAAGAATGCCTTTTCGGAAAAGGCAATACTTGAGAAGAGAGTTGACCTGGACAAGGTCGCGGAACAACATGAGATCTCCGGTGGTACCATCATGAATGTTGTCAGGACCGTTTCGCTGAAAGCGATCAGTCGTGGCGACAACAAAATCCTGTCGGCCGACATGGAGGAGGCCATCCGTCGAGAATTCATGAAGGAGGGCAGAACCTTTTAAGTAAATGATATTCAGAAACATTTAGAATTAGAAGGTGGTTCAATTGTTATATCGTGCCCTTTGTGTAAACCTTTGTGTCCATTGTGGTTAAATACTTATTTTTTACCACTAAGGTCGCGAAGGGAAGCACGAAGGATACACAAAGGATTTAGTTCACTAAACGATATTGACTCATCAATTAATGAAAATTTTTTACATGATAAATTGAAGTGGGGCAGCCGAAAACCTTACAGAGTAGGCAGCAATGAATACTAAAATGACAAATCATGATTACAACTTCGAAATGGGCCGATGTGCCTATTAATTTAACAGAAGGACTGAGCGACCCGGTATGGGCCGGAGCTGGAAAGATGGTCATTCCCGGAGGATTTCTATTCACCAAGAATGACGCACTCTTTCTCTATGCAGCATTGGATATTGTTGGTGATACAGGGAACGACAGCGGAGCTGGCGACTATTTTTGGTTTACATTCGACCGAAACCGGGATGGCAACATTACCCCGAATGTTGACTCTAATTATGGTATTTATCCACAAATGCCGAATAAAATCGGCCGGCAGTTTTATCTGGCTCCCGGCACCTGGACAGGTCTCACACCGGATCAAACTGTTTTCAAAACGGCCTTTGAAACCTCTCCTGATGGCATTGTGCCTCACCGGGTGTGGAAATTCAAATTTAAACTGACAGATCTGAATGTTGCCCTTGGTGGTTTCTTCTGGTGGCCTCCGTTTACACGTTTTGGCCTTAAAATACATTCTACAACACCTGCTTTAGATGCAGACACTCCGGCTAATTTCTGGACCAACTTTGCAGCATTGCATACCCTTTATTTTTCAAGAAGGCCAGCCATAAGTCCCGCCTTGATGGGGCCTGTTATCGGTTGCGTTGGTTTAATCCCCACCACAAAGATCAATAGTGTCAGCGGAAAGGCAACAACTGATGCAGGGTACATGGTTCAGGTACAAAATGCGGCCTTTGGCGGATTGCTCAACATCATCGGTAATCAGCCAAATTTGCGCAGTTTGATTACGGCCAGTGGTGCCACCTTCATCAAAGTTAAGCACAGGGTCGGCACCGTTGGTGCAATGACAGATTTTATTACTGCCTGGTACAATTACAAATGGAACATTCCAGCTAATGATTATGTGCTTGAATCTTTCAGTGCTGATGCCGGTAATTTCTATAAACTGCAAGATATCACGGTAGATTATTCGATACATGATTTGCTGTTCCAATTTGACTCGGGTCAGCTGTCACAAGGCATTCATCAATTTCAGGTAGAGTTTTACAATGCATCCAAAAATCCGATCGTAGTGCCGGCGCAAATATTGACACTCAACATCGACAATACCGTGCCGATCGTTAAAATCAACGCTGTCAAACATGGCGCAACAGCGCTAAATGCCTGTGACATAGTTCAGATGACTGGGCCCGCCGATGGGCTGGTGGTCAATTTTGACGCCAATGATCCGGAGAACAATGTACTCAACTATACCGTCTATGCCGTTTGGGGAGATGGTGCATCTGCCACCCTGGCCTCGGATTCCTATACGCTGGCAAAAGGCGACTGGGGAGGTGTTCAAAACCAGAATACCCCGCTTTGGGTTCCTGTCAGGACCTGTGCCCACTCCATCAACGTATTGTCCTACTCCAGAACCACCAACGGATATGGTTACATCCGGTACAATTCGGTGAGTCGGTACATAACCATAATGAAATAGATTTTAATATCCCGGCCGCATTGGCCCATCGCTTTCTGAAATCCGATATAGATTGAAAGATGGAAGTTGTTAAACATAAGACTGTGAATCATGCTGTTACGACTCCGGCTGCGGCTGCCCATGCGGATGCTGGCAGGTTGCGGCCCGGAGCCGGCCGTATGGTGCAGTTGCCATCTCCCTCCACCAGAAGGTTTGCTGAGTCAGGCATATTGGGTAAGAGCGAGGTCGCAAAGTTCCTTGCCATGAGAGGAGAGCCGGTGCGGGTACGGGGTAGAAACAAGCTGAAGACACTTCGTGAACATGAACAGCGTCACGATAATGCGGAAACAAAACTTGGACAGACCGAAAAGTCTGTGGTCGTTCCGTTGTCAGAGGAACAGTCCAAAAGCAATGCCAGTCAGGTAGGAGCGCTGGATGGCAAAAAGGCCCCTGTTCCGGTAGAATCAAAAGGGAAACAGGAACTACAGAACGCCCTGTCCGAGAACATCCCTCAAACTATTGAAGAGGTCGATAATTTCAAAAAAGATAACAAGGCTGGAGCGATGAGCAGCGCCGTACTCTCTGCGGTACAAGGCGATAAGGACGAGGTTGTCTCCACCTTTTCAGAAATGGAGAATGCGCCACCACCGGCACCAACGACTCAGATACCTACCGCTTTACCTGCCGAGGAGCCCGAGCCGGCTACGCCGGAAATGAATCTGGGAGAGGGCGCCGTTGCACCGCTTCAACCTCAGCATACGGATGTGAGCAACTTCACCAGGGAGGCTGATGCCAAACTGAAAGAGGAGGGGATCACACAGGAGCAACTCGATATGGTCGATAGCGGTGACCTTGCTGCGGCCGGCAAAGAGAAGAAGGGGATGGAGAAAATGGCGAAAAGCGAACCTGCCAGCATTCAGAATTTTGCAAAATCGGAAGCAGGGAAGGTTGGCGGGGAGTTGAAAGCCGAAGAGAAGAAAGAACGTGCCGCCCTAAAAACCAGAAGAAAAAACGATTTGGCCGGTACCTCCCAAAAGCAGAAAAGTACCAAAAGCGCCCTCGAAAAGAAGCGCGAAGAGGTGGCAGCACAGATCAATTCGATCTACACTGTTGCCCAAAAAAGCGTGGTAAAGAAATTGGCCGATCTTGAAACCAAATCGATGAAGAGTTTCGATGAAGGAAGCAGCAGGGCAACTTCACAGTTCGAAGATCAGGTGAAAAGTGAAATGGATGCCTATAAATCTGAACGGTACAAAGGGATTAAGGGCAAATTTAAGAAGGCCAAAGATTGGTTGCTGGGCATGAAAGACCTGCCCGAAGTGAAAGCCATCTTCGACCGCAATCGGACCATTTTTGTTACTGCCATCAACAAACTGATCTCCGCCATTACCACCGCCAATAAAAATGTCATTACGGAGTGTAAGTCGATTTTGTCCGGAGCGAAGAAGGAGATTGCAGTATATGTGAGCAAACTATCTCCCGGGTTGAGGGATATCGGGAAAAAAGCGGCCGAAGAGATGAACGGAAAATTGAATGGTCTGGATAGTTTTATTGGCAAGAAAGAGCAGGAACTACAGCAAAAGCTTGCGGAGAAACAGGAGGCCGCCATCAAGGCCATCGACGACAAAATCGAAAAGATGAAAGAGGCCATGTCGGGAGCCTTGTCGAAGATTGGGAACCTGCTTTTGCAGGCCGCGAAGAAGTTCTTCACCTGGGCATTGAAGCAAGCCGGTTACTCCATTGGCGTGATAGAGGGTGTCCTGAGCAAAGGGGCATCCGTTCTGAAGAGCATCTTTACCCAACCGGTTCAGTTTGCCAAAAATGTGATCAATGCGGCCATCACCGGATTTAAGAACTTTGGATTGAACTTCCTGAAACACCTGAAAAATTCGCTCTTCGAATGGCTCACCGGATCGCTGGAGGGGTTGGTTTTGCCACAGGTCTGGGATTTGAAGGGCATCGTGGGCCTGGCGTTGCAGATGATCGGCATCACCTATCAGAATATTCGCCGGCATATGGTCGTCGTCATGGGTGAAACGGTTGTCAGTACGATTGAGAAAACCTTCACCCTGGTCAAGACCCTGATCACTGAGGGGCCGATGGCCGCTTGGGAGCAGCTCAAGGAGATGGCCGGCGAGATGCAGCAGGCATTTATCGAGGCGGTTAAAGATTTCCTGAAAATAAAGATCATTGAGCAGGCAATTCAATGGATTGTCAGCATTTTTATACCCGGTGCCGGGATTGTCAAGGCGATTATTGCCATTTACGATACCATTGTCTTCTTCATCCAAAAGGCGAAGCAGATCATTCAGATGATAGGCAGCTTCCTTAATTCGGTGGGAGAGATCGCGGCAGGCAACATCGGCGCTGCCGCTGCTGCCCTCGAAAATGGTTTGGCGCGCGGACTCACGGTAGTGATCAGCTTCCTGGCCCAACTGCTTCACCTGAATGCCATCACAGATAAAATCAAGGCGGTCATTCAGAAAATTCGGGGTAAGGTAGATGCGGTGCTGGCCAAAGTGGCCAAATGGATTGCCGACAAAGCTAAAATGTTGTTTGGTAAGGCAAAAGATGCGGCAGGTAAGATTGTTGATTGGTGGGGCAAAAAGGTGCCTTTCAAATCAGCAGTTGGTGAAGAACACCAGATTTTGCTTGAAGGAAAACCTCCGGGAGTCAGGGTTATCGTTAAAAGCGATCCGACTGAACTTGGGAAATTGGTTGAGCAGATCGATAAAAAGTCCCCGCACAAGGCATCCGCTGAAAGCAAAAGGATAGAAATTAAGGGTATACTGGCAAAATTGGAACAGTTAAATACCAATCGGGATGCCAATGTTGCCCCAATTAACGAAGAGCGGGATAAGCTATACAAAGCCATGGACAAGATCGCTGAAATTTTAATTGCAGCAGGGGTTTTGGATGGTTTGGCTACGAAAGATGTTGATCTTGTTCAACCCGAATTTGGGGCAATGCAGTTGAGTGCAGCGGGAGAAGAAATTGGCGGTACATCCATGAAAATAAGTCAGCTCACCTATAAAAATGCACCGGGTACCCAATCAACCACGCCGCCACAGGTATGGAGCAAAATCGATGCGGCCTTCCCGCGAAGGTACATCAGAGGCCACCTGTTGAATGCCAATCTTGGTGGAAAGGGCAACATGATCAAAAACCTTACACCGTTAACCTCATCTGCCAATGGATTGCACAAAAACAGGGCCGAATCAGACGTGAAGAATCTGGTGCTGAAAGACGAAAAGATCGTCAGGTATTTCGTTACGGCGAATTACAAGAGGGTGCCTTTGACTGCTGCCGAAAAGGCAAAATTGGGGAGCAAGGCTGATCCGGTTCTCGAAGAGCTTGCCGCGACTTTGTCGGTGGAATGGCAACAAGTCAGGATCAGTAAAAAAGGTGCAAAACCACAGGGGTTTGGGCCAACGATAAAGGAGACTATCCGCAATCCAAGACCGGATATTTAATCTTTAATTCACTAATATGACACTTACCAACCAACAAAAACACATTTGCGAACAGGTGATCAACGCGTTTGAATCAAGCAGCGCGGCTGGTAAATATGGCCTCATCAGCATCATGGATGACGGTCCTCACAAGGTCAAACAGATCTCCTACGGAAGGTCCCAGACGACTGAATACGGCAACCTGGAGGAGTTGCTGGAGATGTATGTCAACAGCAACGGTATTTACAGTTCAGACATTGCCCCATATCTGACAAAGATAGGTGTAGAGCCGTTGGTGAATGATTCGGTCTTCAAACAGCTGCTGAAGGATGCCGGGAAAAATGATCCGGTCATGCAGCAGGTGCAGGACCAGTTCTTCGACCTGCGCTATTTTCAGCCGGCCATGCAATGGATGGACAACAATGGATTTTCACTGCCACTGTCGGCCCTGGTAATCTACGATTCATACATTCACAGCGGCAGTATCATGATGTTTCTCAGGAAGAGGTTTCCCGAAAAAACACCTAAAAATGGAGGTGACGAAAAAATATGGATCTCACAATACGTGGATACCCGCAATTCCTGGTTGGCCACACACAGCAGTCAGTTGCTCAGGAATACCGTTTACCGGACCAGCTGTCTTGAAATCGAGATTGCCAGGAACAACTGGGATCTAAACCTATTGCCTATCAGGGCACACGATGTGGATATTTATGGATAAAAAAATGGGGTTAGCGCGAACGCTAACCCCATTTTTTATCCGTAAATATCCACATTTTAAGCGTGTGCAACTTCGTCTGCTTTGCTGCCTTTCAGCTTCTTGGTATAGTAAAAGGAAACGCCAAGAATGATCAGTCCGACAAAAATGAATGCCACAATGCGGTAGCCAACACCCATCTTTGAAATGTCGTACATGAAAAGGTGGACAACGGCTGCCAGCAATGTCAAAAATGCCAGCCACCTGTATTTCACGTTACTGAGAATGGCGCTCATAATCATGTAAGCAACAGCAGCCAAACCCCAGGAGATGGTGACATAATCCAGGGACACCGCATTGTACAAAGTGTAAAGCATGATAAAGAAGGTGATCACCAGATAAAAGTTACGGATGGAACCTGTCTTCAGCTCTAACCTGTTCTGCTGCCAGTTCAGTATTCGGGCAGAAGCGATGGCAATCAGGGTGAAAGAGATGTTGTAGGAATCGATCGATTTGGAGGCGATAAGGTAGGCGACCAGGATAACCGTGTACAACGCGGTGTTCATCAGTACAATCAGGTTAGACCTGAACCAGATCGCGATGGCCAGTACCACCATACTTTGCCAGGCAAGGAAGAGGAACGATCCCGGTAGGTCGGCATAACCGAATGCTGCAATACTCAACGCCATAAAGCCAAAATTGACGTAGAAGAAGGAGTCGAACCGGCTTTCGATCTTGTAATTCAGAACGATGGCGTAGGCCAGGCAGGTGATGGAGATGCCCAGGAAAATCCAGATGTAACTCTTGGTGTAAAAGGTGAGTACGATTAGCAGAAGCAATACGGAGAAAGCCATGCTGTTGAGGATCACCGTCGCGTTGCACACCTCGGCCGATAGCTTCCCGGATTGTTTCAGGAAGGGTACTACCGAATAAATCGTGGCATAAAGAAACAGGTAGATCACATTGAATTGTGGTGTCGATACGGCAGCAACCGGATGCCCTGAGAGTGGATTGCCGATCAACCAGAGTGTATGACCGATATATACCATGAAAATGGATAGGATCACCAGGGTGCTCCAGCCATTCCTGTTAAGAAAATAGAGAACGGCGCCGGTTGCTACAACAAAAAGTGAGAGGGTAACCTGGGTTTGGTCGGCCAGCAGCGCTGTAACAATAAGCAAGGTGTAAGCAATAAACCCCATGAGCTGGGATTTTGCCTCATCCGCCTTGTAAAACAAAAAAGTAACAGAACCTAGCATCAACGCCAGGGCGATCCACAAATTGCCCAGGACCGGTGTCTCTGAGAAGAAATGCAGTCTCAGCAATGCATAGAAGATCAGCAAGTGGGCACAGATTGTAAACATGAAGGCCATGTAGCTTAGCGATTTCTTCAGGAGTCCGGATAGGAAAAAAGTAAGCGCCGCCGAAGAGATGCCAAGAACAAATGAGGCAACTCCCCCGAAGGCATTGTGCACAAACAACATGGTGAAAATCATTCCGAGCAACAGGACCGCGCTTCCAATCCAGGCGAGTCCATGCTCGAAAACCTTGGATTCGGAAAGAGGATTGGCAAACTCCTCCTCCTGGTTCATGTGTGAGGCAGATGATCCGACTCTTACCGAATGGCCCGCGGTGAATCCCGCGCTAAGCTGGGCTTCGATTCGGCTGAGTCTTTCATCAAAGGAGTTGAGGCGATTCTCAAGCTCCTTCATGGTCAATTTTTGTTCAGCCATTGTTTTAGTTTTAAAGAATTTTACTATTCGCGAGAAGTGCGCTAAAGTATTTAAAGTGCCTAGAGTGCCTAAAGTACTTGCGCAACGATGTGAAAGTTTCGGGAGTCCCCAACTTTAGGCACTCTAGGCACTTTAAATACTTTAGCGCACTTTTTCTCAATGTTCCACCGGCGTCTTCCTCCAAGGAGGGAAGATCCACAGCAGAAACGCCAGGATGAAGAAGGGTACGATCAGCCAGATGCTGGCCATCAGGAAGCCCTCCGAACCTATCAGCGATAGCTTAAAGCTGGTAAAGCCCAGAAAGCTTTTGGAGAATAACTGGCCGCCAATCACCACGTTCCAACGCATGAAGAAAATACCTATCAGTACCAGGATTCCTGTGATCAGATAGATGGTGATCCGAAGCTTTTCTTTGGGTTTGTAAAACTGCAATATTCCCAGCGTTGCAAGAGGCAGCATCATTCCGATACCAATCTGCATGACCAAAAGGGTAAATTCCAGATGTCCGGACATCAGCAGCGAGATGATTTCAAACGACTCTTCGGCTTCGTAAAAACGGTGTATCTGGTCGAGCGATTCCATCGTAAAGTCGATGATGATGATGTAGAACAGGTATTTGGCAATGGTGTCGAGACACAACATGTCAATTTTCTGTTTGCGGATGTAGTTGATCACGATAAACAACACCATCACCAGCGCAATCCCGGATACCATGGCCGAAAAGAGGAAGATGATCGGCATCATCACCGTCGACCACCAGGGGTTCGCCTTGATCGATCCAAAGATAAATCCAACGTAACCGTGAAGCAGAAAGGCGGAGGGAATACCGAGTACCGTCACAATGTAGCCAAGTTTGCTGTCCAGTTTCAGCGATTTGGGAGAGATGTCGTCGCTGCCCAAAGCAAGCGCTTTGTACATCCATTTTTTTATCCCTGTTGATTCCCTGGCCCAAAGAACAAGGTCGTAACGGTAGTCAAACCATATTTCCAGCAGCAATACGATCATCAGATACCAGAGATATACAAACCCAAAGATTGCCATGGCCGATGTCAGATGGGGTGTTATCATGATCTCCCATGCCCTGAGAGGCTGACCAAGGTGAAAGATCAGCGGCATGGTTGCCACCAACAGAAAGGCGAATGAAGTTAAGAGGGCAATCACATAGGTGGGTTTCAGCGATTTCACGTTGAAGACCCGCTCCAGTGATGCCAGGATAAAGGCTCCGGCTACCAGTCCGGTAATAAAAGGGTACAAGACGATCAGTATGGACCAGCTAAGCTCAATTTCGTTCGGATAGATGAATCCATCTACCTTCGACAATGCCTGATATAAACTTTCAAATTCCGGATTCATATTATCTTACCTCCTGATTTAATGCGTTGTAATACAATTTGCTACCTGTATTCAAATGTGGTTTAAGGACATACACATTCTTTGTGCGGACGAATTTTGAAATCGCGCTCTCGGGATCGTTCAGATCGCCGGAGATACGTGCCTTGGTTGGACAGTTGTCCATGCAGGCAGGATTCAATCCTTTTTTCACGCGATGAAAGCAAAGGGTACATTTGTCCACCACATGCTTCTCAGGATGGAAGTACCGGCAGCCGTAGGGGCATGCCTGGATGCAATATTTACATCCGATGCAGTATTTTTCGTCCACCAGCACGATCCCCTCTTCGGTTTCGAAAGTTGCCCCGACCGGACAAACCTGGACGCAGGGAGATTTGGCGCAGTGGTTGCACATTTTGGGAACGAAGAAGCTCTTTTCGATCTCTTCTGCCGGGACGGTTTGCGTAAAGCCGTCGATACCGCCATTTGGGGAGACAACTTTGAGCGTACCGTCTTTCTTGATGGTGTACTGTTCGACCCAGCTTCTGAAGAAGAAGGGTTCCTGGGGAACATCGTTCTCTATTTTGCAGGTTTTGGCACAGGTTCCGCAGCCGATACATTTTTCAATGTCAATGGCGATTCCGTACCAGGGGCCTTTGGTATTGCGTTTCACGGCAGCAAACAACACAGCATCAAAGGCAGGCAGGGTGGAGGCAGCAACCAGTGTTCCGGCTGCGATCCCGGCATTCTTAAAGAAATTGCGACGGGACAAACTTGTTTTTTTCTCTGTCATGGCTGATGGGGATTGTGGCATTTGATGCAATTCTTTTCAGGATGATGATCCTTGATGTTCACCTGTACGATGGCCTTTTCCGGTCTGGCCAGGTTGATGGAGTGGCATTTGCCGCAAAATTCCCTCGAATCAGGTTTCATCAGTTTCTCGGTTTTGGGACTCACGATGTGTTTGTAAGCAGCGCCATGACAACCTTCGCAGGAAAGTTCACTGTGATAGCTCTCGCTCTTCATCGTAATAATGGTGTCGTGACAACTGACACAACTACTGTTTCCTGTATAATGGGCAGGAAGGGCCGCAATTTCAGCCATAGAATTACCCCTGTAATGACCATACTGGCCAAAAGATTCAGGAGTTAGCGCATGTTTCAGCAGTAAAAACAGGGAGACAATTACGACTCCCGTCATAAATAAACGTTTGAGATGTAGAGGCATACACTTAAAAAGAGTTTAGAAGAATGGTTATACAACATTCCAAATATATAAATAAGTCAATACAAAACAAATAAATGGCTGAAAATCAGTAGTTAAGAAGAATGATTCTAAATAAATAGATTTGCGGAGATTTCAAATTATTACACAGAGTTTCACAAAGGAGCACAGATTTACACAGAGCTCTTTGGCTTCATGGACCGGTCACATTTTCTCAACAGCATATCTTCCAATGTGTGGGTTCCTGAGCGAGGAGTTCCCTGAGCTGTACTGCCCTGAGAAGCTTGTCGAAGGGTCAATTTGAATGAAACGACTGTTTGCTTTTACCGTATAAAAAAATGATGGTTGGTTATTTTGAGTTGTGAAAATGCGACGGATTGCTTCCCGCTCGTGCCTCGCGGTCGCAATGACGGATCATTTTTTGGAGGTGAGGGTGGAGAGAAGGAGGCGGGCGGCGATTCTGCTATTACCTAAAACTGATGTCCCGCCTCCTTCTCTCCACCCTCACAAAATCAACGGCAGACCGTCATTGTGAGGAGGAACGACGAAGCAATCTGTTGATTATATGTGAATTATGGAATTTCCAACAATCATTTAATATTTCGTACCAACATTTCTAACATACAATTAATTCAAATTTATGAAGCAAACAATACTCGGTTCAGGTGGGGCCATCGGGATACCACTCGCCAAAGAGCTAAAAAATTACACCGATGATATCAGGCTTGTCAGCAGGAATCCGAAGGCTGTGAATGAGACAGACGAGCTCTATCCGCTGGATGTGAACGATCTGAGTCAACTGTCCGATGCAATCAAGGGGAGCGGTGTGGTCTATGTCACCATCGGTTTTGAATACAACATTGCCGTCTGGCGGAAAATGTGGCCACCTTTTATGAAGGCCGTTATCGAAGCCTGCCAAACCCATGGGGCCAAACTGGTCTTTTTCGACAATGTGTATATGTATGCAGCCTCAGCAATTCCGCACATGACCGAAGATTCACCCATGCAACCCCCAAGCCGCAAAGGGGCTGTCAGAAAAGAGGTTTACGACATGGTCGCCAAAGCGGTAGAAGAGAAAAAACTGACGGCCTTGGTGGCGAGGGCAGCCGATTTTTACGGCCCCAATAACAAAAATAGCGCGTTGGGCGAAATGGTTGCCAAAAACTTTCTGGCAGGTAAGAAGGCACAGACCTTTGGCAATCCGGATACGGTACATACCTACACCTATACACCGGATGCCGCAAAAGCCGTGGCTCAGCTGGGCAACACACCGGATGCCTACAACCAGGTATGGCATCTGCCAACTACCAAAGAGCGGATAACAGGCCAAAAATGGATCGCCCTTTTTGCCCGTGAGCTTGCGATCGAACCACGGGTGCAGCATGTCCCCAACTGGATGCTTCGCCTGCTGGGGTTGTTTATACCCATGATGCGGGAATTTCCCGAGATGATGTACCAGTACGAACAGGACTATATCTTTGACTGCAGTAAATTTGAAAAACGGTTCGGCTGGTCCGCCACCAAACCGGTAGAAGGAGTGAAGGCGATGGTGGAGGGGATGAGGTGATTTGCCCTTCAGCTCCGCTCAGGGACCGATCTCATCTTCCCATCTTCTCAATAGTTCATTTTCCAGAGCGCTGGTCCCTGAGCGGAGCCGAAGGGGGAAATAGATCTTAAATTGCGTACCTTTGTGCAAAGAAATTTTGGTGTTGACATTATATCTTAGCAATAAGAAATTGTTTGAATTTTGTTACTCACAATTTATTCACCAGAATTCACTTGATTATCAATAGATTGCTTCGTCGCTCCTCCTACCAATGACAGATTTATGCAACTTGCACATTATCAGGTATTTTAACATCTAGTTCTTTTGCTAATTTATTAAATATTTTCATCTTGTTTGCTAAGAGT
>JALNYZ010000073.1:0-723 GCA_023229575.1 Prolixibacteraceae bacterium
ATGTTTTTTTGGATTGTTTGGTATTACCTCCACATGAAGATAAAATCAAAAGTGAGCAGAAACAAATTAGATCAATATAATATGGCAGTTCGATATTTTTTCCTTTAATAAAATGTTGTTGCGATTTTTTGATATCCTGACAACCCAAGAATAACAGCAACAATAAAAAGAGATAAAAACTCTGCATATTCATAATGGAACAAATTGATTATTCCAAATCTAACTACTATATTTTGTTTTATAACCAAAAAGTTGTTCACTTTTTGTTCACAAATCACTTTTATTGATAAATAATTAAACGAATGGTATTCATTATGCATATTTATTATTTGAATTTTATAATCCTTAGTACCAGATTATCATCTTCTCTAAGTGTCTTTATAACCTTTTCAACTTTCCCTTCCAATTTTTTTCTTTTATAAGCATTTATTATTGAGGGAGCCTGAACCAGTTGTGCTGTCATGTTTTTTGCTATGGCAGGAGATGAGTTGTAATTCAATGACCCCCTTTCAGATTCACTATCTGAAATATCTTCTTTATATATTTTTCCCGTTTTAAATTCATATATCCAAGCCGGAAATTTTCCGCCCTTCGAATTAAAATCTAACACAACCGCACCAATAATCATAAATTTATCGGTTGTTAGAAGGGTTGTCCATACTTTCCTTGGCTCTGATGCATGAACCGATGGTTTTCTGACTAATACAGGTGTTTTCTTCTTGT
>JALNYZ010000073.1:733-1811 GCA_023229575.1 Prolixibacteraceae bacterium
GTCAGATGATATATCCGCAATCATAAAATCATGACCGTAATATATATTTGAAGGAAAATACATTTGAATTGCTCTCTCGTTTTTCCCTTCTTTTTGAAGAATACGGGATGAATATCTTTTAGGAAAATGGAAGTTCAAAAGGGAAATCAGACTCCCATCTTTCTTAGACATAAGACGGTAAGGCTTTTTTTTAGTCTTGTGTTCAAATCCACTATCTATAATTACATCGTCATACAAAAGAAGTGATTCATTATCATAATTATATACCACCGATTCATTCTGAAGTGTATTTATCTTCAATGTTCGTTTGTATTTTCCACTCAGCGAATAAACCTGAATGGATTGATTGCACACAAATATTTCCTCATTTATTTCATCAAAAATTGCATATCTAATCCATGGATACTCTTGACCGCTTTGTCCCTTATGGTTGAAATGAGCATATATTTTCCCGTTGCGATTGAAAACAAATATATCACCTTGTACATATTCATATATGAGAATATATTTATCGGTAACAGATGAAAGGACAGCCCTCTCGCTCAATAAAACATCGCTGGTCGTTTCAAGAGGAATATATTCCGTATCAGCAATATCCTGGAGGCTTATATCTTTTGTGGGATAGTTTTTTGAAAAGTCGATGACCGGCAAGTTGACAGTTTTTGATTGGGAACTCATTACCTGACTTCCCATTAAAAAAAATAATGTCTGTAAGACGAGGTTATTTATCTTCATAATTTATCTTGTTTACGATGCAATGTAATAAATGTAGTATAACTCCTTGAAATTAAAGCGATGAAGACTTTTATTAAATGGAGCTTTCTCATTTTATTAACAATTATCTTTTAGCAATGATAAGTATCGGGTCGTCATCAATTTTTATTTCTCATACTTTTCAAACTCTTTAAATAAATATTCATCTCTAGTATAATATATTCCATCAAACATGTACAACCACTTTCCTTTCTTCTTCTTGATAATAGATGATTCAAATTCTTTATCTCGGTAACCATCTTCAAAGCGCAAACGCTCAAAATCTATGAATGCAAATGAAGCATTTTTTGTTTCTTTAGCAATT
>JALNYZ010000073.1:1821-6845 GCA_023229575.1 Prolixibacteraceae bacterium
AGTCCTTCATTATCTTTATTATTCCGATAATTAAAGGAAGTGAATGCAAGTGAGTAAAATTTATCACCAAGTTTATTATATACTCCTTCTGCAGCACATTGATGAATAAAATACATCAATGAATCTGAAGGAAAAATAGTTTGCGAAATATCTTTTACTGCATGATAATTTGCTGTCCAAACTGTAAATTTTTCGTTTGTATAATGCTCTGTGATCCAAAGAATATTTTCAGCCATCTGAGTATCTCTATTTCTAAATGGCAAAGTTGTTTTCTCTGTATTACAAAATATATCAACTTCATCTTCAAACAATTTATTAACCGAATAATTTGTATTGACATTTCTTATCCACTGAAGAATGGCTGATAAGTCATTATTTTTGCCTTCTTTATAAATTAGATACCTTGTAAAATTAGAAATAGAATCTATCATTCTTCCTAACTCAACCTGCTCACTAACTGAAGGAAAGTGATTTGAATCTAGTTTCTCTATGTTAATAAATTTTCGGTTATAATAATTTTTTAATTTATTCCAATCAATTAAAAAATTATATTTTTCAATATATTTATTTAATATTATTTTTGCGGCATCGACATCGTAAAATCCACCATAGACATCGATGCCCCATACTTTTAAATTTTTATTACTAAAATACTGAATTCCTTGAAAAACTTCTTGACCTTTCATATCATATGTCCAATCTCTTGTCATTGAATTAAATTTCTTATTTGAAAGTACGTAGCATGATAAAAAAGGATATCCTTCAAATGCAACAGATCTAAAACCTTTATCAAAAAGATATGAAAGCATTTGAATTTTTACATTAGTAGAAATACTATCACCGTGTCCAGCTTCACCTAACATTATTACTGAACGGTCTTTTGCGATTTTATCTAAGAAATACAAATCATTACTACCTTGTAAGATAACAGCATTCTTAGCAATATTATCCTCTATGGATAGGCTATCCTGCCATGAAATATTTATTTCTTTACCTTGTGGAGAAATAATACAAGAATCAAACGCTAAAAAAAACAGGCCAAAAACTAATAACTTATAAAACATAACATTGTTTTTATAGATAACAAATAAATAAATTAGTTACACCAAAACTAGCCACTATATTTGATTCAATAACCATAAAGTTGTTCACTTTTTGTTCACAAATGACATTTATAGCTAAATGTTTGATATAAACTTATCTAAATCAAAAGTAGAGCCATTGCATCCGTTTATTTTATTTAATAATCTTTTTCGGCACATGGAGACAGCCGACTTAGTTCGCCCGACTATTTTTGCTATGGAAGTTACTGATAATCCTGCTTTTAATAGATAACAGACATGAAGCTCTGCCTCTGAAATTTGGTCGCAACAACTTTTCAACCGTAACGAAAAGTTGTTGTATGTATTATTTAGTTCCTGTTCCAGCGTGAGCCAGTCTTCTTTAGTCATCTTTTTCCCTTTTTCCTCTTTGCTTAAATCGACTAGTTTCAAATAAATTTCAGATTGAATAAAACTCATTTTACGTAAATCATCTTCTTTTGAAAGTTTTACGATACGGGCATTTTCAATTTCCAATAATTCAGCACGTGTTTGGATAAGTTCTCTTGATATGGTATTAAAATGTTGTTTGCTAGACGATAGCTGTTCACATAAAAGCTGTTTTTCATTTAATCTCAATAGTCGCAGTCTTTTATATCGTTGTAGTGATAATACAATAAAAATGCATGCAAACAACAACGCTATTACGAGAATTAGTATGTGATAATTAGTCCATAGACCGGGACTTAATACTTGATATATAATAGACAATTGGGTGTGATTCATTACATTAAATTTAAAGGTTCCATAAAGCTAACTAATACTAGTTGCTCCAAATGTATCAAATTATTTATTAATAATACAATATTAATATATAAAAAGCATTAACCGCGAAGTTTTTATTGGCAAGCAAGGAAATGAAATAGGATAAATCTTTAATTATTGAGCAGATTGTACAAATTAAACTCATTAATTAGTTGCTCATACTATAGTCTATAACAATTGAAAAGTATGCCAGTTCTCATTGTTTACAAAGATAAAAAAGGAATGTAGGTGTAAACGTATAAATGTTCATCTGTATATAATTTTATTCATCCATGTGAGGTATTATACCTTAACATAAACATTTCTCATATTCCAACATCAATCACTTTTTCACTCGTTTTTTACCACCTCCGCAGGGTTACTACTGGCAGCTTTAAGTACTTGCATCAACACGGTGAGCAAAATCACAATGACTACACCAACAATCACTCCACACAATAACCACCATGAGATGTTTATGCGGTAGGCATATCCTTGCAGCCAACTGCTCATAACAAGATAAGCCAGCGGAAGCGCCACAACACCGGCAGTAATAACCTGCAAGGTATATTCGCGGAAAAACATGCGGATAATGTTGCCGACTTCCGCGCCTACTACTTTGCGGATGGCTATTTCCTTGCGGCGGCGGCGGGTTGCGGCAGCTGCTACGGCATAAATACCGAACAGCGAAATCAGCAGGCAAACCGTTGCCAATACGGAAAACATTTTTAAACCAACCTGTTCCGACCAATTGAGATGATCGTATAACTCGTCTACCTTAGTCAGACGAGCATCTGCCAAAGTAGCATCAATATCTGGAAAAATAGCAGTGATTCGCTGTATTGCCTCCGGCTCCTGGCCAGATGCGACGCGGATATACAAGATGTTTGAAGACTGAGAAGATGGCAGAAAAATGGTAGGCTGGATCCGATTGCGAAGCGACAAGGTATGGAAATCATTTACGACTCCCGCCACTTTGTATTCCACTATAATAGAGCTATCATCGAAGGAGGGAATACGGATTATAGAGCCTTCGGGTTCGCTAAGTCCCATCACTTGGGCGGCCTCTTCATTGAGAACGATTTTTTGCGTTTCACCATTATACCACCATTCTCCCGTAAGCATTTTTAATCTGAATGTTTCGGCAAACTGGCTGTCGGTATAAATCACATTGAATGCCGGCTTTTCGAAAGATGATTTTCCCGGCCATTCTACTTCGGTGATCATAGTATAAATATCAGCTTTGTGTCGAGGCTCAAAATTGGCTTGGGTGATGCTCTCGACTTGAGGGATAGCTGCAAGTTCACGCTCCAGCGCTCCCTGTACTTTCCCCGAATAATCTAGAAACCCGGACAATTGAATCATTCCGCGGCTGTCGAATCCCAAATCTTTGTGATTAACAAAACGCATTTGCATCATTACGACCAATGCCGCGACAATGAATATTATGCTGACGGCTAGTTGCATGATTACAGCCACACGACGCAATGCAGGCTTCCCGGTTATTTTTCTTTCCGACTGAGGAGACGTGGACAAATGACTCAACCTCCAGAAAAAAATAGAACCTATCAAAAGGATCAACGCCATCACCGCTATTCCGCAAACAAAAAACAATTGAATCAGTTGTGGTATTTCTATCGTAATATTAAGCATCCCGGAAAATACGGGACGGGTGATGTCGACAAAAGAACAAGCCAGGAACAATGCCAGAAGAATAGCACAAAGCAATTCAAACATCATCTGTATAACGAGTTGACCGACTGAAGCACCATGTACCGTGCGCAGACGCAGCTCACGGATGCGTTGACGGAAAAGATCGAGATGTAGGTTCAGAAAGTTGAATAACGCGGTGAATAACAACAACATCCCGGATGCAACAAACAGTCCTATGAAATTCAACGTAAATGGTACATCAGAGTTTAATTGGTGGCGAACATCGCTTATCGGCAGCATCCGCAGCTCAATATTGGAATTTACACCCAATCGTGAAGTAAAATCACGCAATTGTTCTGCAAATTTATCTACATCAGTGTAGGGATGCAACTTCACATACAGATTCATGAAAAACATTGTCCACTGGGCCTCCTCAGGTAACTCAGTGAAATATTTAAGCATATTGTGATAAATAATAACGTCAAACTGCAAGTTAGTGTTTGGCGGCGGGTCTTTCACCACAGCTGTAACGGTATAAGGTGGTAGAGAAGACCTCATTTTCGTTTGCACCTGTTGCCCGATAGCTTTTTCCACATCACCGAACAAACGTACGGCGACAGTCTCCGTAAGGATAATGTTGTTCAGGACTTGTAACGGCTGTTTTGCGTCGCCGCTAACAAATTCCTGTGGAAAAATACCGAAAAAAGTGCTGTCGGTATAAAGCGTACGCAGTCGGATGTGTGGCATTCCTTCAACACTGCAATTTTCCTGCTCAGTTATACAAACGGTAGAGGCTTCCACTGCCGGAAACTTCTCGTGTAATTTCTTTTCCAAAATTCTCGAAACCCCTTCATTCACCTTACCCGATTGTTTCTCCTCAGCATAAATACGGTAAATATGCTCAGCATCGGGATAGAAACTGTCGTAAGAAGTTTCATAGCGCATCCAGTAAACTGCGGGGACAAAACAGGCAAGTCCGAAAGCCAACCCGAAAATACCGGTAAGCGACTGCGTTTTGTATTTCCACATATTACGAAAAGCTATTTTGAAATAATGGATTAACATAATAATTATAATTTTTTCAATTGTTTAAGTTTTATTTCTTGTACTTTGCCAGCATGAGCACAGGATTGGATTCTTCGTTTAATGTTGAGGCAATTTCTTTCAATTTGCCCTTAAGTTCTCCATTCTCGTTGGCTTCAATAAGGTCGGGAGCCTCTAGTCTTTGCACAAATGCAATTTCATCATCATTTATCAATGTTATTTCGTATACCATATTTACCGGCTTCTTCGTTGAAAAGTCGTCATTAAGTACGGTATATTCATAGATGGCTTTCTCTTGCCGGTCGTACATCAAATCCGTCCTGGGAAATCCGGTATCCGTTGTAAAATCATATTCCTTTTTTACAGTTTGCAAAAAGTAGTAACGATCCGTAAATACACCCGGGAAAAGGAATATTTCAGGGATCATGGATTGAATAGAGGGAGTTCTTACAATAAACGGCGTCATACTCAAATCGGGTTCTG
>JALNYZ010000074.1 GCA_023229575.1 Prolixibacteraceae bacterium
ATAATGTCTTTGAGAAGGCAAATTACTCCATCGGTTTCAATGGTGGAAATACGGGAACATGTCCGTCCCAAAACCTGGTTGATGCCTATGAAATGAAAGATGGTACTGCTTTTAACTGGGCAAACCCCGCCCAGGCCGCTGATCCATACACAAACCGCGACCCCCGTTTGGCAATGACAGTTGTGCTTAACAATTCAACTTTCAATGGACGGAAAATTGAATTATGGGAAGGTGGTAAAGATGGATTGCCTATTAACCTTGCTTCAAAAACAGGTTATTATCTCTACAAATATGTTGTCCAAAATTTAGATCTTTCGAAGAATCAAGTGTCCTATCATCAATGGATTTGTTTTCGTTTGGCAGAGATGTACCTGAGTTATGCCGAGGCCATGAATGAAGCATACGGATCTGACAATAACGGCGGTAATACATTGACAGCACGTGAAGCGGTGAACCTGGTCCGCGCACGCACCGGAGTGGCAATGCCTGCATTTCCTTTGGGGATGGCCACCGATCAATTCAGAACCCGCCTTCGAAACGAACGAAGGGTCGAACTGGCATTTGAAGACCACCGGTACTGGGACATCAGGCGTTGGGCAATTGGCTCTTCTGCATTAGGCGGAGACATTAAGGGAGTAAAAATTGCCATGGTGGATGCTACCCATTTCACCTATACCCCTTACCTGGTCGAGTCCCGCACATTTAAATCTCAAATGGATTTATATCCTATTCCACAGGAAGAGGTAGTTAAATCAAAGGGGAGTGTGACCCAAAATCCTGGTTGGTAGTAGATAAAGAGGTAAGTTGTTCAGATAGATTTATAGATAGATTGATTGGGATAAGTGACTAAAAAGTAGTCACTTATCTCTTTAATATCAACCAAATGCATCCAACATTAGTCATGTTAAACGGATACCATTTAAGACCCATTTTGTAGATACTTGTATTCTATTTGCGCCAAAGTAACCAGAATTGATTTATAACTAAAAGTTTATGAAAAGTAAAAGTAATGGTCGGCTTGCAGTTTTTGCCTTTGCATCAGTTGTCATCTATTTTTGTTTCAATACAAACAATTCTCCGGCAAGAACCAGTAACATACATGTGACAACAACCAACGGAATGGGCGTGAATAATCCTGATCAGGCAACATCTCGCGGACCGGTTGTCAACGTTAGGAATACGGGTGCAAAAGGGGATGGCATTACTGATGACACAAAGGCGATACAGACAGCAATAGATGATGTTGCGGGAACAGGTGGAACTGTTATTGTTCCTGATGGTACATACTTAATTGATGCGATCTCTCATCTGAACCTTAAAAGCCACATGATTTTCCGTATGACCAGCGGTGCCATACTCAAAGCTATCCCAAACGCTAGCGAAGTCCATTGTATAGTCAATATTGAGAATGCTTCAAATGTCAAAGTAATTGGGGGCACCGTACAGGGCGAGAGGGATAAGCACCAGGGTACTACCGGACAATGGGGTTTCGGTATTGCACTCCGCGGTTCAAATAACGTGGTGATTGAAGGAGTAACGGCAAAAGATTGTTGGGGTGACGGGTTCTATATAGCCGGTAATGCTAAGAATTCAATATTTAATGCCGTCGTCGCTGACAATAATCGCCGGCAGGGCATGTCCATCGTAAATGCTGAAGGTGTGCTCATTAACAATTCCATCTTCAAAAACACTCAGGGGAGAGCTCCCGGGGCAGGTATCGATATAGAGCCTAATACAGGTCGCACAGTCCGGAATGTACAGCTTCTGAATTCGCAGTTCCTCAACAATGCAGGCTATGGAATCGTTCTTTGGTTAAACACCAAATTCCCGAACACCTATTTGGAGAACGTGACCATCGATGGCAACATTATAGCCGATAATGGCGCTGTCGCAAGTCAGGGAATTGTGATTTGGTGTCCAACGCCTCACAGGATTACGAACAATATACTTAGGAACAATTATAAAAACAGTATATTGTTGGATAGTTCGTCGGGTGGTTTTATTACAGGCAACACCATTAGCAACACAAGGACCGACACTGGGGCCGGAGTTGGCGGTATCTACATTCGTGATGCAACAGAAGGTCGTCCGGCTGCAACCAATAACACTGTCACAGGCAACACTGTCACGGGCCATTCACAAAATATAAGGATTGGGGTCGGCAATATCATTAAATCCAACACAGTTGGAACGATCTCATTGTCAGTTGCACCTTACTCGGTCACGGAAAGCGGAGGAACGGCTACGATCACCGCAACGAGGATCGGCAGCGGTCCGGGTTATGGTGCAGCCACCGTACACTATGCAACCAGCAACGGGACTGCGACGGCGGGTTCGGACTACACTGCTACATCGGGGACACTCAGTTGGGCTGATGGGGACGTAGCGGACAAAACATTCACTATTCCTATTAGCAATGATGTTCTCATTGAAGGTTCCGAGACCTTAAATATAACTCTCAAAGATTTTGTCGGAGCACTGCCTGGCAATCACAAATCTGCAGTTATTACGATCAATGAATGATAAGATTATGATGATTTTGGTATCGTAATGAGACTTGTGGTTACAAGTCTGTTTGAATATGCAAATTCATATTATTATAAACAAAAAGATTAAACTTTTGAAATAAATAAATTCCAATGAAAAATGTATTGATTTTCTTATTGTTGTCTTGTGTGCTCATCTCGAAAGCCGATAATTTGAGCAAGATAAAAATCTATGAACCAATTGTTGCCAACAAGGTTGCCGACAAATTTGTACCTGCCTATTTTCAGGAGATAGATGGTTTTCTTGGCTACCGGATGAACGTAAACATTGAGAAACGTCTGCTGCTTATCGATTCGACCACCATTTTATCCGGGTTCAGGAAACGTCCGGGCTCCCAAACATGGCTTGGCGAACACATGGGCAAGTTCCTTTTCTCTGCTTCCAATACCTACAAATATTCGAACAATGAAAGATTGAAGAGATTAACTGACGTCATCGTAAAAGAATACATAGCCTGTCAATTGCCTGACGGCTACCTTGGCACCTACTTACCTAAAAATTATTGGACAGCATGGGACGTATGGGCCCATAAATATGCCATTATTGGGTTGTTAAATTATTATGCTGTGACCGGCAATCAACCAGCCATGGAGGCTGCAAAAAAGGCGGGAGACCTTATTTGCAGAACATTCGGAGATGAGCCCGGGAAGAGGGATATTATCAGGGGGGCGCATGTCGGGATGGCTCCAGGCAGTATATTGGAACCCATGGTTGATCTTTACCGGTATACTTCAGATAAGAAATACCTTGATTTTTGTGAATATATTTTGAGAGCATATGAACAGCCTAATGGACCCAAAATTATCAGCGGACTTGAGAAATACGGTAAAGTCACTAAAGTTGGCAACGGAAAAGCCTATGAAATGATGTCTTGTTTTTTGGGGATTCTCAAATACTATAAGCTTACCGGTGAGATCCGGTATCTTAAAGCATTGGAGACTGCCTGGAAAGATATTCGGGATAACCGGATGTATATCACAGGTACTTCGAGCGTTAGGGAATATTTTCAGGAAGACGGTATTATGCCGGCCGAAAATAGCAATCATATGGGTGAAGGTTGCGTTACAGTTACCTGGTTGCAGTTCAACCTTCAATTGCTACAGATTACAGGTGAGCTTAAGTATTCGGAAGAGTTGGAACGCACAGTTTATAACCAACTTCTGGCTGCTGAAAATCCACAAACCGGTTGTGTTAGTTACTATACCGCCTTACAAGGAGTTAAACCTTATAAGTGTGATCAGGGTTATTCCTGCTGCCTTTCGAGCGTGCCAAGGGGCATTTCGCTTTTGCCGGATTTAGTTTGGGGTAAGATAAACGGTGCTTTTTCCATTCTGATGGTTGAAGCAGGAGAAGTGGCTGATTCTGTTGCCGCAAATGATAATTCAGGAGTAGCCTTAAAAATCAAGTCAGTTAGCCGCTTCCCTCATGAAGGTAAAGTAAAATATACCATTATTCCTTCTGCAAATAAAGTATTTACCATCAACTTTAGGGTACCGGGATGGGCTAAAAATTATACTGCCAAAATTGGTAAGGAATTCTTCAGTGGGGTACCGGGCAAACTGTTGAAAATTGAAAGAAGATGGAAAGCCAACGATGTCGTGAATGTTTTATTTGAAATGCCGGTTGAAGTGCTTTCCGGTGGTATATCGTATCCGGGGAAAATTGCCCTGAAACGAGGCCCACAGGTCATGGCAGTCGATCAATTATTGAACGCTGGAGTTGATTCAATCAGAACCCTGATTTGTGCAAAGGAAAAAATTACTTTGAAAGATGCAGAGAAAGATTTACCTTCCGATTGGAGTTGGAAACAAGCCTATTCTTTGCCTATGAGCGAACTTGACAAAACCCGAAAAGTGATACTGGTTCCTTACAGCGAGGCCGGACAAAAAAATAGTTATATCAGGACGTGGATTGATGCCAAATAACAAGTTTGCGATGAATATAATAAACGCCTCCGGCAATGGGACTGCGACGGCGGGTTCGGACTACACTGCAACATCCGGTACGCTCAGTTGGGCAGACGGTGACGTGTCAGATAAAACATTCACCGTTACGATAACCAGTGACGCCCTCACAGAAGGCTCCGAGACCGTAAATATAACTCTCAGCGACATTGTTGGAGCACTGCCAGGCAATCACAAATCTGCAGTTCTTACGATTACCGAATGATGAGGTTTAACCTAAATTTATTTGGCCTTATGATCCGGTAGTGAGCTAGGATCTGGTTGAAAAAACACTGGAACATATAAATGCCGAATGGCAAAAATAAACCAATTCAGAATCCCTGATTATTGATAGGTCTCTTCTGATTCAAAAAATAGATTATGCGGATATTACCATTATTATTACTTGCATTGGCATCTTTGAGCTGCTTTGGTCAAAATACATCTGTTCAGACAGATAAGAAAACGACCAGGGAGCAACTGGACATCAAAGGCAACTTTGGTCCCGAATTGAAAAACGGGTTACCTGAAGGATGGATTCCTCCGGTTGGAGTTAGCTTTGATGATTCCGGGAAAATATCGATGAATAAAATCCCCAGGACAGAAAAGAATGCATTGCATGTGACCGCTCAAACGAAGGCCATGCGCTTCACTTTCGACAAGAAATGGCCGGTTGCCTCGGGAGACAAATGCGTTATCAGTGCGATTGTCAGAGGCAACGGAGGGATTGATCTGGGCGCATTTTACTTTCCACGGACCAATCTTTTACCGGCCCCACTCAAAGGATTTTTGGCCAATGGGCAGTGGACTGAGTTTACAACTGAAATCCTAATCCCAAAGATCAATCCGGAAATTAACGAGATAGTCATTGTCATGGGGGCAAGCTTCGGGGCTTCAGTCGAGTTTGCCGAAGTAAGGGCAGAGATCATCAAAAAAGAGGAACCCAAAACCACTGGAGCTGCATTAAATGCCCCTGACAATACATTACCGGTGAGCGACCGGTTATGGAAAATAGCAAATGTCAGGGAGGCATTTCTCATTGACAGACAGGCAGATGAAAATATCCGGCAGTTTCTTGAATTGAAACAGCAGGCGAAAAAGATGCTTGAGGGCAATGATCTGTCCGGAGCTCCCGAACTGATCAGAAAGTATGACAAGCAGGTTGAGGAGGTTCGTGAACCGGCTAAAAGGATTGTAGTTGCGATTCAGAACCGCCATGCGATACCCGAATTGTATATCCACGGCAAAGAAGTACGGGTTTCTTCAGGAAAGTATTCAGCAACAATAAAAGAAGGACTGAATATCATTGGACTGAAAGTGAAGGTGAACGGGCAAACTCCCGGTATGCGCATCAGCATCCCCGGCCAGCCGGAACTGGAAAGCCGTTGGCGGGTCGGTACAGCTACCGATGACAGCTGGCTGAAAGAGGCGTTCGACGATCGCGCTTGGAAACAAGCGCAAATCGACAAGGATGGCTATCTGATCGTACCGGAAGGATCTGCCGGCACTGTCTGTTTCCGTCAAATCATACTATGGGGCGATAATCATTACAGTGGGTTGCCAAGTATCCAGCCAAAAGTGCGTGAATGGGGCTTTTCCGAAAAGGGTATGGAAACCCTTTTCCATGTTCTTTATTCGCCACAGCCGTTGACTTTCGCCCTTGAAGATTATGAACTCATTCTTGACGTCCCCAGAGGTTTTACACTGCTCAGGGAGAAATATGCCGACAACTCCAAAGGTACCAAACTTAACAGGCGTCCCCGGAATGTGACAGAGGAGGTGACGAAACATGAGAATCAGCCATATACCCGGTACCGGTTTTCGTTTGAACCCGATTTTGTCCAGCCAGTCAATAGTGAAAATAACAACCAGGCCACAATGATCCCCCTCTTGCTGGGAGAGTACAAGGGTGCGGACAAGTTGTGCAATTTCTATTTCCGGCGTCTGGCCTCAGGAAACCTAACCGAACTGGAACAGACATTGCCCGTGCGGATATTGCCACCGATCAACGGGCGCATGCCGAAGAAAGTGATGCTTTCGCAGTATACTCTGCCCTGGTGGTCGACAGAATTTTTCCCGGAACAACTTAAGGCGCACGTGCATCAATCTTTGAATGCCGGTCTTAATTTATGGTCTATCCATGCTGTAGCCGGAGAGTATGCAAAAAAAGTATATGACCAGGTGATTGAACGGGGCGGGCTTATCCTGCTGCAACCTGCGTGGAATTATCCCCATCTGACGGTTTTACCGCAAAGCGCTTTTGGGAAATTAATGC
>JALNYZ010000075.1 GCA_023229575.1 Prolixibacteraceae bacterium
CGTTTTCAGAATACGAGGATGCCTGTCGTCTGCACGAACATACGATAAGCTTTTTCTCCACTGGCGACGATCTTCAGGAAGTATCTTTCGAAGGATATGATTTTTGTTGGATGTGTAATCCAAACAACCCCGACGGAAGGATGATTCATCGTTCCGAACTGCTTGCACTCATTGCGGCCAACCGTAAAACCTTGTTTATTATTGATCAGGCTTATGTTGCCTTTACCACCGAAGAGCTTCTTAAGCCCTCTGATGTAAAGAACAACCCCAACCTGATTATCATACAGTCAATCTCCAAGGCATACAACATTCCCGGACTTCGTGTCGGATACATAATTGCCTCGCAGGAAATTACAGAACGTGTAAATAAATACCTTATTCCATGGTCAATTAATGTATTTGCTATCGAAGCCAGCAAATATATATTGATACATCCGGCTCAGTTTACTTTGCCTGTACGCAAGTGGCAGCGCGAAACTGCCGAATTTATCTATCAGCTTAACAAACTCGATGGTATAGAAGTATTACCTACTGCTACTACGTTCTTCCTTGTCCGGCTTAAGACAGGTGTAGCTGCCGATTTAAAGGAATGGTTATTGGTTAACTATGGCATACTCATCCGCGATGCATCTAACTTCCGCGGACTTGATGAAACATACTTCCGTGTTTCCACGCAGACGGGAGACGAAAACATGCAATTGGTAGAAGCTCTTCACGAGTGGCTCGACCTGCAAAATAAGTAAACAAAAAAGAGGCTGCATTCTATTGAATGCAGCCTCTTTTTCCCTTGTACCCGGCAGACCGACTATTCCATTTTCTTGTTAAGGAAAATATGAAATAAAAATCCGGCAACAATAAGTCCTAAACCAAGCAATAAAGGAGAATTTGATGTAGCTCCAGTGTACATGGAACCAATCAGTACAAGTACACCTATAAGGAGTACAATCACTCCCAGTGATTTAATTAATTCATTCATGGGTATAGATTTTTATAATTATTTTCTTTCTAGGTGCAAATAAAGTAATAATATACTGATTCAAAAAATATTTTAGAATAAAAATACCAAAACCTTGAAAAATTGCGTTTATCTTTGGATTACTAAACTAAACACTATGAAGCGCATACTGTATATACTATACACATGGATTATTTTTGTGCCTGTGTTTCTTGTGCTAACTTTATTAACCGCACTTACAACAATTGTTGGGTGTTTTTTGGGAGGAGAACGAATATTTGCCTATTGGCCGGGTAGAATATGGTCTTGGCTTACATGCCATTTAGCTTTGTGTCCTGTTAAGGTACGCGGGCGAGAAAACATACCTTCCGGGCAATCCTGTATTTTTGTGTCCAATCACCAGGGAGCTTTCGATATCTTTCTGATTTATGGATTTCTGGGTGTTCCCTTTAAATGGGTTATGAAGTCTGGTATTAAAAAAATTCCTTTTGTTGGAGATGCTTGCCGGGCAGCAGGCTTTATTTTTGTAGAGAAAGCCACTCCAGGGGGAACGGCCAACATCATTCGAGAAGCAGAAAAATATCTTTCAAACGGTGTATCTATCGTAATTTTCCCTGAAGGATCCAGAACGTACAATGGGAAAATGGTTCGCTTCCGCAAGGGAGCATTTCAGTTGGCGACAGACCTAAACATGCCCCTGGTTCCGATAACTCTTAATGGCCCGTATGAGGTGCTTCCCATAGGAAGTCTTAACCTGCGCAGGCATTCGCTGGAGATGATTATCCATCCTGCAGTTTCTCCTGCAGGAGCTGAGTCCAATCATAAAGGGTTGGAATTATTGGCCGAACAAACCAGGCAGACTATTTCTGCAGAGCTATGGAATTGTTACCGTTAATTACCTATTTTACCAGGCTTTGAGTAACCCGGTTTTAGTAATCCTAAGACTTACTCCCAGACTTCTGCCAAACAATTCGCGACCATCAGCAGCCACTGTACCGGAAAACTTCCACCCATTCAGTTGCGGATGTCTGTAAGTAATATCCAGCAAGCCGGAAACGCCTCTTTTAATATCGCGGAAAGGCTGACTGTGCGATCCGTACGTATTCATCACCGTACCAAGCAAACGATATTCAACCTGATCCGAAAGTGCCCCCGCTAATCCCAGATGCCAGTCGCTTACCCTGCTGTTGGGAAATCCAAGTGTACCATTATTATTGTATTCGGGCGATGGAATCAATGGCGAACCCAAGCCCCTGTTAAAGTAAGAAACTCCAGTCGTATACTCTCCGTTATTATAATAACTATCATTTCCACCACCCCGGCCGGGATGCGCTTCGTGATCAAATTCAAGAAAATGGAATTGTCCGCTTTGATTGCGCGTCACCACATGCTCCACTACCACCTTTCTAAGCAAAGAAAACGAAGGCAAATCAATCTGAATGCCCCACAATCCATCTGTGCCATTGGCAAGTTCCATGCCCGATTTATCCTCAAAATATTTTTGATGGTATCCCTTCAACGACCAACCTTTTCCTTTGTAAGCAATCTCCATATCATACGACCCGAAATGATTTCCCAGCACATTAATCTTGTCAGACGCCGTTGCCCCTTCGCCCCCTTCGCTGCCTGCTATTACCCGTAAAAAATCACCGAAAGACTGAGGTTGCTTTCCAATGCGTGGGTTGTTGGACTCGCCTCCCCACTGTACCCTGTGCTGAATGCCCACGGTAGCCGAAAAAGGAAAACTGCCCCGGCTGTCTTGTATCCGAAAGTAGCCCGACTTATGATGCCACAACACATTCTGTACATAGGTAACTCCTTTTCGTATATACTGATCCAGGTAATCCGTGTCAAAAGAACGTCCCACAGCAAAATCCCCCTTTATCTGCAGCCATCCCCTGGTATACGGCATCACCGTAAAAACAGGCATGCTCAAATTTATTTCAGGAATGGGCCGCGCGTTCGTGGAAAGGACCATATCTCCCGAGCTCAGCTCCCTATCCCATAAAGATGTATAGTTTTCTTTGCTACCCGCAGTAAGCTGTAAGCTTTTATAAGAAATTCCGGCATATAATTCCTGAACAAGAACAGAGCGGTAACGTGGTTCGATGGCAGCCATACTTACACCAGCCTGCCACCGCCAACTGTTACCCAGTCCCCTTTCGTGCTTAACTCCTGCCAGAAGATAACCATTACCCGCTTCCAAAGGAACGAGCCCATATCGGTTGCTTGCCATCCAGAAAGGAGTATACGTACCACTAGCTATCGAACTAAATGCTTCTGCCTCCCAGGTAGTACTATCAGATCCCGTTACGTTTTGAGCTTGTAACTCTGCCGTAAAGAAAAAAGCAGCCGCGATGGTTGCCAATAAACCATATAATTTCATCTTATTCTCAAATTTTATAACGCTCATCGCACAAAGATACATTTAATAATTAAACAGATGTCCCTTATTGTTAAAAAGGGCAATCTTAATCCAGAATGATCCTTTTTGCACAAGTTAAAGGATATTAGCACTAATATACATCCTATTAAATAACAATCGCTTCTAATTCATTGTTATAAATGTAGATAGATTAAATAGTCCTCTTTCTTGGGAGTGACGTTCTCTTTGAGTGCCTTTTATTAATCTTTTTTCAAACTTACAACTATCTGTGGATTTGTGATTTTTTTTAATAAACAGTGAACGCTACCTATTCTTTTCTAAACTTTTGTTCCCAAAAGTTAAAATTCAACCCTTTTTCTACGTATTGATTTTGAAGGAATAGTAGCACCTTTTCAAACACGACGGTACATTATTGTATTGTAAACATTCCTTTCTTTATCAATGAAAGTCCATTTCAGTGGAACACCATATTCGTACTCCACTGTAGTTTTACTTATGCTCTTTACCTTATTAGTAATCAAGAAAAATACAAACAAGTATGATTCGCGTCGGCATTACCGGACAATCCGGATTTATAGGTACAAACCTATATAACACGCTGGGGCTCTATCCCGGCGAATTTGAACGAATCCCTTTCCACGACGATTTCTTTCATGAAGATATTGCGTTGCGAAAATTTGTAAAACAGTGCGATGTAATTATCCATCTGTCTGCTTTGAACCGACATTCTTATCCAAAGGTCTTATACGATACCAACATGCGTCTTGTAAAACAGCTGATTTCTACCTTGGATGCCGAAAAGGTAACACCCTTTGTCCTTTTCGCCTCTTCCATTCAGGAAGAACGCGACAATGCTTTTGGTAAATCCAAACGTGACGGTCGCCTGATGCTGGAAGATTGGGCTGTACGCCGGGGAGCCTCTTTTTCAGGATTAATTCTTCCCAATGTATATGGTCCTTTTGCCAGACCATACAACAATTCCTTTGTTGCCACTTTCTCTTATCAGCTTACCCATGAAGAAATACCAGAAGTACATCAAGACAGCGATGTAAAGCTGGTATATATAAGCAATCTTTGCGATCTTATTATTCAAAAGATACGTACACAGGCGCGAAAAGTAGTCCGCCTCGTTTCACGTTACGAAGTATCATGGGATTTTCAACACAAAGTATCCGAAATACTAAGCTTGTTTCAGCAATATAGAGAACTCTATCTAAAGCAAGGAATTATTCCGGAGATGAACGATAGGAACGACTACAACCTTTTCAATACATTTCGCAGTTATATTGAATTGTCCTCCCATTTTCCTGTAAAACTGGATCAGCACCCCGATTTGCTGGGAATGCTTGTCGAAAACTCACAAATGGGAGTAGGAGGTCAGCTTTCATTTTTCACCACCCTTCCCGGAGCGACTCGTGGTAACCATTATCATACCCGTTCCCTGAAGCGGCTAACAGTTATTAAAGGAAAAGCTCTTGTCAGGATGCGTCAGGTAGGAACTGATGAAATCTTCGAATTCGAACTTGATGGCAACATTCCTTCCTATGTAGATATACCGATATGGCATGTCCACAACCTGACAAACACAGGTGATGAGCCGTTGTACATCCAGCTTTGGAAAAACGAATTGTATCAAACCGACAACGAAGACACTTATTATGAGCAGGTCTAGAATTTTATGTGTTACCGACGACCTTGGATCCGGTGGTGCGCAGCGTCAGCTGGTCGAGATAGCACTCTTTCTCTGTCAGATAGGATATGATGTCGAATTTCTGGTTTATAAACCGGAAAATTCGCAGGAACCAATACTCAAACAGCAAGGCATCAAGGTTATGCGGATTCCTGCTTGTGGTTTCTTTAGCCGTATTTGCCGTATGCGGAAAATCATTCGGGGAGGCAATTACAATCTGGTTGTCGCATTCCGTCGCACACCGGCCTTTATCTGCGAAGTGGCAGGATTGCCCAGGCGCAAATGGAAACTGGCAGTCAGCGAACGAAGTTCCCGCCGAAATAAGGCCAAGACTTTACTGGGGCGCTTTTATCCTTATTTTCACAAGTTCGCAGACTGTATCATATGCAATACGTTCACAAACAGTACGGTGGTGATGGAATCAAACCCGCAGATTAAAGTCGAAAATGTACATGTAATCTATAACTGTCACGACTTTTCAAACTGGCGGCAACCCCGGCCTGTGCCTACAGAAACAGATAGTTCAACACTCCGGATGGTTATAGCCGCTAGGGTAAGCGACATGAGCCACCTAAAGGTACTGATGGATGCCATGCTCCATCTTACCCCCCAGGAGCGTGCTGCGCTTAGGGTTGAATGGTATAATTGCGGTTCAAAAGAGATGGGAAGCCCGGAACTTCTCGAAAGCTTCAACCAGCAGATACAGCAAAAGAGATTGCACCTCTTTGTACGGCGTGCCCCCTACGATATGAACGAAATGATTGCCGATTCCGACATCGTTGGCCTTTTCAGCTTTTCCGAAAAGTTACCCAGGGAGCTTTGCTCGGCAATGGCAAGCGGAAAGCCCATCATCTCTGCGAACGTATCAGACATGCCCCTTTTGGTGGAAGACGGCAGGGGTGGTTTTTTGTGTGATGCCTCCGACCACTTAAGTGTAGCATCAGCTCTTCATAAAATGATAAGAAGCACCAATTCGCAACGCCACGAAATGGGTCGCTATAACACGCAGCGCGCACGTTTCCTCTTCAGCAACGAACACACAGTACAGCGGTATGTTGTACTCTTTCAGAAACTTCTGAATAATTTCTCTACTTAAACGCTTTTTCTTGTAATCTATCGCATTAAACACAATAAGGTATGAAAAACTTTAAGCTTTTATTAGTTGTCGGTACAGTATTGTCTCTTGCCTCTTGTGGATCTACAGCCCATATCCCCTATCTTATCGGAGCAGAAAATCTCAGCGAACAACAATTTAAGGAAACCGCCAGAATTTACGAAGGCAGAGTCATGCCCAACGATATTCTCACTATTACTGTAAACACAACGGTCCCCGAAGCAGCAGTCCCTTTTAACCTGCCATTGGCTCCTGCCAACGCAAACGCCATTAATTCATTGCAAATAAGTTCCGGAGCAGGACTGCAAGCCTATGTAGTCAATAATCAGGGGCAAATCGAATTCCCTGTATTGGGGAAACTATTCGTAAACGGACTTACCCGTGTAGAGCTTCAAAACCTTATCAAAAGCAAAATATACCCCGAGTACCTGAAAGAGGAACCCATTATTAATGTACGCTTTCAGAATTATAAGATATCCGTATTGGGAGAGGTGGGTCGTCCCGGTTCATTTACTTCACCCAGCGAACAATGTACCTTGT
>JALNYZ010000034.1 GCA_023229575.1 Prolixibacteraceae bacterium
ATGATTTCTTAAACATTTGATGCTCTTTTAATTATGAAAGCAAGATACATAAAACAATTGAAAAAAACAATTATATAACTGATTATTAACTAACTAAAAACAATTTCACTTTTCGGAGTGGACTCAATTTTTCTTTTGCCATGCGAGAAAAGTTTGTACCACATCAAATTTACCAGTATGGAATCTTGAACCAATTTCATCTTCAATTTCAATTGGTTCTTTTATTGAACGCTTTTTTTCAAAGGTATATTTTTATAGAGCACAAAACCAATAAAAAAGAGCAAAAGTAGGGAAGAGACCATCGAAACCTGCTTTCCAACCCGATAAGACAAAGGTTCAAATTTAAATGTGATATCGTAAGTTCCTTCCGGTATGAACATTGCTCTCAGGACATAATTGGCTTGAAAATAAGGGACTGGTTTATCGCCAATGTAGGCATTCCATCCTTTCGGATAGTATATCTCGGAGAATACAGCAATCTCATTCCCTTTTCCCGAATAACTATATACCAATTTGTTTGGAGAATAGCTGGTGAGTGAAAGTTTTGAGATGCTTCCATTTCCTGTAGAAACAGCGCCCAATAAGGATTGAAATTTCTTGTCTACCACAACGGTTTTTTTCAGGTCTGCTTTCCCCAAAGCAGCTATTTCCTGATCTGCATTGTCAACCAATTGATAACCATTTACGATCCAGGCATTTCCAAATGCTTTTGAATTTGGGATCGGAGGTGCCTCGGGATTGTAAATCATGTATTTTGTATTCAGCATGTTCAAGGCATTTAATCCGATAAAGAGCGAGTCCACACCACTATCAGTTTTCAATGCATTGAGTTTTGATCCCAACTGACGGATTTCACCGTCGATCCGAAAATTTATCAACTCCTGGTACCGTCTCATTTTTGCTCCATGGTAACCACCGATGGACTGGTGATAATATGAGGTGCTTGCCTCATTGAAAGGATCTACCGAAAGATTTAGTACACGATATTCCGTTTTATCTTTTAGAATTTCCTTGTCAGCTTTGGTCGCAGGATAGGGATTCCTGGCGTTTTGTTCCTGAACGAAATTGTTGTCATTGAGGTATCTTTTGTTCACGCCCCACATATCAACCAAAATGAGTGTTCCGATGATTAACAGAGCGTGTTTGCCCTGAATTTTCTTTGCTACATGAACCCAAAGAATCAGTGCAACGGCAAGAATCAGTGCGGCTGAACGAAGTGCATCCGACCTGAGAAAGGAGGTACGATCGGATACCAGCCCTTTTTGGATCCACTCGGGCATCTGAGAATCACTGGCCGAAACAAAAGAACCTGAAAGTTCTGGAATCAGGAAGAACACCAGGGAGATTCCGGCGGTTAGAGCGACACTCCAGATCATGGCCTTCTTCCATACAACCTTGTCAATTTCCTCCGAGAAAATTTTATTAAGGCCTATTGAGGCCAATAGCGGGATCGTGAAACTGGCAATGACCAGGATCATTGAAACCGTTCTGAATTTGTTATATCCGGGGAAATAATCCAGGAAAAAACTGGTGAGCGGCATGAAATTCCGTCCCCACGATAACAGAACAGAGAAAATAGTCGCGGCAATAATCCATGCCCTGACCGGACCTTTGGTCAGAAACAGGGAAAGGACAAAAAGGAAAAGAATGATAGCCCCGACATAAACAGGTCCAGAGGTGCCGGGCTGTGTTCCCCAGTAACCTGGAAGCTGTTTGACAATCGTATTCGCATTGGGGATGTTGTTGGACCTTAAAAGATCTGCCGTTGACGAATTTTCCCCGAAATTGATCATCGATGCCCCACCCTTAAAATTTGGAATTAGCAGGGTTAACGTCTCGTCAATGCCATAACTCCAGCCTGTGGCGTAATCCTTGTCAAGCCCCGATGTTTGGTTTCCTTTATCTACTGTTAATTCTGAGGCGCCCCTTATCGAGAATTTTCCATATTCGTAGGTGGTCCAAAGCCTTTCAACGTTGGTCGCGATTGCCACCAGGGCAAACAAGGCGATGATACAGCTTCTTTTCAGAAAGTCCCCTACTGCTTTTTCCTTAAATGCAAAATAGAGCTCAGCCATGCCAAAAATCAGGATGGTTAGCATGGTGTAATAGGTGATCTGAAGGTGGTTGGCATAGATCTGAAGGGCCAAAAAGAGTGCAAAGAATGCGCTACCGATCCAAAGATTTTTCTTCCAGGCATGGTACAGGGCCCCGATCATTGGCGCCATATAGCCAATGGCCACGGCTTTGGTATTGTGCCCTGCCGCGATGATGATGAAATCGTAAGAGGAGAATCCGAAAGCGATGGCCCCAATCAGACTGATCCAGGGATTTAACCCAAAGAGGAGCAAGGCAAGGTAAAAACCGATCAGATACAGAAAGACAAAGCTGATGGGCCGCCAATCAAAAAGGGTTGTAAGTTTATAGATGGGGGAGATGGCCGAATAGGTGGGAAGGCCAATCAGGTAGGCTGGCATTCCGCCAAACATTGAATTGGTCCACAAAGCCAGATCAGAATGGCTTTTGTTGTAATCGGTAATCTCCTTGGCCATTCCTGTAGCCGTATTGGTATCGTGCTGGTTCAGTTTTTTCCCTTCGAGTTGCGGGGAGAAGTAAATTGCCGGTAATATCAAAAAGAGTAAAACGGCAGTAAGGTGCGGCAGGGCTTTTTTGAAAAGTGGGTTATCCATGGCTACAGTGTTGATATTCGGTCGTAAAAGTACATTTTTTTATACAATGGTTTTTCCTACTTTTGTCCTTATTTGAAAATTCTATCCTGTTGGGAATCATTGTCAAACAATCCGTTAAAGGTACCATCTATGTCTATTTGGGTGTACTGTTGGGGTTTATCACCACAGCCATTCTCCTTCCGCGGATCTATTCGACATCGGAGGTCGGATTGCTGAAGGTCATTGTCACCTATTCAACTTTGATCGCACAATTCGGTACGCTTGGAATCAACGGTGCGACCATCCGGTTGTTCCCCTTTTTCAAAACGGAGGATAAAAAACACCACGGGTTTCTTCCATTGGCCTTGTCCGTGGGGATGGTTGGTTTTCTGTTGTCAGCTGTTTTGTTGCTGATATTTAAGCCATTGCTGGTCGAAATGAGTATGGAGAAGTCGAAGCTGATGGTTGGATACATCAACTATCTGATTATTCTGGTCTTCTTTCAGCTTTTCTTCTCGATCCTCGATATTTACTATTCTGCCCTGATGAACAGTGTGCACGGTACCTATCTCAGGGAGGTGTTTCAGCGGGTTCTTATCATTCTGATGATCGCCCTTTTTTATTTCAATCTGCTTACCTTTCACCAATTTGTCCTGACCTACATCGCTGCCATTTCGGTGCCGACCCTTTATATCCTGTACACGCTGATCAGGGAAGGACAGTTCAATTTGAAATTTGAGCTTTCATTTCTGGACAAAAACTTGCTGCGCTCGATTGGGGCGGTCTCTTTGTTCAGTATTTTGAATGGGTTTTCAGTTATTATGATTCAGAATGTTGATCTGATCATGGTCAACAAAATGCTTGGGTTGGATGCCGCCGGGATCTATGCCATTTGCTTCTTTTTCGGGATCGTGGTTAGTTTGCCAGCCCGTTCGATCTACAAAATTGCCAATGTGGCCGCCGCCGAAGCCTGGAAGAGCGATGACCGGAAAACCTTGCGCGATATTTATGATAAGAGTTGTCTCACCCTTTTCATCATTGGATCCTACCTTTTTCTTGGTGTTTGGCTCAACATCGACAACATCATGCAAATTTTGAAACCGGAATACCTTGCCGGTAAATGGGTCATATTTTTCATCGGATTGGGATGCCTGATGGATATGGCAACCGGGGCCAACAGCTCGCTGATGGGTACTTCGAAATACTACAAAGTGCAGTCGTACCTGCTTTTGATCCTGGTTGTTTTGCTTGTTTCGCTGAACCTGTTTTTGATTCCGCGCTATGGACTGACCGGAGCTGCTGTCAGCAGCGCCGCATCGTTAGGGGTACTGAATTTGCTGCGTTATCTGTTCCTCTATATCAAATATGACTTTCAACCTTACAATCTGCGTTTTGTAACCGTGATAGTGATTGGTGCATTGGCTTATTTTGTTGCACATGAGGTCCCGGTCCTGTTTCATTACATACCTGACCTGGTCATCCGAAGCGGCGTGTTTACCATTCTTTTTTTGCTCCCCATCTATTTTTTCAGGATTTCGGCGGATCTTAACCAGGCTGCTGATAATTTTTTGAAGAAACTTAAAATAATCAGATAGTTTCTGCGATGGAAAAGAGACCAATTGTTTCGATCATCACCCCCACTTACAACCACGAAAAATACCTGGCTGATTGCATTGATTCGGTCCTGAAACAGCGCTATACGGAGTGGGAGATGATCATTCTCAACGATGGCAGTACCGACCGTACCGCAGAAATTGCCGCTGCTTACCAGGATACCGATAGCCGGATCAAAGTGGTTAACCAGGAAAATATTGGGATTTTCAGACTCTCAGAAACCTACAACAAAGGAGTGGAGATAGCCACCGGGAGTTATATCGCTATTTTGGAAGGAGATGATTGCTGGGCCCCTCAAAAGCTGGAGATGCAGGTGGCTGAAATGCAAAAGGATCCGGATGCGGTGCTTTGCTGGAGCATGGCCAGGTGCGTTAATGCTGACAAAAGCGTTGTCTATTATTCTGCGCCAGATCTGGATGCGCCTGATGTCGGCTTCTACAACAATGATCCCGCAGGTTCGATCATGAACATCTTTCTATACCGCAATTGTATCCCGGCATTAACCATTTTGATCAAAAAAGAGGCTTTGCTCCAGATTGGTGGTTTTAAACAGGTGTTCAATTTGCCACTGGTAGATCTCCCAACACTATATGAATTGGCAGTGGTCGGCCGGTTTATTTTCATACCTGAAACGCTTGGCGACTGGCGCAACTATGCAACTCAGGTTACAAAGACCTATCCAGCTGTAATGACGGAAGGGTTTTACAAGATGGCAAAATTGTTTTTGAAGAGCCATCCGGCAGCTGCCAGCTTAACTGTTGATGTGAAGGATATCGATCGCTATTACGCCGGCAGAATGGTGATCGCCTTTGCCCGGTCGGGAAGATACAAACTGATTAGAAAAGAATATGCTTCCGCCAGGAAGGACTATGTCAAGGCAATTTCCGGTTACGGAATGGCAGAACCGGTGTGGAAACTGAGGGCCGTTGTTGGTTGGATTATGAGTCTTTTTCATCTGGATGTGGAAGGATTGGCCAGAATTCTGGGGAAGAGATCGTATACAGAACGATAGAATATCTTTGTATAAATAACTGTTTACCAATTTAATTAAATATTCCTGCTCGTTGCCGGGATTGTTTACAATTTCAGGATTAAGTTTATATAATCCCCAAAATAGACTTATTATAGGGATTACAGTCATAAGTGAAATATTGTATGATAGGCATAATTGTGAGAAATTAACAATTCGCTTAAAACGCTATTCTGAAAGAATACTAATAATCCTCTCATAATAAGGTAATAAGGTCGTCCGCTATTTTTATCCCTTTTTCTATTAAGGTCAAAGTAATGAAAATTAAGGTTTTAGATTATCTGATAACCCTTAACCGGATTCCGAAAAAATTTGAATGTTGGAAGAGAATTATGCTTTGTTTCAATAATTGAAAATTTCCTTTTATCTCCAGCGGAAAGATTTACCTTAATTTTATTCAAAAACCTTAGTAGAAATATTGATATAGAATAATTTACCTTATTACCTTATTTTAGTCTGATCGTTTTCTGGTAAAACCCAATAAACCTTTCATATTCTTCCGTGAAACTGATCTTTTGATGATGTATGGGCTGATTCATAATGTATTGGCATACTTTATCAACTTCCGATTTTGAAACAGAAAAAGCAGAACAGCTGTCCTGCCATTTAAATACACCCTGACAAAGATGATTTTCATTGATAAATTTCTCTGTACCATTGGCAACAACATTAGCAATTTGACTTTCAGAAAATTCAGGTGAACGGGATATTATAAAGTGCATATGCTCTGGGTTTGCATAAATAGCATAGAGTCGGCTGTCATTGTTTTTTACAATTCCTGTAATGTATTTTTCTATCCGTTTCCTATTGAGTTCAATTATCACCGGTAATCGATGTACAGTTGTGAATATGAAATGGGTGTACAAATTATTGAATTCAACTTTCATAATAAGGTAATAAGGTCGGCCAATATCAAAATTCCGTAATACTACTAAGGTTAACGTTATAAAAATTAAGGTTATGGAAAGCCAATAACGTACCAATAAGTTACGTGAAAAAATTGAATTTTGCAAGAGAATTCCCCTTTATTTTAAAGCCAGATAGAAACAGGCACAATCACCATCCCCAATGCTATTTAGCCGGGCAGCTTCTTTTGAAAAATCTCTCATTTGTTTTTTGGTAAAAATCGAAAAATCATCCGAATAGGGGATATCCCGCAGGTATTTTTCGCTGGAGGCGAACTGAACGAAAGAGGAGTCGTATTCAATTTTGTCAATCTTCAGCCCGGTTTTCTGAGCAAGCAGATGTATACTGTTTGTCGTATGCAGGTAGAGATGTCTCGGGGCATCCAGCGCAAACCAATGGGTGCGGTACTTGCGCCAGGCTTGGGAGTTGGCTACCGGAATCCTGATAAGGAGTTTGCCGTTTGGTTTGAGCAATTCCCTGATTTTGCCAAAAACCTGTTCTGGATGGTCCATATGCTCGAAGGCATGGTGCAGCATGATGAAATCGAACTGCCCGGTCATTTCGAAGAGATCCCTTTTCAGGATTTTCAAATTGTCCGTGTTTTGGAGATCTTTCTCCAGAAAAGGATCGATTCCCGTCAGGTTTTTGAAGCCACTGCGCTGCATGGATAGGATAATCCTTCCTGAGCCACAGCCAACATCGAGAATGGATGAGTTGAAATTCAATAATTCAGGTTTCATCCAGTGAAAAGGGTGGGGCAAAAAGAGGGAGAGCAGGGCTCCGACCGGATCAAATTTGTGCAGATAATGCCTGAGCAGGCTTCTTTTCAGAAAGTAGACAATCGGGTTGAGCGCCAGTCCAAACTTTGGCTTTTGAAAGGAATAGTATTCTGTTGGATAGAACCTGGAGAGATCCTTGGGCGTTTCGATGATCTGAAGGCAACCACAATTGGCACATTCGAGGTATTGAAACTCATCCTTCAGGTTCAATAGCCTCTCTTTGGCCAGGTGGATATGGTTGTTATGAACATTTCCACATATTTTACAGGCTATGCTGGTGATCATTGTCGCTGATTTTTGTGACTTGAATGCAAAGATAAGTTTTTAAGCGCTTGTCAGCTGATAATTTAAACATAGAAGGGCACAAAGGTAAACATAGAAGGACACAAATGGATTAGCCGAACTTTTATTTAAAGGGAGTCAATATGATGCAAAATTGCTTCGGACCGTTGTTGTTGGGTAAAGTGCTTTTTGATTTGCATTTTGATCATATTTTCGTCTATTGAGCCATGTTTCAGGAGCCTCTCATTGATCACTTTGGCCACCAACCTGGAATCTCTTTCAACCACCGCCCCAACAGATCCTACCACCTCCGGCATACCACCTTCCCGGGTAACGATCGGAAATGCGCCAAAGGTCATTGCCTCGGCAATTGACACACCGAAAGATTCGGATCGGGAGAGCTGACAATAGATTTTTGCTTTCAGGTAAAAGGCAGACAGTTCCTCCGGTTTTACTTTATTGTAAAGCGTGATATTGAGTGGAAGGTTTCCCAATTTACGGGCCAATTTGGATTGGTTAATACCCACTATTTCGAACCTGAATTCCGGCAGGAGCCTGGCAGTTTCTATAAATGTGTCGATTCCTTTCAGGTAAAACGTCCGTTCGTTGTTGATCAGGCCTACCGTCAGGATTGTATCTGTTTTGGACGTGTTGGTCTCTTCCGAAGCTTCCAGTATTACACAGTTGTAGACCATGCTACGTTTGGTGAAGGGCGCAATGGCTCTGGCTTTCCTGTCGACATGGTTCGAAACGGTCAGGATGGTGCTTGCCATTCTCATGGTTTTGGAACAAAACCAACCACGGAATGGAGAGCAAAAAGCCCCGTACTTGAGCTTCCGGATACGGCAAACATCGTATCCGCCAATTACTACAAATGATTTCTTTCTGAAAATCTTGGCAAAAAGAACCGGAAGAAAAGAGTGGTAATCGGCAAACCAGCAATAGAAAAGATCGTATTTCCATCCGAAGATCAGCAGATAAAAGAATTGTCCTAGAATTTCAAGGATATTCTTCAGAATTCCTTTAACAGGGGAAAAATGGTATTTGTGCACCAGGTGTGCTGAAGAGAGCAACAGGTAGTCGTTCTTCACAAAGGAGGAAAACCCCGTATAGACAAACAGTATGGATTTGCTTTTTACTTCTTTGTTACTCATGGGAAATGATTAGGGATCATATATTGTTGGCCAACACTCCAGTTAGATTTCTTCTTGTGAATTGTTCGGCGCCCGTTGTTTCACTTTTGCAGGAACCTTTTTGTTCCTGTTCAAATATTTGATGGATGAAAAGGCTCATCTGTTCTATATCGTTGTAAGAAAACAATTTGCCGGCATTGCACCTTTGAACCAAAAGGTCCACATCACCTCCGACAGGGCCCATTGCAAGGATGGGCCTTTTGGCAGCCAGGTATTCGAAGAATTTGCCTGTTACAATTCCTCTGTTGTCAGGCGAATCAGGTATGGCCATCAGCAACAGGGAGGCATTCACCATCTGGCCAACGGCCTCCTTGTGTGGGATGTAACCAAGCACCTCGACCATTGAAGCGAGGTTTTTATTTTTGAACAAATTCAGGATCTCATCGGGAACATTGCCGACAAAACGGATTTTTATTTTGGCTTTAACCTCCCCGGGCAGGAGGTGGATGGCCTCAATAAACTGCTCGATCCGATAGCTCATCGAAATAGTCCCGGTATAGGTGATGGTGAAAAATTCGTTTTTGAGCAAAGCAACATTCTCAAAGTCAGATTCATCGTATCCATTTGGAATGACAGCGATTTTTTCTTCGGAGCCGGGAATTCTCCTGAGCAATAATTTCTTTACCTCTTCACTTACCGTGATAATTTTATCGGCGCCTGACAAGACCTTCTTCTCCATAGACCGGTCATATAACCTTGCTGGTAAAGAGTGGTAGAGTTCTTTGTAATAATAGATGTCGGTCCAGGGATCCCTAAAATCGGCAATCCATCTGATTCCGGTTAGGTCTTTGATTTTTTGTCCGATCAGATGGGTCGAATGAGGTGGCCCGGAAGTGATCACAGATGCAATTTTTTCAGACTTTATCAATTCTAACGCTTTGTGCAATGCATATTTGTTCCATCCCCTTCTTGGATCCGGTACAAAGAGGTTTCCACGAACCAACCGCGAGAATTTCTCGAAGAGCGTAACTTTTTTCTGGTTGGAGAAGCCTCCGTAAGGGATCTCCTTTTTCCCCGTGAGACAACGATAGAGATTATAAGGTTCGAAGGTTTTGGTTTTGTATACACGGATGTCGGGATTTATTTCTGCCACCAGTGAATGGTCAAGCTGGGCATAGGAGGCCTGGTTTTCTTCTACAGTCAAAATTACAGGTGTACAGCCAAAATCCGGAAGGTATTTTGAAAATTTCAACCATCTCTGAACCCCCGCTCCGCCGCTGGGTGGCCAATAGTAGGTAATTATCAGAACCTTTTTCATCCGTTAATAATCATTTTGTACCCCTAATGAATTTGAATGAAAGATATTTTTTGTCGGAACTGTTGCAACAAAATCTTTCAGGTAGAAAGGTTCATAATAAGCGACATCTACAAACCTTTCATTTTGGTAGGCTGTTTCGGCCAATTCGGCCATGTGGCTGGCGGAGGTGGTAATGTTGTCCAGAAAAAGGGCATTGGGATGCTGGATCGAGGACTTGCACTTGTCGGCACCATTTCCAAAAAAAAGCATTTTGCGATTGACCATAAATTCCGAAAAGGAGAGGTGATCGATGATGTCTGCCTGTATGTTTCTGATTAGCTGCATATTTTGGTCATAAATAGCAGCGTACACCTCCATTCTTCTGGCATCAATCATCGGACAGTAGTACAAAAGTTCATTTTTAACAGTTCCAATAGGTTGCATATTGCGAATAACATGATGTGCCATGGCTTCGAGTGAAGGGATGGCAATAAGGGGCAACCCTGCTGCATAGCACAGACCTTTGGCTGTGGAGACTCCGATTCGCAAACCTGTGTAGGAACCGGGGCCACCGGATACAGCAACGGCATCAAGTTGTTGAAAGTGTCTATTTTGGGCCTTCATCACCTCTTCAGCAAAGCAGGTGAGCAATAGCGCATGGTTCTTACCGCTCTTATCCTCCCGTTCCTCGACGATGGTTCCACCGGTGGCTAATGCCACTGAACAAACCTCGGTAGATGTTTCCAAACAGAGAATAGATGCCATTGCTTTTTTTTACAAATATCTTAAATTAAAGGGAAATTGCGTTTTTTTGAAAAAATATTCAATTCTTTAAATCCTTTTTGAACTTTCTTTGTTTATAAGGGACATGCAATTGTGAAATTGCGGTAATTACCCATAGGGTTTTTCGGAAACGATGCCTGTATGATCCCTTATTATACTAATTTGACCATGGTAAAAGCAGTTATAATTGATGATGATTCAATCTCCAGAATGGTATTAAAAGAGATTCTGAGAAAGACAATAGGAAATATTGAAATGTTGGGGGAGGCAAGTTCAGTTGTAGAAGGTGCGATTCTTATAGAGCGAGAAAATCCTGATTTGGTTTTTTTGGACATCAGTATGCCAGACGGTACCGGATTTGATCTGTTGGACCGGTTAAAGAAAATTGATTTCAGGATCATCTTTATAACAGCTTATAGTGAGTATGCCATAAAGGCCTTCAAATATTCTGCCTTCGACTATTTGATCAAACCCATTAATGTGGAAGAACTTATTAAAACGGTTGGCAGGATTCCAAAAATTAGAAAGATAGAGACCAAAGTTGCGGTTAATGCTCTAAAAGCCAATCTTATGTCGCATGCTGAGCAAGGAGCAAAGACCATTGCATTGCCTGAATTAAATGGTTTTGCCATCATAGAGGCAGATAAAATTATCCGGTGTGAAGGGTTGCGTAATTACACCAGAATATTGTTCCATGAAGGGGACGAAAAAATCGTAAGCAGAACCTTACTGGAGTTCGAAAAGCTCCTGACACCATTGGGTTTTATAAGGATTCACAGAAGCCACCTTGTAAATTTGGCAAATGTTGTTCGTTATATCAAAGCCAATGGTGGGATGGTCGAGCTCAAAACAGGGGAGCAATTGAAGGTATCGCCCAAATACAAGGATGACCTCCTCAACAAACTTCTGTACAATAAGTTGTAATTCAGCAGATTAAAGCCATTTGAGTATCCTGAAGTCCTGACGGTTCGGTAGGGCGCTGTTTTTCGCATATATCCTCAAACCATAGTTGTAGCTACCTGGTTTTTTCAGGGTTAGTTCAAGGAGGTAATGGGCAAGATTGTCTGATTGCTTCTCGACAGAAAAGTCATATTTAGCCACGAAATGGGGCTGATCTGTTCCTGTAGCGACAATCAATTCAACGCCGATTTCCCCGGCCGAAAGACCCTTTAAATCGAGGGTGACCCTTGAAGGATAAATTTTCCCCATTTCGTAGGTATTTGTGATGCCATCGGCTACCTGAATGCTTTTTACCTCGATGGTATTCCAGGCATCAAGTATTTTTGATTTCCAGGCTGCCAAATCTTTGGCCTGCTTGAAATTATCCGCGATAAGAAGTCCTGTCCTATGTGCCTGAGGAAGATAGTATCGGGTAAAGTAATCTTTCATCATCCTTTTGGTGGTAAACAGTGGCACTACTTCTGCAAAAGTGTTTTTGATGAAGTCGACCCAAAGGACAGGGATATTTTTGTCGTTGCGGTAATAATACGCAGGAACCACTTCGTTTTCGAGGATTCCGTAGATGGCTTCAGAATCGAGTTCATCCTGAAGTTCCGGATTGTCGAATGAATTTTCGAGTGGCAATGACCAGCCGGCATCTTGCTTGAAGCCTTCGACCCACCAGCCATCCAATACTGAAAAGTGAAGGGTGCCATTCATGACCCCTTTTTCGCCTGAAGTACCAGATGCTTCTAGCGGCCTGGTTGGGGTATTCATCCAGACATCGCAACCCTGGACCAACATCTTGGCGATGTTCATGTCGTAGTTCTGAACGAAAAGGATACGGCCCACAAATTCAGGACGTTTTGAAATGTCAATGATGTATTTAATCAAATCCTGACCAGCTTTATCGGCAGGATGTGCCTTCCCTGCGAAAAGAAATTGTACCGGTCGGTCGGGGTTGTTGATGATCTTAGCCAAACGGTCCAGGTCCCTGAAAAGCAGGTGCGCCCTTTTGTAGGTGGCAAAACGCCTTGCAAAGCCTATCGTAAGGGCCCTTGGATTCAATTTAGAAATGGCTTCAGAAATATATTTTGGATTCTCGTTCCGTTGGATATTGATGTCGGTAAACCTTCTTTTGATGAATTCTATCAGCTGTTCGCGAAGTTTCGACTTGGTATCCCAGATTAGCTTGTCCTGAACCTTGTAAATGTTTCTCCAGGCACGCATCTCTCCACCCTCTTCATATTCGTGGATATCTTCTGCCATCTCCTCGGCTGAGAGGATTTGATCGTGCACTGTTTTCCATTCAGGTGCTGCCCAGGTTGGATAGTGAACACCATTGGTAACATACCCGATGTTATCCAGCTCTTCCGGAAGGAAGCCCTTGTATAATTCGCTCAAAAGTTGTTTGCTTACATCTCCATGGAGTTTGCTTACACCGTTGATTGATTGTGAAAGATTGGAAGCCAGAAAACTCATGTTGAACTTCCCCTCGTTACTATCGGCTTTACCGAGCAGCATCAGCTCATCCATGGTTATTCCCAATTGATCGGCTACCGGATTCATGTAGGATTTAAAGAGATCATCCGGAAATGAGTCGTGACCTGCAGGAACCGGGGTATGCGTTGTAAATAAGGTTGATGCCCTGACTACTTCTTTGGCTTCGGAATAATTCAGTGAAGATTTGTTCTTAATGTTGGAGATGCGTTCGAGGCCGATAAAGGCCGCATGTCCTTCGTTGCAATGGTAAATATCAGATTGAATTCCAAGTCTTTCCAATGCCCTGATTCCACCCAGACCGAGTACCATCTCCTGTTTCAGACGGTTTTCGTTGTCACCGCCGTAGAGATGATGGGTGATTGCGCGGTCTTCATCCTGGTTGTTTTCGGTATCCGTATCCAGCAGATAGAGTTTGACATTTCCGACGTTTACATACCAGACACGCACTAAAACGATGCGATCGGGCATTTTTACTTCAACATTGATCCATTCTCCCTTTTCATCGAGAGCGGGTTGAATAGGTATTTTTGAAAAATGTTCGGGTTCATAAGTGGCAAGTTGTTCTCCATTCGTGGATATGACCTGTTTGAAATAGCCATAACGGTACAACAATCCTATTGCTGTCATATCCACTTTTGAGTCGCTGGCTTCTTTCAGGTAATCGCCGGCCAGAACGCCCAGGCCGCCGGAGTATATTTTCAGACTCGAGTGGAGACCAAATTCCATACTGAAATAGGCTATTTTCGGTCCGCGTAATTTCTTTCGTTCCTTAAGATACTTGGTGAATTGAATTTCAACGGATTTCATCCTGAGTACAAACGCCTCATCACTCTTTAGTTCGATAAACCGATCGTGACTGGTTTGTTCCAATAAGACGATCGGATTGTGTTCGCACTTTTCCCAAATCACCGGATCAATCTCATTAAAAAGTGCCCTGGCATCTACATTCCAGACCCACCAAAGGTTTCTGGAGATAGTGCGCAGGGAGGTAAGTTCGGCCGGCAAGGCAGATTCCACAATGATTTTTTTCCAGGTAGGGTTGCTATTTTCGGGTTGTCTCAGGTTCTTAAAATATGTCTCTTCCATTCTTCGAATATATTAACAAGAAAGACACCTCGATGGTGTCAATTTTTTGAATTGCAATGATACCATTTTCAGTGGTCTTTTTAATATAAATACGGAATCATTTGTATAATGATTCCGTATTTATAACATTTTCTTTACATTAGGCCATTTATTTGGCAGCGCTTTTCCTGGGAGGTTTTGGTTTTGATTCAACCTTGGTTGCTGCCTTTGCTTTTGTTTTAGCGGCTTTCGGAGCCGGCTTACTGAGTTTTTTTATGACCAGTTCCGCCTCTTCCAGTTTCCTGGATTTTTCTTCAATTGACAGCTTGAGTTTGGTCAATTCTACTTCATATTCCGATAAGGGAACCAATTTGTTCAATCGCAAGGTAAAATCACTCAATACATTCATGTAGTTGATAAAAGCTTCATAAGGGCTGCCAAATGGATTGAAAAATTTATGGACTTCACCATCGGAGAAGAATTTGGTACACATATAGTAAAGGTGGTCATTCGACTGAAGGTAGATCCAATCTTTCGTAATTTGAGGATCGGTGCATTGTTTGACCCTCTCTTTAAGCGCATAAAGGTGATTAAATGCTTCTTTTTGAAGTTCATTGCCCAGCCATGCTGAAAGGTCCCTCTCCTCATCGGCCCATGAAATCGGATGAAGTACATGAACAGAAGAGACCGGTTGAAGCATTTTCACAGCTTCACTTGGGGTAGAGAAAGTAAGTTCTTTGGTCTTTAATATCATTTCGGGGAGGGAATCGAGGAAGTCAAAAATCCCTGAATTTTTCTTTTGAATCTCTCCAAATGTCTCGTAATTAAGGAAGATGTTTACGATCTCCTCTTGTTTTGGAAGATCAACCAACCAGGTTGTCATCTTGGATGCAGTAAGCGGATATTCACTCCAGGAGGAGTTGGAGAAACGGAATGAAAGGTCGTCACTGAGCCTGTGGTTACGCATCAACACTTTTTGTCTTGGATTTAGTGCATTGCAATAGAGGAAATTAGGGCTCTTCCAGCCAAGAATATGTTTGGCGCCTTCGGTGAGAATTGTTTCAAAACCCATCCGGTAGATTAAGTCGCCCAGTTCATCGGAGTATATCAGCTCGGAGTTTCTGAATACTTTTGGTCTTTGCAGAAAAAGTTCTTCGATCAGGTCGTCGTGCATTTTGACCTGTTTGGCGAAAAGCTGTTCATCGACCATGGATACCAGTGAATTGGCAAATGTGCCCGATAGAAATTCTACTGCCCCGGTAGCTGCCAACTCTTTGAAGGAATCGATTACTTCAGGCGCATACAATTTGAATTGGTCCAATGCCACACCAGAAATGGAGAATGATACTTTGAATTTCCCTTTACTCTTTTTGATTTGCTTCAGAAGAATATGATTGGCAGGCAGATAGCAATTGTCTGCAATTTTGCGCATAATCGTTTCATTGGCATAGTCATCGTAATAATAGGAATCATTCCCGATATCGAAAAAACGATACTTGCGGTAGCGAAATGGCTGGTGAATCTGAAAATTTAGGCAGATTGTCTTCATGGTTTGAACTATTATCGATGTAACTTATCTGATTGCTTTTTTGTAAACTTCACGAACGTGCGCAGCGGAATGTTTCCACTGCAGGTTATCAACCTCTACCCTGCCGAACTTTCTGAACATCGCGGAAAGTGCAGGGTATTTGATGATCCCGTAAATGGCATCAGCCATGGCATTGATATCCCAAAAGTCGACTTTGATTGCATGGGTCAGGATTTCGGCAACACCCGATTGTTTGGAGATAATTACCGGCACATCTGTCATCATCGCCTCCAGCGGAGAGATGCCAAAGGGTTCAGAAACTGAAGGCATCACGTACACATCGCTCATCCTGAACATTTCAAAGACATCGTCCCCTTTGAGGAAACCGGTATAATGGAACCGGTCAGATATACCGAGCCTGGCCGTTCTGCGAATCATCTTTTCCATCATGTCGCCACTTCCTGCCATCACAAAACGCACGTTTTCAGTGCGTTTCAGTACCTGATATGCTGCTTCGATGAAATATTCAGGCCCTTTTTGCATGGTAATCCTGCCAAGAAAAGTGACAATTTTGTCATCGATTCCCCTTTTAAACTGCTCACTCTCTTTGTTCTCGACCGGTTCGACGGCATTGTAGACAGTGGTTATTTTATCAGGATTGATACCATATTTCTCGATGACAATTTTTCTGGTGAGGTTGCTCACGGTAATGATCTGATCGGCAATTTCCATCCCTTCCCTTTCGAGGGCGTAAACTTTTGGGTTAACGCTTCCGCCGCTGCGGTCGAAATCGGTAGCATGGACATGGATAACCAGCGGCTTTCCGCTTACTCGTTTTGCGGCTATCCCGGCAGGATAAGCCAGCCAATCGTGTGCATGAATGACATCAAAGTCGTATTCACGTCCAATGTATTCGGCAACGATGGCGTAGTTGGCAATCTCTTCATGGAGGTTTGCGCCGTATTTCCCGGTAAAGGGAATTTTGCCATGGACATCCGTTTGTACAAATCTGGTCGATGCAGACAATCTTTTCTGGGTCAATTGCCAAAATTCTTCAGGATCGGAGTATGGGACCAGATTGGACCTCACTTCTGAAACGTCAATTTGCTTGTCAAGATGGTGTATATTGACATGCTTTCGCGTAATTGTGATTTCGTTGGCGCCGATGATTTTCTCTACTGCCGTGTCATCTTCGTCGCCATATGCTTTAGGTACGACAAAGAGCACCTCTATGTCGTCGAATTGTGCCAATCCTTTTGTCAGGCCAAAACTTGCTGTGCCTAATCCACCGCTAATATGAGGAGGAAATTCCCAGCCAAACATCAATACCTTCATATCTTTTGGGTTATTTAGCTACAGGTTTAATTTCTTCTTCAAATTTCTCTACGATTGCATTGGCCATGATGACACCAGCAACATTGATTGCCTGTGAAATGGATCCTCTTGCCGTATGGGGGGGATTTCCTTCATAAGCTTCAGAGAGAGTCCCGATGCAATTTTCAGACATCTCGTTTTTAAAACCCTCCAGACAATTTCTGGCAAAGGAAAGTCCGCCAGCCTTGTGCACTTCAAGGTAGGCCTTTACAAAATGATAGATGAGGAACGGATAGGCAGTCCCCTGATGCGCCACTTCCGAAAAGTCCCCGGCCCGTTCACCTGAACTTCCTTTGTAGGCAAAATCTTCAGGAGAAAGGGTTCTGATTCCTACAGGAGTAAGAAGTTCATTTCTTACCAAACTTACGATTGATTTTTTCTGGGTACGCGACAAAGGCGAATAATCCTGTGCGGCAGCTATCAAAATGTTGGGTCGAACTGACCAATCCGTATATTCACCGTCAATGTAATCTGCGAGCTTCGAACACTCATCGCACCAGAAATGGGAGAGGAACGATTCGCCAATGATGGGAGGCAGGTTTTTCCACTTTTTAACAAAGGGTGTATCACCGGCAGCTGCCGCCAGTTCAAGTGCAAAACAAACGGCATTGTACCAGAGTGCATTGATCTCGACAGCCAATCCACCTCTATGCGTAACCGGAATTCCATCTTTGTAATCGTCCATCCATGTAAGGGCCACTCCCTCCTTTTTGGCGTGGATCAATCCGTTTTCAAGCATGTGGATGTTGAAATCGGTACCTTCACGGTAGTTGTTCAATATCTCCTTAAGAGCAGTGCCGTAGGTAGTCCAGATTTCAACCAGGGATCTGAACGGAACAAGTTTTTGCAAAGCGCTGAATACCAGTAAAGGGGCATCGGCGGAATCATAGAAACTATCTTGTCCGACATATTTGGGCAAAAGACCGTTTTTTAGCCTTTTAAGATTTGTTTTCAAAACAGCCTCGAAATTATTCACATCTCCTTGTAACAAAAATAGTCCGGGCAGGGAAGATATGGTTTGACGCGGTATAGATTCGTACCAGGGGTATCCTGCAATAAGATCTTTCCCATCCTGCCGGTCCCACAAAAACTGTTTGCCAGCGTTGCGCAAACAGTTGATAAACGAATCCCTTGGTATCCTGCATTTCTTCTCGTTTTCGTATTTCTTTTCAAAAGTTGCCGGTTTCTGATCGCTGGTTGAGGCTGAGAAAATAATCGATTCCCCCTTAGCGATAGGGACCTCAAAATAACCCGGCACAAAAAGATCCTCCTGAAACTCATAACCCCTCTCCTGCTCCCTGATGTATTCGATGTTTTTGTACCAATCGGGCACTGGAACAAAATCACACTCTTTCGAAATTTGCATGAAAAACTCGGGATAGCCATCGTAGAGGTTCATTTTGATCCCGTTGGCTACCGGTGTAAATTTCGAATTGGCATAGAGATTGGCTTTGCTTAGGTTGTGTACATTCCTGAAAGCCAGAAATGGTTTAAACCGCAATTTTGTCGGACTGTTTGCCTCTTCCAGCGTATATTTTATCAATACCTGATTTTCGTTTTCGACCAACAATTTTGTTCTTGTCAGGATTACACCACCCACCCGGAAGGTATGCTTCGGAATGGTGTCAAATTCAAAATTCCGAATGTATTTGTGGCCCCTGGGCTCATAATAATCTCCAGGGAATTTATGGATACCCAGATTAAACTGTGTTTCGTGCTGGATAACGGATTCATCGAGAGAGGAGAGCAAAACATGCTTTCCCCCATCTTGCTCCTTGAGACGGACGACCAGCAAGCCATGGTATTTTCGGGTATTGCAACCGGCAAGTGTCGTAAATGAGTATGCACCACCCCGGTTGGTCCGCAAAGTTTCGCGCTCCAGGGAATAGGATAAGTTGACCAGTTTATCCTTATCAAAATTCAGGTATCCCATATTTTCGAACAGTTAAAATTGAGTGACGGTATGCTTTTAATTGCTTCAGCCCGTAGAGTTCTTAAAAATAAACAAAGGTATGATTAAAAAAAATTTATACTCCCCTTTTTTGAACGATATCAATTATTAAATTATGAAGATCAATACCGGGATGCTTACCTGAAAGTGTGGATACCTCCCCTTCCAGCCTGGATAGCAAATCGAGGTAGTCGGAATTATCGTTATGAAATGGCTTATGAGCCAAACTTTTCACAATTTTATCTATGGTGAAACAGACCTCATTGCTTTCGCTCTCCAGAAATATTTCATTAAATTTCTCTTGAATGAAGGCAGTGGCAACTTCGCTGAGGTGTAACATATCCGGGGCATAGAAACGGTAATCGCGCAGTTCGTCCATGACGAATTCATAAGAAGGGAAATAGGAGATTTTCTCTTTTCCAAAATGGACAATCAGTTGGTCGATCATTAGAAATAGGCCTGATTTGCTCACCTGGTTCTCAAAGCTTCCATCCTTAAAGTGACGAACCGGACTTACGGTCAGCACCACGCACAGATCAGGTTGAAAGGCAAATAGTTGGTTGAGTTTTTCAATCCACAAACTGGTCATTTCCTCCACGGCAAGACGTTCACGCGAAAAGCGACTTGCAGGCAATTTGTGGCAGTTGCCAACGATGGTGTTGTGCTCTTTTTCGCGGTAGATCCACGAAGTGCCGAAGGTGAGAAAGAGGTGAGAGGCAGAGCGAAGCTGACGGGAAGCATTGGTTAGGGATTCATTCATGACTTTCAATGCTGTCAGGTGATCAGGATGTGAGAAACGACTGTGAAAATTGAAGTTGTTCCACAAGCCGTTGGCATAAAACAGGTCGGCATCAACTATTTGCGTCTCACTTACCAGGAGGTCGATACAGCTTGCCATTGAAGCCGGGTTGTAGAGGATTCCGCAAGGATTTGTCAGGACAGGAAAGTAGTGGTCTTTCAGGTAATTGCCAATGTTCTCTGTAAAGCAGGAACCTATCATCATGACATTTTGCCGATAGGAGAGTTGCTTTTTTACCTTTGGCAAGGATACTTCAGTGCGAAAATTTATCATAACAGTTTGTTTATCCATTCAATCGTAAAATCGGTTACCCGGTCATTCTGGTCCCAGGCATGCAACTGATGGGGAGCATCTGCCCATTCACGGTAGGTTGCATTGCCGTACATGCCTTTTGCCAAATTTTCGGAGGCTTCCGGAGCAGATACCCTGTCGTTAGTGCCATGCATGAAGAGCATCGGAATAGATAAAGGTAAGGAATCAGGTTCAATTTTTTTACAGGCCCGCTGAACCTCCCTGAAACACCGGGCCGAAATTCTTTTGTGCATCAACTGATCTTTTGGTTTTGGCGGCACGTTGGAGGCGGGAGGGGCGAAATCTTTTGATTTAAGTCCGGTTTTGATGGTTACCTGCGGGATCAGCGAATCGGCCAGCCAGATGGCCAGGCTCTTGAATTTTCCGGGAGGCTGAACCAGTTCTAGCCATGTTGAGGCAAGAATCGCCATCTCCGGGAGACCTTTCCCTAATTGAAGATAGGAAAGTACGATGGTAGCGCCCATGCTGTGGCCATAAAGTACCAGCGGAATATGAGGGAAATTTTCCCTGGCCTTTCGGAACAGAAGTGCATTATCTTCCAGATATTCAGAATAGCGGTGAATGGTTCCCTGTTTCCCTCCCGAACGACCATGTCCTCTATGGTCAAAAGATATTACTGCAAAACCGGCCGCAAGGAAAGCTCCGAACCATTCATCATACCTTCGGCAGTGCGTACCATGTCCGTGCACAAATGCCATAACTGCTTTAGGTGTCGCAACCGGCTTCCAAATCACTGCATAAAGGTTGGTGCCATCAAATGCGCTCCAGTTTTGTTCGATCATCTAGGAAAGAATTTTGGATTTTGTATTACGGGACCCGGGAGCTTTATTTAACTTTTAAAAGTAAAGATACTTCATTCAAAGTTGTTTAGCTCGAAGGAAACAGATGTCCAAGTGTTTTTTTTATCCGGTTAAAACCGGCCCGTTCAACTGCTGAGCCTTTAAATAGCTTTTTGTAGCCCGGTTTATCAAATTTCTTCCACTCTTCTTTGGTCATTTGAAGGAGTTCGGGTTTAGGCTGAAATTCTAATACTTTATTTTGCAACACTTTACCATTCCATGGGCATACTTGCTGGCAGATATCACAACCCACCAGCCTGTTGGAAAGGCTTCCTGTCAAAGATTCGGGAACTGCTTCTTTGGTTTCGATGGTAAGGTAGGAGATGCATCGGTTGGCATCAAGAATGGCTGGGGCAATAATGGCGCCTGTCGGACAACTCTCCATGCAGCGGGAGCATGAACCGCAAAGATTGTTCCCGAAAGGGTTATCGTAATCCAGTTCAATATTCAGCACCAATTCGCCGATAAAAAGAAAGCTCCCCATCTTTGGGTGGATCAGCAGGGTGTGTTTGCCAATCCAGCCCAATCCAGCCTCTTTGGCCAATGCTTTTTCCAATAATGGAGCGGAGTCGGTAAAAACCCTTCCTTCACAAGGAGTTAATTCGGTCTGGATGTAGGAGAGTAATTTTGAAAGCCGATCTTTTAAAACATAATGATAATCTTTTCCCAGCGCGTACATGGAAATTACGGGCGCTTCCGAATCCTCCTGCTTTCGCTCAGTATAGTAGTTGAGAAGGACCGAAACCACTGATTTTGCCCCTTCAGCCAGCGCGGACGGATTCACCCGTTTTTCGAAATGGTTGGCCATGTAACCCATGGTCCCATGGAAACCGGAATCCAACCAGCTTCTTAGCTTTTCACTCTCCTCATCCAACCGCCTGGCATGAGAGATACCACAGGCATCAAATCCCAGTTCGGAAGCTTTTGCCTTGATAAGGTGGCTGAAGTTGTTGGATGTGTTATCCATTTCTATTTTCTCATATAATCGAATGCCCCTTTTCGCAGGTTAATTCCATATTCGAGATAACATTTGAGGCAAGCCAGGAAGTTGGCCCAACCTTCAGTGTTTTGTCCAAGCCATTTGATGCCGGCTTCATCGTTGTTCCTGCTCTTTTCTGTTACGGAGACCAGGGTATTATCGGGTTTAGGCGAGGTCAAGGTGATTTCGACCAGCAGTTCCAGTTGATCGACTTCCCAGAAATAGGAGATGTATTGATCTTTTACAATTTTACCGACCCGAATGGGGAATTCCATCTCAAATTCAGGGAATTGCCAGAGAATTTGTTTTCCCTCTTCCATTCTTCCACTTGCTTTGGAAATGAAATAGTTGGACATTTTTTGCGGATCGACGATGGCCTCAAATACTTCATGAATAGGTTTTTGTATTTGAATGGCGGCTTTGATTTGGAGGGTTGAGGGTTTCATGGTTCGTTTTTTTTTAAAAGGATGGTTAAAATTCTTGGCAGGACTGTACGATCATTTTCGTCAAAATATTCTTTCAGATTTGCGACTTCGAAACCAAATTTTTTACCGGCATCCGTGAAGTCAGAAACGTTATGGTTGAAGCAGGTAACGATTTGAATCCCTTCTTCTGTTTCGAACCTGGCTTTCGTTCCGGCGTATTGTTTAAACGGATGTAGTTCCCCGATGTAAAGGTAACCACATGGTAGAACGGAATTGGCGGCCTGTTCTAAAACCGGATCAAGATTTTCGATGTGTTCCAGCACAAGGCTGAAGGTCACTAGATGAAATTTTTTGGTAACAAAAGTCCATGGCTTGTTTATATCTGCCTGGTGAAATTGTACCCGCACAGAATCAATTTTTGCTTTTGAGTGGGATAACATTTCCTCGGAGAGGTCAACAGCCAGGATTTCTTTTGATTTTGTAAGAAGCCATTCTGTATTTTTACCAGTTCCACAGCCAATTTCCAAACAGGTGTCGAAATGAACATGTGCAAGGTTGTCTCTTAATGCATAAGCCTCCAGGTCCCTGGTCTTGTTGTTATTTGTGTCGTATTGTTCGGCCCAGATATTATAGGCTTGTCTGACGTCCATGTTGGTAGTTATTTAGTTATCTGTCAGGTGCTTAAGTAATATTTTTTTAAAATTTGACCCTTCCGTCCGAAACGAATCAATCTCTTCTTTCTAGATGCTACAGCGGACGGTGATCCTATCGGGATTTATTTACCCGGGGTAACGCTCCTTCGTCGCTCAACCCCGGGCTATTAATATTTAACCGCTTCGCGGTAAAACCCTAGGGTTGCACTTGCCCCCTCACCGTTTCTCCGTTTCGCGCTTCATCTCCTCGCCAAGTAGCCCCTTCCTTCTTCTCATTTTCTCAGCGCTCATCTTCTCCAAGTCCTAGCTTCTCCCTACATAAACCCCAGCTCCAGTCTTGCCTCTTCCGACATCATCGACTTATCCCAGGCCGGGTCGAAAGTAATTTCAACTTTGCACTCTTCGATCCCATCGACTTTTTTGGTCATATACTCGACATCGGCGACAATCATATCGGCTGCCGGGCAACCGGGTGCAGTGAGCGTCATCAGTACTGTGGCGGTGGTACCTTCAACATCTACGCTGTAAACGAGTCCTAAATCGTAAATATTGACCGGGATTTCGGGGTCGAAAACCTCCTTGAGGTTTTCTATGATCCGATCTATTTTATTGTCCATATTATTTTTTTTGTGATGCGATTTGCTTGTACGCCAGAGCATACAATTTGATTTGTTTGACCATGGCCATCAATCCATTTGAACGGGTTGGCGAGAGGTGTTGCCGCAAGCCAATCTCATCGATGAAATAGGGTTCGGTATCCAGGATCTCCTGGGGAGAGCGTCCCGAAAAAACTTTCAGCAACAGTGCCACCAAACCTTTTACGATCAGTGCATCGCTTTCGGCTTCAAAAACAAGCAGGTCCCCTTCCAATTTTTGTTGCAGCCAAACCCTTGACTGGCATCCACGTATCAGGTTTTGATCAATTTTAAATGAGGCGTCGATCGGTTCGAGTTCATTTCCCAGTTCGATCAGATAGGTGTATTTGTCCATCCAGTCGTCATAAACCGAAAAATCGGCAATGATGGCTTGTTGTGTCTCTTCGATATTCATGCTAAAAATTTTACCAAAATTTGCGATAATTCATTTGGACCTATTATTGAATTCCTTTGTGTCACCTTTGTGTTTTCCTTCGAGCCCTTTGTGTTGAAATTTTAAAATTAACCACAAAGGGCACAAAGGTTTGCACGAAGGACACTAAAAGTCGATTTCTATGCAAACATCAAACGGATGCGTTTAAGCGCTGCAACAAAGCTATCAATTTCTTCGGTCGTATTGTAAAAAGCAAAAGATGCACGGGTCATCGCAGAGACTCCAAAATGATCCATCACAGGATCGGCACACAACCTTCCCGTTCGAACGGCAATGCCCAATTGATCGAGCAAGGTTCCCAAATCGAAGGGATGGATCTGATCCAATTGAAAGCAGATTACTCCCGTTTTATTTTGAGATTCACCGAAAATTTTGAGGTTTTCGAGCGACTTCATCTGATCTGTTGCATAGCTTAAAAGTTGATGCTCATAAGAAGCAATCTTCTCTATGCCAATATTTTGGATATATTGAATAGCACTCCCCATGGCAATGGCGCCAACATAGTGGGGCGTCCCTGCTTCAAATTTGTGGGGCAGTTCGTTGTATGTAGTTTTTTCGAAAGTGACCCGGTCGATCATCTCCCCGCCCCCTAAAAACGGTGGCATGGCATCCAGCCACGATCGTTTTCCATACAATACCCCTATCCCGGTAGGCCCATAGATCTTATGTCCGGAGAAAGCGAAAAAATCGCAATCCAAATCCTGAACATCGATGGCGGTATGCGGAACGCTTTGGGCGCCATCCACCAAAACCGGGATGTTGTGGCTGTGGGCAACCCTGATTAAGTCCTTGATTGGATTTACAGATCCAAGAGTATTGGAGACATGAGCAATGGCCAAAATCTTAGTCCGGTCGCTGATCAGGCTTTCCAAAAGTTCAGTTTTCAACGTTCCATCGTCTGCGAAGGGTAATACTTTTAATGTAGCATGATGCCGTTCGCAGGCCATTTGCCAGGGGACGATGTTGGCATGGTGTTCCATCTCCGTAACAATGATCTCATCCCCCTCATTAAGATATTTTTCACAAAAGGATCTGGAAACCAGGTTGATGGATTCGGTGGTGCCATGGGTGAAGATAATCTCCGCGCGCTCCTTAGCGTGGAGAAAATCAGCGACAACATCCCGTGCATTTTCGTAAGCTTCCGTTGTACGGATGGCATGTGCATGGGTACCACGATGAATGTTGGAATTGGTCAGTATCGAATATTCGCGGATCTTCTCAATAACCTGAACCGGACGTTGTGCTGTTGCAGCGTTGTCAAAATAGACCCATGGACGTTTATTGACCTGTTGGTCAAGAATGGGAAAATCTTTTCTAATATCCTGATAATTAAAACTCATCGTATGCATTCCAATTTGCAGTCGTGGCACCTCGAAACCTCTCCCCTCAGTCTTTTGTTGACCAGCCGGTCAATGCTCTGACGAAGCGGTTCAACGCGGATGTTGGCGAGAACCTCGTGGGCAAAGGCAAACATCAGCATTAGCCGTGCTTCGTTTTCGTTAATTCCGCGTGTCATGAGGTAAAACAGCGCCTCTTCGTTGACCTGTCCAACGGTGGCGCCATGCGAACATTTCACATCGTCATTGTCGATTACCAGTTGAGGCTTTGTATTCATCTTTGCCGCCTTGGTCATCAGTACACTGTTGTTGCGCTGGAAGGCTTCCGTTTTTTTTGCACCCGGCAATACATGGATTCTGCCGGTAAAAGCCCCCGTAGAGTTATCGTCCAGGACATTTTTAAAGATCTGGTTGCTGTGACAATCAGGTTTGGAATGTAAAATCGATGTAAAGTTTTCGCTGTGCTGATCTTTGTCTGTCAGGGTCAGCCCGTAAAGCGATGCATATGCGTGTTCTCCCTGCAAATCGACATGAAGATGGTTCCGTGTGATTCCCCCATGCAGGGAGATGGTATTGGTAATCAACTGGGAATTACGGCTTTGATGTACGAATAGTCCGTTCAGATAGGCTGTACCGTTGTGTTGGTTCTGTATCCCGTAGACATCAGCAATAGAATCTTCTCCAAGAAATATTTCGGTAAGATAGTTGGCAACGAAACTGTGAATGGCGAGGGTATGGTCGCAAAACATCAGTTTTACCTGAGAATTTTTTCCAAGGACCACCAGGTTGCGTTGTGTAACGTAGAGATCCTCTTCACTGCGCAACAGGTTGATGATCTGTATTGGTTTTTCGATCACCACATGCTCCGGAATATAAATAAAGACACCATCCTGGGCGAAGGCGCCATTGAGTGCCACCAGGGGATCGGCAGATGAATCGGCGATCTTTCCATAATATTTTTCAACGAGCCCGGCGTTCTCCTCCCAAGCGCTTTTCATGCTTTTGATGATGGTTCCTTCAGGAAACTGATCCGTCCTGTTCTGATTAAAATACCATCCATTCACATGAAAAAGAATATGTGTATCGAACTCGGGAACATCACAAGTGAAAACCTCCTGCATGTCAAAATCGAACGAGGTGGGTCGAAAAGCCCGGTTGTAATTCTCCAGCGCGAAGAGTTTGGTAAGGTCGGTATATTTATAATTTTCGACTTTGCGGCTGGGAATGCCCATGCGTAGAAACGCTTTCATCGCTTCTTCCCTTTCGCTTCGGAGCAGCGTTCCAGCACCTTCGTTCAGCAGGGATATGTTCTCCTTAAACAGTTGGAAGATACGTTGTTCTGTCGATTCAAGTGTCATACTTTCTGTCATGGCTTTACTCCCCCAGCTCTTTTTTAATCCAGTCGTAACCTTTCTCTTCCAGTTCAAGGACCAGTTCTTTTCCGGCCGATTTGACGATTTGTCCTTTGTACAATACATGCACAAAATCAGGAACAATATAATCGAGCAATCGCTGGTAATGAGTTACCACGATGGTCGCGTTTTCAGGTTTTTTTAACAGGTTTACCCCGTTTGCCACAATTCGGAGCGCATCGATATCCAATCCGCTGTCGGTCTCATCCAGAATGGCAAGTTTTGGTTCAAGCATTGCCATCTGGAAGATCTCATTTTTCTTCTTTTCCCCACCCGAAAATCCTTCGTTAACAGAGCGGTTGGTTAGTTGTGAGTCGATCTGGACCAGCTCTTTCTTTTCGCGCATTACCTTGAGAAAATCTCCGGCTGAAAGTTCTTTTAGCTGATGATACTTTCTCGATTCGTTTACTGCAGTTTTCAGGAAGTTGATCATACTAACGCCGGGAATCTCTACCGGATATTGGAAACTGAGGAAAAGTCCCTCCTTTGCGCGGACATCTGCCGACATTTCCAGAAGATTTTTCCCATAGAATGTAACTTCGCCTTTGGTGACCTCATAATTGGTGTTACCGGCCAGAACATTGGCCAGGGTGCTTTTACCGGAACCATTGGGACCCATAATGGCATGCACCTCACCGGCATTTATAGTCAGGTTGATTCCACGCAGAATCTCTTTTCCTTCCACGCTTGCGTGTAAATCTTTAATAATAAGCATATTTTGCATCGTAAAAAATTCAATAAATAATTGATAATTTGTCTGTTGTAGAGATTATACGGTCTTCTGTCCAGACTAATTGGTAATTCGTAATCTTTAATTTGTAATTTTTAATTATCCCACGCTTCCTTCCAGACTGATCTGTAAAAGTTTCTGGGCTTCAACAGCAAATTCCATCGGCAATTTGTTGATCACCTCCCGTGCATAACCGTTCACGATCATGCCAATCGCATCCTGGGTGGAGATTCCACGCTGGTTGCAATAGAAGATCTGATCTTCCCCGATTTTTGAAGTAGTTGCCTCGTGTTCTACAACAGAATTCTGGTTGCCCACCTCGATGTATGGGAAGGTATGCGCCCCGCAGTGATCTCCCAGCAAAAGGGAGTCACACTGGGAGTAGTTCCTTGCATTTTCTGCTTTGGCGGCAACCCTGACCAATCCCCGGTAGGAGTTTGAACTGTGACCTGCAGAGATCCCTTTCGAGACGATGGTGCTTTTGGTATTTTTACCAAGGTGGATCATTTTGGTACCGGTATCTGCCTGTTGGAAGTTGTTGGTCAGCGCGACCGAATTGAACTCCGCGACCGAATTATCCCCTGCCAGGATGCAGCTCGGATATTTCCATGTGATAGCCGAGCCGGTCTCTACCTGGTTCCAGTATATCTTTGAGGATTCGCCTTTGCACAAACCGCGTTTGGTAACAAAATTGTAAATACCGCCGATCCCCTCCTTGTTGCCGGGGTACCAGTTTTGTACCGTGGAGTATTTCACCTCAGCACGATCCAACGCAACGATCTCAACAACAGCAGCATGCAGTTGATTTTCATCCCGCATTGGGGCAGTGCAGCCTTCGAGGTAAGAGACGTAACTATCGCAGTCGGCGATGATAAGTGTCCGCTCAAACTGACCCGTATTCTTTGCGTTGATCCTGAAGTAGGTCGAGAGTTCCATGGGACATCTCACTCCTTTAGGAATGTAAACAAACGAACCGTCTGAGAATACGGCACAATTAAGGGCCGCATAAAAATTATCGTTGGGTGGTACCACCATTCCAAGGTATTTTTGCACCAGGTCCGGATGATGTTTCACAGCCTCGCTGAACGAGCAGAAGATAATTCCCAGTTCAGCCAGGTTCTCTTTAAAGGTAGTCTTAACAGAAACACTGTCCATTACTGCATCTACGGCAACACCTGCCAACATTTTTTGCTCTTCAAGCGGAATTCCGAGTTTGGCAAAGGTGCTCAGAAGCTCAGGATCTACTTCGTCGAGACTTTCGTATTTGGGTTGCTGCCTGGGCGCGGCATAGTAGATGATATCCTGGTAATCAATTTCAGGAATCTTCAGTTGGGCCCAGTCTGGCATCTTCATGGTGAGCCATTTACGGTAGGCTTTCAGCCTGAATTCCAGCATAAATTCAGGCTCCTCCTTTTTGGCCGAGATGATTCTTACTACCTCTTCGCTCAAACCTTTCGGGATGGAGTCAGTCGCTATGTCTGACACAAAGCCAAATCGGTAATCGCGATCGGTAACTTCGTTTATCAATGTATTTTGGTTGTCCATTTGAATAAGTGCCTAAAGTGAACTAGAGTGAACTAGAGTGCCTAAAGTACTTAGGGACTCCATACTTTTGTTCATTTGTTTAAAAATAATTATCTCCGGAAGAACTGATAACCCTGGTACTTCCTATTTTGTATCTTTGTTATACGAATCTTTAATAAGACTGGATACAAATTGGTGCAAAGATATAAAATGCACTACTTTTGAGGGGTTATTTGGTAAATAAATCTTTGATAAAGATGACACAAGAGAGAACCAGGGTCAATGAGCTTTCAGAATTGGGCGAATTTGGCCTGATTAAAAGGGTAACCGCTCAAATAAAAATCAAAAATGAAAGTACTTTAACGGGGGTAGGAGATGACTGTGCCGTACTGAGCTTTCCCAATAAACGGGTGGTTGTAACAACAGATTTACTAACGGAGGGCGTTCATTTCAATCTGGTCTATGTGCCATTGAAACATTTGGGATACAAAGCTGTAGCAGTTAATATCAGTGATATTTGTGCCATGAATGCCATTCCGCGGCAGATCACTGTCTCCCTTGCCATCTCTTCCAAATTTACCATTGAGGCCATTGATGAGCTGTATGAGGGCATCCACCTTGCCTGCGCCCGCTATGGCGTTGATCTCATTGGAGGTGACACGACCACCTCCCTGACTGGTTTAACCCTATCCATTACAGCCATCGGTGAAGCTGATGAGGCCGAACTGGTTTACCGTAACGGAGCAAAGCCTACCGATCTTTTGTGTGTAACCGGTGATCTGGGAGGTGCATTCCTTGGATTGCAACTGTTGGAGCGGGAAGATCAGCTGTTCAGGCAAAACCCGACTGTTCAGCCACAGCTTTCCGGCTACGATTACATACTGGGCAGGCAGCTGAAACCCGAGGCGCGGGTGGATATGCGGGAAGTGTTCAAGGCCCTGGGCATCAAACCCACATCCATGATCGATATTTCTGATGGGCTGTCGTCCGAAATTCTGCACCTGTGTGAAGATTCGGGAGTTGGTTGTCGTTTGTATGAAGAACGGCTCATATTCGATCCGCAAGTGCGGAAAATGGCGGATGAGATAAGCATCAATCCATTGGTCGCTGCATTGAATGGTGGTGAGGACTATGAACTTTTGTTTACGATTCCTGTTAATCAACATGATAAGGTGCGTAATCATCCGGATATTTCGGTCATAGGTCATATGACAAGGAAGGAAGAGGGATCGATGCTTGTAACGACCGGTGGTATACAGGAGATTCCGCTGACAGCGCAGGGCTGGAATCCTTTAAAGAGTGCCTAAAGTGCCTAGAGTGAACTAAAGTGCCTAAAGTACTTATTAGGAGATGGGTAATTTAAGGTTGATGCGATCATTTATATACAAATTCTGATATTTCCATATACTAATTTGATGATTCTCACTTGAAAATTTCAGGTTCGAGTGTAACGTTTTGCGTATATGGGCGTCTTATCTTAAGTTAACAAGCTAATGAAAGAAAGGATTTACTATGATCAGCATACAGAACCTTCACAAATCATATATCACCGGCAACAACAGTCTCCATGTATTAAAAGGGTTGAACCTCGAAATTGCCGAGGGGGAGTTTGTCTCCATTATGGGTTCTTCCGGTTCAGGGAAATCCACTTTACTTAATATTCTTGGTGTATTGGATGATTACGACAAGGGTGATTATTTCCTCAGCGGGAAGAAAATCTGGGGGCTGAACGAGACCCAGGCCGCCATCACCCGCAATGCCATGATTGGTTTTATCTTCCAGTCATTCAACCTGATCTCTTTTAAGAATGCCATGGAGAATGTGGCTTTGCCGCTTTATTACCAAAAGGTGAACCGTAGAAAGCGTAACCTGATTGCAATGGAATATCTCGACAGGCTTGGTCTCAGGGATTGGGCCCATCACCTGCCAAACGAAATGTCGGGTGGACAGAAACAACGTGTAGCCATAGCCCGGGCGCTTATTTCAAATCCAAAGATTATCCTTGCAGATGAACCGACCGGTGCGCTGGACTCCCAGACTTCCCTGGAAGTAATGGATATACTCAAAGAGGTAAATGATCAAGGCATTACCGTCATCATTGTTACCCACGAGCATGACATTGCCAGTTTAACACGGAAAATTATCCGGCTGAAGGATGGCGTCATTGGAGAGGTAATTACCAATGGCGACCTTCAGAGTTATCGTGACAGAATTAAACAGGAATAAATCCCAGACCATGTTTGACGTAGATATTTGGCAGGAAATTTTTAGCACGATCAGGAAAAACAAACTCAGGACCTTCCTGACCGGTTTCTCTGTAGCATGGGGAATATTCATGCTTATGGTTCTGTTGGGTTCCGGAAACGGTCTCTCCAATGGCGTGAAAGAGCAATTTGCCGAGAATGCCGTCAATGTCATGTGGATGTGGACCGGTGAGACCTCCATTCCCTACAATGGGCTAAAAGAGGGGAGGGCAGTAAAATTCAACAACCAGGATTACGATTTTCTGACTACCAAATCCAAAGAGGTGGAAAAGGTATCTTCCCGTTATTACCTCCCTAACGACATACTGTATTCCTACGGAAAAGAGTACGGCTCCTTTGAGACCAGTACCTGTTATCCCTCGTTGAAAGAGATGGAGAACATCAATATAAAATCAGGGAGGTTTATCAACGATTTGGATATGCAGGAGTTTCGCAAAGTGGTCATAATTGGCGATGAGATACGTAAGGCGCTTTTCAAAGAGGAGGACCCTATCGGAAAGTACATCAAAATAGGCGGGGTACCGTTCAACGTGATCGGTGTATCCGAGTCAAAGAAAAGGAATCAGGACAATAACAGGTCGGCATACATGCCCTTTTCAACTGCACAAAGGATTTTCAACGGTGGGGACCGGGTGCATACTTTTACCGTGACATCCAAAATGGTCCAGACGGTTGAAGAAGCGGAAGCAATTAATGAAAAAGTACGTCAGGACATGGCCAACAGGCATTCTTTCGATCCCAAGGACAAAAGGGCCATGGGATCATTCAACATGTTGACTGAATACATTCGAACCATGAAGATCTTTCAGGCGATCAATCTTTTTGTCTGGATAATTGGAATCGGAACCCTAATTGCAGGTATTGTGGGCGTGAGCAACATCATGCTTATTTTGGTCAAGGAACGGACCAAAGAGATTGGCATCAGAAAAGCCATTGGGGCTACCCCGTTTTCAGTGATCAGCCTGGTTTTGCTTGAATCCGTTTTGATTACTACAGTAGCCGGTTATATTGGATTGGTTATGGGTGTGGGGTTGATGGAGTTGATCAACTTTGGCCTGGAACAGGCCACCGGAGCGGGTGGGGCGGAGAATGTTTTCTTCAAAAATCCGACCGTGGATTTTAAAACTGCCGTATCGGCTACCTTGATACTGATCATATCCGGAGCCCTGGCAGGATATTTTCCTTCAAAAAGGGCAGCAAGTGTGACTCCAATTGAGGCCCTGCGTGATGAATAGAATCAAACAGCTAAGAGCTAACCGCCAACAGCCTGTTAAAATATATAGGAATCAATTTATAGTAGAACCCTTCAAATCCCGATAAATGTTTGATCTCGACAGATGGAATGAAATTTGGCATGCGCTGGCTAAGAACAAGGTCAGGAGCCTCCTTACTGCATTCGGGGTATTTTGGGGTATCTTCATGCTGATTGTTATGGCCGGCGCCAGCAATGGATTAAAAAACGGGATTGTTGAAGGCGTGGCTAAATTTGCAACGAACTCCTGTTTTATGTGGTCGCAGCAAACCGGGGAACCTTACAAGGGTTTCAAAAGGGGGAGGCAATGGAACATGGATTCGGATGACCTGGCGTACGTTTTAGCCAATGTGCCTGAAGTTGAATACATCTCTCCCAAGAATTTTGGATCCAGGATGAACGGGGGGCCCAATACCATTCACGGATTGAAAACCGGTGCATACAATGTCAAGGGTGATTATCCCGAGTACATCAAGATTGACCCCTGCACAATCCTTCAGGGTCGATGGATCAATGGCATGGATATCAAGGATAAACGCAAAGTATGCGTGATCGGGGAAAAGGTACGCGAGCAGATGTTTGATGCAAAAGAGAATCCACTGGGTGAATATCTTAAAATTTCGGGTGTCTATTATATGGTCGTTGGCGTGATCCGGCCTGAAACAAGGATCAACATCAATGGCAGGGCGGAAGAGTCGATCTTTCTTCCTTTTACCACCATGCAACAGACCTACAACATGGGAAACATGGTTCACTTTTTGGCAGTAACTTCTAAAAAGGGTGTACCGGTGAGTGTAGTAGAGGAAAAGGTCAAAAACATCATCAAGATGCGTCACTCCATAGCTCCAACTGACGTTCAGGCATTGAGCAGTGTGAATATTGAGAAAGAGTTCCAGCAGATGAACGGCCTTTTTATTGCAATCGGGATTTTGACATGGATTGTTGGTATTGGAACTTTGATGGCCGGCGTAATCGGCGTTAGCAATATTATGCTGGTCATTGTGAAAGAGAGGACCAAAGAGATTGGGGTTCAGCGTGCATTGGGCGCTTCACCCCGTACCATCATTACACAAATTATGCTGGAAAGTGTTGCGCTTACAACAATTGCAGGTTATACAGGGCTTTCCCTGGGGGTAGCCTTGCTGGAACTGGTCAATAAGGTCATCGAAAACCAGCCTAAAACCGGTAATGAAGTATTTTTTCAACATCCTGAAGTCAACATTACTGTGGCAGTTGCCGCGTTGATCATCCTTGTGCTTGCGGGATTATTCGCGGGCTCCATCCCGGCTAAAAGGGCGTTGATGATCAAACCGATTGAAGCGCTGAGGGAGGAATGACGGAAGGAAGGACTGAGAGACGGAGAGACTTAGGGACTGAGAGGACCGGGGGACTTGGAGAAGATGGGAAAATGAGAGATTGTGATTGAAATAGATAGAAATATAATTTAGCTTAAATATCGTATATACAAATCAAAGGTTGCCATGAAAAAATTTTTGAAAATTTTTGGACTTAGTTTAATAGCCATCCTGTTCATTGGGACACTGGTTTTTTTGTACAAAAAATCCCAGAAGAAACCTGATCAATTCGAAATAAAGAGTGGATCGATCAACAACATCATTAAGAAGACGGTTGCAACCGGAACGGTACAACCCAGAAAAGAGATTGAAATCAAACCTCAGGTATCAGGAATCGTTGAGAAGGTTTACCTCGAGGCCGGACAGATGGTCCATAAAAACGATGTGATGGCGCAGATCAACATCATACCTGATATGGTCATCCTTAACAATGCCGAATCGCGCGTAAAGAGATCGCAACTCAACTACGAGGATGCCAAAATCGATTACGAACGCCAGACGACGCTGTTCGAGAAAAAAGTAATCTCAAAAGAGGAGTACCAAAAAATAAGGTTAGCCTACAACTCTGCCCACGAAGAGGTCGAAGCGGCCGAAAATAACCTGGAACTGATTCGGAAAGGGGTTACAAAGAGTTCAGCCAAGACCACCAATACCCTGATCCGCTCGACCATCGACGGAATGGTACTTGATGTGCCGGTAAAAGAGGGCTTCTCTGTAATTCAGGCCAATACCTTCAATGCAGGAACGACCATCGCCATTGTCGCCGACATGAACGACATGATTTTTCTTGGGAAAGTGGATGAAACAGAAGTTGGGAAGATCAAGGAGGGGATGAACATTGAGCTCACAATCGGCGCCATTGACAACCAAAAATTTAATGCCGTGTTGAAATATATCGCCCCGAAAGGGAAAGTGGAGAATGGCGCCATCCAGTTCGAGATCAAGGCAGACGTACTGCTGAAGAAGGATCAGTTCATCCGTTCCGGCTACAGCGCAAATGCCAACATCGTCCTCGACCGTCGTGATAGTGTCCTGACGATTCCTGAAGGATTGTTGAAATTTGCCCATGATACTGCCTTCGTTGAGATTGAGAAAGCCAAGGATCTGTATGAAAAGCGTTTTGTGAAGACTGGATTGTCAGATGGTATCAACATAGAGATTTTGTCAGGGCTTAAGAAAGAGGATAAAATCAAAGGGAACCTGATTGACCCGAAGAAGAAACCGGAAGAAAAGAAGTAGATCTTCGTGATTAACAGAGAAAAGCGGTAACTTAGTATAAAATTATTGAAATCATGATACGAACCATTTTTACCCTCGCCTATCTGCTGCTGTTGGCGCTCTTTGCTTCACTGCATGCGCAGGAGTTGTGGACGCTGGATAAATGCATCAATTATGCCCACGACAACAATATACAGATCAAGCAGAGCACTTTGAACACCCAGTACCAACTGAATATGCTCAAGGAGAAAAAGAACTCACGACTGCCAAATCTGAACGGACAGGTTTCAGAGAACCTTAATTTTGGCCGGTCACTTACTTATGAGAATACCTATCAGAATGTCAATTCTTCGCAGACAGATTTTGGATTGGGTACCCAACTAACCGTTTTCCAGGGGATGCAGATCAACAATGCCGTCAAGAAAACAGAGTTTGATCTGAAGGCAAGTTTTGAAGATCTGGCTAAAGCAAAAGATGACCTGTCGCTCAATATTGCCTCCACCTTTCTCGAAATACTTTTCGCGAAAGAGCTGGTGAAGGTATCGGAAGATCAGATTCTGATTACCAATCAGCAGCTGAAACAATCTCAGGAAAAGGTGAATGCCGGTAGTCTGGCAAGTGGCGCCCTGCTTGAAATTGAGGCACAGGCAGCCAGGGAAGAGTTGAACATTGTAGATGCCAAAAACCAGCTTCAGCTAGCAAAATTGAAATTGGCCCAGATGCTTGAGCTGGTTTTTACCGATAAATTTGATGTGGAAATCCCCATATTGCCGGAGGTTGGTGCGCAGTCATCCGTGACCAATTCGCAGGATGTTTACCTGACTGCTTTGAAACAAAGACCTGAGATCAGGGGAGCCGAATACCGGTATCAGAGTACCGAGATGCAACTGAAGATGGCCGAGGGAGTTTTTTACCCAACTATCTCCTTTTATGCGAACTATTACAACAACTATAACAACAAGTACAAAGATATAACGGGAACCAGCATCAGTTTCGGGGATCAGCTCAGTAACAACCAACGAAAGGGTTTGGGGTTGCAGATGAATATTCCGATCTTCAATCGTTTTTTCACCAAACTGCAAGTTGATAATGCGAAAATACAGATGTTGAATACACAACTTGACCTGGAAGGTACCAAAAAAGTTCTAAGGCAGGAGATTGAAACTGCACAGACAACTGCGATAACTTCCTTCAACCGTTTCAAATCGACTGAAAAGGCGGTCTCATCCATGCAAGAGGCGTTCCGTTATTCTGAGGAGAAATTTAATGTTGGCATGGTCAATGCTGTGGATTACAATTTGGCCAAAACCAACCTGTTAAAGGCCTCTTCCGACCTGCTTCGCGCCAAATATGAGTTTATTTTCAGATCCAAGATCCTGGACTTTTACCGGGGGATTCCGATTACATTATAAGACCCAGGGTATTCCTGTTTCATACAAAGACCGCAAAGAATTTAGAACTTTGCGGTCTTTGTATTTTGAAAACTACAACTTTACAGCTAAAAGCTCTTTGCCAAGTTGATGCAAAGCCGCTTCGATTTGCTTTTTATTTTTGGTTCCCGGCTTCTTTTCGTTGCATACATAGCTCGCCAGAAGACTTCGATTAATTTTAACCAGTTCGGCAAATCTCGTAATGTTAAGCGCCGGAAACTGGCCGAACACACGTGACACTTCGTTTTCCTGCTTTTCTATCTCGTCCTTGTTGAACGTATAAAAACCTTCGAGACTTAAATCCTCATCCAATTCCGGCCAATGAATAGAATCACCCCAACTGCTTAACTCATATCTTGCACGTTGTTCGGGGGTTGCATTCCATAGCCTGTCGAACCAACGCAGTGGATGACTTTTTTGTGTTCCATCATTTGTAAGGATGTAGATGTTTTCGTCATCAAACCATACTTTTTCTATTTTCAAATTACTCTGCTTTTCCATGAAATACCTCCCATGCTTTAATAATGGTTGTTTCGTTTTCTTCAATAACGGCTTCTGCCAGTTTTATGTCAGAGGACTTTAATCCTTTGTTTGACAATAATTTTACTTTTGGTGAAACTTGAAATTTGGCTCTTCCATCTGCATTCTGAACGTGTATATGTATGGGCAAATGCTCATTGGCAAAAAAGAAAAAGCGCATTCCAAATATTCTGAAAACCTCTGGCATTGTGTCTTCAATTTTTTGTTTCACTACAAATATAGTAACAAATTTGTTACTATTCGTCGTTTTTTTTTAACTTTTCATACCAATTTACAAATTTCAACCACCGGAAGCGCAATGTACATCGCCAGATGTCGATTGACGCTAACCGGAAGCGCATGAAACATCGTCAGATGACCAATATCGATCACCGGAAGCCCTCTGACAGTCACCGGATGCCCTTTGACAGCAACCGGAAGCGCATTGGCGGTTGCCGGAAGGCCTCTGAAGGTCACCGGAAGTGTATTGACAGAAAAAAATAGATTTTTGATCATGAACAAAAAACAGTTGAACAAATTCAGAATGTATGAGGCTGTCAATTTGGTTCTTGACACTCATTCAGAACAAGGAATGTCGAATTAAAGACCAAGGCCGATTACAAACCTTCAGAACTTAAAACCGCACCGGACTCCGTCTTGTTCGACATTGGGTAGCTGTTAATTGGATTGGCCCTTCCACTCAAAACAGATCTTGCCAAATACTTTGTTGGTGAAGCAGAGTTCACGAAGATGGAGCGTTTGCTTTCCGAATTCAAACTGGCTATTCCCAAACGCCGGGTTGCCATCTCCGTTTCAAAAGTCTCAACAGGGAATATCGACGGGGTTTTCAAGGCTCAGGATAAACTATTGAAAGATGAGTTGGATGCACTGGTTGAACCCTTCCAGTTTAGCCAGCCCGACTTTTTCAATGCCTATAAAAATGCCCGGAATATTGTGGATTACTCCGGGAGGGGCAAGGCTGCACCGGTAACTCCGGTGGTTAATCCCATTTAATTTCTGAGCCGGTGAATCTATACTGACCGGGTTATTCACACTGTTTAATCAAAAAGGGCTTCACTTAAATGGAAGCCCTTTTTGATGACTATTCGGATCAATTCAATTACAAGTTCGCAGGTAATTCTACAATAGCATCAGTTCATTGACCTGTAATCCCATTAATAAATGTATCCACAAAATTTAAAATCTTTTTTAAGATTCTGGCACCAACTTGTTTACGTTCCAATAGTGTTGGTTGCTCTCCTTCAAGCAATTCTAGTATCTCGTCCCGTAGCGGTTCCCTCTCAGCGTACAGGTAATCTTCAACCAGGGATTGTGTCTTTTCGGCTGATAGTTTTTCATCTTTTATCAGTTGATTAAAAGCCTTTTGTTGTTCTTCATTCCAAAATTTTTCAAACTCTTGCGGAATGTCGTCAGTATCTTTAATCGCCGGTAAATTCGCTTGAATAAATTTCTCAATCAATTCACGTTTGCTACGTAAGTGGGCTTCCGTATTCAATAAATTAAAGATCTCCTTTTCGGTTTGCGAAACATCGGCTTTTACATTCGATTTCAGCTTTATGAGCAACTGGATGATGTAAGCGACATTAATTTCATCGCGGTGTATCAATTCCAATTCAAAGTCCACATCTTCCAAAATCGAAACTTTCTCTTTCTGGTGATCGCTTTTTACCTTGTCGTAAAGGTCAAGGTATTTGCTTTTGAAATCTTCAAAAAGTTGCTCGCCCATTGCCAAATCCTGCCATTTAAAATCTGCAAAGGCAGTGAGGACATTTTTAATCCGCATCAGTTCTCTGAAAGCTTTGATAAATTCCAATTCATCGTTTTCAGTCTCTAAATCGTTTACACTGTTGACGGTTGGTGTGATTTTAAGCAATTCAATAAAATTGTCATTGAATCTCTTTACATACTCCTCATAAGGCTTCATGATAATCTCCTCAATAGCTTCTTTGTTGCTAAATAAGGTTATCGCTTCATCCGTTGCATTTTTAAGATTGCGAAAAACAACTATATTACCCTGCGATTTTTGTTCGTTCAGGATTCGGTTGGTGCGCGAATAGGCTTGTATCAGTCCGTGAAATTTCAGGTTTTTATCCACATACAAAGTGTTCAGCGGTGGACTGTCAAAGCCAGTCAGGTACATATTGACCACAAGCAGAATATCAATTTTCCGTTCTTTTACTTTCTTGGAAATATCGTTGTAATAGTTGTAAAACGAAACGTTGTCTTTGGTTGAAAATTTTGTTCCGAACATTTTGTTGTAATGCTCAATATACTGGTCTAATTTTTCTCTGCTGTGCTGGTGCAATCCATATAAAACTTTAGGATCTTCCGAAATTGATAACTCCTCCGGAATAAATCCATTGGCATCGGCATCTTCTTCATTGGCAGCATAGCTAAAAATGGTGGCTATGTTCAAATTGTGTTTGCCTTCCTCTTTTTTCTTTTGGAAAATATCGTAATATTTGATCAGCGTATCAATGCTGCCTACACAAAACATAGCGGTAAATTCCTTGCTGTGCGTTTTGCGGTGGTGATGGGCTAAAATATAATCGGCAATCTTCTCTATGCGTTTGGGCGACTCCATTAACTCTTTGGTGTCGATGTCTTCAACCTCAATATCAATTTCGGTCGCAGTATCTTTCCTTTTATATCGACCCACATACTCAACCGAAAATTTTAAGACATTTTCGTCTCTTATGGCATCCGTAATTACATATTTATGCAGGCAATCTTCAAACAGATCTTTGGTTGTACGTTTGCCCAACTCATTTTTATTTGAATTGTCAGCAAATATGGGTGTACCGGTAAAACCAAACATTTGGCAATTGTTGAAGAACTCCCTGATACGTTTGTGTGTTTCTCCAAACTGGCTTCGGTGACATTCGTCAAAAATGAAAATAACCCGTTTGTCTTTCAATTCAGCCATTTTGCTTTCATACTTCAATTTGCTAATGGCCGTATTTAGCTTTTGTATGGTGGTTACAATTAGTTTTGAATTTTTGGATTCACCTTTTTTGTTAACGTAAGTTCCTATAAACTGCTTGACTAAATTGTTGGTATTATCTGTCCCATCAATACAACCATCGCTAAAGCTGTTGAATTCTTTGGTGGTTTGATAGTCCAAATCTTTACGGTCGACCACGAAAACCACTTTTTCAACTTTGGGTAAACCTGTCAGAATTTGACTGGTTTTAAATGAGGTAAGTGTTTTACCTGAACCCGTAGTGTGCCAGATATAGCCATTGCTTCGGCTGTGCATCACCTTGTCGACAAGGGCTTCAACGGCAAAGTACTGGTAGGGACGAAGTACCATCAATATTTTTTGGGTTTCGTTCAGTACAATGTATTTGCAGATCATTTTCGAGATATGACAAGGCTCCAGGAATTCGCCGGTAAAACCGTTCAGAATATTGGTAAGTCGTTTGTTTTCCTTGTCTGTCCAGTAAAAGGTTTGCTTGAATGATTGAAACCTGTTGTTGGCGTAATATTTTGTATTTACTCCGTTGCTGATTACAAAAACCTGAATGTACTGATACAAACCTGAATTCGCCCCGAATGAATGACGTTGATAGCGGTTGATTTGGTTAAATGCTTCTTTCAGTTCAAGCCCCCTGCGTTTGAGTTCTATCTGAACCAAGGGTAATCCGTTGATAAGCAATGTAACATCGTAACGGTTTTTGTATTTACCTTCCATCGTTACCTGGTGCGTTACCTGAAACCGGTTTTGGCACCAATGGTCGGTTTGGATAAACTCAAAGTAGAGATTGTCTCCGTTGTCCCTAACAATATGCTGTTTCTCCCGTAGCGTTTTCGCTTTTTCGAATACCGAACCCTTGCTCAGAATATTCAGCACTTTTTCAAATTCCTGATCTGTAAACCGGATGCTGTTGTGTTTCTCCAACTGACTTTTAAGATTGGCAATCAACTCCTTTTCGTCTTTGAGAAGCACCAAACCATAATTCAGCTTTTTCAGTTGCTCAACCAGTTGTTCTTCCAATATTTGTTCGGGTTGTATGGCCATTTCAGGTTAATTTGTAATTATTCGCTGCATTTTTACCCCAATTGTTGCAATTCTACTAATATACATTGACCATCTCCCGAAAAATGGGTTGAAAAAATCTGCAACCCAGTTGTACCGGGGCTTTAAAGATGTTTATATATGAGGAAAGCTGGTTTAAAAATGTTATTTTTATTGTGCAATCAAAAGCAAAC
>JALNYZ010000076.1 GCA_023229575.1 Prolixibacteraceae bacterium
GCTACGGTCATCGCTTTAATCGCACGAACTATAAAATCATCGGAAGATGCTACCAATCGCTGGAACGTGGTGCTGGCACCATTCAAAAGGATGATGGACGGTTTGCTGTCCGTGCTACAGAGTGCAGTTGGCCAGATCCTCTCTTTTGTTGAAGCAGGCGGAAGGATGTTGAACTGGGCCATGAAGATGGGCGAACGCCTTCCTATCGTAGGACAACAGCTCAAAGAAGTAAACGCACAGAACAGGGAAGCTATCGCTATTGCTAAAGAAAAGGCAGACATCGATAAGCAGGCCCGTACCAACGAGGTAGAGAACGCGAAGGATGCCCTACGTGTTGCAGAGTTGCGCAAGCAAGCTAAGGATAAAGAAAACAACACAGCAAAGGAGCGTCTGGCAGCTGTTAAGGAAGCTAATGCCATTGAGGAGCAGTCCAGCAAGCGTAATGTAGAGCTAGCCGAACGAAAGCTCAATGCATTGAAGATAGAAGCTAGTTGGGCAGAGAATAACAAGGAAACCAACGATGAGCTTGCGAAGCTGGAAGCAGATGTATACAGGGCTAAACAAGAGTATTTCTCTAAGACCATGGAATTACTCGAGCAGGAGAACACTGCACGTGGAGAGATAGCAGCCGAAGAAAAATCCCGGCATGATGCTTCCATTGCCCAATCTAAAGAACGAGCAGCCGCAATCGCAGAAGCCAAGAAGGCAGAGATGGACGCAATGCGACAGGCCGAGGATATGGCGCTTGAGCTGTTGACTGATGGGCTTATCAAGCAGACCGAGCAGATCAACGTAAAATACGATCGCCAGATTGCTGACCTCAAAAAAAGGCTTTCGACAGAGAATAACCTAACTGCAGATGCACGCAAGGCACTCAACGACCAGATAATACTATCCGACCAGCTGCGTGCGCAGGAGCTTGCAGTAATCAGCCAGGAGAGTATCGAAAAGCAGATAGCAGACGAGGAAGCACTTGTTAAAAAGAGACTTGAAGATACCAAGACAACGGCAGAGCAGAAGGCAGAGCAGCTTCGTCTTGAATGGGAAAACAGACTCTTGCAGACGCGTGATGGCTCGATGCAGGAATCCGATGTCAAGGTACAGCAGGCACAGGCAGAGTACGATGCCATCCTGAACATGGATGCCACAACAAAGGCCGCTCTATACGCATCAGACGAAGCCTACACCAATGCATTGCTTACTAACAAGAAGAAGCTTGACGATGCTACCAAAGCAGCCAACGATGCAGAGCTGAAAGCTGTAGAGGTCAAGTTACAAGCTGCACAAGCAATCGGCCAAGGATTCCAGCAGGTACTTGAAGCATTCGGAGAGGAGAACAGCAAACTTGCATCGTTGGCCAAGATGATCGCTTTGTTTAATATCGGATTGGCTACGGCAGAAGCTATTGCGAAGGGTGTGGCAGCAGCTCAATCAGTACCGTTCCCTGGGAATATCGCTGCCATTGCCACAACAATTGGAGCAGTTCTCACTAATATAGCACAGGCAACCAAGATAGTCAAGAGCTTGAAAGATCCGAAGCCAGGATCATCCGGTGGATCTGGAGGAAGTTCCTCTACCCCAACCGGTGGTGGATCTGCAACTCCAACAAGTAATGTTATGTCTTCTGCTGGTAGATCAACCGGAGACAGAAGCAGATCTTCAGTCCCATTCGAGGGAGCAGTATCTACCATCTATTCCATGCAGACAAGACAGCAGGCGGAAAGTAGTAAACAGGGTATAGATGACTCCACGATCGACAAGCTGGCCGATAAGATTGCCAAGGCTAATGAGAAGATTCCTGCTCCAATTCTTGATGTCAGGGAGGTAACAGATAAACAGCATAGGGTATCGATTTCAGAAAGGGGAATGAAGCTATGAAGGCATACGAATTTATTGAGTTAATAAAGGGGCCAATACAGACTATCATAAGAAACGGTATTAAGATTGATGACATAGTTTATCTAGAACTTTATAAGGATTTTATTACCGTGCGACATGAATTGGGAAGCAACAAAGCAGCACTATTACATACCGCCAAGAAGTATAAGTTCTCAAGATTAAAAGTTAAGAGGATAGTTGACAGGATGGGTAAGGTTGTAATTGTGAATAACAAAAAGCAATGAGTGTAGAGAGCAAAATGAAGAGTGTGGCAGATACATTCCAAGGCGAAGGTGTTAGTTACTACTTCGGTGATTGGGCGCGTACAAACATTGCGCTCGACTCTAATATCCTTCCTGCAATTGTGTATGTGATGCCGGCCAGCGGAGAGATTGACTTAAGTGCCGGGAACGTCCGTGACAAGGAGAATGCTTTGATTGCCTTTCTTGATAAGACAACCTTTGATTTCGAAGCAACTGAGAACAACGTGATAGTTGAGAGCCTGAAGGCGCTGGCCATGCGGTTCTTTATTGCCTGCAACAACTCAAGACTGTTTGAGCCGATCGGAGGAAAGCTGCCTTATCGGGTGGTATATGACATGCTGGATGTGAATGTAACCGGCATAAAGTTTGAAGTTCCTATCAAGGAGGTAACAGGTAAATGCATCAAAGGATTATGAATAACGTAAGTGATTCATCCATGTTTAAAGAGTGAAAAATATAATGTTATCCAAATAAGTAAATAATACTTTAAATGTCAAAAATATGGCAGCACCAAAGAAAAATCAATTTTGGAGGTTAAGATCGAAGAATGGCAAAGCGAAAAAATTCCCCACATCAGAGGCCCTGTGGTCCGCTGCATGCGAATACTTCGCATGGTGTGATGAAAATCCATGGCGGATCGAGAAGACAAAAAAGAAAGGCAGAAAAAAAGAGGTTGAGACAACCCCAACACAACGACCATACACCATTGCAGCATTATGCATGTATCTTGGGGTACATAGTACATACCTGAATGAAATAAAGGATGAAGATTATTCCGAGGTCATTACGCGCATAAAGCAAATTATTGAGACCAACCAGCTTGAAGGCGCTCTCGTTGGAGCTTATAACGCTAATATCGTATCAAGGATTAACGGCCTTACTGACAAGATAGACCTTGAGTCTGGAGGTTCTCCTATCGCAGCCACTATACAGGTACAAGTAATCAATACAGGTGTTCCCCTCGCATCATCAGAAGATGAGATAGCAGATTGATTCAACAAATATTTTATTAACAATTAATAATTAAAAAAATCATGGCAACAGTAATTAATAGCGGAAAATACACCTATACTGCATTTGACGACATCGATATGATTAAGGTATTAAGAGATAGCTTAGCGAGTCCCCGATGCAGTGACGAAGAAGCTATAGCTATACAAAGTGCTAGAGTTTTACTTCTGGAAAAAATTGTGGAAAGACTCAGTAAAAGAAAGTAAAAAGATTGAATTCAAATTAAATTAAGCAAACCGTTTATCATATTGTATACAGAATATACAATATGATAAATAGTTTCGTCCAACGTATAAAAAAGTATATGCCAACACATTAATATTCAATTATTATTTAGATATTTGATAATACTTAAATTTGTGCGTTATGAAAAAATTATGTGTTTTGACTCTATTTGCAGCGTCATTGATAACAAGCTGCAGTGTTATCCCAAAGCATCCTTATGTTCAAGAATCCTCAATCCTTGACTACACTGCTTATACCTCAAAGGGGTTCTTTATCTCTGAGTCGAACTCCGTTAGCTTTAATTACAAGGCTATTGGTAGTGTAAGTGCAAAAGTTGAAAGCGGATATGTTATAACAGGCATTAAGGAGAAACCTGTACCAAACGATGATATCTATAAAGGAAATGGGAGAACCACATCAAAAATTAAATACGGAGATTATAAAAGAGCAAATCAGAACGATGCCTTGAAGGAGATCTGCGATCGAGCTATGGAGGAAGGAGGAAACGGTATTATAAACTTAAATATTGAACCAATCATATCTACTACTCAACACGGTACAGGTGTAACAGGGTATTTTATCACCGGGATGGCAATAAGAAAATTGGATTGATATCCATAAAAGGAGTATATGAGGTGTTCATCTCTATACTCCTTTTATAATGCTTTGGTATTCTTTCTTCATTATGCCCCTTTAACCACCGAAAGAAGCTGCTCAAGGGCCTCAACGCTATCTATGCGATAAGTAGTCCCCTTAAATTGAACTAGCCCATAAATCTCCGTTTTAGGACTCGCAAATAATTCCTGAATAGGAACATTCAATACCTCAGCGATCCGACCCAATGTCTCGACTGTTGGGTTCCCATTGATTGAATTAGATAAGTTAACCCGATTAATGCCCATAGTGTCGGCTATAGACTGAATTGTCAACCCCTTCTCTTTAATAACTTCTTTAATTCTTAATGTCATGATTGTAATATTTTATTTACAGTACAAATTTATTCTTTTTACAAACATGTAATGTTATTGCATTACGACAAATGTGTTAAAGTAATGTTAAATATTTCTTTTTACTTTGCAGTGTAATGTTGTGGCATTACATTCGCATCGAAATAAAACATTTAAGCATTACAATTATGAAAGCTACATTCAACAAAAGCAATATTATGAAGTCAGCATGGTCAATGTTCAAAGCTGGCAAATCATATAGAAAACATATCTATACGTTTGCTGAATGTTTAAAGCTAGCGTGGACTGAGGAGAGAAAGAAAGTTGTTAAGATGAACAGACTTAACCAGTTGAGAGAAATTATGCCTGAGAGAGCCTATAATCCAATAAGTCTAAACTATTTGTCTGATACTTTAGTGAATTATTATGCAAACAACACCTTCAATAATGATTGACATGAAAAAGAATGTACTTAGATGGTTTATCAGTCTGCTTTTATTAATGATGTTCTGCGGGAACCCAGTCACTCTCATTGTTTCTCTTTCCTGGTTTGCTTGGAATTGTACGAATTTACTATGGGGAAATTAATTATTAGTTCGAATCTTGAAAAAACACTAACACAACTAAAAGAAGCAAATGAGATATTCAATACTGAAGCAGCTCGGATCTCTGAAAAAACAAATGTTAGATATATAACAGAGCCTGATGATTTTAGTGATCACATTGGAGCATGCATTGACATGATCCTTGTACTTATTGCAGACGACCTAAGAGAGCAACTGAATGACTAAACGAATGTTATTATAAAAGTAGTTATGGAAAGTACTATTGTCATTACAATGTCTGTCACGGAATTTCAGAATATAATCGCTGAAGCCGTTGACAAGGCCTTAGAGCAACGCTTCGAGCCTCTTCGCCGGAGGTTCGAGGAGCGGATGCTAACAACAAAGGAAGTAGCAGAGGTACTACGTGTTTCTGAAATGACAGTCTACAACATGGCCAAGCGAGGTGATTTAACTCAAATTAAAATCGGTTCAAAGACAATGTACCGGGAAAGTGAAGTAACCAGGATTATTAATACGTGATCAATGTATTGTTGAATATCACAGAAGAAGTAGTCAATGGCCGGGGGATTTCCCTCCGGCTTTTCTATTATGTTTTGTCAAAAGATTTAGAAAAGCTTTAGATACTAACAATAAAAAAGCACCTACAATTTAATGTAAGTGCTTAATTATCAGTTAGTCGGGGTGAGACGATTCGAACGTCCGACCACGCGCCCCCCAGACGCGTACTCTAACCGGGCTGAGCTACACCCCGAATATTCTTTACGGGTGCAAAAGTAGCGTTTATTTGTTAAACGCCAAAACTTTCGCGGTAAAAATCGAAAGACTCAAGTACTTTTTCTTTCGTCACCGATTGATTTATCTTAACCTCTCCCACGTTAGAAAGCAGGGTGAAATTAATAATTCCTCCTTCGTTTTTCTTGTCGTGAGTCATCAATTCATACAATGCTTCGTAATCATTACATTCGAAGGAAAAAGACGGATAATAAGTTTTAAGGTAATATACTACTTGCGAGAGCTTATCCATAGGGAAGCCACAGGTTTTATACGACAGGTACAATTCACTTATCAAGCCTGCAGCGACTGCATGTCCATGTAAAATAGGTCTGCCTTTACGGAAAGAAAGACTTTCATATGCATGTCCAACAGTGTGCCCAAGATTAAGGGCTTTACGAATTCCCTGTTCTTTTGGATCTTCTTCCACTATCCGCTCTTTGACTGCAACCGATTGAGCTACCATCTTATTCAGTAATGCATAATCCACGTTATCGAGATCAAAAGACAAAACTGCGGCATAAGCTTCCATATTACTTATAAGCGCATGTTTTATCATCTCGGCATAACCGGAAAGCAGGTTATCGCGATCAAGCGTACGTAAAAAAGCAGAATCAATCAACACACACAACGGAGGATAAAAAGATCCTATCTCGTTCTTAAGTCCATTGAAATTTATTCCGGTTTTACCTCCTACGGCTGCATCGACAGAAGCCATAAGCGTTGTTGGAATATTGACGGAATAGATTCCTCTTTTAAATGTTGCTGCAACAAACCCACCCATATCTGTAATCATCCCTCCTCCTACATTTAAAAGCAGCGAGTT
>JALNYZ010000035.1 GCA_023229575.1 Prolixibacteraceae bacterium
TGAAATGTTTGAAATGTTTGAAATGTTTGAAATGTTTGAAATGTTTGAAATGTTTGAAATGTTTGAAATGTTTGAAATGTTTGAAATGTTTGAAATGTTTGAAATGTTTGAAATGTTTGAAATGTTTAACCCTATAAACATTTTAAACCCTTCAAACTTTTCAAACCATTATTTAAGATTGGTGTTCCCTTTCCTGGCTTTGGGAAAATAGGGGCAATGTTTGCATCCGTTTCCACAGCAGTAACCACGGTCCGTCAGGTATTTTTCAGTCATGATGCGGTAACCTTCAGGTGACAAATAATAATCAATCCCTTTTACCACTTCATCGCCATATTTAATATTCTCTTCCACCCTATAATATTTTAGATTTTAGATTTTGGAATTTCGATTTGGGTTCCGTGTATTTGAGTAACTTCCTAAATCTCATATCTCATAACTCATATCTCTTTCTTACAGTGAACTATCCAACGAATGGCCCATCCTGTCCCTCTTTGTTTGCAAATAAAAGGTGTTGAATGGATTCGGTTTGACTTCAATTGGAATTGTTTCAACCACAGTGAGGCCAAATGATTCGAGTCCGACCCTTTTTACGGGATTATTGGTAATTAATCTCATCTTGCTTACTCCCAGACTGCTGAGAATCTGGGCACCTACTCCATATTCACGTTGATCTGGATCGAATCCAAGGTGAATATTGGCATCAACGGTATCGAGGCCCTGCTCCTGCAATTTGTATGCCTTGATTTTGTTCATGAGCCCTATTCCACGGCCCTCCTGCTGCATGTAAACGATGACGCCCTTTCCCTCCTTTTCGATCAGATCCATTGCCTTGTGAAGTTGCTCTCCGCATTCACAACGAAGCGATCCGAAGATATCCCCTGTTGCGCACGAGGAATGAACCCTTACCAGGATGGCTTCATCAGGTTCCCAGGTGCCTTTAATCAGGGAGATGTGCTCGACTCCATTGGATTTTTGGAGGAAGGGAATCAGTCTGAATTGGCCAAATTCGGTAGGTAATTTGACCTCTTCCCCTCTTTCAATGAGTGTCTCTTTGTCAAGTTTGTAAGCGATCAGGTCAGCTATTGAGACCAATTTAAGGTCCAACTTCTGTGCTATCCCATAGAGTTGAGGGAGTCTGGCCATTGTACCGTCGGGGTTCATGATCTCGACCAGTACACCGGCTGGTTGTAGCCCGGCCAACCGCACCAGATCCACTGTTGCTTCAGTATGTCCTGCTCGTCTCAGAACCCCCCGGCTTTTGGCACGTAAAGGAAATATATGGCCCGGACGTCCAAGGTCATTCGGTTTTGTGTCGGGTGAGGCAAGCATTTGGATCGTGATAGCCCTGTCGTGGGCAGAGATGCCGGTAGAGACATTCTCCCCAACAGCATCTACCGAAACGGTGAAGGGGGTATCGTGAATGGAGGTATTTCTGCCGACCATCATCTCCAGTTCGAGGTCTTCACAACGCTCCTCAGTGATTGCGACACAGATCAGTCCGCGCCCTTCAGTGGCCATAAAGTTGACCATTTCGGGTGTAATTTTTTCGGCTGCAGCAATGAAATCCCCTTCATTTTCGCGGTCCTCATCATCGACAACAATGATAAATTTTCCTTGGCGAATTTCTGCAATGGCCTCTTCAATAGTATTTAATTTAATTTCACTCATAGTTTTAATTAAGACAATAATTCATTTCTGCACAACTCAAGAAAAAATCACTCCTGTTGATCGGGGCCGGACTTCTTCCGGAAACGAATTTTTTTTAAAAATTCGAGGTACGAATCAATGTTTAGTACAGTAGAATCTGTTACAGCTTTGTAAGTGAGAAAAATTCCGGCAGGCAGGAAAATGAATGTCGAAAACCAGATACCAAACCATAAACCGAAAGTAGCTTCACGAACATATTTCTCTCCGGTTGTGGAGAGGATCCAGTAAAAGATGAACAGAACAACGGAGACAACGAGTGGCATGCCCAGGCCTCCTTTACGAATGATGGCGCCAAGGGGTGCCCCTATAAAGAAAAAGATCAGGCAGGCAATGGAATAGGTATATTTTTTGTGCCATTCGGTATCAAACCTGTTAATGCTCCTGATGTTGGCAACATTCAACTCTTCAACCTGCTTGAGGGCTCGAATGTTATTTCTCGCATTGCTCAACGCTCCCTCAATCATCTGATTGCGAACAGGTGCAATGACACTGCGCAACACACTATCGATATCGACATACTTTTTCAGTCTGTAATCCGGCTTATAGGTGGGGTCATTCCGTGCCAATGAGCTAATGGCAGTGGCAACAGGCAGGGGATAGGCAATACTTAGTGCCTGCTCAGTAGCAAAGATATCAAATTGTTTTGAAAGGGAATCCGAAACATATCGAAGTTGTTTGTTGTTAAGGGACCTGTTAGCGCTCTTGAAGATACTTTCATCTTTACGTTCAAAATCCATACCCTGAAGTTTGGAGTAGATAGTCTCTTTTTTAAACTTATCGGTCCTGACAGGATAACCTGTCGACTCCCTGTTCGTGGTCTGAACTTCTGCATGTGTCTCCCCGGAATAAAGGTTCAGTATCATGTACCTTTTATCGGTGGTAATCTTCATCGTTCCGGAATCTGCTACCGTGACCGTCTCATTCCCTTGATCATAGCGGTGATCGTAAATCATGATATCGTACAACATAGAGCCATCCTTCGCTTTACGTCCCACTTTGATGGAGAAGTTGTCTATATCATTGGAGAAAACACCCTCTTTAATCACAATTTCAGGTCGCATCTGACGGATACTGGCCATTAAGGTAATCAGTTTCTTGTAAGAGACGGGTATAACACGGTTTGAAAACTGAAATGCACCAAAACTCAGCAGAATACTTACAACAATAACCGGTTTCATGATCCTGAAAAGGGAAATTCCTGCTGCTTTCATGGCAAGCAGTTCGTTGTTTTCACCCATGTCGCCGAAAGTCATGATCGAGGCCAACAACATGGATAGCGGTAAAGCCATTGGCATCAACATGGCAAGGGTATAGACAAGAAATTCAACGATGATATTCATTTCCAATCCCTTGCCAACAAGATCGTCAAGGTAAACCCACAAAAATTGCATCAGGAGAACGAACAAACTGATGAGCAGGGTAACGATCAGCGGACCGATAAAACGCTTGATGATATATAGATGTAATCGCTTCATGAATTGGATGAAGATTCGCCGGCAAAGCTAATGCTTTTTTATGATTTTTAGGGAAAATTCAGGAACCAATGGCTTTTCTGAGGCGGTTAATGGATGCATCCCACATTTTAATGACGTCCGATTCTTCTGCTTCATCTATATGGTCGACCACCATCAGCGAAAGTGCTTCAATAATCTCACCCAGAACTATATAGAATTCAAATTCATAAGGTTCATCGCTATCAATCCATTTGAATTTGACAGATTCCAACGGGCGGATTGAGAGTAGTTCTGCAGTTTGACTGGTTTTTCCCCAAATGAAAGTATATCTGGAACCATCAACCAGGACATTGTCTGAAAACCACTCGGCCAGACCTGAAGCGGTACTCAGCCGACTGAACAAAACGGAGGAGGATGATCTAATTTGATATTCAAGCTCAATTCTTTTCATTTTGATTCAGGTACCGTAAATGAGAATAATCTAATTAGTTTCTTCTGCAAAGTACCATTTTTTTCATGTAAAACAAAAAAAATCGATAGCACGCAATTAATTTACTATTTTTTTATATCTGCCTTGCCCGAAAAGAGAAAGGTATTATATTTGCAGGCTCAAACTTCAAAGATTTGGCGAGGTAGCTCAGTTGGTTAGAGCGCATGATTCATAATCATGAGGTCACCGGATCATCCCCGGTTCTCGCTACTTTTAAAAGGTCGTTTCGCAAAGAGACGACCTCTTTGCTTTTATGATTCTTTTAAATGGAGCTCCCTATCCGTGCAATCAGAGATTACCGAACGGCACCAAGAATACAATAGCCAATAATTAAAGTAGGGTTTATAATGAAAAATTAATTTATTCATTCCTTCATCGTTTTGAAGGTTTAATTATTTGTGTAATTGATTTATTTTTCTTAATATAGAAGTTTCAAATATTTGACCTCCCTGTTCGATTAATAGCTCCAATTAAGTCTGATTTTAATTTCTTGCCTGACATCTAATTGATCTTTGAGCGGTAACAATTCTTCAATCTTTTCAAAATTGAATTACAATCATTGCGCCCATGGGATATAATAAATGGAAACATATGAAATGGCAAACATTTTGTCAGATAAACGATAGAAAACTGATACTTTTCCTGCTTTTGGTATTTATCAATTATACAGGCAATGCACAGTGGAGTTATACAATGACGGTGACGCAAACCGGTCAGTGTATTCCTTTTCCTACCCACCAAACTATTTATTATAATACCAAGAGTGCGTGCGAAACTGCAAGACAAGGTGACCTCAGCTATAGTGGATCTGATTGGTCGTTCATCGGCGGGAAATGTACCACTACCATCACGTGTTCTCCTTGTACAGGATCTGATGTTGGTAATCAAGGCTCGGGAAATGGGTCTGGTCAAAGCAGTAGTTTTGGTATCCCAAAATCAGGAGAAGTTTCAACCAGTGGTCCGTTAGACGGCAAACCTATTTTCACTCCCCACCACAGTCAGGCTTTCGAAGATTGGGCAACAGAGTATAAACAACTCCTGGAATCTTATGGGGTAACAAGTATTCTTGGGAATGAAGATAAATACTTTAAGTTGCTCTACAACCTATGGGCTCAAAGGTTTAAACCCAAGGTTCAACCTCCTCCGGTACCACCGCCACCTCCACCTCCGGTACCACCACCTCCCGCTAAAATTAATGAGGATGCTAGTGTGGTGGATCTGACGGGTAAGAAAGGAACAGTTAAATTGCTAAGGTCCGATGAGGATATTAAAAGGGAAAACGATTGGCTAAAAGAGAAAGGATATATTCTTACCAATAGTACAAATATAGAGGATATACCGTCTGGATCTTCAAATGAGCTTGATGGGATGGTGGCCAAATATGGACTCGACATGATAAAGTTTGGTCTATGTGGTTTAGCTACTCCCGTTGCCATAGGAGGGGTAGGTGGTTTAGCCGTGACTTTGTTTGCTACAGCAGTGATAAGCCTTGGATTTGAGGAGGTTAAGGCATTAAGTAACTGTGTTATTGAAGAAAACTGTCAGACACAAAGTGAAATCCTTGTTAATGCCATACCAAATGTAATCACTGATGTAACCGCTACCGGACTGGGAAAAGCAATAGGCAAAATTGCAGAGAACAGTAAATATGTTCAAGAAGCAGTAACAAATGCGAAAATAGAAAAAGGGGTCATAAAAGGGATTGCCAGGCTTAGTACAGTAGAGATGAAAATAAGTGGGAAAATTGCCAATACAGCAGAAACAATCTACAGTTTTGGATATGAATTTAGTGCAGAAGGTCAGACTCTAAACGAAATACATAAAAAATGGTCAGGGCAATAGAATTAATATCAAGGATTTATAGAAAAGTACTCTTGGCTGCTCTTTTTACTTTTTGCATGGTTCATGCCTATTGTTTGATTGACAATGATTCAACAAAGTTTGAGATCTTAATTAATAGCAAGCTACTCAAAGAGATCAAATTTAATGACCGGTTTCTTAACTCTATTGACATAACGCCTGGAAAGCTTATTTTACTTTCGACCGCTGATCAACTCTATTTGTTAGGCTGGGGCGCTTTTAAAGCCATTGGCAAGAAAAGTACGGGTGAAATATATTCGTTTGCCTTTACCCCGGACAATCTCCTGATGGCAGTACAAAATAAGGAGCTTTGCGGAATAGATACTGCCGGCAGTTTAGCCAAAATATTTAATCTGCCTAATGACAAAATGGGTATTAGTGCAGGAAAATACGTTATGTACGTCTATGATCAAAATAGCCAGAAGGTTTCTCAAAGTCTTTATCTTGTTGCTCATGGGGGCAAATATTCAAAGTTAATTGAAATTCATAAGCCTATTAATGCTGTTATTGAATACAGGAATTCACCGCTATTTGCAACAGGGAATACGCTCTTCCATTTAGATCCAAAAGTAAGGGAACCAAAAGTTTTTGTTGCCTTGCCTTCCAATGATATTATAAAATCGGCGACAATAGATACCTCCAGCAATAGGGTATATGTGGCAACAGATAACATGGTTTATGCTGTTAAAGATTCAAACGTTGTATTGGTTACTGACAAGTTCGGTGGAATTATAAGGTTCCTGGATGGTGGTCTCATCGTTTTTAATCCCGAAAAAAAATATTTGATTAGAATCTTAGGCGTTGAAAATAAGATCACTTCACAATTCATAGAACCAAAGACATCTCAATCAAAAGAACAACCCTCCGATATTATTACCAATGCGATGGTCATCGATATGGTTAAATTAAAACTTTCAGACAGATTGATTATTAATATGATAAATAAGTCTGACGCTAATTTTAACCTGGGTGTGGATGAAATGATCTTTTTATCGGGCCAGAATGTATCTTCCGAAGTTATTATGGCCATGAAAAACGCAATGCGGAGAAAAGCCAGCAATGCTCCAAATAATACCAAACAATGATAAAATCATTGTTTTAATGGATGATTATTTTTTAATTGTTTATATGCCAAATAGATAGAGTATGAAAAGAGGCGTCTTCTTTCTATTCCTGTTTTTGTCTTTAGCTGCTTTTTTGCAAGCACAAACGACTGAAAAACTTAACAACACAACTGTCATTAAGATGGTTAAGGCCAATCTTTCTACATCCCTGATAATCGATGAGATTAATAATTCAGAGGTGAATTTTGATTTAAGTGATGAAGCCCTCAATTTGTTGACAAAAGAAAATATTTCTCCCCAGATTATTCAGGCGATGAAAGAGGCGAATAAGAAGGCAGGCATTGTTGTTCCTACTGTTCAAGTCGGACAGGCTTCCGCAAAATCCGAAAACAACAAAGGAAGCGACCAAATAGTACAGCCAGTACAGGATGGAAAAACAGTAATGAAAGCCGATTCTATATTACAAAGGTCAAATAATCAGCCTGTTGACTCAATGGTATTGTCGGTAAATGTAAAGAAGGATGCACCTATCAAAGAAGCATCACCGCAGCCACTGACAATTTCCACGACGGTAGATACCATAAAGCACACAAACGATGTACCATTAAAGAAAGAAACTAAATTGACATCCATTGACACCAAAAATGAATCAAATACTACCCCGACAAAAGAACAGGAGCCCCAAAATGTAACCATTGAATTAAATGCGGTAGGCTACGTTATCCCCTTGGAAGATTTGGCGTCATTTTTTGACAGTGAATTAAATAATCTGGCAGGAACAATCCTATATTGGGACCATGGACTAAAAAATTCCTTGGATAGTGGGAAGATTATCAAAAATAATTTGATGGGGATTGAAAAAAAGCTTGCTCTTGAAAAAAATACAAATGCTAAAGGTTATACCAATAGGATCATTTCGTTAAAAAGTGAATTGTCAAAATCGCGGGTGGGCTATAGACAATTCAAGTCAAATATGCTTGCCTATGGGATGAATATTAATAAGGAGTTGAAGAAAATTGGAAATGAAATGGATCGGTCAATAAGCGAAAAATTTAATACTGTCAGCAAGAATGTGCGATCAACTGATCCTGATCAATCGATTGGGGAAAATAGTAAATCAAAGGCGCTAATCATTAATAAAAGGCTAATTGACACTACACTAATTGAGTACTTATCCCCTGCAACCAGTTTGTTGTTTTTTTATGAGAATGAAATTATAACCATCAAGGATATTATTGAGCTCTGGAATGAAGAGGTAAATTCAGTTAATAAGAAAAATATTGAGCTCAATAGCCAATTAGAACCAATGAAGAATGAACTCATTAAATACCAATCAGATTCAAAGAAGAACAAAAAAGAGATATCTGCCGTTAAGAAACAGATAGCAAACATTGAGAAAGAAAGAAAACTGCTCATCCAACAGATCGAGAGGGCGGGTAAGGAGCTTTCAACACAATTAAATATTCAGTGTAAAGAAACCCTGGTCTCATTAAACCAAAGGTTAAGTGATGTCATTGAGGATGTTGGCTATTCATTTCAGAATGATTTTTCAGGATTTTAGCTCCTTAGGGATAATTTCTTTAGGGAAGGATCTAAGAAATAATAATTAATTAGCACTTGAACATGTTTAAGCGACTGGTCATTAAAGAGATTTTTTCATCCCGGCTAACCAGATACATCATTTGTTGTATGTGGGTGTTTGTATCAGCCTGTTTTAATTGTAGTGCACAACCTGCAAAGACCGTAGACAATCAAAAATCAAGAAGTTTTGTAATTTCAGAGGAGATCAATCATGCGATTGCCTCTTATAGCCTAATCGCCAAATATTCTGATAATCCTGTCTTAATTTCCGAATATGCTTATGCGCTTGCTTTGGGTGGGATTTATGATGCTGCCCTTGTACAATTAGACCGTATATGGCTCATTGAACAGACATCAGTTGATGTAAATTTCTTTACTTCACAAGTTTTTTTATTGATGGATCAGTTTGATCTTGCCAGCGTGTTTTGGAAGGAAAACCAGCAAAATAAAATACCCGGATGGATAGCATCAAAATCAGCATTGTTGTTGCAAAAGTATAAACGCAAATCGTCAGTCCAGGAATCAATGACTCAAGAAGAAGTTATTGCGAAATTCAAACTCGCGAATGATATGGCTTCAGGAGGTTCGTTGTTTCAGTCTCTGGAGCTATACCGGGAGATAATTGACCAATGTCCTGATGAGTTTCTTCCCTATGTTGGTTTCAGTCTTACATTACAAAAAATTGGGGCAAATGAAAAATCCCTCCGGATTCTGGAGAAGGGAATATCTGTGATTCCGGATGATACGGAACACAGGGAAATTAAGCAGATTCTTGAAAAGCGCAAAGCTTCAATCAAGCAAAACATTTATACCTCACCCGAAAAAATAGTCCTGCCATTGCATAAAATAAAAGAAAGCGAAATTTTAAATTCTCAGATGATGGCTTATGTAGGTGGTATGATTGCTCCATCCTATTCAAATTTTAACGGAAGGTTCGGATATTTTGTCTCCGGGAAAAGCAATGCCTCAATTGATTTGGGAGTGACGAAAACATCTGGTAGTTCTTATTCTAACATAGGACTTTCAATGTACAGCCGAAAAGAAAAATTTGTATTTGGTACTGGACTTCAGGCTATCTTAAGGGATGGATCGTCATCATTTTATGCGAAAATATCCATTGGCCTGAGTTTTATGAATAAGAAAAGGACGGCCAGTTTTGATGTTTTTCTGGATGGAAATGCAGGCCTGAGTAAAGGAGCACCAACATTAATAAGCATGTCTGTTGGTAGAAGTGTATATTTTGGCAAGAGACGATAGAAGGTGTTGAATTAGAAATGAACCATAGAAATGAACCATAGATATGAGCATATTCTCATATGAATCGAAGTTTGGCGAGGTAAATTCCTTGTGGCCTAAATAAAATTCTTAATGGATTAAACAAATGAGACAGTTTTACATCCTGTTGTTTTCTTTGCTGGTAGGAACTCAGCTTATTCAAGCTCAGGATTCAAGAAAGTTGGAATCTATCAAGGGTAAAGTGCTAACTGAGTATGGTAATTATTTTAGTCAGGTAACTTTTACCGGGAATGGGAATTTGAGATTAATTGCAATGGATAAATATTTTATTCTGACCAATGAGAATAAAAGGGGAATAATAAAGGATATTTTATCTGATTGGCAGGAAACCTTGATTTTGGTAACCAGAGGGTCTCAAAATGAGTTGTGGGGAAGGAGTATCATGACTGGTGAAGTTAGCCTTTTAAATACGTGGGACAGAAGTGGATCACAATCCTTAGTCCAAACAGTACCTGAAAGCAATGAACAACAAAAATTTACAAAGCATCCATGGTTTTTTTACATTGGAGAACAGGGGATGTTTGACTCGGATCACAATATTAATTTCTCCTTAAATACACGTCTGGGATTTTTTCTGTTAGCGAACAAATGGGACCTTGCAGCGACCTATTCAATCAATTTTTCGGGTAATGATATGTCCAAATCGAATTCAAGTCAGTCAAATTATGGAGTGATGAGTAAGGTGTACTTTCCAATAAAAGAGTACAATATTAGCCCAAATATTGGTGGGGAAATTTCACTGGTATCGAATACAGATGCACAGAAGGTGAAATCTCAGACCTTTAACAAATCAATATTGATAGGTCTTAGCTGGTATATTGGTTTTGGGAGTTTGGACATTGGATTTAGGACCGGCAAGGAATTCACAACGATGATTGGTTTCACGATCATTCCCAAATTCAATAAAAAGAAGTAAAATCAACCTGGCTTATGGAATGGCGGTTCTTTGACCATCATGAGATCGCTGGATCATGCCCCTTCCTCGCTACAGTGAAAGGCAAGGAGTTAGGAAGTAAAATTTCTTAACTCCTTTTTCCTGCCGGAATCTTGACTGACTTTAGAGCAAAGACATGATTTTCACTAATATTTTGTGATCAGGATTAGGGATTATTCCGGAAGAGTGGTAGTTTTTTCACTACTCTCAAACCGCTATTCAAGCAACATCGATAAATCACTTCGGAAAATGATTCGACCGTTTTGAAAAACGTGTCCAAGTTATTGGGGGGAATAGACATGCATAAGGCTGATACTGCGCACAATAAAATCGGATATTTTCTTCTTTATTTAAATTAAATTGTTATATTTGAATATAAATTTCCTATTTATTTGAAAAAATGGCTCTCTTGTTTCTTCCATTTTTCCCATGTGGCCAGAGTTCAATATTATTGTTGGTATACACTTTTGTTATTTTCCCGGATCATCAATCGTCTCGTTTAATCTTATTGAAATAGCATGATTTACTCAATGCCTTTTTAAATACTGACTTAATTCAAGCTACCGATTTATTTTTAGTTTGAAGTGACCAAAATGGCTAAGAACATTTAAATGAACAAATTTTGTTGCCAGTTCTGAAAAGTTGTAAGCCATATATGATTTAAATTTTATAGACAGACTTAGACTAAAAGACATGAAAAAAATTGCTATTCCATTTTTCACTTTACTTGGACTGCTTGTTTTATTCAGTTGTAAAAAAGAGACCACGGGACCAGATGAAATTTTGATCAAAGATGTTGGCTTAAAAGTTAGTTTTCAAGGAAACAAATCAGGGGACATATTCAAGGCCGGCATTGCACTAACAAAAGAAACACCAACAAGTTACAATATTGGTCTCAAAAGTGCCACTTTAGTTGGGAAAAACGGTACAGCCAATGTAGAACTGTTCAACAAATCTAATTTGAGCTCTTCATTGGTTTTTGATTTTACAAACAACACTACCGCTTATTCCCTACTTAATGGTAAAACTATCCCCAATGGTAGTTATTCGGCCATTGAATTTGAAGTTTATTACCTGCAGATGAATATTGCCATTGCTACTACTACACGTGGAATAGAGCGAAGAAACTTCAGAATTTATTTGTCGGATGATGCCGAAACTGAGGGAGGCCTTCACCAACCTTGCGATATGACGCAAATTAATAATTCTCAGGAAGTAGGTTGGTTGATGGGGAAAACCGCGATGCCAAATATGGATCCAGCTTCACCAAGGAGTGCAGCTTATTCATCCGATGGTAATGGCGTAAACTGGTACGTTTTTGGCGGAAAATCAGCCAAAGATTATGGCCCTTTCGGGAATCTCGAATTCGTCAAAAATGCACCTCACCCTATCTTCAAAACAAAAACCAATTTCACATTGGTGGAGGGCAGCGGCTCTAAAATAGTCATTGATTTTAATGTGAATAATAGCTGGCAATTTGAGGACAAAAACGGCGATGGAATATTCGGACCCCAGGATAGTGATTCGGTTAGCCCTACTGCCTGGCATATGGTACTGCCAGTGATTTCGGTAACTCAAAATTAGAAGAAGCTGATATATTGTATTAGAAAATGAACTAAACCTATTTAGGAAAAGTGCCAAAATAATAGGGTGCTTTGCCAAAACCGTGGGTGATGATGAAAAGCCTTACGATTCTAAAGTGTGCAGTTTCGAATTAGAATTTTCGGCAAAATATTGATAAGTTTATTTTTAATATTTAGCAATAAACAATTGAAGTATCCTGGTCACGGCGGTGGGGGCATTTTAGTCCATCATGCACATATAGTTAACAAAGTCCTTTGATCTCAAAGCTGATTGTTTTAACTTTGAAATGTCGGACTAAAAATATCTAGTTATGAAAATTGAAAACAGATTGAAATTGAGGGTTTTGCCTGTTCTGTGTTTGTTGCTAATTGTTCTTACCGGATGTCCAACTCCGGTGGAGGATAATACAAACCAACCCAATACGGTCACAGATCCGGATGGAAACGCTTACGAAACGGTCACCATTGGCACACAGGTTTGGATGGCTGAGAATCTTAAAACGACTAAATTTAACGATGGCTCCCCGATCCCGCATGTGGTCATAGCTTCCTCCTGGGGCGCATTGACTACCCCCGGGTATTGTTGGTACAACAACGAAACCATAAACCAAGAGATCTATGGCGCCTTGTACAACTGGTACACGATAGCCACCACCAAACTATGTCCGACAGGCTGGCATGTTCCTTCAGACTCGGAATGGGGTACCATGACAACTTATCTGGGAGGGGAACTTGCCGCGAATTTAAAGATCAGGGAATCGGGAACATTGCACTGGCCAAGTCCGAATACAGCGACCAATTCAACCGGCTTTTCTGCTGTTCCCGGTGGTTGTCGCGATGCCAATGGTGTTTTCGCTGATGCGAAATATTATAACTATTTTTGGGCCAACACAGAATTCCTCAATATCCCGGGTTTTGCCATGAACCGGCAAATTCCCTGTGAAAATAATTGTGCGCAACGCGCAACCGCATACAGTCAAAAGAGTGGGTTTAGTGTAAGATGTATAAAAGATTAACCTGAGTCTGATTATTTAACACTTGCACTTTTTTCAAAAAACTGCCATACCGGATCATTGGGTACCGGAGCGGTGATAATCACCTGTTCAAGGGTAACCGGATGGACAAAGCGAATGGTTCGGGCATGAAGGTGTATGCCGCCATCCTTGTTGGATCTTGGAAATCCATATTTCAGATCGCCTTTGATATGAATCCCTATGGTAGCCAGTTGAGCCCTGATCTGGTGATGCCTGCCGGTATGGAGTTCAATTTCCAGCAAATGGAAACGATCGGAAGAGGCGATGTACCGGTAGGTGAGAGAGGCTTTTTTGGACTCTTTTTGCTCTTGTCGGTAAGCGAAAGACTTGTTCTGTTTTTCATTGCGGACCAGCCAGTGCTCCAGCGTGGCTTCTACCGGGTCGGGTTTGACGTCGACCACTGCCCAGTAGGTTTTTCTGATTTCCCCTTCGTTTTTGAAGAGTTCGTTCATCCTGGAAAGCGACTTGGAGGTTCTGGCAAAAAGTAGCACCCCGCTCGTTGGCCGGTCCAGGCGGTGCGTTACTCCCAAAAAGACATTTCCAGGTTTGTGGTATTTTTCTTTCAGGTAGGTTTTTACCTCTTCACTGATCGGACTGTTGCCAGTCTTGTCCCCCTGAACGATGTCGCCACAGCGCTTGTTGATGGCGATGAGGTGATTGTCCTCAAAGAGAATCAGTAGTTTTTTTTCTTGCATGCCGTTGACAATGATGTGTTGATGTGCTGATTAGTTGATGAGTCGATGTTATGATGTGCTGATGTTATGATGTGCTGATTAGTTAATGTGCTGATTAGCTGATTAGTTAATTGGTTGATGGATAAATAAATAATACAAGGGCACATTTTCCCATTTCCTCATGTCTCATATCTCAAGTCTCGTATCTCAAATCCTCACATCCTCACATCAGCACATCAACTAATCATCTCATTCGTACTGCTCCTTCTCATTCGGAAAATCCTTCGATTTCACATCTTTGATATAGTGGCCGACGGCCCCTTTGATCTCTGCTGCTAAATTGTGGTAACGGCGCAAAAACCTGGGTGAGAACTCCTGGGTAATGCCCAGCATGTCGTGGATCACAAGGACTTGCCCATCTACGCCACCGCCTGCGCCAATACCTATGATCGGGATTTTCAACTCTTTCGCGACCTGAGCCCCAAGCGATGCCGGAATCTTCTCCAAAACGATGGCAAAACATCCTGCCTCTTCGAGCAATTTTGCATCTTTCAGCAGCTTATTGGCTTCATCTTCTTCCTTGGCCCTTACCACATAGGTGCCGTACCGGTTGATCGACTGCGGCATCAAGCCAAGATGCCCCATCACGGGAATACCTGCTGAAAGGATGCGTTGCACCGACTCGATCACTTCGCTGCCCCCTTCCAGTTTAACGGCATCGGCATGGGTGATTTTCATGATTTTGATGGCAGAATTCAATGCTTCGAGCGAGTTTCCCTGATAAGTGCCGAAGGGCATATCGACTACCACCAGGCAACGGGTAACTGCTTTGACAACAGATTTTCCGTGGTAGATCATCTGATCAAGCGTGATCGGGAGGGTAGTTTCGTGTCCTGCCATGACATTGGCTGCAGAATCCCCGACCAGGATCACGTCAATGCCAGCCTGGTCAACCAGTTTTGCCATGCTGTAGTCGTAGGAGGTAAGCATGGATATTTTTTCCCCATGCAGTTTCATTTCCGAAAGTACATGGGTAGTAACCCTTTTAATCTCTTTGTGAACTGACATAGGTTCCGAATTTGTGGTTTAAAAGGCAAAGTTACCAAATGTAAATGTGAAAATGTCGAAATGTGGAAATGTGGAAATGAAAAAAGTGCTGACAGTCTAAATATCAGCACTTTTTGTTATAACTCATAACTCATAACTCATAACTCATAACTTCCACTTATACTTTAAGGAAGATTTTATTCTTAAAAAGGAAATGAAGGAACATCCATTCGAGGGCGATTGCGCCAAGGATAACGATCCAGTTACCCAGTGCAGGCTCAAGGAATCCAAGGAAGAATGAGGATGCATCGCGAAAATCAAAAATTCTGGTTGCAAGGTAGATGGTGATAGAGTTCATTCCAATTACCTTGAAAAAGAGTATTTTGTATTTGCCGAGACCCCACGCCCAGGTGTTAACCCAATCTTTGACATCGATGGAATAATAGAACAAGGCCAGAAGCATAAAGCTGATGCCTGCAGTGAGCATATCGAAAGGAACTGTCCAGGCTGCCTTGATAATGGGATAGAAGGTTGATAGAGTCAGGGCAACTACAACCAGACATGCCCCGATAACGGCGAGAATTGAAGCTTTTCTTCCTGATGCCCGTGAGCCGTCGCGCAATATTCCGCCGGCTAATGCACCCATCAAAGTCACAGAAATAGCTGAGATGCTGCAAAGCAATCCTTCCGGATCAAAAGTTGTTCCGTGCAGCCTGCCGGGGATAAGCAAACGATCTAGCCAGGCATTGATGCCATTGACCGGATCCAGCAGTCCTGCGCCCTGACCGGGAACAGGAACAGCCAGTTGAAGTGTTGCGATGGAAATAAGCAGTCCGGCCAACCAGATTATTCTCGACTTCATGTTTTTCGTATAGATCACGATGGTGGCAGCGAAGAAATAGGCGAATCCGATCTGTCCCAGTACACTGGGAATGCGCATGTTGGCGAAGCCTCCCTGCAGGGCACCGTTGTACATAATTCCCAACAAAATCAATATGATCCCGCGCTTTGCCGCCTTCCTTAACAAGAGCGTTTTGTTGGCGCCTTTCTCAATTTTGGAGGTGATGGCGTAGGGAATAGCAACTCCGGAGATAAACATGAACAATGGGAAGATCAGGTCTTCAAAGTGAAATCCATCCCACCTGACATGTTCCATCTGTTCGGCAACAACATTCAGCCAACCCCAGTCGAGAGCCTTTGAAAGGGCAACAATCAGGCTGCCTCCCCCAATTATCCAGAACATATCAAAACCACGAAGAACATCGAGTGATGCAAGGCGGTCTGCCTGCTTTTCCGTTTGAATCTTTTTTTGCATTTGGTTTAAATGTTAATGATAGTATGTAGTATTTCCATTCAAAGATATTATTTATTGATAAAGTTGGGTCAACAGGGATATTTTTTGTTCAGGTTTTTTGATATTCACCACAATAGCCACATAGAACACAATAGAACCTAATGTGACCTATGTTTCTATTGAGGTGAACGCTTTAATTAATTGAAATGAGATACGAGAAACGGTGCCAAATATGCCAGCTTTCCAAAGTTTTTCTGTCGTTTTGTCACAAAATATGACAACACATTCTTAGAACCGGAAGATTCAGTTCGCAAAAGCGACTAAAAACGGGTTTTGGAAGGATTGGCACAAAGATTGATTGTCGTTAGTCATAAGATCGAAATAAAAGCAAAAAATATTAATAGTTTAATTAGAACAAAATGGGAAAAATTATTGGAATTGACTTAGGGACAACCAACTCATGTGTTGCCGTCATGGAAGGCAACGAACCTGTTGTAATCCCCAATAGTGAAGGCAAACGTACAACTCCCTCTATCGTGGCATTTGTCGACAATGGAGAACGCAAGGTTGGTGACCCGGCCAAAAGACAGGCTATCACCAATCCGACAAAGACAATCTCTTCGATCAAACGGTTCATGGGCGAGACTTATAATCAGGTTGCCAAGGAGATTGGCAGGGTTCCTTTTGCCGTTATTCAGGGTGACAACAATACGCCTCGTGTAAAAATAGACGATCGCTTCTATTCTCCACAGGAGATCTCCGCAATGATTCTTCAGAAAATGAAGAAGACTGCCGAAGATTATCTGGGTCAGGAGGTAACAGAAGCCGTTATTACCGTTCCGGCATATTTTAACGACTCTCAGCGCCAGGCTACCAAAGAGGCCGGAGAAATTGCAGGATTAAAAGTGCGCCGTATCATTAATGAGCCGACTGCTGCATCGTTAGCTTATGGCCTTGACAAAATGCACAAGGACATGAAGATTGCCGTTTTTGACCTTGGCGGCGGTACTTTTGACATCTCCATCCTTGAATTGGGTGAGGGTGTTTTTGAAGTAAAATCTACCGATGGCGATACCCACCTTGGTGGCGATGACTTTGACCAGGTGATCATCGACTGGTTGGCAGATCAGTTCAAATCCGATGAAGGCATTGATCTCCGCAAAGATCCAATGGCTTTGCAGCGTCTGAAAGAGGCCGCCGAAAAAGCCAAAGTTGAGCTTTCAAGCTCTACCGAGACTGAGATCAACCTGCCTTACATCATGCCGGTAAACGGTATTCCAAAGCACCTGGTCAAGAAACTGACCCGCGCACAATTTGAGAAACTTTCTGATTCATTGATTAATGCAACCATCGAACCTTGCAATAAGGCTTTGAAAAATGCAGGCCTCTCCATCAGCGATATCGATGAAGTGATCCTGGTAGGTGGTTCGACCCGCATTCCTGCCATTCAGAATGTAGTACAGAAACTTTTCGGTAAAACACCATCCAAAGGGGTTAACCCGGATGAAGTTGTTGCAGTAGGCGCTGCCATTCAGGGGGGAGTCTTAACCGGAGAAGTGAAAGATGTACTCTTGCTGGATGTTACTCCGCTCTCGCTGGGTATTGAAACCATGGGCGGTGTGATGACCAGACTGATTGAGTCAAATACTACAATTCCTACCAAGAAATCAGAGACTTTCACTACAGCATCAGACAACCAACCTTCTGTGGAAATTCATGTCCTTCAGGGCGAACGTCCGATGGCAGCCGGCAATAAAACGATTGGCAAATTCCACCTCGATGGTCTGCCTCCGGCACAACGTGGTATTCCTCAGATTGAGGTTTCCTTCGACATCGATGCAAACGGGATCCTTCACGTAACTGCGAAAGACAAGGCTACCAACAAGGAGCAATCAATCCGTATCGAGGCTTCATCAGGTCTTAGTGACGATGAAATCAAACGGATGAAGGAGGAGGCTGCAGCCAACGCCGAGACTGACAAGCAGGCAAGGGAGCAGGTCGAAAAACTTAACCATGCCGATTCACTGATTTTCCAAACTGAGAAACAGATGAAAGAGTTTGGTGATAAGCTGCCGGCAGATAAAAAGGCGCCGATAGAGACCGCTTTGAACAATCTGAAAGAGGCACACAAAAACAAGGATTTCGCTGCAATTGATGCAGCAACAAACGAGTTAAATACTGTCTTTCAGGCCGCCTCCCAGGAGATGTACAACGCCCAGGCACAGGCAGGTCCGCAGGCCGGAGAGCCACAGGCCTCACAGCAAAAGGGAGCCAAAGGGGATGGTGAAGTGACCGATGTAGATTTTGAGGAGGTGAAATAAAGACGATAATAAGCGATAATAAAAATAGGGTAGCCGCAGTAAATATTTGATTTACTGCGGTTTTTATTTCAAAAAGTTATTGAGTTCGATATTTTATTATCGATTTCTATCATACATTGATCGTTTCATCATACCTGAAATTTGCCATTTCCTTTTATTATGGAAATTTGTGTCATTCAACGACCAATAGATATAAACAGAATCGAGTAAAATATAATTTGCACTTTAATAGTGCTATTTTTGTTTAAATATGCACCTAGGTAGTGCATTTTGATTACTTTTGTTGAAAATAAACCGCCATGGATAAATTATTTGAACAGTTTCAGAAGCTTCTAAGAGAAACAGATACCGGTTTCTTCCGCTACATTTATGCTGAAATAAACTGGGAAAGTCGTATGATCGGACTTACCGGGCCGCGTGGAGTTGGAAAAACTACCTTGGTTTTACAGCATATCAAAAAGAACCTGAATCCTGCTGAAACACTCTACGTAACGGCAGAAGACTTTTATTTTGCCGATAACAGACTGATTGATTTAGCTGGTGATTTTGTAAAGCGTGGCGGGAAAAACCTGTTTATAGATGAAATTCATAAATACAAAGACTGGGCTAAGGAACTAAAACTGATATATGATTATCATCCAGAATTGAATGTGGTATTTACTGGTTCTTCGGTGTTGGATATCAAAAAAGGAGCCTCAGATTTAAGTCGCAGGGCTGTAATGTATAATATGCAAGGTTTGTCTTTCAGGGAGTATTTGCAATTGTTTCATCAAATGGTTGTCCAGCCGTATTCGTTGGAAGAAATTCTGGGTCATAAAGCCGAACTTCCCGGAGTAAAACATCCATTGCCTTTTTTTGAAGATTATCTGAAAAGAGGGTATTATCCTTTTGCATTGGAGGAAGGTTTTGATCTGAGGTTGCAACAAATTGTTAATCAGACTTTGGAGACAGATATTCCGTTGTATGCCGGGATGAATGTGTCTACCGGACGAAAATTGAAGCAATTGCTGGCCATTATTGCTAAAATTGTGCCGTTTAAGCCCAATATGACAAGTATAGCAACTGCACTTTCAGCCAGTCGGAATAACATCACTGATTATTGCCTGTTTATTGAAGAAGCCGGAATGATAGCACAACTACGGGATTCTACCGGAGGAATAAGGGGGTTGGGTAAGGTGGATAAAATTTATCTTGACAATACTAATTTGATTTACAGTCTAGCAAAAGATAACTCAAATACTGGAAACATAAGAGAAACGTTTTTTCTGAATCAGCTTAGAGTAAAGTATGACGTAATAGTATCCCCTGTCGCTGATTTTCTAATTGGTGATTATACATTTGAAGTAGGTGGGAAAAATAAAGGATTGAAGCAAATCCAAGGTATTGATAAAGCTTTTATCGTAAAAGACGACATTGAACTGGGATATTTGAACACTATACCACTCTGGCAGTTTGGTTTAACCTACTGATTGTGCGAACCTATCTTTTTTACCCATCATTATGGTCACCGTCATTTTTTAGTAAGGCCGTTTATCTTGTCAGTAAGTAGCAAAATGGTCTCTTTTCTTGCTTCAATCTCAGATTCTGCATGTTTAAGCGCCCTTTCAGTTTGTTCCAGGGCATGTTTCATGGCTGAGCAATTTGGGCAGGATCCGGATAACTGATTTCCGTCAGAATGTATGTGTCCCGATAGGTTATCTTCTTTCATCTTAATCTTTTCTAATGGCTCGGCTAAACTTGTTTTTGAATCAGTTAATGATTTTGAATAATCTATCCTTTTATTATTGCTGATCATTTCCCCTTTTTCTGTAATAAGCCAGTCTGCACTTATATTGTCAAATGACGATAATATTTTTTGCAAAACGTCATAACTTGGGGCATTTCTACCCTTTACTATGTTATGAATAACGGTAGAATTGACACCAATACGCATGCTGAAGGAATTATTATTTAATTCTAATGCGTTGATTAATAATCCTATTCTATAATTTATTGTCATTTGTAATTATTTCTTCCAATTTTATTTGCTTATATCGTCATATGATGATATATTTGTGAAAAGCTTTTCACAAAAATACAACAAGAAATGCCAAAAAGGGAAGAACTACAAAAAAAATGCAAATAGGGGATTGGGGTTTAGTTGGTAAGATTCTGGGGATCAAATCCCATAATGCTTATATGAGTTTTTTGAGACCGACTAGTAAACGTTTTCAGGATGTAGTGGCAGCTATCGAAAAGGTGGTTGAGAACAGAGAGAAATTATTAACCGATAAAAAAAATAACGCGAGAGTAATAAAGAGGGTTATTGAGAAACCTGATTCTTAGGGTTTGAATAACGGCTCTGCTTAATACTTTACATTTTTTAGAAAAATAGTCCTAACCTAATCATTATGCTCGAAAAGGAGCAGAAGATGTAAATATTTTTAAAAGTGAAAAACATAAAACCAGAAGTGAAACCCTACCGGGGGAAGCGGCAAGTTTTTAAAGAGCATCCGGAATTGGAAATGAACAAGAACGAACTGGTACTGTCCAACCAAACTTTAAAGGAAAGCAATAAATTAGTTAATTTAATTTTGCAGTCTATCTCCTTGGGGATGAACATCGTTGATGAACATGGGAATATACTTTTTCTGAACAAAAATTTAGGCATGACCGATCGTAAACTGCATGAATGCCAACTTAAGGCCTCTCAAGTAAATGCTGAAGAGAGCAACCGAGAAAAATCTGCATTTATGGTGAGTATGAACCATGAAATACGAACCCCGATGAATGCAATCATGGGTTTCTCCGACTTGATCATGGAGGCTGAAGGGGATGAAAAAAAACAGTTCGCTACCATTATACAGAAATGTTCAAGGCAATTGCTCTCTCTGCTAGATGATGTTTTATGCTTGTCGCGGCTCCATGGTGAAAAATTGCCCATCGACAACATCCGGTTTAAACCTGCTGAGTTGGTCACTGATGTCTACCGGATGTTTAACCTCCCCCATATAAAAAAAGAGCTTGACATTGCATTAAGTATTCCCATGCAGTACGAAGACCTAGTCATGCTTTCTGACGCGAACAAAATAAGACAGGTAATTACCAATTTGGTAGCCAACGCCGTCAAATATACTATAGAAGGTAGCGTGACGCTTGGGTTTGAGCTGCAAGATGAATTGGTTGAATTCTACGTGACAGATACCGGAATTGGCATTCCCGAAAAAGAACAGGAAAGAATTTTTGAGTCTTTTTACCGAAGCGAACAAGCAATATCTTCCGCTATCGAAGGAACCGGACTGGGGTTGAGCATTGCAAAAGAGTTGGTCGAATTGATGGGTGGCGTGATTGGCGTAAGTTCCAGGCTAAACATGGGTTCGCACTTTTTTTTCCTTATTCCCCTTGAAAAATCCGGGAAGATGAACACTGGGAAACCATTGCTCCAAATGCAACATAAACAATTGAAGGATTTTACAATTCTCGTTGCCGAAGACGAACTGGTCAGTTATCAGTACATCGAGATCCTTCTAAAAGGAAAAGTAAAAAGGATAGATCATGCCACCAATGGGAAAGAGGCAGTTGAGTTTGCGATCAAGAATAGTTATAACCTTATTTTAATGGATCTGAAAATGCCGGTTATGGGTGGACTAGAAGCTGCGAAAATATTGAAGCAACAATTTCCTGCTGTTCCAATCATTGCCCAAACTGCATATTCTTCGACAGAAGTGAAAGAGAGGGCATTGAAGTCTGGGTGCGTTGATATTCTTACCAAACCATTTAAAAGGAGGGAATTGATAGAGATGATTAATCGTTATGCGTGAAAATCAGGTTCTTTTTGATCTTCAAAGTGTCGATTGGATCGACAGAAGCAAAGCAGTTAATGAATTCACAGAAAAACAACAAGACAAAAACTGTTGTACACAATAATGGAAATATTTGGACAATTGACCCATTTAGCGGTCTGGAAGAACAGCAACTCATTCTGCAGGATTTTTTGCGGCATCACATTATACCGAAAAATTAGAACATTAAGTGGTTATAAAACACGAAAAGAGGCCCTGATTGGCCTCTTTTCGTGTTTTATAACCACTTTTTTAGTTGTTTACTTCTTTGGTGCAGCGGGGGAATCCTTTAAAAATACCGGCCAAATATTTGGTTTTGGAACACTGACACCCTTGTTGTTTCCCCGGAACAACCCAGAGGCATCAGCATCCGGACCATAATAATACATAGGCCATCCTTTGTAGGTCAGCTGTTTTTTCCCATAAATGGTTAGGCTGCTGAAAAGCGTTTTGTCGAGAATTGAAGGGACAACAATTTTGTCTGTTTCGTAGATTGGCCAAACTCCATTATTGGAAAGGTCGGCCTTTGTGTACTTATTTAAATTTGAACTGTCTTTCGCGAAAGCATAGAGCGTACGGCCGACTAAATCAGTAAAATAGGAGGTTTTTCCAACCCCTTCAGAGTAAACATTGGTGGAGGATACAATGTAGTTCTTGCCATCGGCGCCTACCAGTTGGGCATTTGCCAGCATAATGGTATAGTCAGGTTTAGCAACAAACCATAATTTGTTGACGCCCTCGCCGGAAGTTAGGTTAGGTTGTTCACGCACGCCACCGGGGGCATAATAATAGAGTGGCCACCCTTTGTAAGTAACCTGATTTCCGGTTCCGGCATTGATCGTTCCGAAATCTGCAAATGACAGGCCCGGGGCCAATTTGTCCATGGTAAACATAGCAACGGTAAAAATCGGCCATGCGGTAGTGCATCCTCCGGTACAGTTGTTAAGCCCATTGGCGTCATTCGCAAAGAAGTACAAAGCATTCCCGGCTTTATCAGTCAGGTAACTGCCAAGTGTGGATGAGTTGGCAAGTTTGATTTCAAACGGATCGACTGTCTCCGATTTTGTACAACTTGTCAGGATAAATCCTGCCACAAGCAACACGAATAGCGTTGCAAAATAATGTTTTCCTTTCATCACATTAAAATTTTTGGTTACTGAAAAGTTTATTCAGGTTTTAATACGAATTATTTAACTGCAAGTTTACATTTTTAGGTTTGTTATTTTAATTTAGACTGTATAAATAGTAAAAATGTAACTATCTATTATAATGGTAAATATGGGAAAGTTATATTGTAAATATGTTAGATAGAAAATGTTTATTTTGATTCTTTATCACAATTTGGGGGCGAAAAAAAGTGTAAAATCTGGATATACTTGTTTAATCTTTGGTTTTACTCCATTTGAGCCTTAGTGATATCCTTTGCGAACCACGAGGCACGAGCGGGAAGCAATCTGCCGCATTCGCAGGACTCAAAAACGTCGCACCTTCCTGCAACCACAGCCTGGCCTCATGGTGATCGGGAACGAACGAAGTGTGAAGCAATCTGTTTAGCGTTGCATAAATTTTTCTTGACTTTGAAGCTGTTTAAATTTCTTACACAGCGTATTTATAACTCCTTGTTGAAACTGAAAATGGCATTGAAATTTCTAACTGCACTGTATTTTCGATAAATAGTCAGATATTCTCTGTGTAATAATTTTAAACAGTCCCTTGATATATTTATTCTTGATCCTTTAAATTATAAAACCGATAATTTTGTTAATATATACAAAATTATCGCTATTATTTTATCTATATTGATAAAAAAAATGTAATTATTTTGTCTAATTTGGCTAAAAAATAGCGATATATTAGTTATATGCGTAAAAATAACCGAAAATAATTTTTATTTCCAAAAATATATACGATATTTGTGTGTTCTAAAAGTCTATTTATCATGTTAATAAGAGATACATACCTGAAAAAGGTTGTTGCCGGATTCAAAATTGTGCAAATTGTTGTGTTGATAGGAGCTCGTCAGGTCGGCAAAACCAGTATCATGAAGAGCTGTAAATGGGATAGAAAAAATCTTTTTCTGAACGGGCAGGACCCAGAAATTGCGGAACTTTTCCAACGGTTGTCAGATATCGAACAGTATTTGAGGGTGTATCTGGATGAAAAACTGGATGGCTACCTGTTGCTGGATGAATTTCAATATATTAATGGAATCTCGACAATGCTTAAACTGCTTACCGATAAGCATCCGCAATTGAAGATTCTCTGTTCGGGAAGCTCAAGCCTCGACATCTTGCAGCAAATCGAAGAATCTTTGGCCGGAAGGGTGAGGACCATCGAAGTGCTTTCCCTCTCCTTTGATGAATATCTCTTGTTCCGGAATGCGAACCAGCACAAGTTATACCAATCCTTTGGCAATGACACGGAAACATCCGCACTGACGGTGCCGATTGAAGAAGCGTTATCAGAATATATGCTTTACGGCGGACTTCCGCGTACGGCGCTCACCTTTCACCCGGATGAAAAAATTGAGATACTGGATGATATATACAAAACATACCTTCTGCGCGATGTGAGAAGCTATGTTGTCAATCAGGACTTTGTCGGTTTCAACAAATTGCTGAGGTTACTCGCTTCGCAGATAGGAAATCTGGTAAATGTCAATGAAATAAGCCGGCAAACCGGACTTACTTATAAAAAATGCGAGGAGTATCTTTTTTTGTTGGAACAGATGTACATCATCAAAATGATTGAACCCTTTTTTACGAATAAACGGAAGGTTATCAGCAAGATGAAGAAAATCTATTTTTGTGATTTGGGGTTAAGAAACATCCTGGAAGGCAATTTTAGGGAACTGACTTTCCGTACCGATAATGGCGCAATTTTCGAAAATTTTGTGATGCTCGAACTCTGGCGAAACAAAAAACCTGGAGGCACCCTGCAATTTTACAGAACGACTGACGGAACCGAAGTTGATTTTGTCCTGAACCAGTTGAAAGAAGTTCTGGCGATAGAATGCAAGTACAAAAATCTTCAGAAACCAATGAGTATAGCCAGTCTGAATAATTTTTGCAAGGCAGAATCCATCGAAAATAAATTTATTGTCAACAGGAATCTCAATATGACTTTCAACCAGACAAAATTTATTCAGGGATTTCTAGTGAACAGGGTTGGGAATTGACCATAGAAAGAGGTAATTTCCGGATAAGATTCGTAATTTTGATTGACTCAAAAATCGAACATGTCTGAATCACAAAATGTAGAATACAAACAATCCTGGAGGGATGAATATCTCAAGTGGATATGTGGCTTTGCCAATGCACAAGGCGGTAGGATATTTATCGGCATTAACGATTGTGGCACAGTAACAGGACTAAGCGATTATAAAAAGTTGATGGAGGATATCCCCAATAAAGCAGTGAATAACCTGGGATTAGTTGTAGATGTTAACCTGTATAACCAATCAGGCAAACGCTATATTGAAATTATTGTTCCGGTCAGTAGTGTCCCAGTGGCTTATCATGGTGTATATCATTATAGGAGCGGTAGTACGAAGCAGGAACTGAAAGGTATTGCTTTACAAAACCTGTTACTTAAAAAGATTGGGAAAAGATGGGAGAATATTCCGGTGGAAGGAACTTCTTTTGCTGATCTTGATCCGTCTACCATTCAATCTTTTATTAAGAAAGCGATCGAGAAAGATAGGGTTCCGGCTGATGCTGCAACTTCCGGCATTGAAGTCCTCCTAAAAAACCTGAATCTTGTCACAGAACAAGGAGAATTGACGAATGCAGCCATGTTGCTTTTTGCTAAAAATCCGGCAAAGGTTTCTGTCACTTCAAGTTTTAAAATTGGTCGGTTTGGTAAATCAAGTGATGATTTACTTTTTCAGGATATTGTCGAAACGAATATTTTTGACATGCCGGACAAAGTTGTTGAAATTCTAAAGGCCAAATACCTCATCCGTCCGATATCTTACAAGGGGATGGAAAGATTAGAGCCATTGGAATATCCGGAACCTGCGTTACGGGAGGCTGTGTTAAACAGCATCATTCATAAAGACTATTCGAGTACATACATATTTCTGCGTGTATATGATGACCGTTTGCATCTTTGGAATCCGGGAGCTCTGCCAGAGGAACTAAATATTGAAAAATTGAAGGGAGAGCATTCCTCATATCCTCGGAATAGGAATATGGCAAACGTATTTTTCAAAGCTGGGTATATCGAATCCTGGGGAAGGGGTACCAATAAAATAATCACTGCTTGCAAGGACGCTGGATTACCTGAGCCTGTGATTTGTGAGGAACAGGGCGGAATTAGCATTACATTTTTAAAGGACACTTTTACGGAAGATTACCTAAAGTCTCTTGGTTTAAATGAACGACAGGTGAAGGCAATCCAGTATGCTAAAGAAAGGGGAGAAATTTCAAATTCTGAGTACCAAAAGATAAGCTCAATCAAAAAATCTGTTGCAGCGATTGAATTGCAGGATTTGACGGAGAAACATTTGCTTGAAAGAGTAGGTAACACAGGAAGAGGTACTAAATATGTTTTGACAAGATTGATTTAAAGAACGTCCGGTAAACGTCCGGTAAACATTTTGTAAACGTCCTGTAAACATCTGGTAAACATTTTGTAAGCATTCTGCAAACATTTTGTAAACGTCCGGTAAACGTCCGGTAAACATTCTGTAAACGTCCAAAATTATTGATTTATCATCTCACCGTATTTTACAAAAATCAGTACCAGATGTAAAGTATATTTTCATTTTTGCAAAAATAGCAATTCATTTTTTTCGAATTTATCGATGCTAGAATGTAAACCTCCCAGTTTCCCGATTATCTTTTAACAGAATTGATAACCCTGTACCCTATCAACCGGTCATACCTGGAAGAAAATCCACGGTAGTAAACGAAAAGGTGGTAGTCGTTTTCCGTCTCCACATGACTACCTTCCAGAAAGGTGGCATCAATGCTCTTCCTTTCGGTATCGATAAAGGCATACTGGTAATCATAAAATCCCTGCTTCAGAAGTAGTGTGGCTTCATACAATTTGGTATCGGGTTGGTAGATCATCTGATTGGCAGCCTGGCATTTCCAATCGGTAAGGGCTCCGAAAATATAGATCAGATCATTGGTCACCAAATCGGGAGGTTGCAGCGTAAAATGAACATAGACGTAATCTGATTCGAGGTCGTTGTCACTAGCACGATCATTTTTTACCAGGAAGTTGCCATTCAGATCACCCCTGAAAGAGTAACTTTCGGTTCGTGCTGAGAGATCTTTCTCCAGAAACAGGTGATACCAGGGATCCTGGTACTCAATGGCACGAATGCCCATTCCATTGGTCTGCAGATTTTTGGCGTTGAAGTTCCTGAATTCGTTTCCTCCTTTGAAAAGATTGCTTTTCTCTTCATACAGCAACTGGTTTTGCCTGATAAATGTCGGTTTGGTTATGAACAGCATATTGTCCCTTCTCCGGTTTTGCATCACCACGGTTTTGATCTCATTCAAAGGATCTGTAACATTCAATTTTTGGTAGTTCACGGCAAATGCGATCTGCTGGCTGGGGCCGTTGTACCCTTCGAAAGAGGCTTTCTGGACCTCCCCTGAAAGCTCCGCCACTGTTTCGGTTACATAAAAGGGACGGACCATAACGGGCTGTTCCTTGTTGCTATCTTCCCAAACTTTTAGCAGATAATTTCCTGACAATAATATTTTTACCTGGTCATTGGGAAGGATAATCCTGTAATTGACATACGGAATGGTCGTATTGATAGAGAAAGCATAATCATTGACCGGATTCTCCTGGAATCCCTCCATGTACTCTGAAGAAACCAGTCGGGAGGGATTCCACTCCGCATCGCATTGCACAATGGTGTAATAGTAATTCCTTGCCTCTCCAGATAAATGATCGAATTTGCAGATCAGACGCTGGCTGCTGCCCATTTGAAGCACCGGAAGGGAGAACTCCCTACCTTCCGTGAAGAATAGGACTGTATGGATCCCGGGATCAGTAAGGGAAATACTTTCTCCTGTACGCCGTAGGTAATCCTGAGCAATCAGGCTGGCTGCTATCCCCGAAAGCATGAAAAACAAGAAGGCCCTCACAATTATATATCCAGGCATGGACGACAGTTTTGTTAGAGAATGATCCTGATAAAATTAATCTAATTTCTTTTGTTTGCTCCTGTGTATCTCCCTTTGTGTGCTTTGTTTGAAATAATGAATTCAGATAAAAGAAGAAATCAATACCTTTGTGGAAAGTATCTTCCTATGAAAAGTTTATTGCTTCTTCTTGCTTTTTGCTTGCTCTCCTTGTTATCCAGATCTCAGGAAGCTGTCAACAAAACCGATGCAAAAGGTTTGAAGCAGGGCAAATGGGTGAGCAAATATACGGGTGGAAGCCTGAAGTACGAAGGCTATTTCATCCAAAACAAACCCGCTGGAGAATGGAAAAGATACCACGAAAACGGGAAGATCAAGGCTCTTATGACCTACCGCCCTAACTCGGAAAGGGTCTTTACCTCACTTTTCGATGAAAGGGGAAAACTCTATGCAATGGGGGTCTTTGAAGGCAATTTGCGCGACAGCACCTGGAATTTCTATAGTGGAGAGATGCTTGTCTCCATTGAAAATTACCATCTTGGGAAAAAGGAGGGGAAGGCCATTGGTTTTGACCAAAATGGGAAGAAGATATGGGACCGGGAGTTGAAAAACGGCTTGCCGGATGGGAATGAGGTGCAATTTTATCCATCCGGAATTAAAATGAAGGAGATTTTCTTCAAAGAGGGGAAAAGGAGTGGCCCTGCACTTTTTTATGATGAGAGCGGGAATATAACGATGGAGGGAAGCTACCTGGATGATCTGTCTGAAGGAACCTGGAAGTTCTTCGCAAAGGATGGAAAACTGCAATATCAAATTGAATACAACAAAGGGGATATTGTCAACAAAGGCGCTATTGACACCTTGCAAATCAACGCCTTCACGCAGTACGACAAGATCAAAGGGAAGATTCCTGAGCCGAAGGTAAAGGAGTCGGGGATGCCCTGAGAAAGTGCCTAATGTGACTAGAGTGAGCTAAAGTGACTAAAGTTGTTGGAAAGCAATGAGTTTAAATTTTTTATTTTTAGGTAATGGTGCCAAAAATGCCGATGTATATAATAAAATCCTTTGTGAATCCTTTGTGCTAACCTTTGAGCAAAACTTTGTGGTAAGATCTAAAAATTAACCACTAAGGGCTCAAAGGAATGCACAAAGGGCACAAAAAGAACTGAATCTCCCTTCATTCACAACTTGATCAGAACATTCTTTGCCGGAATCAATCTTACCGGTCCCAATAATCCTGCTGCAGGCAGCGGGGAGAAGCCAAATTCGCGTGGAACTTCGGTCGATATCTCCTTGCTGCCATACCTGGAAACCAAGTACTCAGGGATTGGGGTTGGAGTTTTCATCGCTGCAATACGGTTAATCAATGTATTGGTAACCTGGACTTCAAGATGATTTATTCCGGTTTTCAAAAACAGGGTCACTTCAGGCTGCTGTCCACGCATCCATACGATTCCTGCTTCATGGCCATTGATTTTTATTTCAGCAATATTTCCCACTTTCCCTAAATCGAGATAAACTTTCTGATCTTTGGTCAGGTAATCTTCAGGAAGCGTAAAATCGATGCTGTAGCTGCCTGTTCCACTAAAAGTTTTGGTTTGTTCATCTTCGCTCCAGGAGGTAAGATGGTCAGTTGTTTTTTGGAAAAGCGGGAATTCTTTCCCTTTCAGCTCCATTTGCCAGTTGCCTGAAATTAAGAAGGGAGAGGGTAGGCCGACTACTTCCGAAACATAGCTTTTGCTTTCGCCGGATGAATGAACAGTGGTCACAAAACGGCCGTTTACGTTGGATTCAGCTTCAACGGAACCGCCATGGATCCCATGGATTCGCCTGAGATCTGTATGGGAAACATACTTTTCCGGTTCCCCGGGAACGAACTCGAGGAAGAAAGATTCGTAGGGCGCCATATTCAAGGGGAGACAAATTCCATCCTTGTTTACACTGAAGCAGGAGAGCTCTGAAATTTTTCCGGTATAGGGATCCCACTTGCGGATAATCTTGTTTTTTACCCTGAAAGTAACCGGGATGGCGCTGTTTTTGTCCTGGATATTGGCCACAAAATAGAACTCTTTCTCTCCGATCTTTCGGTGGATATAGGTCAGTCCTTCATTTTTTCTCAACCCTTCCTGTGCGAAATCGATACCAAAATCGGGGGCTATCCGGCTACGGAGGATCTTGAGAAAAGGATCAAGATAGCTGCTCTGTTTGTCCCACCAAATCTGCCTGTCAATCACATTGTTTAGCCTGTAAACTCTTCCTTTTCCATAGGGAAAACCGATGGTCACATCATTCCTGGCCTCTTTTATGCCATAGAGGTTGTTGGCGGAAGTTGAAATAACCGCTGGTTCATTGAAAAGCCGGGTAACGATCTCCTTAACCTTGACATCCATCTCTGCGGCATTGGCCAACCCGGTCGACTTTTCCGGTAACCGTTCAAGGAAGAGCACCCTTCCTCCCAGCTTCACATATTTCTCAATGAACTCAAGCGTTTTGACAGGAATAGTTTCCACATTGGGGACGATCAGCAGTTTATAGGCCATTTTTTGTACTTCGATGTTTCCATCAGCAATGACAGCATGGTTTTGCAGCACATCGTCGTTGATCAGGTCATAATCGTAGCCATTCGAAACGATCAATCCGTCAAGTTCTCCCCAGTCGAATTCACGGGTCCATTTTCTTGGGTTGATCACATTGATGGCCCATTGATTGGCAAGAGGGGAATAGAGCGCAATGTCTGCCTGGAAATCTCCCTGCCTGAGCAAATAGGAGCAGCGCGCGATGTATTCGGAGAGTTTGGGGTAGTATTTCCACCAGATATTTTGTGGCTGAATATAGGCGGCAAATGGGATAGAGCGTGTGGGCGCCACCTCTTGTTCCGGCAGAAAGTTGAAACCGTGGTTGTAAAATTTGGTGGCCCCCGAAAGCAGATAACCATCGCTTGCGATCTTAAGCTCTTCAAGCGTTTCGCGGTAGCGTTCCCAGTGGATAAATGTGTAAACCTCTGCCGAAACAACCTTTCGATCGTACAGATGTGCGCCGGAGGAGACATATTTCTTCGGTCCGATGCGGGTGTCGAACCAGTCGACCTGATCCTTCTCGCCTGATGTAACCTCCATTTCAGGGATATGTGCCATCCCGGCAGATTCGATGTTGTCGGAGTTGAAACCGTAAGTCTGAATGCGCCCTTTGATGTGGTGTGCCTCACACCAGCCGAGGAAACTCTTGTAGAAGACATTCAGTCCTGTTTGGTGAAGAAATTCATTCACATCATACCTGATTTTTGGCGATTTATCCCCCAGTTCATACCAGATGGCGGGAAGATATGGAATCAGGTCGTATCCGTAGGTTTTCTGAAACTCCTCAAGAAGTCCGGTCGACCAGTTCATGCCGCTGGCCAGGTTCGCCAGTTCAAAGCTGTCGGCGAAAAGCGACTCGACGGTTTTCCCGAATTCATCGCCAAAGGCAGTGTAGAATTTATTGCCCAGATAGTCGCAGTAACGATCCATCGCGCCTTTGTTGAAATGATCGACCGCATTGCCATGGCCGTTTTTCTTGAGCCAGAAGGCCATCAGTTTCCACTCACCCTCCGGAACATCCCATGTCAGCCTATTGTCTTGGACTTTGCCGGATAGATTGATTATAGAACTTTCAATGAGCTTTCCGGATTTGTCCATTTTCCCGGCCATCAACGCCACCAGTTGTTCGCTGCCATCCAGCGTAGGGGAATAAGCCTCCCAAGACCTTTTGGTTTTGATCAACCTACCGGGAAGTTCACCCTTGAAAGTCTGTGGTCCGGTAAGATCAGTGAAGGTGGGAACCATATCTTTGCTGCGATCCTCTTCAGGTACAAATTCCCCACCGATGACCCACCCGGGTCCACCGAAATTAAGCGAAACCTCCATGTCCAGGCGTTTGGCCTCTTTTACAGTATGGGCGATCAATGCCATGTATTCATCGGAGAGATAAGGCACATTGCCCTTTTCGAAAACCGGACCCATGGTGATCTGTTCCACTCCTCGAATGCCATGACTTCGCATCTGCTCCAGTTCCCGGGTAATCTCCTCTTTCGAGCCGGCATTGCCCGACCACCACCAACGGGTGTGCGGCCAGCAATCTTTCGGAGGTTGTACAAAGTTTGTTTCCATTGTTTTATCCAATGGTTGTGCCCTGAGGTTAGCAACAGGAATGATTGGGATCAGCAAAATACTGATCAGGAATAGTTTGATTTGTAGCATAGTAGTAGATTTTCCGATATAAAGATAACGTATTTCCGAATAATCTTCTACCAGGATTTGTGGTAGTTGGCAGAAAATAAGTTTCACGCAAAGAACGCAAAGTGAACCGCTAAGAACGCAAAGAGATCAGTTCTGATTCCTTTTTTCTTTGCGGACTTTGCGATATTTCTTTGCGCTCTTTGCGTGAACGATTAAAATGCTGAATGAGCTCAATTATTTGGAAGGGCCCGCATCTGTCATTGGATATTCATTCAAATACCACTCCAGTGTCAGTCTCACAACGCTGTTGTAGTTCATTACCCCTTCGTGGATTTTGTTGGTTTTGAGGTAGGCATTGTTGGCCGTTGTCTGGGCTTTGTCGAGCGTTTCGTTGCGCAACGCTTTCCAGTGGTTTCGTTGGGCCATGATATCGGCCATGGCTTTTTTGTCAAACCTTTTGAGAAACTCCCTGATGGCCTCGTGGTGGAAGGGGTCGGCGAAAAAATATTGCAGCAGCTGGATGCTGGCCGAATATTTCAGCCGGTTGTCCTTGCTCGAATTACAAATGTACCAGGCCATGAAATTGGCTTCAGCCTCACCGGAAATTCCAAATTGATGAGCCTTCTCATGGGCCAGAACGAAAGGATATTCGGTGGGCAGCAACTCACCGTTCAGATGGACTTCGTTAAAAAATGGTCCGAAATAGCCGCTGACACCGGATTTGGCAAAAAACCAGGTGTAAATCATGGTTTTGGCATGTCTGCTACCATTGGGATAATGGTAGCCAAATCTGCCGGCGTTCTCCCGGTAGGATTGTTCTATCAGACTGTCGATAGCCGGATAATCTGAGATTTTTATCTCCACCCTGCTGGCATTGGCATTCGAGATCAACGAATCAAGGACCGTTGGAAACATATCCTTTTTCTCGATGTGACGGGTCCAGTTGAGCCGTTTTTCAATGGGTTGCCTGAAATAATTGTACCCCCAGCAGAGATAAAAGAAGGCGTACAAAAGCGCTGCAAGTTGAAGGGTGCGAAGAAGAAAAATGCCAATTTTTATTTTCCTGAAGATAACCATGCCCAGAACATACAGGACAAGCAATACAACTAGTGTCCAGAAAATATCCCATAGAGAGAAAGAGAAGAATTCGCTGATACCCGAGAACAGCGTGGCGATCACCGGGTATAAGGCATTGGAGTAATACTTTTCGATCCATTCCGGATGATCGGCTCCCAGTTCAACCAGCAGAAAAGTTAGGCCTGCAGCAAGGAACGGGAGGAGATTGGCAAAGGATCGATGAACTTTTTTCGCCTTGAACATCATGGTAATATGACTTGATTTTAGGCATCAAAAATAGCCAAAAAGAGGCAGGCTCAACAAAATTCATCCGATTGTATGAACTCTGTTTCTCAATTTGTAACTTTGGAAAGAAGGTCTCAGGGATATCGAGACCGGTTGGAATTCCATTTTTTACGCAGGACAAAACAGTCATGGCCGAAAGACTAAGTTTATCAGAGCTAAACGGGGCAGTAAAAAAAGTGCTGGCAACCAATTTTACGGCGCCGGTTTGGGTGGTTGGGGAGATCTCTGAAATCAACATCCATTCGAATGGCCATTGCTACCTCACGCTGATTGAGAAGGGGGAATCGGAAGACCGGATCGTTGCCCAGGCACGCGCCACTATCTGGTCCTATACCTTCAGAATGCTCCGGCCCTTTTTCGAGACAACGACCGGGCAACAACTGACCGATGGCATCAAAGTTTTGTTGCAGGTATCCGTGGAGTTTCACGAAATGTACGGTTTTTCGCTCAATGTCAGGAACATCGATCCAACCTATACCCTGGGGGATCAGGCCCTGAAGCGCAGGGAGATCATCCGGCGACTGACAGAAGACGGGGTCCTTACCATGAACAAAGAGCTGGAACTACCGCTGGTCCCGCAGAAAATCGCCATTATCTCTTCCCCCTCGGCAGCCGGATACGAAGATTTCATGGAACAACTGACAAACAATGGCAATGGATACAAATTTTATACGAAGCTTTTCCCCGCCGTGATGCAGGGAAACCAGGCTGAACAATCCATTGTTGAGGCGTTGGATCGGATCTATCCTTACGAGGATTTTTTTGATGTGGTGGTAATCATCAGGGGAGGAGGATCACAAGTCGACCTGAGTTGTTTCGACAACTACAACATCGCCTATCACATTACGCAGTTTCCGTTGCCTGTTCTTTCCGGAATCGGGCATGAAAAAGATGATTCCATTGCCGATCTGGTGGCCCATACCAGGCTAAAAACACCTACCGCTGTGGCTGAGTTTATTCTGGATGGGGTGGCTGCCTTTGAGGATAGGATCAACCTGATGCAACAGGAAACCATCTCCCTTGTCGAAAACAGGTTGGAGGAGGAGAAGAACCTGCTGGAAGATCTGACTGGCGAACTCTCGAAGCTCGTGAGGGATCAGTTAGGGAACAAAAAGAGGGAATTGATGCAGCGCACCTGGAGATTTCAGCAGGAGATCAAACTAACCCTGCAGAACAGTGAACACCGGTTGGGGAAAAAATTGCAGAAAGCAGGTTTTCTAGTGGACCGAATATTCTATGTGCACCGGCAAAAAATAGAGAAAGCCCGGAATATGATACATGTTACAATTCCCGGAAGTCTTCAGGGTAAAAGAGAACAGATGGATCATTACCTTTTGAAATTCAGACACTTGTCAGTGAGAGGAATAGGGAATGAGATACATAGAATTGAACTGGCCGGTCAAAAGGCAATGCTATCAGATCCGGCTAATATCCTGAAGAAGGGCTATTCAATAACCACCGTCCGCGGCATATTGGTGAAGGATATCGCCTTGCTGAAAAGTGATGAGGTAATGAATACCCGTTTTTCCGACGGGGCTGTTTTGAGTAAAATTATAGAAATTAAACAATCAGATAAAAATGACAGTTAAAAAGGGATTATCCTACAAAGAAGCTATCGGAGAGATTGAAGATATTTTGAAACAGATTGAAAACGATGAACCCGATGTAGATCAGTTGTCTGAAAAGGTTAAAAGGCTATCTGTTCTCGTAACCTGGTGCCGCGAAAAGCTTCATCAAACGGAGGAGGAGATAGAAAAAATATTGAAGGAGATAGAAAAAAGCTAGCTTTTTTGAAAGAATTACCAATATTAAGTTTTTGCTAACCATCAGAGAAATAATGATTTATTATTGGATGGATATCTTTTCTGTCCAATAAATATTTTTATAGGGTTTTGCTGAATATTCAAAAAATCTGGCTATCATTGTAGCAAATAAAATTTCCCTTTGATTTTATCAGACAACGAGTTAGTAAATAAATTATAACAAAATGGCAATCTCAAAAATTGATTTTACATTTGAAAATCTGCATTTCTCCTGCAAGGGAGACAATGCCTGGGTTGAGAAACAGTTGAACAACGTTCTCAGCCGGATTCCATCGCTTCTTGCCGTGCACAAAATGGGAGAAACCATTGTGGAAGACGTAATTGAAGTGAACCCTGAGGATGAAAAGGATGAGGCAATAGCCACTGATGCTACCCCGCCGGTTGCTGAAAGAGCTTCCAAAACCTCCCGGGAAAAGAAAGCTAAAGTAGATAAAGTACCCAAAGTGAAGGTGGATAAGAGAAAGGTGGTTAAGGAACCCAAAATCAAGACTGCTAAGGTTCCAAAAGTTGCTAAGGTTCCAAAAATCAAGATAGTAAAGGAACCAAAGGCACTCAAAGTTGCGAAAGAGAAATCTTCGGCTGATTCGACTTTACACCTGGAGGGAGAGGCTCCAAAGCGTGGCAGGAAACCAAAAATTGGAGGCAAAGCTGTTGACAAACAAAAAAAGGCAAAAAAAAAAATAGAGGGGAATAAGCCTGTCGTTGAACAGATCGATTCCCCTCTATCTCAATTTATTGCTGACAAGAAAGCCACCACCAACCAGGTGCGGAAATTCCTGGCTACAGCTGTTTTTCTATCCAGAAGTAACAGTGTCTCAAAGTTATCTACCTCAATGATCTCCAGGGCGCTAAAGTCCTACGGAATTGAAAAACTCCAGAATGCAAGCGATTGTCTCAACAAAAATGAAAAGAAGGGCTATTGCATCAAAGATGGCAAAGAGTTCATTATCACAGAAAATGGCTATCTATCCATAGAATAAGCTGTTTTAAAACTCAATCGACATTCCAAGAAGATAGCTGATTCCTGCTTGCGGGAAATAGCCATCTTCTTTTTGTCTTTTGTTTTCTGAATAATAGGAATATACCCAACCGTTAGACTCGTATTTCTCGTTGAGAATATTGTTGAGCGACGCAAAGAAGCTCCATTTTTTAGCAAATTTCTGGGCAATCGTGGTTTCAATCCTTAAATTGTTCACGAAGTAAGGATTCAGCGAACGGTCGGTAATGGAGCTGTTGTCAATGTATTGCCGGCTAACATAGATGGATTGGAAATTAATCCCTATCTTTTTTGATGGGGTCCACTCCAGGTTACTGCCTCCAGTAAGTGATGGCGAAAAGGCAATATCAGTTGTTCCAAGATCGTGGGTGATTTGTTCTCCCCAGTGGTCCCAATCATCGACGTACTCTACAAATCCGATAATTTTATTGCGGCTGAGGGTGGCATGATGTTCCCATTTCAGATTATTCAGCAGTTGCAGTTTGCCGGTATATTCTATTCCCATTCTGTGGCTTTTCGGAACATTGGTCATGATGGCTGCCCCCACATCATTAATCCTTCCTGTCAGAATCAATTGATCACGGTAGTTCATGCGGTAAAGATTGATGCCATAGCTGTATTTCCCGATTCCGCCTTTGTACCCAAGTTCAAAATCGTTCAATTTCTCTTGTGTTGGTGCTGGTTTGGAGGGGTCAGCATCGGTATAATTGCTTCTGTTGGGTTCCCTGTGGGCGTTGCCATAAGAGAAATAGATGCTTTGGTGATCATTAAATGAATAAAAAGCGCCTACTTTTGGGTTCAGAAAGTCAAACAGATGAGTCTGATTCAAGTTTCTTAAATCGTCATCAATGCCATTGATCCGGTAATTGATGTGGCGATACTGAACATCGGCATAGAGTGATAGTTTCGCAGTTAACTGGAAATTGAGCTTTGCAAAAATATTGAAGTCCACTTTTTTCCCTTGGGATCTGTACCATTCGTGGTTGATTGGCATATCTCCATAATACTGTGCCCATATGACTTTGCCGAAATTATCGCCAGCATAGGTATTCCAGGCAGAGCCTACTATCAATTCAGTTTTATTTTCTTTGTAACTCACTGAACCCACAGCGCCATAGAAGTCGTTGTCGAGCCATTTGCGCCGAACAAGATCTGTCTTATCAATGGTGGATCCACCCAGGGAAATTGAATGCATAAGATAAGCCGAGAGCTCCTGATCCTGCTTGTACTCTTCATAATATCCCCTTCCGTAGGTATAATGGAGTGAAAAATTGGCGCTGAACCTGTTGTCGAACTGATGGGTATAATGCAATTGGTAGTGATCCTGCTGGTAATTGTCTGTCTCGTTGTCGTAAAAAGAGACCTCCCCATTCTTACCGTTGATGATACCTGCCGGATTATAAGTGCGGTCGGTCTCCAGCATTGTGGAAGGAATGCCGTACCAGGCCTGGTATGTTTTTTCCTTGCCTGAGAAAAATATCGCTTTTAGCATCGATTTTTTGGTGAGGAACCCTCCCGAAAGGTAAAAAGAGTGAAGGTCGCTGGAGGCCCTGTCGATATATCCATCCGAGTTGATTTTTGACAATCGTGCTTCAACGATAAATTTGCCATCGATCAGGCCGGATCCTATCGTGACTGTGTTTTTCAGGGTCCCGAAGCTTCCGGCCGCGCTGCTCCATCCGGCATAACTTTGACGGTTCAGGTTATTGGTTTGCATATTGATGGTGCCGCCAAAAGCCCCTGCCCCGTTGGTTGAACTTCCTATCCCTCGCTGTATTTGAATATTACCGGTTGATGAAGCGAAGTCGGGCAGATCGACAAAATAGACATCATGCGATTCTGCATCGTTGAAAGGAATCCCGTTTACTGTCACATTGATACGGTTTGCATCGCTACCGCGGATCCTGAAGTTGGTGTAACCTATTCCTGTTCCCGCATCTGATGTAGCGACAAGAGAGGGGGTCATATTCAAAAGATAGGGAAGATCCTGACCCGTCTGCTTTTCTTTCCGGTTGCTTACCTCAAGGTTGGTAAAGGCTACGGGTGTTCGGTTTCCTGCCCTTGTGGCTGAAACAATGACATCTTCCGTCAGCACATCAGCCGCTTGAAGGGTTACGGTAACACTCGTTTTGCCTTGATTTAGTACAATTTTTGATTTGTATGTATGATAACCGACATAGGAGACGATCAAAGAACATTCATTCGCTGAGATGCCTTCGAAATGAAACACTCCTTGTGAGTCAGCAGCGCTGATTTTGGAGGTGTTCTCCAACTGGACCGTAGCTCCCGGAAGCGTTTCTCCTTCAGCATTCACTACTTTCCCATGGAGACTGCGCTGTGCAGAAAGCTGTCCGAAAGAAAATGCGAGAAGAAGGAAGAGAATTAACTGAGGTAACCAGGAGCCTCTTTGTATTTTGAAAGATTGCCTGTTAAAAATAGTCGTTTTCATTGCGTTCTAATTAAGTGAATTACAAAATCTTAGGAGGCAATGAAACAGGTACAGACGGAGATACTTTGAAAAGAAATTTCAATTTCCCTTTCCGGCATTACCCGGACAGGTTCGATGGGTTTGATCTCAGCCTGTATGTTTAAGGCACCCCTAATTCGGAGGCAAAGGTAGAAAAAAATATTAATGATGGTTTGAAATGTTTGAAATGTTTGAAATGTTTGAAATGTTTGAAATGTTTGAAATGTTTGAAATGTTTGAAATGTTTGAAATGTTTGAAATGTTTGAAATGTTTGAAATGTTTGAAATGTTTGAAATG
>JALNYZ010000005.1 GCA_023229575.1 Prolixibacteraceae bacterium
AGCTGCATCTCACAGATCAGCTTCTCAACAAGAGGGGATTCTTTTTTTTCATGATAAATAGTTTTAAAATGTTCATCTTAAAACTATTGGAAAATCACGAGAAAATTACCGATAGGTTTAGTTCAACTCCTTTATATCCGCTACAGACCTTCGTTTAGACGGTGATTTTGGCGGTATTGAGGAAGGTTAGTTGCGTGTTATATTGACCATAAATATACAAAATATTAATTTAAACATCAATGTCGTCAAAAGGGGATTTTATTTTTTGTATACTGCGGGTGGATACATGAGTGTAGATTTCCGTAGTCTTCGAACTCTTGTGTCCTAAAAGCTCCTGAATGTACCTGAGGTCTGTTCCGTTTTCAAGCAAGTGCGTTGCATAAGAGTGTCTTAGCCAATGTAATGTGACCGGTTTTTTGATTTTAGCTACTTCCAAAGCATGTTTAAGTACCAGTTCTAAACTTCTTTCACTGTATTGCCGACCAGCCACCTGTCCTTCAAAGAGCCAAACTTTGGGATGATACATCCGGTAGTAAACGCGCAACATTTCAATGGTCTTTTCTGAGATTGGTACGATTCGGTCTTTGTTGCCTTTACCTTGCCTGATGTTCAATAGACCCCGACTACTGGCTATATCCAGTGGCTTCAAATTAAGTAACTCACCTCTCCGTAAACCACAAGCATAGATCAGACACAACATCGTTCGGTGCTTATTGTTGATACATGCCCTTAATATGCGCAAAACCTCCTCCTTACTCAATACATTTGGCAAAACATGCGTTCTCCGTGGCCGCTCCAGCTGTTCTATCTCCAGCTTAACCCCTTCCAATCTGCCGTAAAACAACTTAAGTGCATTCACTACCTGATTCTGAAGAGTGGCCGAGTACTCGTTGGCAAGGATGTACCGATTGTTGAAGTCGACCAGATCAGCATTGCCAATTTCTTCAATCTTCTTTTCCCTGAAGAACCGAAAAAACAATGTCAAACAATCACAATAAACTTTTACGGTTCGCTCACTGTACCGTTTGCTGACCATCCAATCACGAAACTGCCGCATCTTTTCATCTTTCCCGGGATCGGGTTTGGCAAACAATCCTGTAGGCCGGATCTTGCCGTTGGCCGTTAAGCGCCCTTTTACACTCCTTAAAATTGCTGCTGCATGGGCGCTGTTTGCATGCAGGTAATAATCCCTGCCAAAATCGCGCTTGAACTTTTCAGGATGAAACTCATTGCAAGGAATATACCAACATTGCAGCAAACTACTCCACCTGGCATTGGTATGTGCCTTTAATAGTCTGATTAGCAGTGAATCGTATTCAAAAATCAATTGTACTATGGGTTCTGTTCCGTTCAGAAGATACCTCAATTCAATGTCTGCTTGCGTGTTTTCCATGTGGTTAACTTTAAGCCTATACATAAAGTTAACCAATTTAGAGGAGAAAAAGTAATCAAAGTATTTACCATTTAAGCATTTACTATTTACTATTTAGCTAATCATAGACAGTTAGGTCATTGCAGAACAATTAATCAGATATTCAGAAGCTGTTTAAAATTCTTACACAGAGTATTTATAGCTACACAATGAAATTTAAAATAGCTTTGAAATTGTCTAATAGCAGAAATTACTATAAACCTTCTATTTTCGATTAATAGACATTTATACTCTGTGTAATAAATTTAAACTGTCTCTCAATTTCTCAGAATCTATAGCCGGAGGAAGAGGTGATATAATTGTCTTGATTGTTCCGTGTCAATCTAAGCATGTTCTACCAGGTTTTTCAGAAGATCAATCCAGGCTGGCATATCATTGAGGCTTTCAACATAATCAAGCTGTTCGCCGCCAGCATCTTTGAACCGTTTCCGATAATCAATCCCCAGTTCAACGGTCGTTTCGAGGCAATCGGATACGAAAGCGGGGGCTACTACCAAAATGTTTTTAACCCCTTCTGCTACTTTTTGAACCAAAACCTTGTCCGTATAGGGTTTAAGCCATTTGTCCGAAAGCCGTGACTGAAAGCTTTGCGAAAATTTCCCTTCGGTCAAACCAAGTTTGGCTGCCAACAACCGTGTTGTTTCATAGGTGGTAGCTTTGTAACAAAACTCCCCATGTTCGGGGAACTTCAAGGTACAGCTACAGTTTTCGCAATCAATTCCCGGATGTACGCTGTTGATGTGGCTAAGGGGCAATCCGTGATAGGAAAACAGCACATGATCATATTTTTCGGGCTGGTAACTCCTGATCCGATCGGCATATGCATCTATAAACTGAGGATGGTCGTAAAATTGTCCAACAAATTTAACCTCTGGTATGACCGTCCATTTTTTCAATTGTTGCATCACGGCTTCATTGGCAGTACCTGTGCTGGATGATGCAAAGTGCGGAAACATTGGGACGACAATTAGCCTGGAGAAACCTCCAGTCCGAATGCGCTCCATAACATCCCGGATATTTGGATTGGCATACCGCATGGCTACAAAAAATGTATAATTGCCGCCCAATTGTCCCTGAAGTTTATCCCTTACAGAATTACTGATCACGTTGAGCGGAGAGCCTTTCTCCGTCCAGAGTAATTTGTACAGCTTTGCCGATTTGGGCGCCCGAAAGGGGACAATAATCAGGTTTACCAAAATTTTCCTGACTGCCCAGGGCAAATCAATGACACGGGGGTCGTTCAGAAATTCGGAAAGATATTTGCGCACATCCCCCACGGAAGGGGAGTCCGGGGTTCCGACATTGATAAGTATTACGGCTGTTTTTCCTGTTGTCATGTTGTTATTGGAATTTGATCCAGTCTATATTTTTCCTGAGCAATTGCAAAGTTTCATATTCTGCAGAACCAGGTGGCACTTCATTTTTGTATTCCCAGGCGGCGGTGGCTGGTAAACTGATCAAAATTGACTCGGCATTTCCATTCGAATCGAACCCAAATTTGGTACCTCGATCATAAATAAGGTTAAACTCGACATATCTTCCCCGTCTCAATTCCTGCCATTTTTTCTGAGAGGCACCATATTGTTTTCTCTTTTTACCCTGCGCGATACTTCCGTAAAGCGCCGGATAGGCGCGGGAAATATCCATGGTAAAGGCCAATAATTGTTCAAAATTGATTGATCCATTGGGTTTTAAGCGGTCGAAAAAAATGCCGCCGACCCCCCTGGTTTCATTGCGGTGCGGTATGAAAAAGTAATCATCGGCCCACTGTTTGAATTGAGGATAAAAGCCAGTATCGTACTTGTCACAGATTTGCTTCAACTGCCTGTGAAAATGGCCGGCTTCATGCACATCAATGTAATGCGGGGTCAGGTCAATTCCGCCGCCAAACCATTGCGTTCCGTTATCCAGGGAAAAATAGCGGACATTCATGTGAATAATGGGCAGGTGCGGACTGACAGGATGCATAATGGATGAAATGCCTGTGACCGAATAGCTGTTAGCCTTTTCGCCAAGTATGTTTTCAAGTTGAGGCGTAAATGCGCCATTGACAAACGAAAAGTTTACACCCCCTTTTTCAATGGCATCGCCATGATCAATTACGCAGGTAATGCCGTAACCATTTTCCTTCTCCCATCTGTCTTCCCGGAAAAACGCCTTGCCATCGGCTTGTTCCAGCGAGCGGCAGATCTCCGCTTGAATGCCGGAATATATTTTTGCGACCTCTTCTACATTACTTTTTCCATTCATCTCATGATCATTTTGCATAAGAGGATGTCTCAAAAGTCTCATTTTACCACTAAGGGCACAAAGTACACACAAAGAACACAAACCTATGCACGTGATTATGTGCTATTTGAGGCCTTCGTGTTTTTCCTTGGTGTCCTTAGTGGTAAAATATATTCACTTTTGGAACAACCTCTATTCGTTCGAAAGGGTTTTACGCCTTTTTGCATGAAAGGTTTTGCAAAAATCCTGATTACCCAGCGACTCAAGGATAGGTGTTTTGACAGAACTCAGGCTTTCATTTGTTTTGATCTTCATTTGAACAATTCCCCTGCTATGTGTATATTTGCTCGATCAACTATCGGGAGTTCCATTCCTGTCCCCATCTTTTGAATTATTACTATTACAATTGACATCCATATAGCCGAATTTGACACTTGTTGACAATATCCCGGCAACAATCGAAAATAAGTCAGGATCTTTGTTTTGCAGGTTCCTATCCATAAAATAACGAATCATATGAAGAAGGGCGAACTTTACAATTCACTTTTGAAAGGGGGCTTGGCTACCGTTGTCCTAACAGTGTTGTTTCTTTATTACACTGCCGGAAGATGCTCAACGCAAGAACTATTGATTGCGCTGCCGTTTTTTTTAATCTTCTATTTTGTTCAGTTTGTTTTAGGCAGGGAGTCAGTCATACAAGCATTTGTTACCTGGAATGGGAAAAGAAGATGGAATGTACTCGTATTTCCATCTCTGTTACTGGCGCTTTACTTCATTTACCTGGGATTAAATGGTCAGAATATCCTGGAAGGAAATCCGGCACTGTTGCTCTACACCCTTTACTTCCCTGTGTTGGTTTATGGACTGATCAATGACCCAAACCGTAAAATAGGCTGGATTGATTTTACTGTTTTTATCCTGGCGCTATTCCCTTTCAATTTGTTCAGCCTGAAACAAAACAGTGATCTTCCGATTCATGGCAGTGGTTTCGATGCCATCTCCCATGTGATGGTTATTCTCTCCGGCGTGTATGTTTTTGCCATCGTCAGAGGAATAAAGGAGGTCGGATTTGTTCCTGAAATCAAATTGAAATCGCTTCGGACTGCTCTTATAGTCTGGCTTGCATTCTACGCTTTTGTATTTGTGTTCGGACGGAGTGTAGATTTTATTGCCGTTATTGGTTACAGTGATCCGGTCGATATCGTGATTAAAACGGTTCTATTTACCCTTGTAACCAGTTTTTTGCATACTGCCCTGTTCGAAGAACTGTTTTTTAGGGGAATTCTTCAGAATATGGTTACCAGGAGAATCGCACAGGGAAAATCGTGGCTGGTATTTTGGCTGGTCGGATTCGTACTGCTTTTGATCGGGGCATTTGTCGTTGGCTATACCCTGGAAGGAAAAATGAAATGGTTCCCTGCTTTCGTAACTGTGGTTCTGTTTACTTCCGCGTACTTTCTTGAGAAGTCTGAAAAGTTTGGATTGGGTGTTTATACCTCGCTGGCAATCACCGGGGTAACCTTTGGTTTGGTACATTACCATGCCAAATCCATCATTTACATTGGATTGGCATGTGTGGCTGGCTGGGCTTATGGGTATACCTACATTAAAACAAAAAATGTGTTTTACAGCGCCTTGGTTCACGCGCTTGTCAATACCGGAGTGCTTATTTTCGGACTCAAGATGATGAGATGAAATTAATCGTTTGAAATGTCATTACCCTATAAACTTTTTAAACCCTTCAAACAATCTTTAAACCCTTCAAACAAAAACCAAAATATTTAATCTGCTATGACTACTACAAAAAAAACTGCCCGCTGGAAGAAGGTTCTTTTAATTTTGACCATCCTGGTATTTGTTCTCTACTATTTTTTGTTTGCATATCCCTTTCGGGGAATGTTCTTCAATCAGCAGCGTCACGGGAATCCCCCTTTGACACCAGCCTGGGCGCTCGAATGCTGGTTGTGGGAGGATGATGTCAACAATGCTGAACGCGTGGATACCCTGTTGAACGGGTATGCAAAATATGATATTCCGGTAAGGACGATCCTGCTGGATAGTCCGTGGAGCTTGCGTTACAACGATTTTGAAATAGACACCCTTAAATATCCGCACCCCAAAGAATGGTTCTTAAATCTTCAGAACAGAGGTTACCGGGTAGTTTGTTGGATGACCAACATGGTAAACAGCTACAGCAACGACACAAAAATCAGGGAGTCCGAACCGTTTTTCAAAGAGGCAAGCGACAAGGGTTTTTTGGCGGGAAGTGGCGAGAAAAACAGTTGGTGGAAAGGGAAAGGCGGCTTTATCGATTATTCCAATCCTGGTGCAATGAAATGGTGGCGAGCGCGTCAGCAAAATCTTTTCGATTTGGGTGTGGATGGCTGGAAACTGGATGGTACGGCTACCCTTTTTTCTACGAAGGTAGGACCGATACCCTTCGCGTATAAACGCACAAAATCTGGTTTGATGTCGACACGAACCTACATGGACCATTACTACCGTGATGAATATTTCCATGGATTGACCCAAAATCCCGAGTTTGTAACACTGGCACGATCCATCGACAGGTGGTACCATCCCGAAGGTTTTGCACCATTGGATGCAGCTCCGGTTACCTGGGTGGGCGACCAGAAACATGCATGGGAATCAAAGGGAGTCAAGACCGCAGAAAACGGGAAAGCCAGGGATCTGGCATTTGATGGAGTTGAAGGAATTGAAAGTGCCATCAAAAGCATTCTTGCAGCTGCGAATCTTCGCTACAATGTGATTGGTTCTGATGTTGCCGGATTTTCAGGCAGTGTTATCCCGCCCCGCTTGTATATTCGTTGGACCCAATTGTCAACTTTCTGCGGACTTTTTCTTAACGGAGGTCATGGCGAGCGTGCACTATGGCACAGGACTGCTCAGGAATTGGAGGTGATCCGCAAATTTTCTTGGCTGCATACTGAATTGGTACCTTATATGTACAGCTACGTGGTAACCGGGCACCAGGGTGGGAGAGTACTGCAAAAGCCGATCGATGGGAAGTACCACTATCTTTTTGGGGAAGATTTTGTGGTAGCTCCAATTTATCGCGACAACCTCAGTGTCAAAGTAACCTTACCTGCCGGGAAATGGCGCTACTTCTTTGATGACAAGATTGTGGTGGAAGGTGCTAACCCAATAACGTTTGAAAGGGAGTACCCGCTGGAGGAGTTTCCGGTTTACATCCGGGAGGGTGCGATTGTTCCTTTGAATGTGGAGCGGAGTTATACCGGCTTGGGAACTGAGGCCAACAAAGGTTCCCTTACCTGGCTGATCTATCCCGGTGTCGACAACCATTTCACGGTGTACCATCCTGATAAGAGTGGCAGTTCGACTGTCTCCATGACCAATTTTGCCGATAGGATTGAGCTAGGTTTGAAAGAGATGAAAAAGGCCTCTGTTTTCAACATCCGTATGGAACAAAAACCGGCCATTGTCTCTTTCAATGGAACTACTTTAAGTGATTCGACAGATTATCAATACGATGCCTTAAAATTCCATTTAACAGTCAAAATATCAGAAGCCAAGGATGGCATTCTGGTAATTACTAAATAGTTATAGATTATAATTCAATGTCGCATAGTTAACGAATTACTTTGTGAATCCTTTGTGCTATCCGTTGTGACCTTTGTGGTTGAGTATTTAAATTTCAACACAATCCCGCACATGCGGGACAAAGGTTCTCACGAAGGACACAAGGGGGAATTTAATCAATAGTCTTAATTAAACGACATTGGATCATAACTCATAACTCATAACTCATAACTCATAACTCATAACTCATAACTCATAACTCATAACTTCAACACATACCCCACTGCATTTTCATCGACTTGCAGGTCTGGTTCAACGCCGGTTCCCTGGTAATTTTTCCCGTTTTTGTCATAAAATTGGGCAAATGGGATGAGGATGCGATACTGTTTGTCCAATTCATAAACATTGGTCAAAGCAGGGGCTCCTGCGCTTTTTTGTCCAACCAGCGTACCCAGTTTTTCGTTTTTAAGGTAGATTGCCAGAGCTTCCGCAGCGTTTGAACTCCATTTGTTGATCAAATAATATACCTTGCCTTTGAAGGTTGGCGATGCAGGAACTGTCTTTAAATAGAAGCCTTTTTCATTAAAGACTGCATTGGCTAAGCCTGAAAATTCCAGCGGATTTTTAAGCAATTGCACCCATTTGGCCGGTTGCGGAATGGTGTTTTCGGCATCTGTCCACCGGCGGGTCAGGTAACAACCCCAATTGGCAGGTAGAGGAGTCAAATGGTTGGCCAGCAAAAGAGCTGAATTGATTGATAGGTTTCGGCTTCCTTCGGCCTCAATGATCAGTTTTTTGATGTTTTTGTCCTGGATTTCTTTGAATAGTTGATCCATCCCCTCTTTGGTATCAGGGATGTTATTGAGAAAGAGAATAGTATTGTTTGGTGGAATGATTTTTAAGGAATTGTTTTTTTTCTGCTGCGGATCTGGCGCTTTTTTGTTTAGTTTCCTTATTTCGTGAGGAATTTGAGCTAGTTTTTTGCCAAGCCACATCATTGTCATGGCCAACTCATAATCATCCGCAATTTTTAACTTTAAGTCGTTGACTTCACTTTTAAAGTTTTGCCAGTCAGAAGATTTTTTCAAATTAGGGTCCCAGTAAAATTTCTCTATCAATGAAAACGAGTTATTGATAAGAGCGGGATAATCCCTTAATGGCTTGTCAGTGCTTAACTTCTTGCCGGTCAGGACAGTTGCTCTGTTTTTGTTGTCGGTGAGCAATCCGAAAAAATTGTCATTCCAGGTTTTGGCTTTCAACGAAAATATTTTGTCAGGGTAATCAATTCTCCCATCATAATTGAGAGTATCCGCACGATAGGAAATCTTACCTTCTCCATGCATCAGTTCAGGATATTTGACTTTTCCCGCCGTTTTGGCCAACATGTACATCAATGTGCCTGCCATCTCTTTCAAGGCATCTCTTCTGGTATATGTTTCAAATGTGTTGTTTACTGCGTTTATGTGGATGGTAAGCAGCAATTCTTCACCCCTCTCGTTTTCGACGCACCAATAGGTTTGCGAAAAGCCATTGATTGACAATAATATAAAGAGTAAAAATAGTATTAATCTGGTCATTGTAATAGATATGATGGATCCCGTTAAAAATAGATTTTTATTCTATGGTTTCGAATATCCTTTAGCAATTAAAAAAGGGATAGCCTCCAGCTACCCCTTTTCTAATCCAATAATTTCTTCCTAATCCAACAAATCCTAATCCAGGTTTTGCGCATCAATTACCGCAATAGCAATCATATTGACCACATCGCGTACTGAGCAATGCATCTGCATGACTTGCATTGATTTACGGTTTCCGACAAGAATGGGACCCAAGGTTTCACATTCTGCTATGTGCTGAAGACTGTGCAGGGATATGTTGGCTGAACTTAAATTTGGGAATATCAATACGTTGCATTCTTTTTCAGCCAGTTTGTTGAATGGATACATCGCATTGCGAACCTTCTTGTCAACTGCGACGCTCAATTGCATTTCACCATCCACAATCATATCAGGATAGGTCTTGTGGAGGATTTTGACCGCCTCGCGTACTCTCGTAGGGGATGGTTCGTGGTTGGAGCCAAAGTTTGAGTAAGACAACATGGCCAGATGCGGTTCGATATTGAATTGCCTGACCACTTTGGAGACCTGAACAGCTGCATCTACCAGATTGTTCACATCAGGGGCCGAATCGATTGTTGTGTCGGCCAGGAAATAGGTTCCCCGCTGACTGATAACCAGGTGCATCCCCAGAATTTTCGTGACATCCGGTTTCTTGCCAATTACTTCCAACGCAGGTTTGATTGCGTCAGTATATCGGGTAGAATAGCCTGAAACCACTGCATCTACATCCCCGCACTCCAACATCAGTGCTGCAAAATAGTTTTTGTCAAACATCTTGTCTACCGCCTCTTCGAGTGTCATACCCTTGCGTTCACGTTTACCGAAGAGTACTTCGGCATATCTGCGGCGAAGTTTGTCGTTGGGCCTGCTTCTGTTGTCAATGATCTCTACATCGCCGAAATCGAGTTCGTTCTCATCAATCAGTTTTCTGATTTTTTCCTCGTTTCCAATCAGGACAGGGGTGGCCATCTCCTCCTGATAAGCAATATTGGCAGCTTTCAAAACTTCATAATCGCTGGCATCAGGGAAGGCAACTTTCTTTGGATCTTGTTTGGCTTTGTCGATCATCATGGAGATCAGCTTGTTTTCAGATCCCAACCTGTGTCCAAGTTCTTCAGTATAGGCATCCCAGTCGGTGATTTCTATCCGCGCTACACCTGATTCGATGGCTGCTTTTGCAACGGCCGGGGCAACGCGGGTAATGAGCCGGGGATCCATCGGTTTTGGAATGAAGTAATCTCTTCCATACACGATGTTACGGGCATTGTAAGCCGTCAATACTGATTCGGGGACCCGCTCCTTAGCCAGCTCGGACAATGCCTTTACGCAGGCAATTTTCATCGCTTCGTTGATGGTCCTGGCCCTAACATCCAATGCCCCCCTGAAGATAAATGGAAACCCAAGAACGTTGTTGATCTGGTTGGGATAGTCAGAACGTCCGGTGGCAAAAATCAGGTCTTCCCTTGAAGCCTTAGCTTCAGCGTAAGGGATTTCAGGATCCGGATTTGCCAAAGCGAATACGATTGGATTTATCGCCATCGTTTGAACCATCTCTTTGGTCAATACACCGGCAACGGACAATCCGATAAAAACATCGGCACCATCAATGGCATCTGCAAGGGTACGGCAGGGAGTATTGCGGACAAACTCCATTTTAGAAGCATTCAGATCGGGACGTTCGTGGTGGAGGACGCCTTTGCTGTCGCACATCAGCACATTTTCTTTTTTAGCTCCCAATGAAATATAGAGTCTTGTGCACGAAACGGCCGCGGCGCCGGCGCCATTGACCACTATGCGAACATCTTCTATTTTTTTCCCGGCCATTTCAACGGCATTGAGCAAACCGGCCGATGAGATGATGGCTGTTCCATGCTGGTCGTCGTGCATGATTGGAATGTCGAGCTCCTTCTTCAGCCGCTCCTCTATTTCGAAACATTCGGGTGCTTTGATGTCCTCAAGGTTGATACCTCCAAATGTGGGGGCAAGGGCCTTCACCGTTTGGATAAAGACTTCAGGATCGAGCGCATCCAATTCGATATCAAATACATCAATATCGGCATAAATTTTAAAAAGCAGTCCTTTTCCTTCCATAACCGGTTTTCCGGCAGCAGGGCCAATATTCCCAAGTCCAAGGACAGCAGTACCATTTGAGATTACAGCTACCAGATTTCCTTTGGCTGTATATTTGTAAACATCATCCGGATTATCTTTGATTGCAAGACAAGGACTTGCTACGCCCGGAGTATAGGCAAAACCTAAATCACGTTGCGTAGCGTGTGGTTTTGTTGGAGTAACTGAAATTTTGCCTGGCCTTCCATTGCTATGGTAATCCAGGGCATCTTGGTTCAATTTAGCCATGTTGATAAGAATTTATAAGAGGAATTTTTTTAGTGGGACAAATCTATCAATTATTTAAATATAGCGTTTTAAAATCCTAAAATCGGAAGGAGAATTAAGAATAAAGAAACATTGGAAATTTTGAAAAAGGCTAAAAGTCTATATTTGTCTGTAGATCAATTGGTTTGCGTTTTTTGAAGTGTTCAACAATGGCCTCGGTTTCGCTTTTACATCTGCCACAACCGGTTGCTGCACCGGTGAATTTCTTTACATCTTCCAAATTTTTGGCGCCCCTCTTCAGGATAAGCAAAATATCTTTTTCTGAAACCCCATTGCACAGACATAAAATCTTTTGCTTTTTTGCTGCCATCTTCTGATATTCAGATTAATGCGAGTTCAATCAGATAGTCAAAATGCAATCCGGTCACTTTATCCACTACCGTGAAACCTGAACTTTCGGCATACGCGGCCAAAGTATCAGCATCAACAAAAAGCCATGGAAACTTCTTTCCCCTGATCGTCTTGTAAGTAAGCTGGTATTCCATCTCACCATAGTAAGTGTCGGAAGCTATGTCAATCCAACTGTCGCCATTTTCATCGGTAAAGAGGTATAATAGATCTGATGAGTCTGCCAATATCCGTCCACCAGGATTCAACAGTTGTTTCAAATGATTGAGCAGGACGGCAAGCCCTGGCAAAGTTTGCGCAACCCCTGCGCCATTCATCAGTAGCAGTATGGTGTCGAATTTCTGATTCGTCAGGGAGTATATGTTGCTACATATTACCTGGGTCAGTCCTCTTTTGCGCATCACTTCGCACGAAAGCGGTGAGATGTCGATTGAAATGACCTCCCACCCCTTTTCTTTTAACCAAACGGAATGTGCCCCGGCACCCGCGCCAATGTCGAGAATTTTACCTTTGCACCGTTTTAAGGCCTCCTGTTCCTGCAGTGGCATCTGTTCAAAAGTTCGGAAGAAATATCCGGGAGATAGGATCTCATCTTCGGCGATATCAGTCCTTACCAGGATGGTATCACCCACGATGCCATGAAAATAGTCGTGAACTGCGTTCCCGATTGGATCCTGATGTTTTTTCAATACGGTCATGGAAGGAGTTATGAGTTATGAGTGATGCGTTATAAGCGATGAGTGATAACTTATAACTCATAACTCATAACTATTTTATTTTTTGTCTTTATTCGAAAGTGCGTCCTTAATTTTCTTCCAGATAGATGGTTTTTCATCCTCTTTTTTTAGCTCAGTTTTTTCTTTATCCACCTTTCCTTCTTTTGCCTGGTCAACACTTTTCTCTTTCAGCTCTTCCTGTTTTCGCTTCTCACTCTTAAAGAGGTCCCAGAAGCTTTTTTTACCCTCTTTGATCTCCTCTGCAAAATGCGGTGTGTCCAACAGCGCTAAATTTTCTGCTGACGGGGCAGTAAATGGTATTTGCGCAGTACCAGCGAAAGACGGATCACTGTAATAACTCCTGAAAAATCCCCCAACAATGGGAAGCGCCATAAAGGCTCCCTGTCCATGGGCCAGCGACTTAAAGTGGACCGCCGGATCCTCCCCTCCGACCCAGCAACCGGTCACCAGAGATGGCGTATACCCCATAAACCAGCCATCGGCAAAATTCTGGGTGGTTCCGGTTTTTCCGGCAAATGCTCCCGGAATGTTGAACTTTGACCTGATCGCAGCCCCGGTACCTTCACTGGTAACGGCTGTTAAGTAATGGTTCATGATTCTGGCATTCTCGGGATCCATGATCTGTTGCGGTACAAAGTCGGAGGTAAATTTTTGCAGCACCTTTCCTTTGTTGTCTTCGATACGCACCAGGTAGTTGGGTTCGACCGTCAAACCTTCGCCGGCAAAACAGCAATAGGCCTTTACCATCTGTATCAACGGTACATCTACTGCTCCAAGGGCGATCGACGGGAAATGAGGGATATCGGCATCAATTCCCATCTTGTGGGCCAATTGTACGGTCTCAGCAATACCAGTTTCCAGAAGGACCTGTACCGAAACTGTATTGACCGATTTGCACAAAGCCCCTTCCAGCGAATAGTAGCCGCCGTATTCATTGTCGGCATTGCCAGGTGTCCAATCCTGGTAATCGCTGTAGCTTATTTTCTGGTTAGCATAGTATTTATCGGGAGGAATTCCGTTCTCAAGTGCGGCAGCATAAACAAAAGGCTTAAATGCGGAGCCTACCTGTCGGGCCGAGGTAACATGATCGTATTGGAAAAACCTGAAATCATTACCGCCAATCCAGACTTTGACTTTGCCATTTTTCGGATCCATAGCGACAAAGCCACAGTGCAGCAGCTTTAAGGAGGCCTTCACTGAATCCAGCGGACTGATTTTTACAGTTTGATCCCCATTCCACGAAAACAGTTTGATATTTGCAGGGGTCTTAAAGATCAGGGCGATCTCCTTGTCACTTTTACCCGATTCAATCAATCTTTTGTAGCGAACAGATCTTTTCATTCCACGGTTTACAATGTCACTGCCCTTTCCCCAGGGAGCCTCACCTTTCCACTCTTTATCAAAGGTATTCTGTAGCTCCTTCATCTGGTTTTTCATCGCATTTTCGGCATACTTTTGCATCCTGAAATCGATGGTGGTATATATTTTAAGACCGTCGGTGTAGAGGTTGTAAGGCGTTCCATCCTCTTTGTTGTTTTCGCTGCACCATTTTTCGAGCCGAGGACGCAACATTTCCCTGAAGTAAGGCGCAGGACCGGTATTGTATACCAGATAGTTGTACTTTAATCCGAGTGGTTGCTGGCAAAACTTGTTCGCCTCGGTCTCAGAGATATGGTTGTATTTTTGCATCTGCCTGATCACGGTGTTTCTTCTCTGAAGTGATCTGTCAGGATAAAGTCTTGGGTTATAGGCATTGTTGGCTTTCAATAAACCTACCAATGTTGCTGCCTGTGGAATGGTCAATTTGGATGGTGTGGTACTGAAATAGCGTTCGGCGGCAGTCCCAATACCAAAAGTATTTTCCCCGAAGGGTACTGTGTTAAGATATAGGGTAAGAATTTCGTTTTTCGAGTATAACTTCTCCAACCTATAAGCAACAATGGATTCGCGTATTTTGCTAACGGGCAAAGTAAGTGGCCCCCAATTGTCGCGCCCGAAAATATTTTTGGCAATCTGTTGCGATAGGGTAGAACCGCCACCCGAACTGTGGTTGGCCATAAAAATAGTCTTAATAAAGACTCTGGCAACTGCCCATTCGTCAATTCCCCGATGTTCGTAAAATCGTGCATCTTCGGTGGAAACAAGTGCATTGATGACGTTTGGCGAAATGTTTTTGAAACTTACGCTGCTACGGTTTTCAACATAATATCTGCCGAGAACTTTTCCATCCTGCGAGTAAACCTCCGTAGCCACCGGCTCCTTGATTTTTATCAACGTTTCTGCATCAGGAAGTTCGCCGAAGGTACCGATATAGACCAACACAAAGAGCACCGACATTAGGAACACACCAAATAAGCCTATCTTTAGCGCCCAGAGCAGCATGAATTTCCAAACCGGCTGGTTTCCTTTCCGTTTAAAGACATCCAGAATAGATTTTTTATTCCTTCCAGCAGAAGGTTTATGTGGTTTTACTACCGCCATGTATAAATAATCAATATATTAACTCCCTAAACCTTAGAATTATTCCTAATGAGGGTTGCCATTACAGGAGGAACCGGATTTCTAGGCCGGCACCTCACCAGCTATCTCGGTGCTTTGGGCCATGATTTGGTCTTGATCCAAAGAACCGATCTGATAGGTGGGCCAGACCAAATCTCAAAATTAATCAAAACTTCCGATGTTCTGATCAATTTAGCAGGATCTCCTGTGATTAAAAGATGGAATAAATCAAACATGCAGGAGATGCGGGAGAGTCGGATACATACGACAAACTTACTGGTTGAAGCGTTAATAAAGATGCCTTCCACAGAACAACCTTCACTTTTTATATCTGTATCAGCCATTGGAATATACGATTCGTCAGGATTGCACAAGGAGAATTCGTTGCAATTTGCTGATAATTTTCTAGCCAGGTTATGCAAGGCTTGGGAAGTGTGTCTGGATCCGTTACAGAAGGGCAGTATCCGATTATGTTCGATTCGGTTAGGCATCGTCCTGGGTCCGGATGGTGGCATGATGGGCAGATTGATTCCCCTATTCAAAATGGCTCTGGGTGGGAAAATCGGATCCGATAAGCAACCATTTTCATTCATTCATTACCATGATTGAGGGACAATCTGTGTACCCGCAACATTTGGTCGATTGTGGATTCAGTTTCCGGTATCCAGACCTTGATTCAGCTATTCAGGAGATTATGGGTACAAGTATGGATGAAGATTAAACATTGAAACGAAAATGCATGATGTCTCCGTCCTGGACGACATACTCTTTCCCCTCAATGGCAATTTTGCCAAGTTCGCGGCAGGCTGCCTCCGATTCCAGTGTTACATAATCATCGTATTTAATCACTTCAGCACGAATAAAGCCTTTTTCGAAATCACTGTGAATAATCCCGGCTGCTTTTGGCGCCTTGATGCCCTTAACAAAAGTCCAGGCCCGGCTTTCATCGGCTCCTGTGGTGAAGTAGGTCTGCAATTTCAGCAGATGGTATGCAGCATGAATGAGTTTGTTGACACCGGGTTCATCCAATCCAAGGTCTTCCAAAAAGAGCTGTTTTTCCTCATAACTCTCCAGTTCCGCTATATCAGCTTCAGTAGCTGCTGCGATGATCAAGATTTCCGCATTCTCATCTTTGACGCTTTCCCTGAAAGCATCGGTCATTGAATTTCCTTTAGCGGCCGATGCTTCATCCACATTGCAGACATAAACGACCGGCTTGCGTGTAAGCAGGAAAAAATCATGTATCAACTCCTCCTCGTCTTCCGTCAAAACAAGCGTACGTGCTGATTTTCCTTGTATCAGGACCTCTCTTAACCTTTCTGAAATAGCCACAGTTTTCAGTGCAACCCGGTCACCGCCAACTTTTGCCTGCTTCTGCAATTTGCCAATGCGGTTCTCGACTGTTTCAAGATCTTTAAGTTGCAATTCAATATCGATCACCTCTTTGTCGCGAATGGGATTGATCGAACCATCCACATGAATGATGTTGTCATTTTCAAAACACCTGATAACGTGTATGATAGCATCAACCTCACGAATGTTGGCCAGAAACTGGTTTCCTAGTCCTTCACCTTTGCTTGCTCCTTTAACGAGTCCGGCAATGTCAACTATCTCGATGGTTGTAGGAATCACTTTCTTGGGCCTATCGATCTCAGCCAGTCTGATCAATCGTTTGTCGGGCACTGTGATGACGCCCAGGTTAGGTTCTATGGTGCAAAAGGGAAAATTTGCTGATTGGGCCTTTGCATTCGAAAGGCAATTGAAAAGGGTCGATTTGCCTACATTTGGCAATCCCACGATACCGCATCTTAAAGTCATTTTTAAACTTTACTTACTATTTTGGGACAAAGGTACTATTTTAAACTTTGAGTCGTTAACTTTGTCAAATCGTAATGTTGCTGAATGTAATGTAGAGACATGGCATGCCTTGTCTCTACCCCCCCCTGTAATGATTGACTTTTGAAAGTGCAAGATGATTGATAAGGACAAGGAATTAATTTCTGATCTAAAAAATGAGGGGAGGAGGGAATTGGCTTTCCAGTTGCTGGTAAAAACTTATCAGCAACGACTCTATTGGCATATCAGGAAAATTGTAGTCAGTCATGATGATGCAGACGACCTTCTTCAAAATGTATTTATCAAGGTTTGGAAGAACATCGACAATTTCAGGGAGGACTCTTCACTCTTCACATGGATATTTCGCATTGCAACAAACGAATCACTGAGTTTTCTTCAACAAAAAAAGAGACGAAATATATTTTCAATTGACGGAGTTTCTGATTATCTTGTAGAAACTTTTGAATCGGGGGCTCATTTTGAGGGGGAAGAGCTTCAAAAGCGTTTGCATCTGGCTGTTTTACAGCTTCCTGAAAAGCAGCGCTTGGTTTTTAACATGAAATATTTCGAGGAGATGAAATACGAGGAGATGGCCGAAATCCTGAAAACTTCAGTGGGCGCACTTAAAGCCTCCTATCACCATGCTGTAAAAAAAATTGAAGCACAATTTGAAGGGGAATAATGAGTTTACGTTAAACCTTTTGAGAATTGAAGTGTCATAGAAACGATATTGATTATGAAAAACAAAAGCGAACATATTGAAAAAGAGCCACGGTTTCCGAAGATGGAAAGTGGTTATACGGTCCCTGAAGGATATTTTGAATCCTTCGGTGAAAGGCTGAATTTTAGAATGCAAGTTGAAAGCCAATCCAAACCGGTAAAAAGCATGATGGTTTATATGAGGCCTGCACTCGGTATCGCTGCCGGTCTTGCCATTTTCCTTACTTTGTACCTTCATCCTTTTGGCAGTCAAAAGCAGTCAGCGTTGGGGGGATTGCATGGCACCGGAGATATCTCGGCCATTGATCTGACAGATGCAATGGTCAGTACCTACACCTCACTTGCTTCAGATGTCCAATTCTTTTCCTCTCTTTCTGAGATGGATGAATTCGATGCCTCCAGAATTTCCAAAGATGGACTGGCAGATTATCTTGTATCAAATTGTTCTGATTTTGAAATTCTTAATACCAATAAATAACATGAGAACTACATTATTTGCCACAATGGTCCTATTCTGTTCGTTGCAGCTAATGGCTCAAAGACACATGGACCCAAAAATAATTGAGGCGATCAAAATCAAGAAAGTAGCCTTTATCACTGGACAGGTAGGACTTACTTCAAATGAGAGCCAGAAGTTCTGGCCTGTGTACAATGAACTTGAAAAAGCGAGAATGGATTTGATGGACCGCAAAAGGGACCTGGAAGAATCTACCGAAGACAATACTGTTAAAAGTGATGAAACCTACAAAAAACTGGCAGGCGAAATGGTTGGGGTGCACATGAAAGAGGCGAAACTTATTGAAGAGTACAATACAAAATTTCTCTCTGTTTTGCCAGCCGAGAAGGTCGTAAAACTCTATCGGTCAGAACGCAAATTCAGGTCATACCTGATGCAGGAGATGAGAAACAAGGGCAATAATAAGCCGGGGAAATAAGGACAAGGTAAAAGGATAAAGTAAAAAAACGCTGCAAATCAACATTGCAGCGTTTTTTATCTAGTGATCAATGAGTTAAGGCTTTATTCAGTTCGAATGCCACTTTATCCTTTTTACTTTATCCTTTATCCTTTTTACTTTATCCTTTATCCTTTTTTTATGAAATCAACAAGCAAGTTCGCCTTAATTGAGATTTGTTCGCCACTTTCCATGTTTTTCACAGTAACCTCATTGTTGGCAATTTCGGCTTCCCCTGCCAGCACGACATACTTGACACCCTTTCTATTGGCGTAGTTCATCTGCTTTTTCATCTTCTCATCGGATGGAAATATTTCGGAAGCAATTTCTGCCCTACGAACTTGTTCAAGTAACGGTAGGCAATAGTTCTCTTCCGTTTTTCCGAAATTGACAAAGAGCACTTTGGTTGAGACCGTTTGGTCCCTGGGGAAAAGCTTTAATTGTTCCATCACGTCGTAGATCCTGTCAGCTCCAAATGAGATACCGACCCCGGAGATATCAGGCAAACCAAAAATTCCTGTCAGGTCATCGTATCTTCCACCTCCGGTAATGGAACCTATCTGGACATCACTTGCCTTCACTTCGAAGATGGCGCCGGTGTAATAATTTAATCCCCTGGCCAGGGTGAGATCCAATTCGACCGAGGTAGCCACATGCCCGGTTTTCAGATAGCCGAAGATGGTCCTTAATTCTTCTACACCTTTGCTTCCGGTTTCTGACGAAGCAATGACCTGTTCGATCTTCTCAAGCTTCTCATCGTTGTTGCCCGAAAGATTGAGAATCGGTTGAAGTTTTTTGATGGCAGATTCAGAAACTCCCTTTTCTGACAACTCTTCATTGACCTTGTCCAAACCGATTTTCTCAAGTTTGTCAATGGCGATGGTGATGTCGATGATCCTGTCTGCTTCGCCAATGGTTTCGGCTATTCCGGCCAACACCTTTCTGTTATTGATTTTGACGGTGACGTTAATGCCAAGCCGTGTAAAAATAGTGTCTACAATTTGTATCAATTCATATTCATTGAGTAAGGAATTTGAACCGATGATATCTACATCGCACTGGTAAAATTCGCGGTACCGTCCCTTTTGCGGCCGATCGGCGCGCCATACCGGCTGAATCTGGTAGCGACGGAATGGGAAATTAATATCGTTTTGGTACTGCACCACGTAACGCGCAAAGGGTACGGTAAGGTCATACCTAAGGCCTTTTTCGGATATTTGAAAGGTAGTTTTGAGACTATTTTTTGCGGACAGGTCATTTTCGTTGGCCTTCGCAAGAAAGTCGCCTGAATTGAGTATTTTGAACAACAGCTTATCTCCCTCTTCCCCATATTTTCCGGTTAGTGTAGAGAGATTTTCCAAGGCTGGTGTCTCTATCTGCTGAAAACCATACAATTTAAAAACAGCTTTAACAGTATCGAAAATATAGTTTCTTCGGGCCATTTCAAGCGGTGAAAAATCGCGCGTGCCTTTGGGAATCGAAGGTTTCTGAGCCATATCGCATTACTTTGTGGATCGGCAAATTTAGTGATATTATATAAAAGAAAGTTCCCAAAATTTTAGTTACGAGCTAATAAAAAAGAAAGTTCCCAAAGTTTTGGTTACGAGCTAATTTCACTCGTAACCAAAACTTTGGGAACTTTGGGAAAACTTACGATTAATTAGTTGAAGATGTAACGAATCCCCAATTGCATCGAATAGGTTGAACTATAACCAACGTTATCGCGATAGGTATTTTTAAGCATCTGATTGCTGTTGTAAGGATTAAGCCTGAATGTCGGTTTTACAGTACCACCTGAAACTACACTGGAATTGTTTGTAGGGATCAGAATATTGTTTTGGTTGTAGAAGTCGGCAATTCCCCAATTTTTGTTGATCAGGTTGCCAACATTCAGGATATCAAGACTTACCTGGATGGTATTGCGTTTGCCACCAACTTTTACGAAGATTTCCTGCATCAGCTTGGCATCAAACTGGTTTCTCCAGGGGATCAAAGCTCCATTGCGTTCAGCATATTTGCCGATGCGGCTACGAAGGTATTTATCCTGGTTAATATAGCTGAAGAAGGACGTACTCTGTGCCGCAGCCGTCCATAGGACATTGGCTCCGCTTGCATCTTTTACGGTTTGATCCACAAAGGTAATTTCGGATGCATTCTTAGGAACATAGATAAGGTTGTTCGAACCGGCACCATCCCGAACGATGTTGCTGGAATAAACATAGGAGAAACGTCCCTGCGAACCACCTTCATAAACAACAGACAAAGTTGTGGCCATCGTTTTAAGGTACTCAAACTTGTAAGAAGCAGAAGCAATTACCCTGTTAGGAACAACATAACTGGCATAGCTGAGTTCCTCGCTGTTGGCTCCATTCACATTGGCATTGCCATTCCATGCAGATGAGGCCTGGTCGCCACTACCATCAACCAAATTTCTGGCATCACTATGGGTATAAGCTATCATACCGGTAAATCCACTGGCGAATGCTTTTTCAAGTTTGGCAGTTAAAGAGTAGTAATACCCTTTGTTCCTGTTTTCAAGTACAATAGGGGACATACCATTGCTGGCTATTGCATTTCCGGTTGTAATTGTTTTACCATCTGTACTAAGCGTTTGATAGTAGGCATTTCCCCTGGTAGTGGATGAAGTAACAGGATAGATCAATCGGTTATCCGGATATCCTGCAATGTTCAAAGGTACTCCGGGTTTCAGTCCACGGTTTACAAAAAATGCAGTGTTGATATCTTTGTTGTAGATACCCTCCAGGCTTCCCTTCAAACCAAATGGAAGTTTGGCATCCATGGCCAAACTGCTCTTCCAGGATTGTGGCATTTTGAAATCTTTGGATATAATGGTAAATGTACTTGGAGCGATCTGGCCGACTGCGGGTTGGGTAGTGGGATAGTACGCATTCATTTCAGGTTTGAATGGGCCTGGTACATTGGCCTGTCCGGCATAGGTCATGGTGGTTTGCACCATTCCGGCATCTCCAACCTGGCTGACGACCCATACAAAAGGTACGCGACCGGTGAAAATGCCTGTTCCTCCCCTAAGTACCAAAGAACGGTCTTCTTTGATGTTGTAATTGAATCCAATACGCGGAGATAACATCACTTTGGATTGTGGCAATGTAGCGCTACTATACTTATTGGTGCCGAAAGTAAGGTTCTCAATCATTGGATGCGCTGCTACCGGTTGAGAGAATGTTGGAAGGTCTGCACGCAAACCGGCTACAACTTTCAATTTGGGATTTACAGTCAATTCATCCTGAATGTATGCCGAATATTGTCCAAATTTGAAACTAGGGAAAGCCTGTGCATATCCCGGAGTGTTGGAGAAAGTAATACCAAAATCGGCAGGTTTTGCCCCACTTGTAAAATCGGTCCACGAGTTGAAGACATAGAAGCTGGTCCCAAAACGCATAAAACCATTCTTTGTTTCATTTGCTTCATATTGAAGACCTGCGGTAAAGCTATTTTTGCCCATTGACCATGAAATATCATCGGTGATGGTAGTTGTTTTTACCTGGCGCAAATTTCCATAGGAAAAAAGTTCTGTTCCGAAGGAAACATAAGGTTTACCACCGCTTAGAATATCAACAAAAGGAAAGATTTTACCATCTGTACTTCGTGGTTCATCCTGGAATGAATTGGTATAACGCAAGGTATTCAGGTATTTGCCGTTACCGAGGGTAGAGTTCAACTCGGCTGACAATGAACTGAAATTGGTTTCAGTATAATAGCCTGAATTTTTGTACCACATGGCATCCATACCTGTACGGGTACCGGTATAGATGGAGGAGAAGGGTGAAGTTGAAGTACTTGGCGAACTTGGGGATTTGGCCTTGGTTTGGCTGTATCGAATGTTGAATTTGTGGTTTCTGCTAATGTTCCAGTCTACACGCGCCAACATTTTGGAAGCCGGACTATCGTTGGAATATCCCTGATAAGGCCCTGTTGCATACCCATATGTGTCGAGAAGATATTTACTGATCATATCCATATCTGACTGGGTAGGACGGGCAACGTTAACTCCATCTGCAGGAGCAGCTGCGGTTGCGGCAACCCTGGGAGGACCGGGAACAGTATTCTTTTCCGATTCGTAATTCACAAAAAAGAAAAGTTTATTTTTGATGATAGGTCCACCCAAACGGAATCCATACATTTTATAGCTTGATGGATTCTTGACGAAAGTAGCATCGCCAACTTTATTGCCTTTGTATTTTTCACTTGCCATGTAGTTGTAGGCCGAACCGGTAAATTCATTACTGCCGGAGCGTGTGACCGCATTGACAGATGCACCAATAAATCCACTTTGTCTGACATCAAAAGGAGTAATGTTGACAGAAATCTGGTCGATGGCATCCAGTGATATTGGTGAGCCGCCTGCCGGAAGATTGGTTCCGATGCCGAAAGCATTGTTGAACTGGGCTCCGTCGACAGTGATGTAGTTTTGACGGTAGTTTCCTCCACCGATAGTCATTCCGCTTGATTGTGGCGTGAGTCGGGTCACATCATTGATGGACCTGTTGACCGACGGCATCATGGTGATTTGACGTGTCGAAACGTTCATGGAAGCGCCATTTTTCTCTGAATTGTAGGGAGAAGGTCTTATACCAACCACTGTTACCTCTCCAACAGTAGCAGTGCTTTCCTTCAAAGTGGTATTTAATACATATGATTCGCCCAGTGCAAGTGTAATATCAGTGAAAGAGGCTTTTGCATAGCCTACAAAAGTGATGTCTACCTTGTAGGGCCCTCCCGTACGCATGCCCTGCAAACTGTATCGACCGTCGGCATTGGTGACAGTTCCATACTGAGTACCTGAGGGAACATGGACCGCAACTATGGCGGCACCTGGAAGTGATTCGTTGCCACTGGTAACCCGTCCGCTTATTCCGGAGGAGGTAACCTGGGCAATGGCTGTTACAAACATGCTTGCAAATAGTACAATAGTCAAGCAGGGCTTTAAAAAGTTGTTTTTCATTAATGATAATTTTAATTACACATTGTTAGCTTAAACTTCGATAGGTTATATTCGTGATCTTATTTTAACATTTATTAGTAGATCCAATTTGGTACGACTTAACTTTAAAGGTTATTAGACTTTTCGCACAAAGTAGCCAAACGTCACCAAATATAATGATACCTATTGATTTAATTCTATGACTGAAGTTAGTTGTGGTTATTTTTTTATTAACTTTTTACCATAATTTATTAACATTTTTTATCATTACTGTTAATTTGTTCGAAAACCTATGCGCCAACTTTATATCAAATATAAAAATGTTGTCATGATACAGGATGATTTTATATTTTTGCACCTTCATAATGTGATAAAATGAAGGATACCTACTCAAAGTTGATCGATCAATGTGGTTTTGTAGACCTGCCGGTTTCATCGGTTATTGATTATATCACTGAAATTGACAGGCTAAAAAGAGAGAAAAATGCTATAATTCTTGGGCATTATTACCTAACTCCTGAATTACAGGACCTTGCCGATTTTTTGGGAGATTCATTGGCCCTTGCACAACAGGCAGAAGCCACAACTGCCGATATAATTTTGTTTGTTGGGGTTCATTTTATGGCCGAAACGGCTAAAATTTTAAATCCTGGTAAAAAAGTGCTGGTACCGGACATGAAGGCGGGCTGTTCACTGGCCGATTCGGCACCGGCCCCTGAATTTAAGCAGTTCCTCGATCAACATCCGGATCATGTGGTGATTTCTTACATCAATTGTTCTGCCGAAATCAAGGCACTCTCGGATGTAATCGTTACATCATCAAATGCAAAAAAAATAGTGGAATCTTTTCCCATGGATCAAAAGATAATTTTCGCCCCGGATAGAAATCTGGGCAATTATCTCAACGCTGTTACAGGAAGGGAGATGGTACTATGGGATGGCGCCTGCATGGTTCATGAAAAATATTCATTGGAAAAGATTATTGGACTTAAAAACGATCATCCTGATGCCGTGTTGATATCCCATCCTGAATGTGAAAGGCCAATTCTACTGGTTTCAGAATTTGTTGGTTCGACAACGGCACTTTTAAACTATGTTACCACGAGTGAGGAGACAAAATTCATTGTTGCCACGGAAAGTGGAATTCTTCATCAGATGAAGTCCAAATGTCCCGATAAGATTTTTATGCCTGCACCATCCATTGATGCAACTTGTGGTTGTAATGATTGCAGTTTCATGAAGTTAAACACACTCAAAAAGCTTTATCTTGCCTTGCGTTATGAGCAACCTGAGATCATCCTTAGGGAAGAGTTAATGGTCAAAGCAAAGATGCCCATACTTAGAATGCTCGAACTATCCAAATAGTTGTTAAAACAGCCTTTCCAAGGGGGAATAAATCATCAAAAGACGAAATTCTCCCTAAAATTTCTTTTCTTTGTCAGGCTGTTTTGAGTCTTTCTCAAAGCAATCAATGAAACATTACCGTGAATGAGAAAAAATAATTTATTGATTTACGTCCTCTTTGTTGCACTGGGCTTTACCATATTTTCCTGCAAAAAAAGTAGTACAACAACAGAACCAACGATTGTCCCTGCCAATATCTTTAACAGCAGTATCAATATCTATTCCAGTGGCAACGATACTACCCTACAGCGGTTTTTGAATGGAAAATACAATACAATCAAAGGAAGTCTGATTTTATCTTCCTCTGATGTAATTGATTACAAAAAATATTTTGTAAATCTTGTAGAGGTGCAAGGATCTGTTACACTCTATAAAGTTCCCAACAAAGATTTATCCTTTTTGTCTACTCTCAGGAACATCGTTGGAAATTTTCAAGTTTCTTCCTGTCCGGAGCTGGTCTCTTTTAATGGTGTTGCTGCCCTGGATACGATTGGATCTTCTTTGATTGTTGAAAGAAATCCCAAGTTGGTGAATTTTGCAGGATTGGAGCAAATCCAGAAGGTTTCGTCAATTACAGTTACAGCCAATCCTTCGCTTGTCTCGTTTTCTGGTCTTCAGAATTTAACAACAATGACAGGATCACTCGGAATTTACCAGAATCCTGTTCTTACTTCTCTCATTGGATTAACAGGGTTGACTTCCATTGGAGGGGATATGAACATCAGCGAAAATCCTAATTTTACCGGCTTCACAGGGCTAGCCAATCTTCTTGAGATTAAAGGTACCCTCTCTTTGACAACATTACCTCAGCTTAAAAGTCTGTCTAATCTCATTCCGGTCAACGATACAATTTCATCCATTTCGATTGTTGATTGCAACGGATTGACCAATTTGCAGGGTTTGAGCAACATTCCGTGCATCAAAAGTAATTTGAACATTGTCTCATGTAACAATCTTGATAACCTGACCGGCTTGTCAAAAATTGATACCATCAAAGGTACTGTTGTATTGAATAAGCTTGAGAAACTGAGCTCTTTTACAGGCTTGAATGGAATTAAATATATCAAAAAAGATGTTCGTATTTCTGAATGTAACGGCACTGCCGGACTGAATGGATTCGCCCTTCTGGATAGTATTGGAGGGGACTTTTTGGTACAGGACAATGCTGCGTTGGCTAATTTTAAAGGTTTTGAAAAAGTAAAAACCATCAGAGGTAAGGTTGAAATTCTCGAGAATAGTTCACTTAACTCCCTGGATGGTCTTGAAAACCTAAAAAACGCCAGAAGTTCACTGGATATCTATTACAATTCAAACCTATCGGGATATTGCGCCATCAAGGCCTTGGTCCTTTCCGGTACCGCTTACATCAGCCAGAATAAGTATACTCCTACCTGGGCTCAAATAAAAGCAGGGAATTGCTCGAGATAGAATGAAATTACAAACGCCCTTCCGGGCGTTTGTAATTTCATTCTATGATAACTGTCCAACCATGGATGTCATCTTCTGTCCCGTATTGTATTCCCCTAAGTTTTTCATAAAGTTTTACACTAATCTTTCCGGGTTCTGATCCAAAAAGGTACTCTTTGTTCAGATCGGCATCGTACACCCTTTTGATAGGGGAAATAACTGCAGCCGTACCACAGGCTCCAATTTCGTCGAATTCCGTAAGTTCTTCGACTGGAATTGGACGCTCTTCAACTTCCATTCCCATATCCTTCGCCAGTTGCCTTAAACTCATGTTGGTAATGGAATGTAAGACGGATGTCGACTTGGGTGTGATGTATTTGTTTTGTTTTATTCCGAAAAAATTGGCAGGACCGCATTCATCCAGATATTTTTTCTCTTTGGCATCAAGGTATAATACTGCCGAGAATCCATTTTCGTGCGCTTTGTGACCTGAAACCAGACTGGCAGCATAGTTTCCGCCCACTTTGAATGTCCCTGTTCCAAGCGGAGCTGCCCGGTCATATTCACGGTAGATAACCAGGTCTGTTGGTTTGAACCCTTCCTTGAAGTATGGACCAACAGGCATCACAAAAATTATGAAAAGATATTCATCTGCCGGTTTTACACCAATTTGAGCACCGGTACCAATCAACAATGGACGAATATACAAGGAGGCACCTGATTCGTAGGGTGGAACAAATCTTTCATTCAGGTGCACAGCCTTCCTCACTGCCTCCGTAAAGAGCGCGTTCGGAACTTCGGCCATCATGATCCCTCTGGCGCTGTGCTGCATTCTTTTTGCATTCTCAATCATCCTGAATACCCGGATCTTGCCATCTTTGCCCCTGAAGGCCTTTAACCCTTCAAAGGCCTCCTGTCCGTAATGCAGGGAAGTAGCGGCCATATGTATATTAAGTATCTCTGAATCACTGACTTCAAGCTCTCCCCATGCTCCGTTCCGGAACCAGCTTCGAACGTTGTAATCAGTTTTGCTATAACCAAAAGCAAGGTTTTTCCAATCGATTGACTCCATGGCTGTATAAATTTACTACAAAATTAAACTATTCTTTCAGTTATTCTGTTTTTGCACACATCTTGTTTGAAATGTTTTTTAATTCGAAATGTTTTCCGAATTACCAGGAAGCATCCTTCACCTTGGGCCAAACGATTCACAATCTGTAATTCGTAATTTTCAATCTTTAATTTGTAATTGTCTGACACATTCCATCATCTCATTTCTGATCTTCCTTACCGCCTCATCACTGTTGGTTACATCCATCACTTTGCTGCTCATACCCAGTTTCATCTCCCTGTCGCTTTGATCAATCAGATTTGCCACAGATTTGAGCAGTTGTTCAATTTTATATTTTGCATTTGAAGTAAGGGAATTAGAGCCCTTTTGCAGTTTGGCTTTTAAACTTACCAGGATCCTGTAGTCTTCAACTCCTTCCCTGACAGCCTCCCATCTGCGGGAATTGATGGGTTTGCCGGTACCTTTATATACCAACGGATATTCAAGCATCGTTCTTCCCCACATGTCGTCTCCAAGGTTGTATGACCAGTAACCGATTCCGGTGGCGTTCCATCTGAAAGCGGCCAAAGCAGAGATTCTGAACTGGCCAACAATGTTAATGCTCTTGATGTTAGGTCCCATTGGGCGCGCATAGGAGTAGGAGCAATCGTACGACCACAACAAACTTCCGGGATCATTCCTGACGATATCCATTACCGGACTCTTGTTCGGAAGTTCATTGTAACCGACGCACCACACATCAAGGTATGGCTGCATCGCCTTGAACATGGGAGCCTCTCCACCTCCGTCCATATAAACAAGAAGTTCGGGGTCTTTTGCTTTCAACATTTTGCCAAACAACACCAATTTGTCAATCACCGACCAACCAATACCTCCCGGTTCATCATAGGGATAAAAGGCGAAATGCTTCTTGTCAATTCCCTTGGATGCCAAATGTGCAGTCAGTTTGTCGAGATAGAGATTTAATTCTGGACTTGACCCTCCCAGGTCTTTCTCTTTTAACACGTCCGGCAATCCTGATAGCAATAGAAATACGTCATTTCCACTCAGTTCATCCACTATTTTGTCCTGAGCGGTAAAATCAAAATCGGTCCGATTGTCCTTGGATTTGCCCTGAGGTACAATGAAAACAGTATTGCCGTGATCCAAAAGATTTCGAATGGTGGATTTGTCATATGAGCCCCAGGCACAAAGTCTGATAGCCCCTTGTGGCGCCATACCGAAATTCAGAATATCCAGTTCAATATCTGCCCTAACGATAGGAAGCGAAACATTTTGAGGACTTGCCGGTCCGTTTTGTACACCAGCGCCGTTCAATGCACGAATAATTACCGGAATCTTGTAATGTCCGGCCTTCGTACCGGAGGCGCAGGTAATAGTAATCCAAATCTCTTTTGATGACAGGGATGGAATTGATATTGTTTGGCTTTCATCCAGTTCGGGCAGCGCATCCCAGGCTGGTTTTCCCAATGCATCCATTGTTGCGACAGAATGCTGCAGATTAAATTTGATTCCGCCGGGTATTGAATCTGCCTCGATACGGGTTGTTACGCTGCGCCCGATCAGGTTGAAAAGATTTAGTGAGATGGGTTCATTCTCGCCTGCAACCATTGAACGGGCGATTTTGATGCTGTTGGAGGCGACTGCAGGTAAAACATCTTCACGTCCTTTGTTTTCCCATAGATCTCCTTCAAAAGGAATCAAAGTGGTATTTGCCGACAAAGAAAGGGATGATTCTGCCAATTCTGCAATTTTTAAGGCTTTTAATGTCCTTTTGGTAAATTGATAACTTTTTACTGCTATATCTCCCTGTTCCGGCTGATTTCCTGCTAAAGAAATCTCTTGTTGCGGTTGCAACACTGTAAACTGGCGATCGATTGTTTCTGCCTCCTGAAACAGGGCATCAGATAAATCGGGTCTTTGCAGCTGAGCTTTTGTTCCTGTTTCCCTTAATCTTTTCAAGCAAGATTGAACCAGCGATTTTTCGTTTTGAAAAGGTGTCAGATTGACTGCGCGATCACCGGATAGAAGAAGTTTTCCGGTTGGTGAAGTCAGGCTCCATTTGAAACGATAGTTGCCGGGTGACTTGCCACTAAACGGCAAAAATATCTGAGAGTGGTGACCTGCCAGTTTGGAAGTAACAGATTGGTATTTTCCATCAGGATGGCTGCATGAAGCCTCTATCGAAATCAATTCATTTGTGGTATTTGGATTGAAAACATCAAAACAGATATCCTCCCCAAGATACAGTTCATTCCAATTGAGATGCATTGGGATCATACTCAATTGGCTTTTGGAAGTCAGGCAGGAGGAGTAATTGCATTTTGTTTCACTGCCTCCTGCAGTTGTCCACTGTTTTTTTGCACCAATGGGTGAAGAGCTCCTAAAGCAATAGACCAAACCACTTTCACCACCGGTAAGCACCATTTCCAATCCACTGGATTTCTTTGAAATTTCCCCGAATGTCGGAGTTTCATTGATGGTCCGGTGATCAAAATTGTAATCAAAAACGATCCCGCCATGTTGGTCAAGAGCCTGCAGATGACCATCCTGTGTGCAGAAGATATATTCAAGCCCGCCATCCCTGTTCAAATCGATGAGGGATCCGGAGCCAAGCGTACGTCCTTGCATGTCGATGTTCCATAGAAGTTCGCCATTTTCGGTAAACCGGTAAATTACGCCGAGTTGTGTGATTAGAAACAGGTCGGCTACTCCATTCTGGTCGAAATCACCGGCAGAGAGGGTAGAGGCTACAGCACCCTTGACCTGCCGGCTCCACAAGCAGGTGCCTTTGGCTGAAAAACAAAAAGCTTCTCCATTGCCCGAGGCCGCGAAAATCCTTGGCTGACCATCGGAGGCTACAAAAATCACGGGCGCTGAGTTACCCCAGGTCTGGCAGGTGCCTCCAATATTTTGCTTCCAAAAGATGGTACCATCCGCGTGAAGTACTGTTAAAATTCCTTTCGTTGAGAGATATACAATTTCCAATCCCTTTTTACCATCCAAATCACCAACTGCTGCACTGGAGGGCATCCCTTTGATTGCCGCCTTCCAAACTGGTTTTCCTGATAAGGCTTCGAACGCAAAGATGGAACCTGACTCATCCCCCTGAACAATCGTGGTAACGCCATCTTCTTTGAGATCTGCAATAGCCGGAGCTGACCAGGAGCATGGCGCCTTCAATTTGGCCTCCCACAGTACTTTTCCTTTGTTGTTGTGACACCTGAGATAACCACCGTTGTCAGCCGTGTAGAGAAGCGTTGGCTGACCTTTTTGCTCCCAAACAGAGGGTGACATCATATAGCGGCCCTTGCTGCGGTATTTCCATATTTCGTTTCCATTGCCATCCAGTGCAATCAGGTCCTCTCTTCCGGCAACAATTACCTGCGACTCGTCGCCACCGGAAAGATGCGCCAGGACAGGACTATTCTCTAAAAATGATTTCACATCGGTTTTCCAAAGCTGGGTCAGATTGACTTTGTTTTGGGCCTGAAGCAGGGCCGAAGAAAAAAAAAGGGTGATCAGGATGCTGTAGTAAAGATAGTTGCGTGTTTTCATAGTTAATTTAATTTGATGTTGAGCTGATGTGATGATTTGCTAATGTGATGATTGGTTGATGTGATGATTTGCTAATGTGATGATTGGTTGATGTGATGATTTGCTAATGTGATTATGTGATGATTTGATGATGTGCTAATGTGATGATGTGTTCATTTGAATATAGCGCATGAATCAATTCTAAATTGTAATTTATAATACTAATACACAATGTGTTAAATTATTTTGCGTATGTGAAATAATATAAGAAACGCTAATAGAATTTGATGTTCAAACTTTCATCCATATTGTAAGTTCACAAGATGCCTGGACTGAGAATTCCTATTATGAACAAATCAATGAATCAACTAATCAGCACATCATCACATCAGCACATCATCACATCAGCACATCATCACATCACCGCATCAGCAAACAGTTATGCCATAAGCATCTGCTCCGTCCGAGCTGCCTTCGAAAAGATAAGGGTCGCCAAATCCGGCATTTTTGTACAAAGCAAATAGCTCTTCGATAATTGGCTTTGCCGATTTTTCTGCCAGGATGGCAACAGTACCTCCTGCGCCTCCGCCCGTCGTTTTTGCGCCATAGATCCCTTTTTCAACTCCTGAAGTCCTGCACATCCCGACCAGAAAATCAGTCGCTTCCGAACCAAGTCCACATTCGGAGTAGGCGTTGTGAGATTGATACATCATCTCGCCCATAAGTGCAAAGGAACGTTTGGAGTAGGAAAGGGAGGCTCCGCGTGATAGTTCCGAAAATAGTTGTACACGTTGATTCTCCTCCACAGCATAACTTGTATTTGCCCTGACATGATAGGTTACGCCTTTCTTCAAGGGAGAGAACGGATCGGCATGAAATTGATGGTCGGATAGGAAAGAGTTCATATCCAGTTGCAATGGCAGGCTATTTTCATATTTATCGTGAAATTGCGAGCGTCTCAGATTGGCCAGGTACCCTTTCCAGATAGGATCAGTATAACGTTCAATTTCGCTTTCAATCTCTTTTGTAACCTCTATTTTCTCCAGGTCACAAATAATTTTATATCCCATGAAAGCAGCGGCCCTGGCAGCTTCGTATTCAATCCCTGATACCTGATGGCTAACTCCTGAGTCGATTCCCCAGATCTGCAGCTCTTCCGGTAATCGTATCAGTGGTTCGGGTAGACAAGGCTGGCAAACCAGCGGCAATACATATCCTTCTTTTCCTGCAACGACCGCAATCTGGTCCATAATGCCGCAGCCCGAATCTGCTATTACATTCTCGACCCATTGGCAGGACAGGGCAAGTTCTGTTCCGTGAAGATCGATTCCATAAGCTGCTGCCGAGGCTTTCATGACTGAAACTTCGATGGCTGCGGAGGAGCTTACTCCCCTGTTTAACGGGACAGTTGACTCCATATAGAGCCGAATTCCGCTATTCACCTTACCAGGATATTTCTTCTTTAGATAGAAAAGATTGCCCAGGACATAGGCTGTCCAGCGCACATTGGCCGATCGGTTTACCAGCTCTTTGATGGCCTTTTCATCCGCCATTTCAGCCCATTTAACTTCCAAAACCCCCTGCCATCCTGCCTCTGAAACCGTTTTGTTGCTTAGTTCTATGACCTGGTCGGAGCGAAGCTGAGCTGCTGCAAAGGTTGCCTCTCTAATGGTTGATTCAAAAACAAGACCTCCGGTATAATCATCGTTTCCGCCCATCAGGTCCAATCGTCCCGGAGCGCGGGAAATATAAACCGGTCCGGAAGGTGAAAAGAAGGTACTGCTCTTTTTGAAATCAATTATTTTGTTGACAAAATCCATGGTTGTCTGTTTTAGGAGCGAACCTCCTTGATGCTTTTGACTAAATATTCCAGCGCTTCCATTGTCTGCCTGGGATTGATAGGAAGTGTTATCAGTTGATCGCCAAGTTTCTCTGCATTGGGAAACGCTCCTTTTTTAAATCCTCTGTTTTTGAATGCGGTCGAATAATGAAGCGGAATATAATGGAATCCAACTTTGATTCCATATTTGTGAAGCAAATCATAAATAAGGTCTTCTTTCGTCATGCCAAACTCTTTCGGATCGACCATCACCGGATAAAGATGGAACACATGTTTGTTATGCGGCAGGACTGTTGGCAAAGTCAATCCGGGTACCTCTTTCAGATGTTCTGTCATAAAAGCAGCATTGTCGATCCGGCGTTGGTTAAGCATGTCAACCTTCTTGAGCTGTTCAATTCCAACAGCGGCTTGAATATCCGTCATTCTGAAATTGTATCCGCAATCGTCAAAATCCTGCCACCAGAATTTTTTACCTACCGGGAATTGCCCTTCATCCAGTTTGCAATATTTGGTACTGTTTCCATGAACCCTAGTACAGTGAGACCGATAAAGGGAGATTCGTTCGTAGATCCCTTTATCATTGGTCAAAATGATTCCACCTTCGCCCAAAGTCGAAATATTTTTCTGTTCGTGGAAGCTGAAACATCCGGTGGCTCCGATGGTACCTACTTTTCGGCCTTTGTATTCGGCGCCAATGGCATGTGCTGCATCTTCGACTACCACGAACTTGTGTTTCGACGATAGTGCCATGATCTCATCCATCTCGCAGGGCTGGCCATACAGGTGAACAGGAAGAACAGCTTTTGTATTCGGGGTGAGTTTATCCTCCAGTTGGTTGGCATCCAAATTGTAAGTGACGGGGTCGATATCGACGAAATCGACATCTGCGCCAAGTGTCGCAGGCGCCGCTGCCGTAGCGATCCAGGTAACCGGAGAGGTAAGAACACGGTCGCCGGGTTTGATGCCGATTCCGATCATGGAGAGGAACAGTGCTGTGGTACCATTGCTGCATACCCTGGCATATTTTGCACCTGAATATTCGGCATACATTTTTTCGAAGGCGATGCACTCATCCCCGCTGGTGGGTGCATTGTTTCGCAATACTTTCAATACTGCCTCTTCTTCTTCTTTTCCGTATTGGGTACCAAACTTAATTTCCAGATCAAATTTTATGCTGCTCATCTTAAATCTCCTCAATTTTAAAATTTAAAGTTAAATTCAAGCCTACATCCAGGGTAAGCATTGGAGTTTGCAGAATGCTTTTGGCAAGTCCATTTTCCATCGAAGCATCGTTGGGTCTGGGTGCGCGGCCAGCGAGGGCATTTGAGTTTGTTCCTTCAACAAGGCTTGCATCGTACCCAAGCATTTCCGCAATATGTATGGCCATTTTGTAACGGTTGATCCTCGTATTCCCTGAAAGGTGGATAATACCACCAAAGTCACTCCCTGCTAATTCCGTTAGTGCGGCTCCGAGTGTTACCACATCAATGGGAGTCCGAATCTCATTTTCTGGAAATTTAACCGTTTCGCCCCTTTTTAGTTTTTCGATGATTTCAGCCAAAAAGGAGTTGCCTTTTCCCATAACAGGCAATCCCATGACCAACGATAAACGGGCAACGATGTTTTTTGAAGATGCTTCAAGGACAATTCTTTCTGCTTCAATTTTTGTCTTTGCATAATGGTTAACTGCGAAAGGAGTGTCGGTCTCAGAATAGTGGCCTTTTATTCCATCAAAGACCGTATCTGTTGAACAGACAATCATCTTAATGCCCATCGTTTTACATTGTTCGGCTATAATTTCGGTGATGCCCACATTAACTTTCCATGCCAGCTCTTTGTTGTTCTCACAAACATCAATATTGGCCATTGCGGCAGTATGGATCACCACATCGGGGCGAATCCGTTGAAAGAGTGTTGCCACCTTTTCCTGGTCCATCAAATCCAACTGGTGCCCATGCACATTGACAGGCAATCCTGTTGCTTCCGTAATATCTACACCATGCACTTCCCATGTTTTCTTAGCCTGTGCCACAATGCTACCTGCCACAAATCCATTCAGGCCGGTGATTAATAATCTCATATCTATTTAATTTGTATTTTACTATTAAACTCTCATCACTCAACTTCCACTCCGCCAAATTCATTGGCAAGCAGTTGAATGATCGCTGATTTTATTTTTTTTCCACACGATGAACCGCTGCTTGAGATATAACTCCTGATGATCCCTTTCTCATTCGTAGCGGTCCGAACGTAAGCCGAATACCACTCTTTTTCAAGTGTGATTACTCCATTTATCTTGTGAACACCTTTGTAGACCACGGTTCCTTCCAACTCAATTCCATCCTCTGATTGTGTTGCCAATTCCGCTTTATGCGCATTAAAATATTGAATGATGGCTTGCAAGGCCGTGTCCCTGACTCGATCTTCCGGAAAGTAATAGTTGAATTCCCCGGAGGTATAGATTTGATCCTGCATGGAGCGAACCTGGTGCAGTATCTCATTTTGATTGTGGATCGCCTTCAGAAAGAGCAGGATCGTATAGAGTGAATTTTCACCAGAAACCTGCAAATCACCAATAGGAAGTTTGTGGTAAAAATGGCCGGATTCTTCTGCACCTGCCATCGCCCCTATCTCTTTCATGTGCCCTTTGATCTGTGAATGTCCGTTACGGAAGAGAAGAGGCTCGGCATTGAGTTCGGCCCACTTGGCCAACGCCAATGGGTTTACCTTTGGATCGTACAATATTTTGTATCTGTCTGCACAGGGCTCTTTTTCGAGAATAGACTTCAGGATTGGGATCATGACAAATCCGGCGCTGAAAATCCCTTTTTGGTCACCAAACACGATCCTGTCGCCATCGCCATCTATGCCCAAAACAAGGTCTGCATTTTTTTGAACAGCCAACTGAATAGCCGGATCCATTTTGTTCTGACTTGTCGGATTAGGCGATCCGGTTGGAAATTCACCGTTAGGGGTCAGTCTTATCGGGGAAACTTCAACTCCGCATCGTGTCAGTGCCCGGTAGAGTTCAGGGCCAGCAGATCCATTGAATGTATCCAGCACTACCTTCATTCCCCTGAAACTCTTAGGCTCAACCCCAGCCAGTTCCGTTGTGTAACGGATGTACTCTTCAGCGGGATTCCCGATAATACGAAGTGAACCGCCTTCTCTATATTTCTGAACGTAGGAGTTGTCATGGTAGAGCTCTTTTACTTTTGTAAGTCCCCCCATCGGACCACAATCATATCCGATGGCCACGACTCCGGGAACAGTATATTTAATACCGATATATTGTCTGGGATTGTGTGAGGCCGTAATGGAAAGTCCCATCGTATTGGGATGATTTCCTGCCGTCTGCATGGCGATAAAGTAGGAGAGGGGAGTGCTGATGGGATCAAAACAGGCAATCACCCGAAACCCTGCTTTAACAGCTGCTTCAATTCCAATTTCCAGCACCCGGGCACATCCCAGTCGGGCATCACGTGCAAAAACAAGGGTGTCCACTTCTATTAAGCGGGCATAGCCAAAAGTGGCCTCAAAAAGCCTAAGCACCTCACTGTCACCAAAATCACTGACTTCCCAGCGTGCATCGTAAGTTTTTATCGGGTCTTTCTTTTTCATAAATCTCATAACTCATAACTCATAACTCATAACTCATAACTCATAACTCATAACTCATAACTCATAACTCATAACTCATAACTCATAACTATCCTCCTGCCATCTTCCTCCTAAGCAACGGTTCTCTCGTAAAGTAGAATGCGTAAATGGTTACCATCACAAAACAAAAGAGTGGAATAATATAGGAAATCTGAACGCCATGTGCATCGGCGATCATTCCTTGAATTGGAGGAAAGATAGATCCACCAATAATGGCAAAATTCAGCAGCGCTGAACCTTTTCCTGTAAATGATCCTATATCTTCTATGGCCAGACTGAAAATTGTCGGAAACATGATGGAAAGGAAAAGTCCGAGTCCGGCCAGAATGAATTCGTTGTAGCCGGTATTGAAAGCGATGGCAAGCAGATAGAGCAGTATCATGCCAAGACCAAAAAAGCCAACCAGTTTGTGCGCTTTGACGTATTTTAGTGCAACAACAGCCAAAATGCCCATCACCGCTGTAAAAATGTAATAGAGGGTAAGGTAACTGGCAGCCTTCTGATCCGTAAATCCGAGGACTGTTTTCAAGTAGGGAATGAAAAATCCGCAGGTCGATGCTTCTGCCCCCATGTAAAAGAACATGGCGAAAACACCAAAGAAAAGGTGCCTGTGAGAATATCCTTCGCTCATGATTCCCTTGAGGGTGAATTTCTCATCCTCCTCAGGTTTCATGGAGGGCAGTTTCGACAAAAACATCAGGAGGGCAATCATCAGCAAGGTTGCAGCAAGCAAGAGATAGGGGAAATGATAGCGAATCTCTCCAATCTGATTGTATATTAATGAAGTCGCAACAGCAGGAGTTACAGCGTATCCAACTCTGGAAAATACCTGGACGAAATTGATTCGCTGGTGGGCACCTTCCGGATCCCCAAGCATTGAAGCAAACGGATTCGCCGCCACGTTGATAATGGTTAAGCCGGTAGATATGACAAAAATAGCTGCGAGAACCAAAGGATAAGAGTCGAAAATTTTTGCGGGGAAGAATAGCGCACACCCAACAGCACAGGTAACCACTGCTGTCAGCAGGCTGATTTTGTATCCATACCGATGGATCATCCAGGCAATGGGAATTGGGAAAATGATGTAGGTCAGGTAAAAGGTAAACTGAATCATGGTCGCCTGGGTATAATTCAGCCTGAAATGGGTGATCAGGGAGGGCAGCAGAATGTCGTTCATGCAAAAGAGTGATCCTACCATGAAAAACATCAGGGAGAGCAATAGCAACGGTTTGTATTGATGCTTCATTTTCAGTAGTTAGGTGTCAATTTGTACAAATGAACCTCAAATGGTTTGTAATTTTCTGTCAGACAGTCGTTTTTAATGATTGCCGTTCTGTTCTCAAACAATACTTCTGCCTTTTTTGATACGAATGGAAGTAGTATGTCTACTTTAACAGGATAGCTTTCGGTGTTGGCCGTTAAAATCCAAATATTCTTTTCGTCTTGCTTAACCATTACCTCAATTCCCCTGCTTACGGAATGGCCCATTTCCTGATACCGAAATCGGATGGTGTTGGATTTGGCCGGCAGTGAAAGGACGCTGTTGATGGAGGCAAGATCGTTAACCACTCTTGTCAGATCTTTGTGGAAAGGATGTCCGGCAGGAGTGAATGCGGTTCCCCACCAGATCAGTCCGTTGGCGCCATGCAAAATGGCATCCCATGCCATAAACCACGACTCCTCATAAGTTGGATACAGGATTTTTGAGCTATCCCTTTCTGCAGCGGGCCTCAGCATCTCCCATGCAAATCCCTGCAAAACCATCAATAGTGGCCGGTTTGGACCACATACCCGGCGCATTTTATCGACATAATCCCCAACCTGGCTTAGTGTGGTATTGGGAAGGTCTCCCTGCCTTCCATCCTTATTCAAAGCATACATGGTTTTAATACCTGTAGGAATAACAGGATAGATGTCGCATGCTGTAATATCATTCGAAGGGTTGTAATTCCTCATCGTCTGCACCAGATTGACCGGTGCATGGTTTAAATAGATCAAATGTGCAGAATCGGCCTTTTTGACTGAATCGTGGGTTTCCGTCATGATGGATGGAAGAATCCGCAATTGGTTGCTATTCCAGGTGTATGCCGGCTCGTCGGCCAATTCCCATGCAATGATGGATTTGTGATTTTTCAACGCGGTAACTGTTTGCCTGATTTTCTGCCATGATATTTTCCTGTTTGACGGTTCAATTGTTCCAAGCGTAACCCAAACATTAATTCCGGCAACTTCGGCTGAATCCAGGATATGGATATTTGCCGGTAAATTAACCAGGTTGTAGCCTGTTTTAACCAATGATTCAAGGCTTTTCGGTTGATTTGGCTTTTGGTACAGTCCAAGCAAAAATGTGCGTTTGCCCCGAATACGAATCATCCCATCGGCGTCATAGGAACTCAGGGATTTTTGGGCATCACTTGTGGCAGGTGAAAACGAAAAGAAAAGTATCAGGAATATTGTACCGATGCCAGTCAAATGCTTAATATGGAAAGTGAAATATCTGTTCATTGCTAATCCAGTCTACATTGTGCGAATTAATCAAAAATACGACAGAATTAGATCCAATTAATAATCAATTTCTTACTATATCTTAACTGTTTGATTTATTTTCCCATTTTATGGCGAAATATCTTGTTGATTAGTATAATTCCCGCAGTCAAAATATTGTAGGAGAGAGTTGGCTTATGGAAAGGCTAATTCTCAATTGTCCATTGTCATTTCTCAATTACCCGTCCAAAGCTTGTCGTAAAAAGTTATTAACAATTGTTGATAACCACGGTTCATATATGGTTTATACAATTTGCCAAAAAAAATAGCAGGAATGGAATGATCATTATATATTTGATACATCAGGTCAACCATAAAGGGTCACCCGAAAATGGTGGAAGCGGCCAAAAGTTCTTAATTGAGCTGGAGGACAAATTGAACGGATCGCAAGGTCTGCACCACTGACGGGTCGGAGTTCAGGATCACAAGGAGCAATCCGATGTTATCCGGGCCACCAAAAAGTGCTTGGTGTTCTTATCCATGTTGAAGCCGGAGAGGCACAAAAGAGACGTAAGTTTCGGATGTGTATCCAACGGCCGGCAGGAAAAAGGCACAACGTTCTTCAGGTAGTTGAAGCCAAAGGCGAAACACGGAGAGAAGCGCAAGCCTCCCGAAGTTTTCGAAGGAAACCAAAGTCCCCGGACGGCGGAAGTACCCTGAAAGCCGCTTCATCGCAAGATGGAAAAGCCGGAAGGTCCGGAAGCAACTCCCTCAGAGAAGGGATCCGCAAGGATTTCGAATGGAGAGCCGGAAATTACAGCCGTAACAGGTTGTAACGGAAGGTATGGGTCGGAAAGCAGAAAACAAAGCGCAAGCACCGTTGAAGCCGGAAGGCCAACCGCAATAACCGTAGCCTGGCACCATGGCAAGTTCGCTTGTCAGGTAGGATGGGGACAAATTCAAAAGATTTGTTCCCATTTGTGTTTTTAGCCCTCTCGTGTTGTGGATCAAATGATATTTCAGCTCCTCGTCTATTTGTACAAATAATTTTTTAAATTATTTTATTATTTCATTGCAATATTCGAATTACTGTAGTATCTTGTTATATCCAAATAAAAAATCTCAGGAGGTGTATTATGGCACAAAAAACTTTTAATTTTTCGGTGACCCTGGACGAAAGTGAATTTGTTCAGGTTGAAGATCATATTTTTACTACCAGGGAAATTCTAAAAAGAGAACAGCCCAATGTTGACATGATTGGCCCTAAGTATCTGAAATTGCTTAAGAATTTGGATATTAACAATCTGACGATGAAGGCTGTTCAGGAATGGTTGTTGTTATCGCTTGCACTGGATCAATGCTGCAGTTACCATTCCAAATGGGATGACCACAAAATCCTCGAAGAGCTGGTTGCAGGCAGGGAACATTCCATTTCTTGGTACATGGACAATTGCCAGAAGCACAATTAGTTCCAAGGCTGTGCCGTTCAATTGTCCGATAAGGGCTGTAATTATCAAAAAAAAGCAGTTGGATCTCCAACTGCTTTTTTTGATATCAGATAATGATTACAAAGAATTGAGGTAGTTGATGATGGCCCAACGCTCTTCTTCATCTGTAATTTTCTTTTCGAAATTAGGCATGTCACCACGTCCAACAAATGCCATGAAGTACTTGTTCCCGTCTGGCAATGCTTTGAAGGCAGGTTTTGTAATGTCATCTATTGGAGTATTCAGGGCGGCAGCTTTAGCGCCATCACCTTTACCAGTACCATGGCATGATTTGCAGTGTTTGGCATACAAGGTTTTGCCAAGAGCGATGCTGGCGGCATCCCCTTTTTTCTGAATTTTCATTGCAGTATACTTGGCAGGAATATTCCAGGCAGCTTTTTTCTCAGCAGCGATAAATGAAAACAAGCTGATTGCAAATACAACAGTCAGAGCAGCAAATAGAAATTTTTTCATAATACATCTAATAAAATTAATATTTAAGAATTGAAATAATTCGATATCAAAGATAGTAGCAAAAAGTTTCGATGTTTTGCCCATCAATAATTTAAATTCCTTCTACATAGATTACGGGTTGATAACTAATTGTTAATTAGATATATATAGCTAATAAAAACATTGAAAATAGTTGACAAAAAAAGCAGCTGGTAAAACCAACTGCTTAAAATATTTGGCTAAACTGAAATTAAAGCGAATTCATGTAATTGATGATGGCCCAACGCTCTTCTTCATCAACCACTTTCTTTTCGAAATTAGGCATATCCCCACGTCCGACGAATGACATAAAATACTTGGATCCATCAGGAAGCGCTTTGAAAGCAGCGGAAGTGAAATCGTCCATTTTGGTATTCAGTGAAGATGCTTTTGGCCCATCTCCTTTACCTGCACCATGACATGATTTGCAGTACTTGGTATAAAGGGTTTTTCCCAGGGCTACAGAGGTGGCATCCCCTTTTTTCTGAATCTTCATGGCTTTGTACTTGGCGGGAATATCCCATGCTTTTTTCTCAGCTGCTACAAATGAGAATAAACTCATTGCAAATACGATAGTTAAAGCTGCAAAAAGAAACTTTTTCATACTAATTTTGTTTTTAAATAGTGATTGAAAATGAACAATTATTTGTAATTAAATATAACACCTTAGCGGTGAAATCTCTTTAGTTTTGATCGATTTTTTTGCCTTCTTTCCTGATTTTTATCAGTTGTATAATGGCATAAAGGTAATGCGACCATACCCCTGTAAGAAGTATAATCAGGGTGGTTATCATCCAGATAGGGGCACCTGAACTCCACAATGAACGCGATGGCTCAACAAAACCGGAACGATGGTTGCCCCATTTGGCATTCTCCGTTTTTTCGACTTCGCCATATACTTCATTATCTTCCAGTCGGACAAATATTTTCAGGTTCCCGTTGGCGTCTCCGGGAATATTTTTAGGAAATTCGAAGGATCCGGCGCCACCATCTACAAAGCATTCCCCAATTTTGAGTTTGGTAAACAGCCCCTGAACGTAAAGGTTAAATGTGGTCTCCTTCAACGGAAGGGTTTCACCATTTGGACCTACCGAGGAAGCCTGTAGCTGAATGGTATTCAACGAGTCTTTCTCTGATAGGGTAATGTGAAGGTTCAGCTCTTTGAATTTGACGGATGCCTCCGCGCTGTTCAATTTCCCAAGTCCATTAAAAGATGCTTTAACAACTGATGTACCCTCTTTGTCTTTCAACAAGCGGGTTCCTTTTTCAACTTTGAATGTTGCATTTCCATCACGACTGGTAGATGCCGACCCCAAAAGTTCAGATTTCCCGTCAGCAGAAGTGAAAAAGTCAACCTTGGCCTGAAAAACCGGAATAGCTCCTGCTTCGCTTTCCCCAGTCAGTTTTACATTGAAAATCCGGCTCTCATCACTGGTTTTCAATTCTTTAAGTTCAAGGGTTGAGGCAGTATTCTGGGCCACGAGCTGAATAGAAGCCATGATCGAACATAGAAACAAGATCAGGCTTTGTCTGGATAATATGGATTTATAGCTCATTTGCTTCTTTTTTAAGTACGATCTGTTTTTTTATAGGAGTAGTGATAGTAGCTTCATAATTATTCTGACCTTTGGCTAACTCAGCGCTCATTTCAAGTTCCGCATCGGCAACTTCGGAAACCGGAATAATGGGCACAAATTTGGCTGCGAGTGTAAAAAGTAGGCAGAAAGTGCCAATACCTCCGAAGGTCAGACACCATTCGATCCATGTTGCCTTATATAATATCCACTCTGGACGGGTATCCTGTATTGGCATATAGGGTGTTTCGAGTGTCGGAACGACGATCAGATATCGGTTCATCCACAATGCAAATACCGCCACGATGGCTGCAAAGGTGATGGTGTTGATAGTCCTGAACCTTGGTATTCCCATGATGATAATAGGAAGCAAGGTTCCCACATAATTGGAAAAGACAAATTGCCAGAAATATTGGGTAAAGAGAATCTGTATCAAGTTGTCGTCCAATTTTTTGGATCCGTACCACTTGGTGAGGTATTCGCTAAAGGTGAAATAGGCAAAGAACATGGAAAGAATCATCAAAATCATTCCAACGCCGACAAAATGCTGTTTGGTAATGTATTTCTCAAGATGATAAATTGATCTGAAGACGCGCATCAGAATAATGATAACACCTGCACCGGAAAATACTGCAGCAATCACAAAATAGGGACCAAAGATCGTACTGTGCCATCCCGGTTGAAGCGTAACGCTGAAAATCCATGCCAAAACAGAGTACACAATAATGGCAATTGCGATGATCATGGCCGACATGATGTTGGTTACATTTTTGATGCGCTTCCTTTGGCTGGGAGTATCATGGTAACCCAATGCCAGCCACGTGTATAAGTTGATCCTCCACTTGGGAAGTTTGGTATCCCCGGAGTCTCTCAGCAGGGCAAAATCGCGGATAAATGAGAGATAGAGGTAAATCAAACACCCGAACAAGTCGGTGGTAATGGCGATAACGTCCCAGGTGATAGGAGATTGTATCCGGGGATACATAAACAGAAATGGCAACCGATCCAGTCTGCCAATACACAACAGGATATAAAGGGGGCCAATGAACAAGGCGATAATTGTCGTTAATTCCGCAATTCGGAGTATGGGGCCGCGCCAGCTTGTTTTGAACAGGTGCATTGACCCCGAGACCAAGGCTCCGGCATAACTGATTCCCATAAAGAATATGAAATTGACGATGTAGACTCCCCATACCACATTGTCACGCATCCCTGTAATGATATGACCTTTAAGAATTTGCAGAACCAGGCAGTAGATACCCAAAAATATGGCTCCAAATAGAAAGGCGACCCAAGCATACCAAAGGATACTTGTTTTTTCGAGCTGCGGAAGGAACTCCTTCAACAGCTCCTGTTTTCTTTTGTTACTTTCCATCTTTTCGGTTAGTTTTTGTGCATTTTTTTCACATAGGGAACATCTTTGTAGCGCTGGTTAATTTCATCATCATTGTCAAACCCGCGATCAACCGGAAATTGTCTGTTGACAGGTGGCAAATAGTATACACTCGGCTTGGTTCCAAGGTCTTCCAGATGACGATAACCCGAACGTGAAGAGATCAATTCCGAGAAGCGAATAGTTTCCTCACCGTTGGTAACAATGTCTTCGAGCTGATCGCCAAAATAGATGACACCCATCGGACAGGCTGAAACGCAATGCGGCATCTTTCCATCCCTGATCATGTCGGGACAGAAATCACACTTACTCACGGTCCCTTCTTTCCCAGGGACACTGGTTTCGGGAGAGTAGGGCTGATCGACATGCAAATAGGGACTGTCGGCCCAATTGAACTGACGTGCAGAATAGGGACATCCCGTCATGCAGAATTTGCATCCAATGCAACGTTCATTGTCGATCAGTACGATGCCATCAGATCTTTTGTAGGTTGCACCCACCGGACAAACACTTACACATAGCGGTTTATCGCAATGAAAGCAGGGTTTTGGCATCCAATAAGGTGCGGCTTCTTCCGACTCCTGCATCAGATAAACCTTCATGAACTCCTGGTGTGGTGGTAAATGATGGGCCTTTTGGCAATTCTCTACACATTTTCTTGCGTTCTTGCATTTGGCAAGATCAATGACCATGACAAATTTACGGTGTGGAATGCCCTGACGAGAGGCTTCCGGCGAAATATATTTTTCCATATAGTTGATCTTTTCTTTGGCTACTTTGACCAATTGCCCATCAGGAGATAGTAGTGTAACCATCTCTCCGCTCTCCTTTTCGGGATCTACCGGGATATCGGCAAAACCCGTTTTGGCGGCAACAGCAGATAGTCCGGTAAGAAAGCTAACCCTCAGAAACTTTCTGCGGTTATTTTTTCTTTCGTTTAGTGAATTGTCCATAAATAATTAAATATTAATATACTGGCTAGTTTATCTTTGTCCTTTATCCTTTATCCTTTATCCTTTCAATGTCCCCCTTCATGGTAACCTGTCACAATTGATTTGAAATTGCTGTATGGTTTTGCTCCAAAAGTACAGAAATATAGGTGAATAAGTAAAAAGAGTGATAGTAGGAATCCTATGGTGATATGAATGATGTCGGTCACAAAGAAGGCATTTGAACCGAGTAATTGTCTGATCAAAGCACCTGAAAATAACATGGGCAATCCTGTTAAGAAGATGAGCGGCATTAACACGTACATTGTCATGAAATAGGTAACCTGCTGGATAGGATTGAATTTCATTTTCTTGGTAACAGGAAATGGTGCGGTTTCATGTTTGAATATCCCGTAAGTGTAATACCTGAATTGCGCAGACAAACGATTTTTCAAACCTTTAAGCTGTATTCTGTAGTGACGACCGTTCTTCGAAATAGTATTGCCAATGATAAAAAGAAGATAGTTGAAAATCAGGAAAAATCCGGATATATTGTGTACGCTTACTGCCAGGTCAAAACGGAACAATGGGTTGAGTGGGTCGGAATACTGCATGCTTAACCCGCTGATAATTAATAAAATAATTAACACAGCATTCAGGAAATGCCATATTCTAATCAATCCGGGATAGAGGTATAATTTATTTTCCATGTTGCTGTTTTTTTGTCAGTATTCGAAGAATGGTATGAATGGAGATTCCTGCCAAAGCCAACAGGAAGATGGCGATACTGATCTTGTTCAGATAAATATTTCTGTTGGCGCCAATGACATAGGAGGAGTTTAGTATCACTTCATTGTCAAATCCCAGTCCGGTAGCTTTGGACTTTAACTGGTATTGGTAGAGCGAACTCATCAGAATGGAGTTTTTGGAATGGCACTCCTGACAAAGTTTGACGGCCTTTTCCTTGGGTTGAATGTTGTGGGCAACGAGCAATGAATCCTTGACATGGGCATGACATTCGATGCATCTTACATTCTGAAAGTGGCGGGCCTGGTTGGGAAGCCAATCATGTTTGGCTATGATGTTTGGCTTTTCGCTGCTACTGATTAGTTCAAACTTGTTGATATTGTTGTGGCAACTCAGGCAGATGTTGTTATCGCAGGCGATTATTTTATTGATGATGGAGTCGTTACGCGCACTGATCTTGTAGGTGTGTGGTTCATGACAGGTCCAGCAATTGAAATCGCCACCATGTTTGGTGGCATGGGTACTTAAAGCAAATTCCGCCTCAATTTTTTCAAATTGAAATTTGGCATATTTTTCGTCTCCTCCATGACAGTCAATACAGATCATTTTGGGCTCCATCCGGACTTCAGCCGAATGAGGCCATTTAGCAAAATCTTCTGAGTGACAGTCGGTACATTTAAAATTTTTATGGTTGGATTGGTAGAACAGGACTGTATCGATCTTCATTCCCGGTTCCATCTTGTGCTTAACCTGCTTTTTCGCAACTGGATTGTCGTAGTTGAAATAGTTGTGGGCATGGCAATTTAAGCAGTGGTCGTTGGTCTTCTGGTTCTCTGTTTTAACAGGCTTTTTCTCTTCGGCACGTAAGTTGACAACTCCGGATAGCACTAAAACCAGCAAGAGTCCACCGATTAGCTTAACAGCATACTTCATGTCAATTTGAATTAAAAATTAAAGTTAAGGTATTTAGCAGGGATAACCCTATGTACATATTATAAATACTCCAACTGAAAATAATAAGAAGCCACACGAATAAATCGATTGTGGCTTCTCAATTAAATAGTCAAATACTGCATCTTCTGTTTGACAGTTATTAATTAAACTGTAGGGTTTTAATGACTTAGAAACCCCACAGTCTGGTAATGGTAAAACCAACCGAGAAGTTGTCCCAGCTAAGTTTTCTCATGTTGTTCAGCATCATGTCCTGTGGCAACAGGGAATCGTTGCTGCCAACATAAATCTGGAAAGCGTGGGTACTTGTCGATACCTCATAACCGAAAGAGACATTTGGTTCGGGATGGATGGTAAAGTCTGCCTGCTCAGAAATGGATTGAATCTGGAGCGGGAAATCACCGTTGAAGATGAGGGATCCCTGCGGGGAGACTTTGATCCGGCCGCCGACATGAAGCCCAACTTTGTCATGGTCCTGGTGCCAAGGAACGGTATTGAAATGGGATAGGCTTGCCCCTGCCTGGATTGTCATCCAGTTGTTCACTTTACGGGCGACGGTAACCGAAGCAAAATAGGAGAGCCGGTTGCTGATTCGATAGTTGTGTTTGGTGTAAGCGCTGTCATCAGAAGAGTGATAGTACTGATCGGCTTCCCAAACTGACTTCTGCCTGCCATCGATGGCAACATTGCCAAAGAAGGAGACAGAGATTGGCATGCCGGTGTTCATTTGCTGCAGTGGTGTCCATTTGGCATTAAAATCACTGTACATGTTCTTCTTCTGGAGACCGTATCCAACCTGGAGGTTTTTGGCGATTACATAATCGAGGGCGATCCTGACATTGGCGCCAGGGGCCATGATCCCGAAGAGATCCTTTCTGCCATTGCCCATCCCGCCGAATTTGTGCTGAATCACTGATTCGAGGGTATTGACCGGGGAGATTTTGGAGGTTTGCTGGTCGATCAGATAACCGCTTTCCCAGACAAAACGGACCGGTTTGTTTACTACCACTTCCGGTTCAGTTGCTGTAGAGTCAGTTTGTCCTTGAGCAAATTGATAGGTGAAGGGCAAAAGGCTTAAAACAAGGAATATAAAGGTTTTTTTCATTTTTTGAATTCTTGGATTTCTTGATTAATTGTTTTTTGCACCTTGCTGTATCCAGGTCAACACCAACTGGGCCTCGGCCGCAGAATACTTCTTCCAGGTATGGATGGTTGTAGTGGGGCTTGGGTAAGTGTAGATCAAACTTGTGGCCGGAGTGGCAGTATTTACCAGGTTCATGCTTTTGATGTTTGAATAGGCCAACGCGGCAGAGGAAAGATCAGGGGCCTGACCGCCAGTTTTGTGGCATGCGACGCATCCGTTGGTAAAAATCGGAGCGATCTGTGTTGCGAACAGAATGTCCACAGTAGTATCAATCGGCGGCAACTCCTCTTTCACGATGAAATCGTAGGTACATGCGTTGAGCAACAACCCAATCACAAAGAGAAGAAAATAAATATTTGATTTTTTCATTGAGGAGGATTTTTTATTGAACCCATATAAAAAAGACTTCCAGTTATGAGAAGCCTTTCTTATATGGATTTAGGATCATACTAATTGAGTGCGGCGAGTGAATTGGTCAGCAACGCTTTTGAATAGTCAAGGTTGTGAATACCCAAACTGTACTCGCGCAAGCACAACTGGAAGTTAATAATAGCGCCAAACTGGGCATTTGTGATTTTAAGGACAGGTAATGTCAAATTCAATGCTTTTTGATCGGCACTCCAGGAGCCGGATGGATTTGGGTTCTGGAAGGTTCCGCTGTTCATGGCAAGACCAGTTGGATTGGTGATAGGATCGTAAACGTTCAGGTAGCCATCATAATTGCCAGCGGTGATACCATACCACAGATTGGAAGTGGCATCCGTATTTTTGTTCAGGAACTGTACACCATTGTATTGAAGTTTGGCAGCCAGTTGCTCGAGCAAACCTTTGATGGTTGCTCTTGGATTAATCCAGTATTTGGCACTTTTTGCATCAACACCGGTATGACAACCCGAAATATTACATCCGGTAAAGACTCCTTTGGCGTTAAAACTGTGACCGCCGGCACCACCTACCATAGAGGCCATGTGGCAATCGGCGCAGGCAGCTTTTGTAACGTGGACAGCCTGGGCATAAGCCATTGTTCCAACAAATTCAATTCCGCAGGTACCGGATACGATGGCCCCAACAGTACCATAGTGCGTATGGGTACGGTAGCCTGGAAGTATTTTGGCCTGGGCAATGGTTGCAGCAGAGGTCCCATCGAAGAACAGATCTGTCTTGACCGCTTTTGCAAGTCCGGCATAATCCAAAACATCGCCGGTGTTTGCAGGGTTCTTGGAGTTGTTGAAGGTGAATGGACGCGGCTGGTGACATTTGATACAGAGGTTGCTGCTACCGCCGTCCTGGGTCAGGTTGACAACTACTTTACCACCGGTGAAGGTCAGGGGGACTGCCGCAGTGGTGGTTAATTTCGGCATGTCGGTTGATGTGTAGGTTTCATGGATGGAACTGTGGCATGTCCTGCACAACAACTCACCGTAAGCCTTTGTTACGTCGCATGAATAATCATTTACAAATTTTCCTGTAGTGGCATTCAGCGTGAAAGTTGCCGGTATTTTTCTTGCAACAACATCCTGAAAACCACCCTGGGTGTGACAAGGGCTGCATCCTGCACTGCCGCTTTCTGCGATCGCAGCTTCGCCTGTTTCGTGTTTTGAATATTGGAATTGAACTGCGATGATGTCAACTTTTGCAGGAGTGTGACACATTTTGCAGGTTTCGTTGGCATCTTTGCCATTCGTACCGTTTGTACCTCCAGGTCCAGTGGATCCATCTTTTCCGGGAGGGCCTTCTTTGACACATGCAGCACCAAATGACATTAAAGCTACAGCAAAAATGGCAAGCTTGAAGAATTTTTGAAGTTTCATAAAATTTGAGAGTTTAAGAATAAAAACAGTATTTTTTAATTGAACTATCAATTAGTCTAAAAAGAGACGATTGTAAAGTTAAAAATTGCTAATTCTTAAAACAAATATAAATATGTTGATAGATTGACAGATATATTTGATTTCGAAACAACAAAAGATAGTACACACATCAATTTTTTATTGACATATATCAACGGTGTAAATATTTTAAACAGAACGGGAGACCCAACAGTAATCTATAAAATTTATAAATGATATTTTCATCAAATAATTAGGGGGTGTTTGTAGAATTTATCTATATTTTCTGACGATCGGTATCAAATAATTGCAGTTTAGAATTAGAAATATGATTTTTCATATTTTTTATTGTATTACGTTTCATATATACATTTAAGATGATTGACGCTTCGAGAAAGTTTCTATCTTAAAATTTTGTGGAAAAGAATTGGCTCCATCGTGCAATTCTGTATTTGGATCATTTAAAAACAATGCATTTTTTTCGTGTCAAACGAAAAAAACCACTTCGGAAACGAAGTGGTTTTTTAAAGCCTTTAGAGGTTGAATCCTGAAAAGAAGTCCAGAATTCACTTCATGGTCGTTGGACCTGATGGATTAGAAACCCCACAGTCTGGTAATGGTAAAACCAACCGAGAAGTTGTCCCAGCTAAGTTTTCTCATGTTGTTCAGCATCATGTCCTGTGGCAATAGGGAATCGTTGCTGCCAACATAAATCTGGAAAGCGTGGGTACTTGTCGATACCTCATAACCGAAAGAGACATTTGGTTCGGGATGGATGGTAAAGTCTGCCTGCTCAGAAATGGATTGAATCTGGAGCGGGAAATCACCGTTGAAGATGAGGGATCCCTGCGGGGAGACTTTGATCCGGCCGCCGACATGAAGCCCAACTTTGTCATGGTCCTGGTGCCAAGGAACGGTATTGAAATGGGATAGGCTTGCCCCTGCCTGGATTGTCATCCAGTTGTTCACTTTACGGGCGACGGTAACCGAAGCAAAATAGGAGAGCCGGTTGCTGATTCGATAGTTGTGTTTGGTGTAAGCGCTGTCATCAGAAGAGTGATAGTACTGATCGGCTTCCCAAACTGACTTCTGCCTGCCATCGATGGCAACATTGCCAAAGAAGGAGACAGAGATTGGCATGCCGGTGTTCATTTGCTGCAGTGGTGTCCATTTGGCATTAAAATCACTGTACATGTTCTTCTTCTGGAGACCGTATCCAACCTGGAGGTTTTTGGCGATTACATAATCGAGGGCGATCCTGACATTGGCGCCAGGGGCCATGATCCCGAAGAGATCCTTTCTGCCATTGCCCATCCCGCCGAATTTGTGCTGAATCACTGATTCGAGGGTATTGACCGGGGAGATTTTGGAGGTTTGCTGGTCGATCAGATAACCGCTTTCCCAGACAAAACGGACCGGTTTGTTTACTACCACTTCCGGTTCAGTTGCTGTAGAGTCAGTTTGTCCTTGAGCAAATTGATAGGTGAAGGGCAAAAGGCTTAAAACAAGGAATATAAAGGTTTTTTTCATTTTTTGAATTCTTGGATTTCTTGATTAATTGTTTTTTGCACCTTGCTGTATCCAGGTCAACACCAACTGGGCCTCGGCCGCAGAATACTTCTTCCAGGTATGGATGGTTGTAGTGGGGCTTGGGTAAGTGTAGATCAAACTTGTGGCCGGAGTGGCAGTATTTACCAGGTTCATGCTTTTGATGTTTGAATAGGCCAACGCGGCAGAGGAAAGATCAGGGGCCTGACCGCCAGTTTTGTGGCATGCGACGCATCCGTTGGTAAAAATCGGAGCGATCTGTGTTGCGAACAGAATGTCCACAGTAGTATCAATCGGCGGCAACTCCTCTTTCACGATGAAATCGTAGGTACATGCGTTGAGCAACAACCCAATCACAAAGAGAAGAAAATAAATATTTGATTTTTTCATTGAGGAGGATTTTTTATTGAACCCATATAAAAAAGACTTCCAGTTATGAGAAGCCTTTCTTATATGGATTTAGGATCATACTAATTGAGTGCGGCGAGTGAATTGGTCAGCAACGCTTTTGAATAGTCAAGGTTGTGAATACCCAAACTGTACTCGCGCAAGCACAACTGGAAGTTAATAATAGCGCCAAACTGGGCATTTGTGATTTTAAGGACAGGTAATGTCAAATTCAATGCTTTTTGATCGGCACTCCAGGAGCCGGATGGATTTGGGTTCTGGAAGGTTCCGCTGTTCATGGCAAGACCAGTTGGATTGGTGATAGGATCGTAAACGTTCAGGTAGCCATCATAATTGCCAGCGGTGATACCATACCACAGATTGGAAGTGGCATCCGTATTTTTGTTCAGGAACTGTACACCATTGTATTGAAGTTTGGCAGCCAGTTGCTCGAGCAAACCTTTGATGGTTGCTCTTGGATTAATCCAGTATTTGGCACTTTTTGCATCAACACCGGTATGACAACCCGAAATATTACATCCGGTAAAGACTCCTTTGGCGTTAAAACTGTGACCGCCGGCACCACCTACCATAGAGGCCATGTGGCAATCGGCGCAGGCAGCTTTTGTAACGTGGACAGCCTGGGCATAAGCCATTGTTCCAACAAATTCAATTCCGCAGGTACCGGATACGATGGCCCCAACAGTACCATAGTGCGTATGGGTACGGTAGCCTGGAAGTATTTTGGCCTGGGCAATGGTTGCAGCAGAGGTCCCATCGAAGAACAGATCTGTCTTGACCGCTTTTGCAAGTCCGGCATAATCCAAAACATCGCCGGTGTTTGCAGGGTTCTTGGAGTTGTTGAAGGTGAATGGACGCGGCTGGTGACATTTGATACAGAGGTTGCTGCTACCGCCGTCCTGGGTCAGGTTGACAACTACTTTACCACCGGTGAAGGTCAGGGGGACTGCCGCAGTGGTGGTTAATTTCGGCATGTCGGTTGATGTGTAGGTTTCATGGATGGAACTGTGGCATGTCCTGCACAACAACTCACCGTAAGCCTTTGTTACGTCGCATGAATAATCATTTACAAATTTTCCTGTAGTGGCATTCAGCGTGAAAGTTGCCGGTATTTTTCTTGCAACAACATCCTGAAAACCACCCTGGGTGTGACAAGGGCTGCATCCTGAACTGCCGCTTTCTGCGAGCGCAGCTTCGCCTGTTGCGTGTTTTGAATATTGGAATTGAACGGCGATGATGTCGACTTTTGCAGGAGTGTGACACATTTTGCAGGTTTCATTGGCATCTTTGCCATTCGTACCGTTTGTACCTCCAGGTCCAGTGGATCCATCTTTTCCGGGAGGGCCTTCTTTGACACATGCAGCACCAAAAGCCATCAAGGCAACAGCAAAAATGGCAAGTTTAAAGAATTTCTGTAGTTTCATAGATTGTAAAGGGTTTTGATAATAAAAACAGTATTTTTTAATAAAAACATCAAGAAGTCTAAAAGATTAGATACGGATGTAAAGGTAAAAATTGCAAAACGCCTAAACAAATGTAAATATGTTGATAGATTAACTGATTAATTGGTGAGTAAAGTACGATTATCACGAATATATATCATCACAAAAGCGAATCTATATCAATATATTTAAAAATGTATTCAATATAATTTACGAATAAAATTGTCCGATAATATTATAAGTGAGAAAATGCTAAAAAATGGCGGGGTATTTTAAGAAAATAGTACAATTATACATCGAATATGCCAAAAATAATAGGGTATTGTTCAAAAATAGATATATAAAATGTTAAAGTGGCCAAATTTTCGAAAAGTCAATTTCGATTTTTTTTTTGAAAATTATACCAATGAGAATTAAGCTAATTCAAATCCTAATCCGAATCGGATTGGAAAATCTGTATTTGGACTAGTTAAAAACAAAGCGATTTTATGCTGTGACTGTATGAAAATTCTACAATTTTGAAAAATTGCTTTTGACAACTATTGAATTTTTATTCGGTAGGTTCAGAAAGACGAGTAGGTACTTGCTGATCCGGGCAGGATTAAAAACCGCTTGGCGGGGTTTTGGACAATCATCCTATAACGAGCAGATCGAACTTTAGCCATTTCTGCTGATCTCGGTCAGCTCGCTTTCTTTGAGGATTTCGATGGTGTTACGGGAGTGGTGGATCAGTCCTGAGTCTTCGAACTCTTTCAGGCTTCTGATGAAACTCTCCTTGGTCATTCCGGACATATCTGCCAATTCCTGCTTGGAGAGGATAAAATCGTAGGGATTTGTTTCAAAAATATTGTTTTTAAGGTACAGCAGAGTATCGGCAACCCTTCCTGGCATGTATTTGTTCGAAAGGTTAATCAACGTACTTAACATTTTAAGATGCTGGTTGTTGCTGTGTTTCAGTAATTCGATGGCAAAAGCGCTGTTTTTGGTCAAGGTATTATAAAGGCGGCTTGTATCTATAAAACAACAGTCAACATCAGTGATGGCAGCCACGGTAAAATGTCTGAAGTCATCAACAATTGAACCGCCCCCTGTGAAAATACTGTTGGATTTAACAATTTGTAAAATCAGGTTTTTCCCTTTAGGATCTTCCGATACAACTTTTGCCAAACCACTCTTGATACAAACGAGATGGGTAAGCGGGGTGTTTTGTTTGAGGATTGTTTCCCCTGACCGAAAGTGGATCTGTCGTTTGTTGTCCATCAATGTATGAAGTTCTTCAGGAGTGAGCAAACCAAAAATGTGGGAATCACCACAATTCTGGTTACTGAAACAACAATCATACTTACATTCCGTACAATGGCCGCATAGGGTTGATTCCTGGATCTCTGACATAGAAAACAATTATATATGACACAAAGATAGAAATTAATTGATAAATGTCAATTTAGGCCATTGAATTTAAAAGCCTAATTTGAATCCTGAATTCAGAAAAAACCAATTGTCCTGGATGCCGGCAACCGTAAATTGGGACAAATCGGAAAGGTTAAGTCGCTAATGTTTTGACATTCATATTCTTCAAGTTTTTAGCAGAAGTTTTTTCCTTTCAAATCCCCTTTTATGTTTTTCATTGACACGATACAATAATTTTACTTCCAAATTTAACAATAGTTTCAACAGGGCAAAATCTTGTTACTGTTCGCCTGATTGATTATCCAAGTGTGTCAGGCGTCAATTACCGAAAGAGTAGTTATTCCAAGGCAACCTATCAAAAAAAAAGGTCAGATATTTCTATCTAACCCCTTGATTTTCAAATGTCGGGGTGACAAGATTTGAACTTGCGACCCCCCGCCCCCCAGACGGATACGCTACCAGGCTGCGCTACACCCCGAAATTGAACCGCTTTCAGCTAAAGGTTTTCCATTGCAAAGCGGATGCAAAAATAGCTTCTGTTTTCCGTTTTCCAAAATATTATCTGCAATTAATATAATAAAATAATTTACACTAGCAACTATTGCTGGAGTAATTGAATTTAATTAATTTTGCATAAAAAATATTGGCTATGGAATTGTTTAAACCGATGAATACGGAGCATCAAAAGGGCTCCACCGATACCGCAGGAAAAATTGCCGAAAAGGTAAAATGTCTGATTATTGGATCAGGACCCGCAGGCTATACCGCCGCCATTTATGCCTCCAGGGCTAATCTGAATCCAGTCTTATACGAGGGACTTCAGCCTGGCGGTCAACTGACCACCACCACGGAAGTTGAAAACTTTCCTGGATACCCCAAAGGGATTACCGGACCCGAGATGATGGAAGACCTGAAAGCCCAATCTATCAGGTTTGGAACAGATGTTCGCTGGGGACTTGCCACTTCAGCAGATTTCGGTAGTCAGGGGCATAAGGTTACGATTGATGGATTGCATGTGATAGAGGCAGAAACTGTTATCATCGCCACAGGCGCCGAGGCACAATACCTTGGTCTGCCCGATGAGAAAAAGTATGCCGGATCCGGGGTGTCTGCCTGTGCTACCTGTGATGGATTCTTCTACCGTGGGAAAGATGTGGCAGTTGTTGGCGGAGGGGATACGGCCTGTGAAGAGGCGATATATCTTGCTGGTTTGTGCCGAAAGGTATATCTTGTTGTGCGCCGCGACCAGCTTCGGGCCTCCAAGGTGATGCAGGAGAGGGTCTTCAAAACAAAAAATATTGAAATCCTCTGGAAACACCAGACCAGGGGGCTTACCGGCCAGATGGTGGTAGAAGGCGCCGTTTTTGTTAAGAATGCCGGCGAAGCCAACGAGGAAATCGTAACAATCCCGATTGACGGATTCTTTTTGGCCATCGGACATGTGCCAAACTCCGGTATCTTCAAACCTCAGCTCGAAACCGATGAAGTAGGTTACATCAAGACTATTGGAAACAGTTCTATGACCAATATCGATGGGGTATTTGCCTGCGGTGATGTTATGGATCCCCATTACAGACAGGCTGTAACTGCGGCCGGATCGGGTTGCAAAGCGGCCATGGATGCGGAGCGATACCTTTCCGAAAAGCATTAAGAAGTTTGAAGGGTCAAAAGGTTTGAAACGTTTGAGGGGTGATCAATTCCAACATTACCCTTTGACCCATCGACTACAGGACCGGTAATTTTTCGACCATTATAAACATTTCATACCTTTTTGTAACCTAAATGGTTTTGAAATGGTACAATTCATAAAAACAAAAATTTATTAAGCATGTCACACAAAGATCTGTCATTCGACACAAGGGCCATCCATGTAGGTGAGGGCGCGGAATTTCTGGAAGGAAGCAAAAACGAAGTTGTTGCACCAATCTATCTGTCTTCTACTTATGCCCGCAAGGAGGTCAAAAATCCAGGATTTTATCAATATTCCCGTAGCCAAAATCCTACGAGGTTTGCGCTGGAGGAGCGGTATGCATCGTTGGAAGGGACCACATATGGCTTGGGCTTTGCTTCGGGGCTTGCTGCGGAAGCTACCATTTTATTTGCCCTGTTGAAACCTGGTGATCATGTTATTGGATTTGATGACTTGTATGGCGGCACCAAGAGATTATTTCACCAGTGGGAAGAAAAATATGGAATTACCGTTTCCCTGGTGGATGCAGCAGTACCAAAGAATGTGGAAGATGCCATTCTACCACAAACCAAATTGATCTGGCTGGAGTCTCCTTCAAATCCTTTGTTGAAAGTATGCGATATCAAGGCTATTGCTAATATAGCACACAAACATCAACTTTTGGTGATAGTGGATAACACCTTCCTATCTCCATATTTTCAGAAGCCGGCTGCGCTGGGCGCCGATATCGTAGTGCACAGCATTACCAAATACATAGCCGGTCACAGCGATGTGATTGGAGGTGCCATCATGTTAAATGACAAGTCGTTGTATGATAAAATCAAATTTTGCCAAAATTCGCTGGGCGTTGTTCCTTCTCCCTTTGATTGTTACCTTGTGCTCAGGGGATTGAAAACTTTGTCGATGAGAATGGAAAAGCACCAGTCTAATGCCCTGGCCGTTGCTACCTACCTTGAAAACCATCCAAAAGTAGCACGGGTTTACTTTCCGGGTTTAAAAAGTCACCCACAATATGAAATTGGATTGCGTCAAGCCAGTGGTTTTGGAGGGATGATCTCTTTTGAGGTCGTTGGAGGGGAAAAAGAGGCGGTCCAGTTTCTCGAGAGCCTGAAACTTTTTACCCTGGCTGAAAGCCTTGGCGGAGTTGAATCGTTGATTGAACATCCTGCCCTCATGACCCACTCCTCTATTACGGCAAAAGAAAGGGAATTGGCAGGCATCAAAGATTCGCTCATCCGTGTATCTATTGGGGTTGAGGATCAAAAGGATTTGATTGCTGACCTGGAGCAGGCGTTTGGGATGATTTAAGGGACTCCGAACGGTTTGCCTCCTTACCATCCAGCAAAATGTACCGTCATTGGTAGCGCAACGAAGCAAACTTTCAAAATTTTCCCTACTTTTATAGGATCAAATAATTGACCTATGAAAAATATACTTGTTGTTGCTTTGCTTTTTGTTGCCTTCTCCTGTTTTGCCCAAAAGAAAGAATCATTGTTCAATGGCAAAGACCTGAAGGGTTGGACGATCTTCGTAAATGATCCTTCCATTGTTCCTGAACAATTCTTCTATGTTAGAAATGGTGTGATTGAGACCCCTGGTGTTCCAATGGGATATCTTCGGACTAAAAAGGAGTACTCAAATTACCACCTTCATGTGGAGTGGTGTTATCCGGAAAAGCCTACAAACAGTGGGGTTTTTGTGCATACAAATGGGCCTGACCAACTTTGGCCTGCACATTATCAATGTCAGTTGAAGAGTGGATGTGCCGGGGATTTTATCGTAAACGCGGTTTACGAAAAAGCGACTGTTCATGATAGTATTTATGTTGGTACAGAAAAAGTCAAACCAATTGCTGTGAAATTTTCACCTTCCAATGAGAAGAAAGTTGGTGATTGGAACAGTTATGACATCTACTGCTATGAAAGTAAGGTGCATATAGTAGTTAACGGCATGGTTCAAAATAATGTTTTCAACTGTTCAATGACCAAAGGAAGTATTGGCCTGCAGGCTGAAGGATCTACCATCCGGTTTAGAAACATATGGATTGAAAAATTGAATGAAAAAAATCCAGTGTTCTTCTAACGTTGAACTATTTAAGATTCGGGAAATCAACCATAAAACCAAAAAGGGAATCCTGCAGGATTCCCTTTTTGGTTTTATGGTTGATGCGCTTAAGAAATTTGTGCAATTTTTGATGCAACATATTTGCCAGCTTCCAGTTTTTTGCGTACTTCAGAGAAAGCTTTGATGGTATATTCCACATCTTCCAGGGTATGTGAAGCTGTCGGGATCAATCTCAAAAGGAGCTGTCCTTTTGGAATTACCGGATAGATCACGATGGAACAGAAAATATTGTAGTTCTCTCTCAAATCCATGATAACATTTGTGCCTTCCGGAACACTTCCCGAAAGATAGACCGGTGTTACAGGGGAGTTGGTTACGCCAAGTTCAAAATTCTCGGCCCTCAAACCCTTTTGAAGGGCTTCAACAATTGTCCAAAGGCTTTCGCGAATCTGAGGTTGGGTTTTGATCAGTTCGAGCCTTTTCATTAAGCCAATAACCATGGCGATAGGCAATGACTTGGCAAAGATTTGTGAACGCATGTTGTATCGAAGGAAATCGCAAACCTCTTCTTTGGCCGCGAGGAAGGCGCCGATCCCGGCCATTGATTTGGCAAATGTACCGAAGTACATATCGATCTGGTCCTGCACCCCAAAATGTTCGCCCGTACCTGCCCCTGTAGCTCCCATGGTCCCAAATCCGTGGGCATCGTCCACCAGCAGGCGGAAACTGAACTCACTCTTCAATGCTGCAATTTTATCCAGTTGCCCAAGGTCTCCGGCCATTCCAAAGACTCCTTCGGTAATAACAAGGATACCGCCACCAGTTTTCTGAACCAGTGAAGTGGCGTGTCCAAGCTGCTTGCGCAGGCTATCCATATCGTTGTGTTGAAAAACAAATCTTTTACCCATGTGCAAACGGACCCCATCCAAAATGCAGGCATGTGCTTCCGCATCATATACAATAACATCATTCCTGTTGCACATGGAATCAATGATGGAAATCATTCCCTGGTATCCATAATTGAGCAGGAAGGCATCTTCCTTGTTTTCGAATACTGCAAGTTGTTTTTCCAGTTCTTCGTGTTTGCTCGTTTGCCCTGACATCATGCGGGCACCCATCGGGTATGCAAGGCCATAAAGCGCGGTAGCTTCAGCGTCCGCCTGGCGTACTTCCGGGTGATTGGCCAGTCCGCAATAGTTGTTTAAGCTCCAGTTAAGAACCTCTCTTCCACGAAATTTCATTCTTGGACCGATCTCTCCTTCCAGTTTTGGAAAGGAAAAATAACCATGTGCCTCTTTCTGGTACTGCCCAAGGTTTCCCTTGTCAGTTTTAATTTTTTCAAATATATCCACGGTAGTAAACTTTATGTAGTATTGCAAAATGTTTTTGAGAGCCTGCAAATCTAAAAATTATTTTGGGTTTCAACAAGAAAGAAAGTCATCCTAATTCTGAAAGGGGAGGATTGCAAAATTGCAGCGGTTTTAACCTTTCTTAAGCAAGCAAAAGAGTTGTTGCTTATTCCATTAATGGAGAAAAAACTTATCTTTGCACCATGATTCGGAACGTGAGAGCATATTTTGTAGTTGGCGTTTTATTAATCGCCTCATCTTGTGGAGAGTATCAGAAGATAGTCAAGAGCACGGATTATGAGTATAAACTCAAGAAAGCCCGTGAATTTTACGACAAAAAGGATTACACCAAATCATCGCAGCTTTATGCTGAACTGATAAATATCTACAGGGGAACAAATCGTTCCGACCAGGTTTACTACTACCTGGCGAAAAGTAACTTCGGTCAGCATGATTATCTGATGGCCGGACATTACTTCAGACAATTGATCAAAGAGTATCCGCGCAGCAGTTTTGCCGAGGAGTCTCAGTACATGGTTGGATATTGTTATTACCTGGACTCCCCAGCACCTCGCCTTGATCAAAAAACGACCCAGGATGCCATTGATGCGCTGCAACTTTTCATCAATATTTTTCCATCCAGTGCAAAGGTTGCCGATGCAAACAAGTTAATTGATGAACTGCGCGAAAAACTGGTATATAAATCGTACATGAACGGACGCCTGTATTACGATCTGGGCGACTACCGGGCAGCCGTTATCTCTTTGACAAACAGTTTAAAAGAGTATCCAGACTCCAAATATCGTGAGGAGTTGATGTTTTACCTGTTGAAATCAAAATATTTATTGGGTGAAAATAGTATTGAAGAGAAGAAACGCGAACGTTTAAATTCGGAACTTGATGAGTACTACACATTTGTGGATGAATTTCCCAATAGCAAATTCCGGAAGGAAGCAGATCGTTTCTTTGCCAATACAAAGAAGATGATGAATTTGAAAGACGAAGAAGTAAAAAAATAATATAAAATTATGGATTACAGAAAAGTTAAAGCAGCCTCGACCACAATTCCGCGCAATCTGAGTGAGTTGGATGCAACCACAGATAATATTTACGAATCATTGATGGTCATTGCCAAAAGGGCCAATCAAATCAATGCCGAGGTGAAGGAGGAATTAAACCAGAAACTGCAGGAGTTTGCTTCCTATTCGGACAACCTCGAGGAGGTCTTCGAAAACCGCGAACAAATAGAAATTTCACGTTACTACGAAAGGCTTTCCAAACCGGTTTTGATCGCTTATGAAGAGTTCAAGGATGGATTGATTTACTACCGCAATCCTGCCAAGGAGAAAAAATAATTTTTTGATCTTGATTTAAACTGCTTCATCATGCCGCTGAAAGGGAAGAAAATTGTTCTCTGTGTGACGGGCAGTATCGCTGCCTACAAGGCGGTATATTTGTTGAGGGGATTGATGAAGGCCGGAGCCGAAGTACAGGTTTTGATGACCGAAGCGGCCAAAGAATTTGTTACACCACTTACATTTTCAACCCTATCGGGAAAGCCTGTCTTGAGTGATTTTTTCGCCAGATCAAGCGGTTCCTGGAATAGTCATGTCGACCTGGGACGCTGGGCCGATCTTTTTCTTGTAGCCCCGGCCACGGCATCTACCATTGGGAAAATGGCCAACGGCTTGTGCGACAATCTGGTTACCACCTCATATATTTCTGCCAAATGTACGGCAATGGTTGCCCCGGCAATGGATCTGGACATGTTTGAACATCCGGCCATGCAGGAGAATCTCCGCAAGTTGAAATCATTCGGGAATATCATCATCGAACCTGCCAGCGGTGAGCTTGCCAGTGGTCTGATTGGAAAGGGACGAATGGAAGAGCCCGAATCGATACTGAAAACCATCGAACAGTTTTTTTCCAAAATATAAACTTCTGAACAAGACCTACCTCATTACAGCCGGTCCAACCCACGAAAAAATTGATCCGGTTCGTTTTATCGGTAATTACTCGACCGGGAAAATGGGTTTTGCGCTCGCGGAGTGCCTGGCGGCGATGGGTGCCAGGGTAATCATGGTCTGTGGGCCAGTCCAACTCAAAACGAACCACCCTTCCATTCAGAGAATAGATGTTACTTCGGCAGATGAAATGTATGCTGCTTGTTTGAAATATTTTGACTCTTGCGATGGCGCCATCATGACCGCTGCCGTTGCCGATTATGCCCCAGTTAAAATTGAAAAGGAGAAAATTAAACGATCCCATGGGAATATGGTCCTCGAGCTTCGTCCCAACAAGGATATTGCTGCTGAATTGGGCAAGTTGAAGAAACCGAACCAGATTTTGGTGGGGTTCGCACTTGAGAGCCAGAATGAAATGGAGAATGCATTTTCCAAACTGAAATCTAAAAATCTCGACATGATCGTCCTTAACTCCCTGAAAGAAGAGGGGGCTGGATTCGGTTTTGATACCAACAAGATAACCATCCTTACCAGGGATGGTAAGGTTTTCAACTATCCTTTGAAATCAAAACAGGAGGTGGCAGCAGATATTGTCAAGAAAATGATTTCCATAAATTACCCCTCGCAATTTGATTAGAATGTATATTTTTAGGAAACATTTTATTGCTATGCCCCGGACGTTACTCTCCGCTATTTTATGCCTTTGGTTGTTTCAGCTCTCTGCCCAGGAGCTGCAATGCAATGTCAGTGTCTCCAGTTCACGCATTGAAGGTACCTATAAAGAAATCTTCCAGACTATGCGGACCGATATCTCCGAATTTATGAACACCAGGAAATGGACTGACAACCAATTTTTCTTCGATGAGCGTATTGTCTGCACCATCTTCATCCAAATAACCGATCAGATCGGCTCGGATGAGTTCAAAGGAACCATGCAGGTTCAGTTAAACCGTCCAGTTTTTAACGCTTCCTACCAGACCCCAATTCTCAACATCAAAGACAATGATTTTGATGTACGGTATGTCGAGTTTCAGCCGCTGGAATTCAGTGAAACTTCCAATACCAATGCCCTTACCAATATTTTGGCCTATTATGCCTACATTATTCTTGGGTTTGATTACGATACTTTTTCCCCTATGGGAGGAAGCCCTTATTTTCAGCGGGCAAAGGATATTGTCAACAAATCTCAGAATTCAAGGGAAAAGGGATGGAGGGCCTTTGAAGGGAACAACAACCGGTTCTGGCTGGTGGATAACCTCACCAACAAGGCCTACAGCCCATTCCGGGACCTGATGTACCGATACCACCGGCTCGGATTGGATATGATGTCGGAAAAGCCTGATCTGGGCCGCGGCGAGATTGCCGATGCATTGAAAAATATGCAAAAGGTTTACAGGACCCGGCCCGATACCTACATTAACAGGATTTTTTTCGATGCCAAATCCGACGAGATTGTTAATATCTTTTCCAAAGGTTCAACCGATGAGAAAAGCCGGATCATGACCATATTATCTGAATGCGATCCTGCCAATTCAGGGAAATATGAAGCGATTATGCAGCAGAAGGTGTTTTGATTAGCTAATTTGATGATGAGAAGATGAGCGGATGAGCAGAGTCGTGCTGCAATGTTTTGTAATCCCGGTAGGGATGACCAGTATTGTAGCCCTGGGTGGAGTCCCGCAGGTGCGGGAGAACCCTGGGTATTCGGTTCAAATTCAAATTAAGACACGATGCCGTTTGCGGCAAATTTGAAAAATTATTCGATTTCATGTTAAGACGTTTACAGATAAGAAATTATGCATTGATCAGGGAGCTGGATGTCGATTTTACCTCCGGGCTAACCATCATTACCGGCGAAACCGGCGCGGGCAAATCGATTCTGATTGGCGCATTGTCATTGATATTGGGTCAAAGGGCAGATACAACGGTCTTGAAGGACAAGGGGAACAAATGCATTGTGGAGGGTGTATTTGATGTAGACGGATACGGATTGGAACCCCTGTTTTTAGAAAATGACCTCGACTACGACAAACAGGTGATCTTCAGAAGGGAGATTGCGGCCAATGGTAAATCCCGGGCTTTCGTCAATGACACCCCGGTGAATCTTAAGACATTGCAGGATATTGGCCTCAGATTGATTGATATCCATTCCCAGCACCAGAGCCTGGAACTCGGGAATCGGCTGTTCCAATTGATGGTGGTTGATTATTATGCGGGAAATTCAGCGCTTCTCAAAGCGTATCAGCATAAATACAAAGTGTACAAAGCGCTGCTTGCGGAGTTGACAACTGCAGAAGAAACGGCACAACTCATGCGGCAGGAGCTGGATTATTTTCAGTTTCAACTGGAACAGCTTTCCAACGCCAATCTCCAATCAGGCGAACAGGAGAAACTTGAACATGAACTTACCTTGCTTACCCATGCGGATGAGCTAAAAACAGCCTTTCTCTCAGTTGCAAACCTTTTGAGGGAGGAGGATGGGAATGCCTTGGTCAGGGTGAAAGAGTCTGTAAACATTCTGAACAGAATCCTTAAATTTTATCCGGAAGCAGCCGGCTTAATCGAAAGGGTGAATAGTATTTATTTGGAAATGAGTGATATAGCTGCTGAGGTAGCCTATTCCTCCGAAAAAATGGAAATTGATCCAGGCAGGATCGTTTATTTGAGCGAAAGGCTTGATCAACTCTATTCGCTACAACAAAAACACCATGTTTCCGGAGAGGAGGATTTGATCAAACTCAGGGATGATTTTGAATTGAAAGTGAGCAGCGTCTTTTCGAATGACGAATCACTTTTGGCCCTTAAAAATTCCGTTAACGAAAAAGAAAATGAATTGTTGGAACTTGCCGAAAAGTTGACAAAGAACAGAAAATCTGTCACTGAACGGATGGGGCAGAAGGTTGAGGAGCAACTGTATCAGCTGGGGATGCTAAATTCCAAATTCTTGGTTGAAATATCTTCCGGCTTACCGCTCACACAGTGGGGCAGGGATGAGGCAAATTTTCTTTTTACGGCCAATAAGAACGGAGAACTCAATGAAATATCCAAAGTGGCTTCAGGTGGTGAACTCTCGAGGTTGATGCTTTCCATCAAAGCGTTGATATCCAAATCCAAAGCATTGCCAACTATCCTTTTTGATGAAATTGATTCGGGAATTTCCGGCGAAACAGCGGATAAAATGGGTAATATCCTTAAGGAAATTTCACTGGATATGCAGGTCATTAATATTACCCATTTACCCCAGATTGCTGCAAAAGGGGATGTGCATTACCTTGTTTACAAAGAGGACACAGAACAAGAAACCATCACTCGTTTAAAGTTATTGTCCCGGGAAGACAGGGTCGATGAGGTTGCTAAAATGCTGAGCGGCGAAGTGATTACAGAGGCTGCAAGGTTGAATGCGGAGGAGTTGCTCAAGTAGTGGGTAGTGCCTAAAGTATTTAAAGTGCCTAAAATGCCTAAAGTTAATCTTGCAGGTACCCCATTTCTTAACGCCAATCAGAAAAATTGAAACTGAAAAATCAAAAACACGTATGATAAACTCAATGAATAGATCAAACGTCTACATCAACTTTAGACACTTTAAATACTCTAGACACTTTAGGCACTTTCTACCTAAAGTCATCAACTTATCAATTCATTAAATCATATTAGAACATTAATTTACATCTACAAGCATGTCTTACAATTTGTTAAAAGGGAAAAGAGGAATTATTTTCGGTGCTCTGAACGAGCATTCCATTGCCTGGAAAGTGGCCGAACGGGCCTATGAGGAAGGTGCAATTTTTACATTGACCAATGTGCCGATTGCACTCCGAATGGGCGATACCCAGCTTCTGGCCGAAAAATGCAATACAGAAGTAATTCCAGCAGATGCTGTTAATCTGGAGGATTTGGAACATTTGATTATCAGATCAATGGAAGTACTGGGTGGAAAACTGGACTTTATTCTCCATTCCATCGGCATGTCGCCCAATGTGCGCAAAGGAAGGCACTACAGTGACCTGGATTATGACTTCCTTGCCAAAACGCTGGATGTTTCGGCGCTCTCTTTCCACAAGGTTCTTCAGACAGCCCGTAAACTGGATGCTTTAAACGAGTGGTCTTCTGTGCTGGCCCTCTCTTATGTTGCTGCACAGCGTACTTTTTACGGCTACAACGACATGGCTGATGCCAAATCATTGCTCGAATCGATCGCCCGTAGTTTCGGCTACATCTATGGACGTGAGCGAAATGTCAGGATCAATACTATCTCCCAATCCCCAACACCAACCACAGCAGGTAACGGGATTAAGATGTTCGACAGTTTGCTTGATTTTTCCGAGAGGATGTCGCCACTGGGCAATGCCACCGCCGACGAATGTGCCGATTACTGTATTGTGATGTTCTCGGATCTTACAAAAAAGGTCACCATGCAGAATCTTTTCCACGATGGGGGTTTCTCTTCAATGGGTATGAGCCTGCGTGCCATGGAACAGTACAACAAGGGGAATTGTGATGAGGAGGTGGATCCGGATCACAAATACGATTAAGAAGGATAAAGGATAAAGTTAAAAGGATAAAGTAAGAACGCCGCGATCAAAATCGTGGCGTTCTTACTTTATCCCTTTTTACTTTTTTAGGAGCGGCTTTTGCTGAACAAGATCTTTGGTGTTCTGTTAGTAACAACCGCCATTTTTGCCTCCACCGGTTTGGGCCTGGCGTGACCCGAATTTCCCCTGCCTTGTTGTTGTACGGGTTTGACGGCATTGTGATCCATCAATGGGTAAAGAGGATTCTCTGCTACCGGAACCTTTTTGTTGATAAGCTTCTCAATATCCCTCAGGTACTCCTTCTCCGTAGCATCGCAAAAGGAATAAGCCGTGCCTTCTGCTCCGGCACGCCCGGTTCTTCCAATGCGGTGTACGTAGGTTTCTGGAATGTTTGGAATTTCGTAATTGACCACATATTCCAGGTCATCGACATCAATGCCCCGTGCAGCGATATCTGTCGCGACCAGTACCCTGGTGGATTGCTCCTTGAAATTTGAAAGGGCACGCTGACGGGCACTTTGGGCCTTGTTTCCATGGATGGCTTCTGCCGAAATATTATGCTTTAGAAGTGTTTTAACTACGAGATTGGCTCCGTGTTTTGTCCGGGTAAACACCAATGCGGTTTTAATCTTTTGATCTTTAAGGATCTCCAACAACAAGGCGCTTTTATTCCCCTTGTCAACAAAAAAGACCGACTGCTGGATGATATCAACAGTCGAAGAGTCTGGTGTAACAGAGACTTTTACAGGATTATGCAATATCGTATTGGCAAGTCTGACAATCTCCGGTGGCATGGTTGCGGAAAAGAACAACGATTGCCTGCTTTTTGGAAGGGCGGTGAGCAATTTTTTTACATCGTGGATAAATCCCATGTCCAGCATCCGGTCGGCTTCATCCAGGACGAAGATTTCAACATCCCTCAAGGTGAGAAACCCCTGGTTCATCAAGTCCAACAGCCGGCCCGGCGTTGCAACAACAATGTCTACACCCTTACGCAAGGCTGCAGTTTGCGGATTTTGGTTGACTCCTCCAAAAAGAACCGTGCAGGTCAATCCGGTATGCCGGCCATAAGCCTTAAAACTCTCTTCAATCTGGATGGCCAACTCCCTGGTCGGTGTAACAACCAGACTTCGGATCTTTTTCTTGTTTCCGAATGTCTTGGTTGAACTGAGCAATTGTAAGATCGGAATGGCAAATGCAGCGGTTTTTCCGGTTCCGGTCTGCGCGCATCCGAGCAGGTCTGTGCCCTGTAAAACGATTGGAATGGCTTCTGCCTGAATGGGGGTTGGAGTCGTGTAACCCTCCTCTTCTACTGCTTTTAAAATGGGTTCTATGATGTTCAATGAACGAAATAACATATTCTTTGCAACTAATTTAATTGGTGCAAAGGTAGTTGAAATAAGTGGGATTACCTTTTATGCAACCCACACTCCTTCGTATCAGGATTTTCCCACCACCAGCGGCCGGCCCTGAGATCCTCTCCCGGTAGGATGGCCCTGGTGCAGGGCTGACAGCCAATACTTGGAAAACCCTTGTCGTGAAGTGGGTTGTAGGGGATTTTGTGCTCTTTGATGTAGCTTTTGACCTGCTCTTCGCTCCAGTCGATCAGCGGGTTTAGTTTTATCAGGCCATTGTTTTCATCCCATTCAATGGGCTGCATTTCAGCCCTCGTAACGGATTGGTCCCTCCTTAATCCACATATCCAGACATCCAATCCTGCGAAAGCCCTTTTCAGTGGCTCGATCTTCCGGATACGGCAGCAGGTTTTTCGATCCTCCACGGAGTTGTAAAAGAGATTGATCCCTTTTGCATGCACCATTTCTTCCACCTGTATGGCATCCGGAAAGTAAACCTGTGTCTGTATCCCATATTTTTGATTGGTGCGGTGAATCAGATCGTAGGTCTCCGGAAATAACCTGCCTGTGTCGAGCGTGAAAATTTTAGCATTTTTGTCGATGGAACAGACCATTTCGGTCAACACCTGGTCTTCAAGCCCCAGACTGGTGGACAGGGCTATTTTTCCCTTGTATCCGGTTAAAAAATAGGAAAGCAAACCGATTGCATCTGAACCGGCAAGTTTTTGATTGAGTGCAGCTATTTTGTCTCTCATGAAAATGTTTTCAAAATTTGAAAGGATTTCAAAATAACCAAAATTATTTCACTCTTTGAAGCAACGACTCCATTAAAAATTATTTAGGCAGCGAGAAGATAAATTCCAAGCCGCCTCCCTCGCGTAGTCGGGTCGAAATATCACCATTGAAACTGAGTACGGCATTTTTGACAATGGCCAGTCCTAGTCCTGTACCACCCTGTTTGCGTGAGCGCCCCGAATCAACCCTGTAGAACCGCTCAAATAGTCTCGGGATGTGTTCCTCGTCCACCCCCGGGCCATTGTCGGCATAGGAGAAGAAATAGAAGGAGGCATCTTCATGGTACTTGGAGATCCAAATGGTGATTTTTTCTCCGCCATAGATCACTGAGTTTTCGATCAGATTTCTGAAAATGGAGAATATGAGCGAATAATTGGCATTGACCACCAAGTTTGGTCCGATGTTGTCCTCAACAGTGATCGATTTATTATTCAATTGATCCTGCATACTCTCAACAGCCTCTTCGATGGCTTTTCTTACCTGGATTTTCCCGCGAATGTACAGGTCTGAATACTCTTCGATTTTATTTAGCATGGCAATGTCATTCACCAGTTGGGTCAATCTTTCCGATTGAACATAAGCTTTCCTAATGAAGTAGTGCTGTTTGCTTTGGTCCAATGAAGGGTTGTTGAGCACGGTTTCGAGGTAGCCTTTCACAGAAGAGATAGGTGTTTTGAGCTCATGGGAGATGTTGGAGGTAATTTGTTGCTTCATGATGCTCCTTTTTACCTGCTCGGTCTGATCGGCAATGAGGATTTCGAAACTCTTATCAGGGAATATAATACACTGAATGGTAAAGTGGTAGCTGTTTTTCTGAACTGTAAATTGCATTCTTGCTAGCTCCTGCAGCTGGGATGTTTCGCTCTCTGCAAAGGTTTTATCCAGAAAACTATTAATATCTGCAAAGGCTTTTGATTTGAAGATTTTCTCGGTAGAAGTGGTTGTCTCTTCCGAAATGATATTTAGGTAGATGATAAAATGGCTGTTGTTAAGGATCGCCTTCTTTGCGCGGGAGAAGAATGCAACACCTTCTTTCAGTACATACAGATGACTAACCAGTTTCTCTTTTTCCAGTAACAGTTCACTCTTGGTCTTGTTAAGTTGGCGATACAACTGAATGATTTCCTGGCTGATAGATCCCAGTTCATCGTTGGGGAATTCTATGTTCTCATCAAATTCGGTAGCTTCATTTCTTCTGACTTTTACAGCAAAATCCTTCAACTTGGTGATCGAATCGCCCAAAAGGTTGCCTATGTAACGAAGGAGAAACCCGAAAATCACAAAGAGCAGGATAAAAAATGGGATAAATACACGGTCGGCCCTCAGAAATTCTTTTATTCGGACATCGTAAACAACAGCAGCTCTGATTATCAGATTGTTATAACTTTTGGCATAGTAAAAATATTCTCTGTTGGTGGTGGCAGAATGACGGATATTCTCGCCGAACTCCTCAAAAATGGCTTTTTGAAACTCCGGCCTACTCTGATGGTTTTCCATGTGGACATAGTCCGAAACGCTGTTGTCGTACAATACGATTCCGGCCTTGTTAATCACTGTAATCCTTACTTTATCAGGAGGAATCATGATTTTAAGGCTATCCAGCTTTGAATAGTTTTTCTCTTTTTCAAGGGAATAATTTTCCAGAAAGCGATTGGTTAGATCTGTATAATCATTGAGGGAAGTTCGGAGCTCCGCTGTCCTGAAATACTGCTCCCTTTTGTTTTGATATAAAACGATGGAGAGGGTAAATATGGTGAATAGCAGGGAATAGTAAGCAAAGAGCTTCCATTTAATGGAATGGTACTTAAAAATCATATTGTTCGTATTTATAATTTAAATTTCGAAGTAATAACCAAAACCTGGTTTGTTGCGAATGTAGGAACCGGCAGCTTCCATTTTCTTCCTCAGCCTGGTCATATTGACATCCACCGTGCGATCCGTGACAATCACATCGCTTTCCCATATCCGGTTAAGGATTTCTTCACGGGAATAGATCTTTCCGGGAGACTTGCCAAGAAGAAAAAGAATGTCAAACTCTTTTCTGGAAAGATCAATTTTCTGTTTTCCGATGTAAAGTCGCTTACTCTCCAGGTCCAGGATTAACTCGCCCAATTGAAGCGAGGTTGCCGCTGCGTTTGAAGATGATTTGTTTCCCCTTTTTAATACAGCTTTGACGCGCGCCTCCAACTCCTTGATGGAAAAAGGTTTGGTAATGTAATCATCTGCTCCGATATTGAAACCTGTCAGCAGGTCATTTTCAGTGGTCCGTGCCGTCAGAAAGATAATTGAAACGTTGAGCTGTAACTCTTTTCTGATTTTTTGGGCAAGATTGTATCCTGACATTTTCCCCATCATTACATCCAGAAGTATCAAATCATAACGTGACAGGTCTTTTCTGAGGGCCTCTTCAGCAGAAAAACAAGAATCTACGGTATATCCCTCATTTTCGAGGTTGAACTTAAGTATCTCATTGATATCCTCCTCATCTTCTACTACCAATAGCCGAAAAGTCTCCTTCATTGTTTTCATATTAAGTAGTTGACAATTGAAAACGGACAATTGACAATGATATGTAATTCTTCATTCAGTAATGTATGTCATTGTCAATTTTCAACTGTCAATTGTCATTTCTTTTTTTGTGCTTGATAATCTCCCCATCAACAACAAAACTGATTGCTTCGGCAATGTTTGTTGAATAACTCGCCACTCTTTCAAATAGATTTATGATAATCAGTATGTTGGCTGATACTTCCACCACGTCAGGCTGATGCAGCATCTCCTTGAATATCTTCGAAATGATCTTTTTACAATCAATGTCTATTTTATCTGCCTTGTCGAGAATTTTGTCAGCAAAAGTGATATCCAGTGAACTGATCAAGGAAAGTACATCGGCAAACAGTTCCAATGTTTTTGAGCCAATATTATCAAGGCCAAGCTCATCCACCAAATGGGGATAATCCAGTAAAGTCCCTATCCTTTTGGCAATATTTACCGCGTGGTCCCCGATTCTTTCAAGATCATTGTTGATTTTGAGGGACGACATGATGTACCTGAGGTCGGAGGCAACCGGATGCTGCAACGCAAAGATTTTCTGACAGAGCTTATCAATCTTGGTGTCTAAATTGTTGATCTCTGCGTCATTGTCAATGATCTTTTTTACAAGTTGAAGATCGCCGGTATTCATCGCAGCGACAACATCAATCAGTTGCCGGTTTACCTGCACACTCATTTGAAATACCCTGTCGCGAAGTTTATCGAGTTCAGAATCGAATATCCTATAATTTTCCATGTTTAAAAGTATAAATTGTTTCTGCATCAGCCAAAACGCCCGGTGATGTAATCTTCAGTTTGTTTCTTCTCCGGATTGGTAAATATTTTCCTTGTTTTGTCAAATTCTATCAGCTCACCAAGGTAGAAGAAGGCCGTATGGTCACTGATCCGTGAGGCCTGTTGCATGTTGTGGGTCACAATGACAATGGTAAAATGCTCTTTCAATTGTACAATCAACTCTTCAATCTTTGAAGTAGACAATGGATCCAGGGCGCTTGCCGGTTCATCCATTAGCACTATCTCGGGGTTCACTGCAAGTGTCCGGGCGATACAAAGCCGCTGTTGTTGACCGCCTGAAAGCCCCAGGGCAGAATCGCCAAGGCGGTCTTTTACTTCCTCCCAAATGGCTGCGTTTTTCAGTGCCGTTTCCACAATTTCATCAAGCAGATTGCTGTTGTTGATCCCGTTTATTCTTGGGCCATAGGCAACGTTCTCGTAAATGGATTTGGCAAACGGATTGGATTTTTGAAATACCATACCAACCTTCTTGCGGAGATTGACCACGTCGATATTTTTATCGTAGATATTGATGTCGTCGATCATTACCTTACCTTCAATCTTAACATTGTCAATCAAATCATTCATCCTGTTCAGGCTTCTCAGAAAAGTCGATTTGCCGCATCCGGATGGTCCTATAAATGCGGTAACTTTCTTTTCAGGAATCTTTATAGAGATGTTGTTTAAGGCCAGCTTTGAACCATAATATAAAAACAGATTCTCCGTGTTAATCTTTTCAATGGTCATATCAATTGTTTTTCTTTTTTCTGATCCGGTATCTTAAAATGACTGCCGACATGTTCAGCAGAAAGGTTAGCATCAACAGCACACAGGTGGTCCCAAACTGGATGGGCAGGGTTTGATCTACATTGGCTGATTGAGTGGTCATAACATAAATGTGGTAACCAAGTACCATGAACTGGTCGCTTAATCCTGGTAAGGTTGCCAGATAATAGGCGGCTCCTGTGAAAAGAATTGGGGCGACTTCGCCGGCACCCCGGCTGACTGCCAGAATTGTACCTGTCATAATACCGGATATTGATCCCGGAAGTACCACTTTCCAGATTGTTTGCCATTTGGTCGCACCCAATGCTAAACTAGCCGCCCTCAAATCTTTTGGGACAGTTTTCAAAGCCTCTTCCACAGAGACAATTACAACGGGGAGAGTCAGCAATGCCATGGTCAGGCTGGCCCACAGCAAATTGGGTTGTCCCCATTTCAGCTGACCTCCGTAAAAGGTCGAATCGACTTGGGCTCCAACAAATTTGATGAAAAAACCAAGACCAAACAGACCATAAATGATGGATGGGATAACAGCAAGTGTTCGTACTGCAAACCGTATGGTTTTTGCAACAACTGAGTTTTCTTTGGCATATTCAGTCAGGTAGATGGCGGTGATGGTCCCAAATGGTACTGCAGCCACTGACATGATGATAACCAGCAAAAATGTTCCGTAAATGGCTGGAAAAATACCTCCTTTGGTCATCCCGTCCGTTGGGAAACTGGTCAAAAACTCCCAGGAGAGTTGCTCTTTACCACCTTTTACAATCACTACGATCATCACCACAACAATGGCTATGATGATTAGGGCAGAGATTAGGGTTGCCCCTTCAATGGCAGCACCTTTGATATCTATCTTTTTGTTCTTGATCATTTTCCCTGTATACGTTTCAATAGTTTGCCCTTCACGTAAAACTCAGCAATAGCGTTGAGCAGAAAGGTGAAAATAAAGAGTAATGAACCAATAAGAAACAACACATTGTAATGGGTATCCCCGAATACCACCTCTGCCATTTCTGCCCCGATAGTAGCTGCTAACGTACGAACGGATTCAAACGGATTAATGTCCATCTGGGCCGCATTGCCTGTTGCCATCAAGGCGATCATGGTCTCGCCAAATACCCTGCCAATGCCCAAAAGAATGGCGGCAAAGATCCCGGGGGTCGCGGCAGGAAGAATAACAAAGAAGGCCGTTTGCCATCTGGAGGCGCCCAACGCGAGACTGGCTTCATAGTATGTTTTAGGAACGGCCGTTAGGGCGTCTTCCGTGATGGTAAAGATAATTGGTATGGCTGCAATACCCATCGCGATACCACCTACAAATGAATTGAGACGTGTATCGTAATGAAAAATTGATTGAAGAAAGGTTGCCAACACCATGAGCGCAAAAAATCCAATCACAACGGAAGGAAATCCTGCGAGCAATTCGATGGTTGGTTTGATAATCTCTTTCATCTTTTTGTTGGCAAAGACGGAGGTATAAAGCGCAGCCAGAATGGCGAGCGGGGCTGCGAAAAGCATTGAAATCAACGTGATCTTTAATGTTCCCAGCAACAAGGCCAGAATTCCATACCTGGGCTTTTCAGAAACCGGCACCCATTCAGTAGTTCCAAGCGTTCTCAAAGCGGCACTGTTGTGGTCATATCCACTTCCTGAGCTGACAGTGTAATTTTCATCTTCTGGTTTACCGCTAAGTGAATCGTTGGTCTGAACCCCATACTGCTCCTGAATAGCCGATGAATCTTTAACTGCCCCATACTGTTCCTGTATCTCTGCTGTGTCCTTTACTGCTACTGATGTCCCACGTACATCAGTAGTTACCGGGGCTTTGTCCGTTACATCGCCATAGGTCTCTTGTACTTCCTCCTTTGCCGTAATCTGACTGACAGAATTTTTTTCCGATTGGAAGATGGGCAGTGATTCCCTGAAAACAAAAACAAAAATCAGAACAATGATGGCAATTGAAAGAAATGCAACTCCTTTGATTACTTTTTCAGCTAAAAAATCACTGAGTCGAAATTTCTTTTGTGTTATATCAATTTTACCCGATTCAGTGTTTGGGTTGTGTTGATCCTTTATTGGTTTTTTATTGGTCATTAAAGCTGCTTTTTGGTAAAAGTAGGATTAAAATCTGATAAGGTATGTATACAAACTTACCGCACAGTACACCTGGTGTGGTGCGCTATGCGGTAAATGTTGTCTATGAATTGAAATGTTCGTTGTTGAAAATGCAGATTGTCATTGATTACTTAACAGGGAAGTACCCCATCTCTACCACCAACTTTTGGCCTTCCACGCTTAAGATCCAGTCGATGTATTTTTTGATCTCACCGGTAGGTCTGTTGGAAAGGTACATGTACAAGTAACGTGTAATAGGATATTCGTTGTTTTTGATAGTTTCGGCATTAGCTTTGTATCCTGGGCTGTTGTCATCCTTTTTTACCTTGCAAATTTCAATGCCTTCTGCATAGGCAGCGCCTCCATAGCCAATACCGCTGGGATCTTTTTTAACTGCGTTTACAACTGCAGCTGTTCCTGGAAGCGTCTGACAAGAAGTTGCATAGTCGCCTTTTACAACATGCTCCTGAAAGAAGACGTAAGTACCTGAGCTATTCTCCCTGCCATACAATTTGATGGTCTGATCCGCTCCGCCTACCTCTTTCCAATTGGTTATGATTCCCTTGTAGATATCACTTAATTGTTTTATTGACAATTCTTTAACTTTATTTGAGGGATGCAGGTAAACGGTGATACCATCTTTTGCACAAGCAACTTCGACACCCAAAGTGTTGTATCTGGCTTTAAGCTTATCTTTTTCAGTCGTTTTCATCTTACGGCTTGCATTGGCGATATCTGTCGCACCATTGATTAAAGCCGAAATGCCTACGCCGGATCCACCCCCGGTAACCTGGATAGTGACCGCAGCATTACTTTTCATGTACTCTTCGGCCCATTTCTGTGCAAGAATGACCAGGGTATCGGATCCCTTTACTGTGATTTTCTGAGGAGCTGCAGAGAATGCAAAGCTGATTGCGCCCAAAACCACTGCGACAATCGCTAGTTTTATTAAATTAAATGATTTCATATCTGTAATTTTTATGTTTTGTTGTATTTTTTTTATAACTCTTCTAAGCCAGGTTTTGTTTAGAATTTTGCCTGGATCCTTAAGGTCAATACATTCTGATTGATGGCATTGCTCCAGTCCATTGTTCCGGCAACCCCAGCTGCTGTGGTGTAGTTATCGACAACCTTACCGGCTGTTCCGACTTTTTCGTTTTGAACTATGTCATAGGCCAGTGAAATTCTGATGTTATCATCGAAGTAGTGATGATAAGCCAGTCCAACAGTGCTGGTTGCCAAATCAGATTTACCGCTCATTTTCTTCGCTAGCGTGGCAGTTGCAGCATAACCGCTGATCGAAACATCTTTGCCTTTGATATCTGTGTTTGGATCGTAGTAGTCGTATCTCAAGGCAAATTGGTTCTTTTTACCCAGGTTCTTGATTAAGTAGAGATAGTAGCCTGCAAATTTATTTTGGAAATTGGCTGCACCAAGGGTTGTTCCGGGGGGAACAAAACCAATGGAGGCATTCTTTCCTGCAATGTACTCGCCTTTGACCGAAAGGCCACCCAACACATCGGCAAACAATTGAAATTCAGCTCCTGCCCAGCTCTTAGCAATACCATCACCAATATTGGCCTTTTTCACGGTAGTGTAGTCGCTTAAATAGCTGGTTGTGGCCATTGATTTAAGTTTTCCGAAGTAACCATGGGCGCCAAAATCAAGGCCACCAAAATTGCCAAGTGTCAGGTTATAGGTCACACGGGCCATTACATCCTTGAAATTGTCATAATCCTTGTTCTCGTTGGAGTTCAAATTTGAACCAGCGCTATTATTAACCGTAATTCCATCGGCTCCGTTGAACAAGGCCAGTTGCATGTGGATTGGTAAATTCAATGGGTTGAATTCCAGTTTAGCACCAATGGCTCGTTCCCCTGGATAAAGAGCCCTGATTACGGCAGAGCGCTCCGGCATTTCGCGTTGGCTGGAGGAGTATTCAACTTCGTAGTTGGGCCTGTTGAATTTACCTGCGGTAAAGCTGAAAGCTTTTGTCCAGCGGTCGTTCAAGACCACATAGGCATCTTTCAGGGAAAGGGCCCCTGGAGAGAAATCAGGTTGCAGAACGAATTTAACCCCGTCCGCTGCTTCATAGGTGAATTTTACCCTGACGCGCCTTAATGAAAAATAGTTGTTAGAGGTAGATAGTAAAGCGGGACTTTCAAATTTTTGATATTGAGCCTGGATGTAACCAGAGACTTTGATTTTAGTCAATTTTTGCAAATCGGCTTCATCGTTTGCTACACGCTCAAGAAGACCGTTAACCTTGTCATTAACTTCAGTTAGTTTCTCGCTTACATTTGATTCTTGTGCACTTACTTTAAATGCCATCATCACTGCGAGGAGTAAGAAAATTGAAACTTGTTTTTTCATCAATTAATGTTTGAAATTATTTTCGGTACAAAGTTCCCACAATGATGTTACAATATTGTTACATATGTAATAATTAATGTTACAAAATTATTACAAATCTGTTACACGTTTATGCAGCTTAATTATTAATAAATTATTAATAAACAGATGTTTAATCCAAATTTGAGTCCTTTTTAATACAATTGGATACTCCAATGGATGTTTTTTTAACGGGAGTAGCCATCGAGGTTAAGAAAAAACGGAATCGCATATTTTGCAATTCCGTTTTTTTGAACCATGTTATCATTAATTGGCAGACTGCAATTTTATATTCAAAGGCTGATTTGATTTTCCAACTTCCAATTTCTCCACAAAACTTTTATTGTAAGAAATGTATGAAGCTATTACATTATATGAACCCGGTTGCAAATTTTCAATTTTGAAATTTCCATCAAAATCTGTATGAACTTTTTTAATAGAACCTTCGATTGCTACCTGAACTCCGGCAAGAGCTTCTCCCGAGTTTAAGTCAATTACTTTACCTGTAATTGATACAGATGGTATTGCGCTTGAACCGGATAGTTCTGTAGTTTTCCCTTTGTTCTCTGATTTGTCGCTAACTGTAGCAAAAGCTGAAGCAAAAACCGATACAACGAAAAATGTTAAAAGTGCCTTTTTCATTTTAATTATTTTTAGTACGCTGTAAAGTACGGTCAATCCTGTTACATTTTGATTACAGTACGATTACAATTCCATTAAACATCAGTAACAAAACTAGGTTTTGCAGTTAATAATTTCTCTCATTGATGAGTTTTCCTGTCTCATCGTAGATTTTCCATGTGCCAGTTTTTTGCCCCATCAGATAGTGCAATTCATACAATGGTTTACCTTGGGGTGTCCATATAAACCAGTCCCCGTTTTTCTCATTGTCCTTATATTCTGCCTGAGCGGTTTTATTTCCCGATTCGTCCCAGGTAATCCAAAGACCCTCTTTTTTGCCATTTTTATAGGAACGTAACTCTTGTTTTATGCCATTTTCAAAAAAGATAGTGACAGAGCCGTCCAGTACCCCGTTTGAAATGTTCAATATTGTTTTGGGATGATTGTTGTTGTAGTATTCAGTATGAACGCCAGTATAAAGCATACCTTTTTTAAAATATTTTCCATCGACATTAACAATATCCTGTGAAAATGATAAGAAGGTCATGAAAACAAAGAGGATAATCAATAATTTCTTTTTCATCTAAAATAATACTTGTTTAGTAAAAATATCTCAAATATAGCAAATTAAGAAAGTATTGTTTAGCTATATCCTTGCTAAGATGCATCCAAAATAAAAGGCAGCTCCATATAGAGCAGCCTTTTATTTTAGATGCAAAAGAGTTAATATACAGTCGTTTTTGGGTTCCAATTTGTCCATCCCGCTGTCCAGTCTGTTGTTTTGAATGCCCCGATGTAATCAGTTGCTTCTAATCCTGTTGGAAGAGTTGCAGCGCCGGTCAGCAAGGGAGAACCCGTTTGTGGCAGAAAGTTTGGAGCAGTAAGGTTGAAAGGAGTGGTTACTTTCAAATCAGTATTCAGCGCGACAGTTCTGTTGAGACGAGTTACATCTTCAAAAAATGCTTGTTCTCCGGCTGTGTTGCCACTAAAGTTGGCTGTCATTCCTGATAAAATACAACCTTTTACCTGCGCACCTGAACCACCGTTTCCTTTAGGATCTGCCAGTAGTAATCCTTTTGGCCATCCTGCGAAGAGTGAATTGTATACTTCAAGGTTTGATTTTCTTCTAATATGCATGGCTGCCTGGAACAAGGGGTTTATTGTAGTATTAACTGTTGCAAGCGGGCCGAAAAGGCTCACATTAGCGAATCTGGGGTTGGTCGTAGGTATGTTTGTTGATCCGCTTCCATCGTTGTCAGATTCGAAACCGTTTGATTTTGAAATATCTGCAATCATTGGATCGCGCAATCCAACTGCATACTGAACATATCCGCTAAAACCAAAATCGGTATCAAACTCGTCATCTAAACCGCTGAAAGCAATCAGGTGCTTGCAATTTACTGTTCCGCCAAACCATTCAAAAGAATCGTCGTTTGCAAATGATACCTGAACGTAGTCAATTGTTGTTCCTCGGCCCACTGCACCAAGCGTTAATCCGTTGATTTCTTTGTCTGGCTGGAATGCATATCCTGCAAATTCTATCCTGACATACTGCAAAGTACCTGAATTGTCGTTGTCGTCAGTACCGCCGTATTTAGTTCCCAAACCGCCTTCAATTTCGGCTTCCCCGCCAGTCACGTTAATTTTTGCATTTCCACAGAGAACAATGCCACCCCAGTCTCCTGCTGCACGTGATCCTGCCGGTTTTGCCGAAGTGAAAATGATAGGTTTTGCGACTGTACCGATTGCCATTATTTTGGCACCTCTTTCAATAACCAATGATGCTTTGGTATCAGTTTTTCCTTTGATAACAGTCCCTGGTTCAATGGTTATCGTTGCACCTGATTTCACATAGACCCAACCATCCAGGATATAATTAATGTCTGATTTCAAAGTTACATTGGAAGTAATATTGCCAGTCAGAGATATGGTAGATCCGGCTGAAGGGAAAATTGTCACAGCGCATTTATCTGTGAATGAACCGTCATTGGCTGTTACAGTTATTTCAGTGCTTCCTGTTGCAACCCCTGAAACTGTTCCATCGGCAGCAACGCCTGCAATTGAAGCATCTTTGGTGGTCCAGGTAACAGATTTGTCTGTTGCATCAAATGGTGCTATGGAGGCAGTCAGCTTAAGTGGCGTACCAATTCTGACTACTGCGGTTTTTTGGTCGAGTGAAATTCCTGTTGCTTTGACAACTACCGGATCCTTTTTGCAGGAAGATATTCCTACTAGTAAAACAGATAATAAAAGGAAATTAGAAATAAAACGTTTCATGTTTGTAAATTTTAGATTGTTATTTTATTTGTTTTTACAATGTTATTGATATGATGTCCAGTGTTATTAGTGATGTGTTTTGAGGTTCTATCAGAAGCGGAATCCCAATTCAAGGGAGTAACTGCTTCCTGGTTTGAAGCTTCTTAGAACCTGATCCCTGTTGAAATTTTTGATAGCAGAAATTCCACCATTGTAATAGCTCATATCTACCGTTGCATTTATATTTTGTTTGTAGACAACGCTTTGGTTAAGTAAATCTTTGATGGAAAATTTTATTTCCATGTATTTTCCAACTTTTTTACTGATTACAAAATCTACCAGATGTCGTGGCATTTCGTACACATCAGGAACGTCTTCCCATGAGTTTTGCTGGGGAGTTCCAACGATTTGAATTCTTTTACCAATTACATTGTAAAGCAGGTTGATCATCAATCTGCTTTTCTCTTTGTCACTATAAAAGATCCCCGCATTCAGGATATATGGTGATTGACCTGCCATAGGCCGTGTTTTCTCTGTGACTTTGTTGCTGAAACTGATCTCGCTTTTAATCAGCGCACCATTCAGTGCAACATTCAACTTCTCTAGAAAACCGGTCGAGCCAAGCGATTTACGAATTTCTGCTTCTACACCGTAATTCATTGCCTGATCTGCATTTTGGTAAGTATATTCCAATCCGCTACCGGTCTGAAGATATTTTACCTCAATAGGATTTTTGAATTTTTTGTAAAAAAGGCCAACTGACAGCAATTCGTTTTTAGAGGGATAGTGTTCAAATCTGATTTCACCGTTGGTGATAGATGCATTTTTTAGTTTTGGGTTTCCTGAATACACTGCGTTGTTTTCGAAATCATAGAAAGGAAAGGGGGCAATCTCCCTGAACTCAGGACGGTTCAATGATTCGCCATAGGCCACCCGTAAAAGGTTTTCGTCGTTAAACAGGTAAACGGCATTTACGGAAGGGAGTATGTTGAAAGTGTCGTTGGTAACTGTAATAGGTTGAAGGAACCTGTCGTAACTATCAATCTCCTGCTTATTTTTTTCTCCTCTGATACCTGTGTAGACAGATAATTTTTTGGAGAAAGGAATCTGAAGTGCCAGATAACCTGCCAGTTGATTGTTATTTCCTGTGTAAGAATCTGATTTACTGGTTTCTTCAGCCAATTTTATTCCTGTAGTTGTATTGATATTGCCATCAGCAAACATTTGGTCGAAGGGCAGATATCCAATTTCTATATTGTATTTGGATTTATCTGATGCAACATATCCCAACTTTCTGGCACTAAATTTCCGCTCTTTTTTCTCAGAATAGATACCAGCCTTTAAAGTTGGCTTGATATTTAAAACAGTGAAAGCATGTTCAAGATTCGCGGCTAGAGAATAAACATTTTCACCGAGGTTCATGTATACACGTCCGGCATTGGCGGTTAATGGATTAGATGGAAAAACCATATAAAACCTGCCATAATTTGCATCATTTTTGTTCTCATTCATGGTAAGTTTTAATCTTTTCAGATCGGGTTCGTCGCGTGTAGCCCGTGAATATCCCGCAATCCAGTCAATTTTTGTTTTGTTCTCGTTGAAAGAGTGCGTTCCGCTCAGCTGACCCATGTACGTATTACGGCTCATAAATCCATATTCGTAGGATTCAATTTTGGAATTACTATAAAACTCAATACCGCGTCTTTGGGTGGTTTTTGTATAACCGATGTGATTGAAAAGGTTGCGAAGTTCTATTTTGCTTCCCTTGCCTAAAAAAACGCTCCAGTTGTGCATTAAACCTAACTTGGCCGTATTCTTGTAAACGTTGTCGCTAAAAGAAAAATCAAATCCTGGTTTGTCAATGTCGAACCTATAAACACCGAAATTATTGTTTTCAACCTGATCGAAGCTTTTGGTATTGGAATAGTTCAATGCCGTAACTTCACCAAAGATTAGTTTATTCAATTTGAACCGGTGCGCCATTGTAAATGAAAATCTCAAGTCGGGTGTTGCCGTATTTGTTTTAGACACCCAGTTCTTATTCAGCATTCGACCCAGCAAAACCTGATCATTTGCGCCAACATCCCTTAAATCGTTCGGGAAGATAGCCGGCAGTTTTCTTGTTCCGTCATCCATTCCAAGCCAGTCTGTTTTTCCTCCCTGATATTTGCTGAAATCACTGAATGTCGTACGTGGCGTCATGGAGGTACCAATTGAAAATGAATATGCGTTTGATTCCGGCACATCTTTTGTACTTAGCTTGATAAATCCTCCTGAAAAATCTCCGGGTAGTTCTGGTGCCGGAGTTTTGAATATCATCATGTTTTCGATCATGGAACTGGGAACTATGTCGAAGGAAAATGCCCGGCTGTCTGCTTCGGAACTTGGTGCAGAAGCATTGTTGAGCCAAACACTATTGTATCGTTGTCCCAAACCTCTGACGATAACAAACCGGTCATCTACAATTGTTACACCGGGAACGCGTTTGACAACCTCCGACGCATCCCTGTCCTGTGAACGCTGAATTTGTTGATTGGAAATCCCGTTCGAGGTAATAAGGCTGGATTTTATGGCGCTAATAATAGATACGTCCGAACCTTTTCTTCTGGTGGCAGTGACAGTGATATCGCCTAAGCTGATTGTAGCTTCTTCCATCTCGGCATTTAACTGAATTCGCTTGTTGGCTGCGACAACCACCCCCTCGAAGACGATAGGATTGTAAGATATATAGGATATCTTTACATTGTAGGTGCCAGGTTTGATGTTGTCAATCAGAAAGTGCCCATCGAAGTTGGTAACGGCACCGATACTTGTTCCATCCAGTACAACTTGAGCTCCGACAAGTGTTTCTCTGTTTTTTTTGTCAAAAATTGTTCCCTCAATACTCCCAATTGCAGCAAAACTATTGCTGTTAAGGAAAAGAATCATTAGAAGACCAAACAGCGTATTTTGCAAGACCCTTTTAAATAAATAATTCATAAACTCAGTATATCAATTCAATCTCCGGTGCAAAATTGGACTATTGCTGTTACAGAGTTGTTTCAAAAAAAATACACTATGGTTAAACTTATTTTTTTACATTGGCATGAATGAATTTCTTAAATGTGGCGCTTTGATTTACTTTGTGAGAATAAGATATTTTGATTCACTTTCAGGATAATTTTTGTAATAGTCATTTATTTGGTGCTCTATGGATTTTATCTGTGTTTTTATGTTGGTCATTTTTTATATCGGCTCACAGAACTTAAATGCTATTTTTGCCTTTTCGCTTTTTACGAAAGACGGATAATGGTTAGACTCGAATTTTTAAAACAACTGGCAGTGCTTTCTGCAATATTGAAAGTCGCTCCGGCGCTCGCAAAAGGTATTACAGATACGGATATCAGCAGGAAAGTTTTCGGAGATGATTTCTTCTGGGGCGTTGCGACTTCAGCCTATCAGATTGAAGGCGCCTGGAATATTGATGGAAAGGGAGAATCGGTATGGGACAGGTTCTCTTCCAAACCAGGGCATATCAAGGATAAATCAAATGGGAACGAAGCCATCAATTTTTACCATAGTTATGAAGCTGACCTGGAACTTCTGAAGAGTCTAAATTTTAAGAATTTCAGGTTCTCATTTTCGTGGGCACGTCTCATTCCTGATGGTACCGGAAGCGTCAACGAAAAGGGGGTCGATTTTTACAACAGGCTGATTGACAAATGTCTTAAACTTGGAATTGAACCCTGGGCCATGCTTTACCATTGGGATTTACCACAGGTACTCGAGGATCGGGGTGGATGGGCTAACCGGGATATCCTGGGCTGGTTTTCGGAATTCACGGAATTTTGCACCAGAAGATATGGCGATAGGGTAAAGCACTGGATGGTCCTGAATGAACCCGCAGGATTTACCACCCTGGGATACCTATCGGGCATCCATGCACCCAACCGGACCGGAATAGGTAAGTTCCTGGCTTCTGTTCATCATGCATGTCTTTGCCAGGCAGAAGGGGGGAGAATTATTCGCCGGAACGTCAATCAGGGCCATATCGGAACCACATTTTCCTGTTCCCACACCGAACCATATAAATTGAAGGATAGCCATCAACGGGCGGCCCAAAGGCTGGATGTCGTGTTGAACCGCCTTTTTATTGAACCCTCGCTGGGGATGGGATATCCCTATGCGGAACTTCCATTTCTAAGGAAAATTGAGAAATATATAGATCCGGGCGATCAGGAAAAGTTGAAATTTGATTTTGATTTTATTGGTTTACAAAATTATTTCAGGGTGGTCACCAAACCTTCACTTATCCCATTTATTTGGGCAAATCGGGTAAAGCCGGAGGATGGTGCCGAACTTACAGAAATGGGTTGGGAAGTGGCCCCCGAGGGCATTTACCATATTATCAAGCAGTTCTCTAAATACCCTGTAAAGGAGATCATTGTGACGGAAAACGGAGCGGCATTTCCCGATCAGCTAATAAATGGAAGGATTCATGATCCGCAAAGAATTGAATTTTACAAGCGATACCTTCAAAAAATCCTTAAAGCTAAAAATGAAGGGGTTAATGTTAGTGGTTATTTTGCCTGGACATTTATCGACAATTTTGAATGGGCGGAAGGATACCGGCCACGGTTTGGGATAGTCTACAATAATTTTTCAACCCAGGAGCGCATTATCAAAGATTCCGGCTACTGGTTCCGGGATTTTTTAAAATAGCCAAAGTGTAACCGTTATTTCACTGTTTTGTAACTGACCCGTAATTTGTTTGGCGTTAATTAGCTGCGTGAAAAACCGTAACTGATGGACAAAAAGCGAAGCGTTGAATTGGTGGTTCTTTCCGATATACATTTGGGTACTTCGGGATGCCACGCTACCGAGTTGTTAAAGTATTTGAAAAGCATTCGTCCCAAAACGATTGTACTTAACGGCGATATCATCGATATCTGGCAATTTAACAAACGGTTCTTTCCGAAATCACATCTTAAAGTTGTCAAACATCTGATTGGATTGGCCTCAGGTAGTAGCACAGTCTATTACATCACGGGAAACCACGATGAGATGTTCAGAAAATTCTCTGGATTGAAGATAGGTAAGCTTCGTATCCTTAACGAGTTGAAACTTGAACTGAACGGAAAAAAAATCTGGATTTTTCATGGCGATGTTTTTGATGTGGTGATGCAGTATTCCAGGTGGCTGGCCAAAATTGGGGCAATAGGTTACGATACCCTGATATGGTTGAATACCAAAATAAACTGGATAAACAGGAAACTGAATTTCGGGCCGGTCTCCTTTTCGAAAAAAATCAAAAAATCCGTCAAAGGGGCAGTGAAGTTTATCAACGCATTTGAAGATACAGCAGCTTCGATAGCTGCACAAAAAGGAATCGATTACATTGTTTGCGGCCACATTCATCATCCCGAAATGAGGGAGATACCCGTCGGTAACAAAACCATCAATTATCTCAACTCCGGCGACTGGATTGAAAACCTGACTGCACTTGAATACAACCTGGGGAAATGGAGCTTATTCACTTATAAGGAAGACTTCGTGGAAGATCCCGGAAATGCGGATGCTGATTTTGAAAAGATCGTTGACCTGGAAGTAAAAGAGCTGTTTAAAAATATGGTGGTCGAGTTTCAACGATAATTGTGGATAATATAAATTTTCAGTCATGAGAATATTGTATGCTATTCAGGGAACCGGTAACGGTCATATCAGCCGTGCAAGGGATATTATACCTTATCTTCAGGAATTTTGTCAATGCGATATCCTGGTAAGTGGGACCCAAAGTGATGTTGAGTTGGGCGTACCCATCAATTTTAGGTTAAGGGGTTTGAGTTTCTGGTTTGGTAAAAGCGGAGGTGTGGATTTATGGAAAACCCTGACAAAAACCAACCTGTGGAACCTAAAACGCGAAATCGATCAGCTCAGAGTTGAGGATTATGACTTGGTAATCAACGATTTTGAACCTGTCTCGGCTTGGGCATGCAAGAAAAAAAATATTCCATGTATCAGTCTGAGCCATCAGGGGGCGCTATTTAGCGGCAAAGTGCCTATGCCATTTGAGAATGATCGTTTTGGCCGTTTCATTTTGAGAAACTATGCCCCGGCAGACACACATTTTGGATTTCATTTCAATGCTTATGACGACAATATTTTTACTCCGGTCATTAGAAAACAGGTGAGGGATTGTGAAACCGATGAACTGGATTATTTCACCGTCTATCTGCCTGCCTATGATGACAAGTTTTTGGTGGATACGCTATCTTTATTTGGTGATTACGACTGGCACATCTTCTCAAAACATGCAAAAAAATCGTATCAGGTTGATAATATTGTGGTTAGAAAAATAGCCAATGACAAATTTGTTGAGGATATGGCAAACTCTTCAGGCGTTTTATGCGGTGCAGGATTTGAGACTCCAGCCGAAGCGCTTTACCTGAATAAGAAGTTGATGGTGATACCCATGAAGGGCCAGTATGAACAGCAATGCAATGCCGCAGCGCTTGAATTGATGGGGGTTCCGGTTATAAAAAATTTGCATCCTTCGCAGTTTGAAAAGATCAGTAATTGGCTCGAATCGGACGAAAAGGTAGAAGTCCATTATCCTGATCAGACCAGGAAGATAGTCAGAAGAATCTTTGAGGTTAATGTCCAGAGCGTATTGCAAAGCAATCATTGGGATCTCAATTACCAGCTAATCTCTTGAGATCCCATATAATCTGAGGGTTTTATGAAGAAAGGGTTACCGATCGGAGAAGGATTAATCCCATTAGTCGTTTTTCTCCTTGGAATGTTTATTTTTGTGGCTTGTCCATTTGGTCGGATATCCTGATCAGGACAATCAAGAAATCAGATTTAGTATTTATGGAGTTACATACCATTAACCATCTAAGGGAATTAGAGGCAGAGTCGATCTTCGTCATCCGTGAAGTGGCTGCGCAATTCGAAAATCCTGTGATGCTTTTCTCAGGTGGCAAGGATTCAATTGTCATGTTTTTCCTGGCCCGTAAGGCTTTTTATCCTGCCAAAGTTCCGTTTCCTTTGATGCACATCGACACCGGTCACAATTTTGAGGAGACCATTACCTACCGGGATGACCTAGCCGAAAAGACAGGCACCAAGCTACTTGTTAAATATGTCCAGGATTCTATTGACCATGGACGGGCTATCGAAGAGAGGGGCGTCAACGCGAGCCGCAATGTACTGCAGACAGTGACACTTCTGGACGCGATTGAAGAGATGAAGTTCGATTGTGCCATGGGCGGAGGTCGCCGCGATGAGGAGAAAGCCCGTGCCAAGGAGCGTTTTTTCTCGCACCGGGATGAATTCGGACAGTGGGATCCCAAAAATCAACGTCCTGAACTCTGGAACCTGTTTAATGGCAAAAAGCATATTGGCGAACACTTCAGGGTATTTCCAATCAGCAACTGGACGGAAATGGATGTGTGGCAATACATTCTGATGGAAAACATTCCCATGCCAAGTCTCTATTTCACCCACGAACGTGAGGTGTTCTGCAGGGATGGCGTTTGGCTGGCCACTGCCCCGTTTATGCAGTTGAAGCCCGGCGAAAAGGCTGAAGTTAAAAGAATCCGCTGTCGTACCATCGGTGATATTACCTGTACCGGGGTGACCCTTTCAGCGGCCAATACGCTGGAAGAGATCATTCAGGAGGTAGCGGCAAGCCGCGTGACTGAAAGGGGAGGCCGTGCCGACGACAAACGCTCGGAAGCTGCCATGGAAGACAGGAAAAAAGAGGGGTATTTTTGAGTGATGAGTTATAAGTTATGAGTTATGAGTGATGGCAGTTGTGTTATAACTCATCATTCATCATTCATAACTCATAACTCATAACTTGTTGATTAATAGTTGAAATGATATAAGGTTAGCATGATTGACAATAATGCATCAGTTTTGTCCGGCAAGGAGATCGGATATTTGGATATGGAGCTTCTGCGGTTCACTACCGCCGGGAGTGTGGATGATGGGAAAAGTACGCTGATTGGCCGTCTGTTGTACGATAGCAAGGCAATTTTTGAAGATCAGATGGAGGCCATCGAAAGGGCCAGCATCAGCAGGGGAGGGGAAGAGGTCAATCTGGCATTGCTTACCGACGGATTACGCGCAGAGAGGGAACAAGGTATTACCATTGATGTAGCCTACCGTTATTTTGCTACCCCGAAACGCAAATTTATCATTGCCGATACCCCGGGACATATACAATATACCAGGAACATGGTAACCGGCGCTTCAACAGCAAATGCTGCTGTTATCCTGATCGATGCCCGCAACGGCGTGATCGAGCAGACCCGCCGGCACGCCTATATTGCAGCATTGTTGCAGATTCCCCATGTGGTGGTATGTGTCAACAAGATGGATTTGGTCGATTTTTCGCAGAAGGTATTCGAAGCCATTAAGATTGATTTTACAGAAGTGGCACGTAAGTTGGGAAACAATGATGTTCATTTTCTGCCCATAAGTGCAAAACTGGGGGACAATGTGGTAGATCGTTCAACCAACATGGATTGGTACTCCGGACCAACGTTTATTGGTTTGATGGAGTCGTTACCGGTTGGGGGTGACCACAATTTTGATGATCCCCGATTCCCGGTACAATATGTGATTCGCCCTCAATCCGATCAATTCCCCGACTACCGTGGATATGCTGGCAGGGTTGCCGGCGGAATCTTCAGGGTAGGGCAGGCGGTAGTAGCCTTGCCGGGTGGTCAGAAGACAACCATCGAAGGAATTGATTTTGGCACAGAGAGCCTGGAACTGGCTTTTGCGCCCCAGTCTGTTACTTTGCGACTGGCGCATGAGATTGATATCAGTCGGGGATCCATGATCGTTGATGCAATGAACCAACCAATCCAGGGGCAGGAGATCGATCTCATGATTTGTTGGTTAAACAGCAAGCCACTCCAACACCGGGGAAAATATTTGTTGAAGCATACTTCCAATGAGATGAAATGTGTAGTGACGGATGTTGCCTACAAGGTTAACATCAATACACTGGAAGAGTACGACGAAGAAACATCGGTCGGACTAAACGAAATCGCCAAAATCACCATCAAAACTACCCGTCCTTTGTTCTACGATTCATACAAACGAAACAGGGAAACCGGAAGTTTGATATTGATAGATGAGGCCACGAATAATGTAGTAGGAGCTGGTATGATTTTGTGATATAGATTGAGATAAATGGAGATAAGTGGAAATAAATTGTAATTGATTGATATAAATAGAAATAGGTGGAGTAATTTCCACCTATTTCTATTTATTACCATTTATTTCTAACCATTTCTACTGATTTCATTTATCACATCCGAATCGCGAATGTAAATAATACCTCACTGTTCATGTTATGATATTTAACCGGATCTACATTAACGCCATCTATATGATAAAGATACATGTAGTTGGTTTTGTCACCCACGCTATAAGTGACGTCCAGTGAATATTTCCCGGAACGGTAACCGAAGCCACCGTTGTAAGTTGTGAATTTATAATCCATGTTGGGTTGAGAAACCCCGTAGGCACTGGATTTGTATGGATTACCCAAAAATTCCAGTCCGCCCCTGAGGCTGAATGCGTCAGTTAATCTGTATTCCGCCCCTAATCTTACATTACTGACAGATTTATAAACAGACTTGATATCCCCATTTTCTACGCTGAAGTCATCGGCAAATCCATGGCTGAATTTTGAAGATGAATAATCAACAAACTCATAATCCATGGAAAACATTGCTTTTTTGCCAAACTGATAGGCCACACTAGCGATAGCGCGAAGTGGCGAATGGAAGTTGTATTCAAAACTTCCTATCGGTGTCGACTCCTTATGGGCTCCGTCAGACTGTGTACTGATTCCAACCAGATTAGAATTCATGGATGAACTATAAGTCTCCTTAATGTGAAAATAGGTAGGGGTATGAAAAGCAAGCCCGATCCTTAAAGCTGGTAATGGCCGGTAGATGGCCCCCAATTTGAGGTTATAACCTACTCCGGTTGATCTGGTATTGTTTGTGTAATCGTAATGCCCCCAGCTTTTCAGGTTAGTGCCGGCTTCGTCAATGCCAAATTCACTGTAGACTTTGGCTTCATCATAAAACAGGTCCTGCATGCCAATAGATGCCCCAAGGTAAAGATTGTGGTTGAAATTGGCCCCAAAACTGGCGAGGTATTCGTTGATAAACCCTTCCCTGCTGGCCGCTTCCCGTTGCTTAACCTTCTCATTGTCGAGGAGGAAAGTAGCATAATTATCTCCGGTAGTTGAGGAATTGGTCACGTCGATCAGATAATTTTCCCATGCAAGCTTACTTTCCCAAGGGATACTGCTTTGGTATGGATCGTACCCATCCGTACTAACCAGGTTGTTGTAATTGATCCCGTTTGTCTGCTGTGCAAATGCATCCATTCTCGAATAGGCTGAGCTCTCGGTAGATACAAAACTGTTTTGATTAAAATTTGCAATTCGGTTATAACCAATGCCAAAATTAATGGACACCAACCCCGAGTTGTTTGCAGAACCAGGAATGGTTGAAATATATCCGAAATTTTTAAAATTAAAATTGTTGTTGTTATCCTTGTTCGAATTTCCCTGGTAAGTTGTTTCCGTTGCGTTCTGATTGAGCAGGCTTATGGTCGTCGATACTTCGCCCCGTTGGTAAATACCTATACCGGCTGGATTAATACTAAGTGAGCCAAAATCCCCGCCAAGGGCGCCAAAGGCATTTCCCATGGCCTTGGAACGGGCGGTGGACCCATAATTGTGTTGCGAAAACAACAGCGCATTGTCAACGTATTGCGCAGAGCTAACAGCTGTCATCCCTATGATCGCCATTATTGTGAAGTATAACTTTTTCATGTTGTGTAAATTTTCTTTTGTTGGACAAATGGAATCGTAGATCAGTGATACTAATTTGCATGCAAATATTTGAATCATGAATTAATGATTTCCAATCATGCTCGTTATAACTGAATGTAAATTTTTATAATTATCGTGGGAATGACGGATTTATCTGCTTCTGCCTGACCCTCCTCCACCTCCGGAATGTCCACCACCGCTGTTGCTGCCTCCAACATTGCCTCCTCCGCCAAATGATGGGGTAGAGAAGGACCTGGTACCTGAACTTGAGCCAGAAAATCCAGGTGAGTAGCTTCTGCCACTGCTGCTGCTGCCACTGCTGCTGCTGCTTGGTGAGGCTGATGAACGCGTAGGTGAGCTGCTTGCTGCGCCGCGTTGGTAACTATTGGATTGTTGGGTCCTAACAGCACCCCCGAAACTTCCGCCAGAACTTTGTGGTCTGGCATATCTGCTTCCCTGGGTGTTGCTGTTGTATTGCGGTGAATTGTACTGCCTGGTTGATCCATTGTTGTAAGAAGGTTGTGTATTCATCCTGGGCCTGTTGTAGGTTGGGGTATAATCCCTTCCCGAAGATACTGGCCTTGAGCCAATATTATTCTGATTAACAGCTCCGCTGCTTTGAATGTTGTTGGTGCCTGAACGACGCAGGTTGGAAAGTGTTTCACCTCTGTTGATGCGGGTTCCCTGCATGTTATTGGGTGCTTGGTTTTGCTGTAATACGGTGGCCTCCCTGGTTGAAGGCTGCCTTGTTCCTGTAGCACCAACTCCGCCCATTCCCGGTCTTACTCCCTGAACATCGCCATTTGTTGATTGTAACCTGGTAGAGGTAGCATTGATGCTTCTTCCCAGAACCTGACCGTTGAAAGCGCCTGAACCATAGATTGTACCACTTTTTGTATTATTTGTACCGTACCTTACGGCATTGGAAACGCCTCGTTTTCCGGTGCTATTTTGTTTACCGTTGTGGTAATTGCCATTGCTCCAACCTCCACCTGCGTAGTAGCTACCGCTGGTCCACCCCCAACCGGGATAGTAACCACCACCCCAGCCGTAACCATATCCAAAGCCACCATATCCAAACCCACCGTATCCATATCCGCCATAGCCGAACCATGGATTCCAGGGATTATACCAACCCCCGTAGTATCCGCCATAATAGCCTCCATACATACCACCCCAGCCCAGTCCCCAGCTAAAAGGGGAACCGAAATAGGGATCGTAGAATCCGCCCCAGAAGGGATCCCAGAATGGGTCATAGAAATAGGGATTGTAAAAAGTCCGTATGCGGGTTGAATAATTCATCTCTTCCCCTTCATAATAATTGTTGATGGTTACCTGTTCTTTATCGTCCTTGTATTCCATGACGGTGTCTGCATAAGCCGGCTGATCGTCAAAATAATAGGCATTTTTGTCTTTTCGGCTGCTTTTGGGAACGATGTAGTTGTTGACAACCTTACCCTGTTCGTTCTCTTCCACCTGCATTACCACAGTGCTTTTTTTCTCAGGTTGCTTTTCCTGTTTGACCGGTTTAGGGGTAGATGGCTGGGCATCACCCGGAGTGAAATAAAGATCATCCGAATAACCACCTGAAGTTACCCTTGAACCTGTTGTGCAAGCGGTAGCCAGTAATGCAACGGCGATGAATAGTTTCACATTTGGTTTCATGTTTTGTCCTCCTTTACTTTAGTATTCCTTCAATTTTCCCTACTTTTGTATAGAAAATATATCTAGATACGAGCAAATATCATACCAAAATATAAAAATGGCAAAGGAACTTACATCCAAAGAGGAAAATTACTCGCAGTGGTACAATGATCTGGTTAGCAAAGCAGATCTGGCTGAAAATTCCGCGGTTCGCGGTTGTATGGTGATCAAGCCATACGGATATGCAATTTGGGAAAAGATGCAGGCAGCACTGGACCAGATGTTCAAAGAAACGGGTCACGAAAATGCCTATTTCCCATTGTTCATCCCGAAATCATTCTTTTCGAAAGAGGCCAGCCACGTTGAGGGATTTGCCAAGGAGTGTGCCGTTGTGACCCATTATCGTCTTAAAAATGATCCCAATGGGAAAGGGATTATTGTAGACCCTGAGGCAAAGCTGGAAGAGGAGCTGATTATACGGCCAACCTCTGAAACAATTATATGGAGTACCTATAAAAATTGGGTGCAATCTTACCGGGACCTTCCTATATTGGTCAATCAGTGGGCCAATGTTGTGCGTTGGGAGATGCGTACCCGCATGTTCCTGCGTACAGCTGAATTCTTGTGGCAGGAGGGACATACCGCACACGAATCCATGGAGGAGGCACTCGGGGAGACAGAACGCATGATCAACGTCTATGCTGATTTTGTTGAGAATTACATGGCTGTTCCGGTCATAAAGGGTGCAAAATCAGAACACGAAAGGTTTGCCGGCGCACTTGAAACCTATAGCATTGAGGCATTGATGCAGGATGGGAAAGCCTTGCAGTCGGGCACTTCACACTTTCTTGGTCAAAATTTCGCCAAAGCGTTTGAGGTACAATTTACCTCCAGGGAAGGCAAACTCGAATATGTATGGGCTACCTCCTGGGGCGTTTCTACCCGACTGATCGGTGCATTGATCATGGCACATTCCGACAACAACGGATTGGTTCTTCCTCCAAAACTTGCCCCAATTCAAGTGGTCATTGTTCCGATTTACAAGAGTTTTGATCAACTGGCGTTGATCTCCGAAACAGTTAAAGTGTTGGTTGATAAGTTAAAAAGAAAAGGTATTCGTGTAAAATATGATGACCGTGATTCACAACGTCCTGGATGGAAATTTGCGGAATATGAAATGAAGGGTGTACCCGTGCGGTTGGCTATCGGCCCGCGCGATCTTGAAAATGGCAGCGTGGAAGTTGCCCGCCGTGACACACTGGAAAAAAAGGTTGAACAATTAGAAGGAATTGAAAACCTGATTGAAAACCTGCTGGTCGAAATTCAGGGTAATATCTACAACAAAGCATTGAAATTCAGGGAGGAAAATACTACAAAAGTTGATACCTACGAAGAGTTCAAAGAGCGGTTAATCAGCAAACCAGGATTTATCCTTGCACACTGGGACGGAACTTATGAAACGGAGGCCATCATCAAGGAAGAGACAAAAGCCACAATCCGGTGCATTCCGTTCGATAGTGTCGAAGAGGAGGGCAAGTGTATCTTGACAGGAAAACCTTCCAAACGAAGAGTTCTTTTCGCTCTTTCTTATTAGATTTCAATCCTTGTCAAGTATCAGCCCTGACCTCGTCGAAGGGGCCATACCCAAGTTTAATTTCCTTATAAGCCGGTATCGGCAGACGATAGGATGAAAAAAAATGTAGTCGACCGCTTTTTAAAATATGTTGGATACAATACCCAATCCGATAACAACAGTACTTCTTGTCCGAGTACCGAGGGCCAGTTGGTTTTTGGGAAGATGCTTGCTGAAGAGTTGATCAGGATAGGTATGTTGGATGTGGAAGTCGACTGGAATGGCTATGTGATGGCCACCCTTCCGGCCAATTCTGACCTCATGGCACCAGTCGTGGGATTCGTTGCGCACATGGACACCAGTCCGGATTGTTCGGGTCGGAATGTCCGTCCCAGGGTGATTGATTGTTACGACGGGAATGATATACTCCTTAATGATGAGAAGAATATAGTCCTATCCACCAAACGATTTCCTGAAATTCTCAAATACAAAGGAGAGCAAATCATTGTGACAGACGGAACGACGTTGCTTGGTGCCGATGACAAAGCGGGATTGGCTGAGATAGTTACAACCATGGAGTTTCTTTTGGCTCATCCGGAAATCAAACATGGTAAAGTAAGGGTTGCATTCACCCCAGATGAGGAGATTGGCCGTGGAGCCGACCATTTTTATGTGCCGGGCTTTGGAGCTGATTACGCCTATACCATGGATGGAGGCGAGCTAGGTGAGCTCCAATACGAAAATTTTAATGCTGCCTCAGCCCATTTGGTATTTCATGGAGTCAATGTTCATCCTGGTTCAGCCAAAGACAAAATGAGGAATTCGTTGTTGTTGGCGAACCAGTTCATAGCCAATCTTCCAGTAGGAGAAGTACCCGAACATACTGAAAAATATGAGGGTTTCTACCATTTGGTAAAATTTCATGGACAGGTAGACAAGACAGAACTGGAATTCATTATCCGGGATTTTGACAAAGAAAGTTTTGAGCAGAGGAAATTCAAACTTGTAACAATGGTGCAGGATTTGAACATAAAACATCATGAAACCGTAGCGGAAATTTCAGTCAAAGATCAGTATTACAACATGAAGGAGATGATCGACCCTCAGTTTTACATTGTTGAACTGGCAAAAGAGGCAATGATTTCCTGTGACGTTGAACCAAAGGTCGTGCCTGTAAGGGGTGGAACAGATGGTTCGCGGCTCTCCTACATGGGCCTGCCTTGTCCCAATATTTTTGGGGGTGGGCACAATTTTCACGGGGAATATGAATATATCCCTACCAACTCAATGGAAAGCGCCTGCCGGGTAATAGTAGCTATTATTTCCAAAGTTGCCGGACTTTAAATATATTGTCTTAAACATTATAAAATGGTTGAACGATTATTAAAGTACATTGAATCTAACCGGCTTTTCTCGCCAAATGATACGCTATTGGTGGGAGTGAGCGGTGGCATTGATTCAGTGGTGCTTATTGATTTGCTTAACCGTGCGGGATTGGCATTCGCAGTAGCCCACTGCAACTTTCAGTTGAGAGGAACAGAGTCAGGTCAGGACGAACACTTTGTAAAAGAGCTCAGTGAGAGCTATGGCAAACTCTGTTTTTGCAAAAGCTTTGATACAAGAGAATATGCCAATGAAAAGGGCATTTCAATTGAAATGGCGGCCAGGGATTTGCGGTATGACTGGTTCGAAGAGGTACGCAGGACACACCATTTCGACTGGATTTTGGTAGCCCATCATCTGGATGATCAGATAGAAACCTTTTTCCTAAACCTGGTCAGGGGAACCGGAATTTCAGGTTTGACCGGAATGAAAATCGTTAACGGGAAGGTAGTAAGGCCATTGCTGTTTTGTTCGCGCAAGGAGATTGAAAACTATGCAGCAGCAAATAGGTTGCATTACAGGGAGGACAGCTCCAATGCCCTGACTGATTTTCAGCGCAATAAAATCCGCAAGATGGTACTACCCCTTTTGGAGGAGTTAAATCCCTCGTTTAGGGAAAGTATGGAAGAAACTATTGGTCATTTGAGAGAAACCTCTGCCATCTATTTACAATCGATCGAGAGAGCCAGAGAGTTGTGTGTCAGAAAAAAATCTAATGGAGAGACTGAGATTCTCCTCGATGAACTTCGACTTTTGAATCCACTTTCAACCTATTTATTTGAATTGTTAAAGCCATTCCATTTTAATGGTGAAGTGGTGGAAGAAATGGTGAAAGCGATGGAAGGACAGGCAGGTAAGCAGTTTTATTCCCAATCTCATCGTGCTGTTCTTGACAGACAAGTGATTATTATCGCTAAATTAGCAAAGGAGTCAATAACCAGATTTTACCTCGATGAGACGTTGTCGGTCATAGATGTGCCAATTAAACTCACTTTTTCCACCACAAAACAGACAGGGCCTTTTCAATGGAATACCTCCCCAATGATCGCTTCCCTGGACAAGGACCTGCTACAGTTTCCGCTTATTTTGCGTAAATGGCAGAAAGGTGATTATTTTCAACCCCTGGGAATGAAGGGAATGAAAAAACTGAGTGATTTTTTTGTGGATGAAAAATTCAGTTTGCCTGAAAAAGAGGAGTGCTGGATCCTTGCAAATGGTGAAGAGATCGTCTGGATTGTCGGTGTACGTGTTGATAACAGGTACAAAATCACGCCTAAAACCAGGAATATTCTGGTAGTGAAACTGAATTGACTATTCTTTTGGTCCTACTTTTTGGAAAGAGGCGATTAAATCACCTACCAACCATCCAAGGAGCATTCCATAAAGTATACTGGCGTACCAGTGTGAGGTAATCGGGCAGGTTCCTGTGCTGCATCCGACAAATCTCCAGTAGAGAAATCCAGTTAAACTACCCAGAAAAAGAAAAATTAAGCTGATACGTTTTTTGTTGACCCAATTGAGCATATGTTTTTTTTTGCAAAGAAAGCAAAATATTCACGGAATTACGAGAGCTGTCCGAAGTTCAGACGCGGGATGTTCCCCCTTCAGCAACTTTACAATTTCAAGAGAAAAGTCAAGGGCAGTGCCTACACCACGTCCTGTGATAATGTGTTCATCCACTGCGAAAGGAGTGTATAAAACTGTAGCACCGGTCAGTTTGGATTCAAATCCTGGATAGCAGACTGCCTTTCTGTTTTGAAGAAACCCCATGGATCCCAGGATCATGGGTGCTGCACAGATGGCGCCAATGAACTTTTTTTCTTCATGGAATTTTTTTAGCTGGCCCCTTAGCCCTGTGTGATTCAGTAAGTTGGAAGTGCCGGGCATACCACCGGGAAGAATGATCATTGTCGCCGTTTCGTAGTTGGCCTCATCGTAGAGCTGATCAGCTTCGATGGTGATGTTGTGTGCCCCTGTGACTTTCAGTGAGCCTGTGACAGAAATGACAGTGACATCAAGGAAAGCCCTTCTTAGCACATCGATAATGGTTACCGCTTCTGTCTCTTCAAAGCCGGTAGCCAGATGGATCAGAATGGATGTTTTCATAAATCAATAAATTAAGTTGGAAGTATTTCAAAAAGAAATTACCCAAAGGTCACGAAGTACACACAAATGTACAAAAAAAAACCTCCCCGGTCAGGAGAGGCATTTCATTTCATGTAATTTTTTTTAGTTAACCCCTGTAAGACGGGCGATGTATTTGTCTACCAGTCTGCCTTCGTTTGAATCGCCATATTTGTCTTTGATGGTTTGGTATCTGGCAAGCGCCAGTTCTTTGTTTCCCATTTGCTCATACATTCTACCCTCTTTCAAAAGATAGATTGGGGTCGTAAAATTGTTGGTTTTCACCGCAGCAGCTTCAGCATAATATTTTACGGCCTTTTCCTTGTTACCAATTTCTGCATAAGCGTCTCCAATGGCTCCTGTTGCAACTGGTTTAAGCAGCAGGTCTTCTGTTTTGAAATCTTCAAGATAACTGATGGCTTCCTTGAATTTACCAATATGGAGGTATGAGATACCGGCATAATACCTTGCAAGATTACCGGTGGTAGTACGGCCATAATTGTCGATGATATCAAGAACACCAGGGTAGTTGCCATCACCATTTAAGGCAAGATTGAAAGAGTCTTTTTCAAAATATTGTTCAGCAGTAAAAATTTGTTCCTTGGCTTTGTTCTCGCGAGGAATGGTGTAAAAACGGTGTGTGGCGAGCAACAACAATGCAATTACGACAGCTGCACCAAAAATGATGGAGATAATTTTTGCATTTTTCTCGAAAAAAAATTCGGCGGTTGTCAATGCATGTTCAACTTCCTTTAGATTCTCATTGGCATGCGCCTTGGTCTCTTTGCTCATAACTTGGTTTTCTTAAAATGGATGCTTTTTTGTATGCGTGTGCAAAAATAATCGTTTTTCACAAACGAGCGCAACAATTTGAAAAATATAAGGTCTGAATTTGTGGTTTTCAGCAGATATTGTTGAGGAACTTCGGTTTTTTGTTCGTAACTAGCTGATGGGATTATCCAAAAGCTTGTCCAAAAAGTTTAGATTTGTAGTTCAATAATCTACCATCATGTTTATCAGGGAGCTTTCGGTAATGAATTATAAAAATTTTGGAGAGGCAACCCTGACTTTCTCCAGAAAAGTGAACTGTTTCATCGGAAACAATGGTGTAGGTAAAACCAATCTGCTGGACGCTATCTACTACTTGTCGTTTTGTAAAAGCTATTTCAACAATCCTGATGTTCAAAATATCAGGCATATGGAAAATTTTTTCGCCCTCCAGGGAAAATATGAACTTAACAGTGCCAGGGAGGAGATCCATTGTGGCTTTAAAAGCGGACAAAAGAAGAAGATACGCCGCAATAAAAAGGAGTATGAACGTTTTTCCGATCACATCGGACTATTGCCCTTGGTGATGATATCCCCGGCCGACTCGGTACTTATCCAGGGTGGGAGCGAGGAGCGGCGACGGTTTATGGACAGTGTTATTTCGCAATACGACCGGACTTACCTGGATTGGCTTGTTAAATACAACCGTGTGCTGCTGCAAAGGAACATGCTTCTCAAAAATTATGCCGGACAGTCGGCCATTGACCAGGATATATTCTCTATATGGGATGAACAACTTTTATCGTTGGGCAATAAAATCCATCTCAAACGAGGGCAGTTTCTGGAAGAGTTGCTTCCGGTCTTTCAAAAGTATTATACGCTGATATCAGGTGGAAATGAGACCGTCTCGATGGAGTATGGATCGCAACTCAACACTGAGTCGTTTGATGTATTGTTGAAAGACTCTTTTAACAAGGACAGGATCACTCAGTTTACTACGTGCGGTATTCACAAGGATGACCTCGAATTAAAGTTGGGAGGCTATCCCATTAAGCGGTTAGGTTCCCAGGGACAAAACAAGACCTATCTGATTGCCCTCAAATTTGCCCAGTTCGATTTTATCCGTTCGCTCAACAACATCAAACCGATCCTGCTGCTTGACGATATCTTCGACAAACTCGACAGCGGAAGGGTGGAAGAGATCGTTAAACTGGTTGCAGATCATCACTTTGGCCAGATTTTTATTACAGACACCAATCGGGAACATCTCGACGGCATTCTGCGTGAAGCCGGTGGTGATGATTTCAGGATTTTTGTTGTTGAAAAGGGAACAATCAGCCTAATCAGTGAAAAAGGATGAGAAGAAGTGAGATCCATTCGATTGGAAGCGCCATCAAGGGCTTTTTGAAAGAGTCGAAGTTTGACCGGAAGCTGGCCGAGGTTGATGCCGTGAGCTCCTGGGAGTTTATCATCGGCAAGCCCATTGCCCGGGCTACTACTTCCATCTACATAAAAAACGAGACCCTGTATGTAAACCTTAGCTCCTCCATCGTGCGCAACGAGCTGTTTATGATGCGCAACGACATTATCCGTGCCGTGAACGATCATGCCGGGAGGATAATCGTGAAGGAGATTGTGCTCAAGTAACCCCACCGATTCTGTATAAATGGCAATTTTTGTTGTTCAATAATCCCCAGATATATTTGTACAAATCAGTTCTGTGGTCAACATGAAGGGTATTGTCCCTATCTTTTGTGCTATAAACGAAATGATATATTAGCTGGGTATATGAGCTCATGTTATTGATTGAAATTCAGCCACTTTGTGGTTGATGTGGGTATATTGATTCCTATTCCACCGGTTTCACCGGTGGCTATTCAAAATCAACCACTGCGTGGTTTGGGTATTTTCGATATTCATATATTCGAACACGATTCGAATGACGTAATTAGGGAACTATTGGAAAATATTGGAAATGAAATGTTCAATATTATCCCAATTGTCAAAAACGTACTTATTCATAAGATATATGGTTACAAGTATTATGATTACCCTGTAAAAGATCTGCTTTCGGTTTGGCCTGTGCGGAGATTTCATTAGTAAATTTGAATGTTTTAGAAAATGGAATCACGATGGGTTGTACAAACTTTCATATTTTGATTTTTCTTGCTTAATAACCCATCGTGATTACGAATTAGAATTTTAAGTATCTAAATGATTATGAGTACATCAACTTAATAGCCATTTAACTCCATAATAAATCCCTACACCCAAAGCAACCCCTGCTACAAGGCATAACAGTACCATTCCACAACCTGTTGCAACGGCAGCAGCACCGGCAATAGTTGCCATTCCTCCATTAGTTTCTTTAAGTTCGTTTGACGTCAATTCTCTAAGGTGGACTGACTTTTCATATGATGTAACCATTTTATACTGTATTAAAGTGAATAGCTAAATAGACCCCTAAAAGGAATCCGATCAAAAATGCAATAAAGGATACTGGAACTACAATTTTCATAAGCTTCTTATCCATAACATTAATATTAAGTGTCTAATCTATAGCCGCTCCAATGGCGATTCCAGCAGCAAATCCAGCAAGGAAGGAAGCTCCACATGCGGCAGCAACAATTTTGGCAGAGTATAATACGCCAAAAATTATAAGAGGTACAAATCCTCCATCTACCTCCATCAATTCACTTTTTTCTAACTCTTTCATGATCGTAAAGTATTGAATAAAATCCTACTCTATTTCAGGCTTTTCGGATCTGCCTAAGTTTTGTGCACGAACTCTATATAAATTTACGGTCGTTCACTCTCATAAAAAAGTAGGGAAGGATTTTTTTTTGGAAAGAGCTAAAATATTTTGAAGAACGCATTTAATTGCTGCCGATTTGCTTCAAAGATCCCATTCTGTATAGCAGAAAGAGATTGTTTAATTAGTTTTATCTTTGTCGGTACGAATTGAAAACTAGGATATCGGTTATACTACCTTAAATATAAGTATATTACATGACAAAAACGAATTTTTCAAAAAAATATTAATCAAGGCCTACAATTCTTAATTTTCACATTTTCACATTATCAAATTATCAAATTATCATGTCGATCGATATTTCAAAAATACCCAATCCCTGTTACGTAATTGAGGAAACCCTTTTGCGAAAAAATCTGGAGAAGATCCGCAGCGTCAGCCAGGAGGTGGGAGTCGAGATTATCCTTGCTTTCAAGGGTTTCTCTTTGTGGAAAGTTTTTCCGATTTTGCGCGAATACATTACAGGGGCAACAGCCAGCGGGGCCCATGAAGCCCGACTGGCCTTCGCGGAGATGAACAGCCTGGCACACACCTATTCCCCGGCCTTTACGGATGCCGATTTTCAAACGGTTCTTGATTGCTCTTCTCATATCACCTTCAATTCATTGACCCAGCTGGATCATTTTATTGATCGCGTTAAGGCATGTAAAAGAGCGATCACGGTAGGGTTAAGGGTTAATCCCGAGTTCTCTGAGGTCGTTACGGAGTTGTACAATCCATGTGCCCCTGGTGCCAGACTTGGTATAACTGCTGATCAGCTGGGCGACAAACTTCCGGCAGGTGTGGAAGGATTTCATTTCCATACCCTGTGCGAGTCAACTTCTTATGATCTTGAGAAAACCCTGGCGGCTTTTGAATTGCATTTTGGTAAATTTCTGGATCAATTGAAATGGGTCAATTTTGGTGGTGGTCACCTGATGACCCGCAAAGACTATGATGCGAACCATCTTGTAAGGGTATTAAAATCATTTAAATCCAGATGGCCAAATCTGTCGGTCATTCTCGAGCCGGGCAGTGCTTTTGCCTGGGAGACAGGATTTTTACTTGCATCAGTAGTGGATGTGGTTGAGAACAAAGGGATCAAAACCGCCATCCTGAATGTTTCATTTACGGCTCACATGCCCGATTGTCTGGAGATGCCCTATCAGCCCAAAATCAGGGGAGCTTACCAGGAAGCCATTGAAGGGAAATTTGCCTACAGAATGGGCGGAAATTCCTGTTTGGCAGGAGATTACATGGGCTATTGGTCGTTCGATCAACCGCTCAAACCGGGCGACCCCATTCTGTTTGAGGATATGATCCATTACACGATTGTCAAAACGACTATGTTCAACGGGGTTGCACATCCTTCGATCGGGATTTGGAATGAGATCAATGGATTTACCCTTCTGAGGGAGTTTGGGTATGAGGATTACAAGGGGAGGATGGATTAAGGAGAGTTATGAGATATGAGTTATGAGATATAAGATATGAGTGATGACGCTAGCGTTTTATCTACTGAAACTTATAACTTATCACTCATAACTCGTTTAGCGGAAATTTTTTAGCTTCATCTATCAGCCTTTCGCCGGTATATTCGTTGGTTGACATCCGTATGCGCCACTCTTTGGGGTAGCCGTTGTTAAAACGGTTTCCAATATTTTTGGCCCAGCCGATCGGATAGTCTCTATAGGTGAGCAAATTCCATCCCTGATCCTGAAAATCAAGCCGGAAATCATCCCTTTTCAAAAAACTGATCGACTGTTCAAGCGAAAGGTCCAGCGAAGGGAAATGCGATGTGTTGATGATTGTGGAAACGGCAAGTTCGTGCGCAGGAACAAGGCTGGTCTGTTTGATCTCCCCGACTTTTACCCCGGCATGAACGATACGAAGTGCGGCTTTGATCAAATCCAACAACTGAAGCTGGTTGGTCGGAAAGGCTAGAAAGTTCTCCTCAAACTTCACCAGGGAAAGCGGAAGTTGTTGAAGCAAATCACTCCAGGCTAATTGTTCTGCCTTGGATGCAAGGGGCAATACGGATTTTTCTTTGCTTCTCTTCTCTGCGTCGACCCTCCCTTTTTTTTGAACCGCTGCAGTAAAATAGCCCTCTCCGGGTACATTGTGCGGATAGAAGCGGTAACATGGAATGTCGCTGGCTTCGGTTGTAACGATTCTCCAGTTTTCAGGGATAGCCAGTTCTATGCCCTCCACTTCAGTAAATTCGGAAAGCCAGGAGATGTTCTCCTCGTTTTCGGCGGGATTATAGGTGCAGGTACTGTAAACCAGCATCCCATCTTCGGCCAAAGCCGGCCAGACATCAGCCAAAATCCTTCTCTGCCGCTGCGCACATAAGGCAGTATTGGAGTCCGACCACTCATCAATGGCAGACGGATCACGCCGGAACAACCCCTCCCCGGAGCAGGGGGCATCAACGACTATGATGTCAAAAAAGCCGGGAAGGCGGGAAAAATCCCTCGGATCGTTGCAGGAAACCACCACATTGGGATTTCCCCATTTTTTGAGGTTTTCGGATAGTATCATGGCCCTGGAATGGATCACTTCGTTGCATACCAGGAGTGAATCCGGGGGAAGAAGGGAGCATAAATGGGTTGATTTGCCGCCTGGGGCGGCGCACAAGTCAAGCACGCGTAAAGTTTTCTTTTGCACGTGACAGATGAATTGCTCCAGAAACATCGAACTGGATTCCTGTACATAGTAGGCGCCGGCATGAAAGAGGGGATCGAGCGTGAAAATGGGCCGTTGATCAAGGTAATATCCTGTCGAACAAGTCTTAACCGGAGTCAGGTTTACAGCTCCTTTTATTTTATTTGGATTGACTCGAACCGAGTAGTTGACGGTTGAATGGATGGATTCCCTGAATTGATGAAATTCATTACCGAGCACCACTTTCATTCTACTCTCAAAAGACTCGGGAAGTAAGATCATTTGAACTCTTTTCGCCAAAATTAGCCATTTTTTTCCGGGATTATTCTAAATTTGTTCAATTACTAATTCAACCATCATGTCAATCCCTTTCAGACTGAAATGTGCTTTAGGACTCCTTCCCACTGCGGACCAACTTGACGCAAAGTGGGACAAATTAATTAAAATGCGGGACGATCTCGATGAAATGGAGCGCTCTGCCGAATTGAAGCAATTCGAAGATTTAAAGAACCTCATTGAATCTTCCGATTTCCTGCATAAAAAGAGAGAGATCGAATCGCTCCAATTCTTCGGCAGCCATGAAGAAAAACTTCTCAAGGAGTTCAAATCTTTGGCCGGTTCGTATGCCATAAAAAATTACCACAAAATTTTGGGTTCCGACCGTTTGTCCAGGTTGCAGAATATATTGTCCGGACATGCCTTTAAAAGATTTGTGGAACTTCAGAAGGTGGTTGAATCGGTTGAATTTGGGAGTCGGAGGGATGGCCTAAAAAAGAAAGAATATGTAAAAACCCCTGATTATCCCATCTTAAAGGAGTTTAATCAACTCAGGAAAAGCAGGGACATCACTTTCTGGAGAAAGTTCAGTGGCTCCCAAAGCTACCTATCTTACCTGAAAACAATAGAGTCAAAAGATTTAAAGCGTTTTGGGGACTTAAAGTCGGAAACATCGTCCATGGAATTCAAGGACAAAATTGCCTATTTGAAGGATAAAAAGAGATTTCTGAAAAGTGAGCAGTACAAAGATATATTGTCCTTTAATGCCATTAATAAAGGCATGTTTATGGCTGATTACAGAAAACTGAAAAAGGCCAGGGAGCTTGATTTCTTTGAAAAATGGGAAATAGCCTTTGAGGCAAATTTTACCGAAAAAAAATTGGACAGCAAACACTGGCAACCAGAAAACTGGATGGCTTATCGAACTGCAGGAATAAGTTTTTCCCAAAAGGACGAAATGCAGGGCTTCAATGGGGAAAAGAACATTGAATTGAATAACAAAACGCTCTCGATTTGGGCAAAGAAAGAGAAAATCAAGGGAACTGTTTGGGATCCTGCGGTAGGGCTCCTTCCAAAGCAGTATGAATACTCCTCTGGAATTCTTAACAGTGCTGCCTCCTTTCGTCTTAAGGAAGGAATTATTGAGGCGAAGGTTAGGTTTAAGAAGGATTCTTCCATTACTTCAGCTTTTACCTTGACAGGCGAATCCGCTTTTCCACAGATTGATCTTTTCAGGAGTACTAAAAATGGTGTAGGGTTGGGAATAGTTGAACATCAAGGTGGAAAATCTTCCAAATATTTTCGGTTAGGCGGACTGAATGATGAGTATTATCACATTTTCAGATTAGAAATATCAGGCAATCAATTGGTTTGGAAAATAAATGGATCTGAGGTTTACAGTAATTCAGTTTCATTGAAGGAACCGATGTTTATACATATGCTAACTACACTTCATGGTGAAGTAAATGAACACCTGCTTCCACACCGTTTCGAAATTGATTGGATTCGCTCCTTTTCAAAAAAATCCTGATAAGATATTAATCTTCAACCTTATGTTTGAGTGAGCGGAAACCTTCGCCTAAAATCTCACTCGCATCCATGATGGTGATGAAGGCGTGCGGATCAATAGCGGCAATCTGTTCTTCCAAAATAGCCACTTCCCTGCGGCTTACTACCGTGAAAATGACACTTTTCTCTGCATTTGTGTACATGCCAATGCCTTTTAGATAGGTGCCTCCACGCTCGAGGTCAATGACAATTTTATCGCGGATTTTCTCGTGCTCCTCAGAAATAATGATCAGGGCTTTGTTGTAGTTAGCCCCTTCAAGAATCATGTCAACTGCACGCCCAGTGATGTAGATAACCAGGATGCTGTAAAGCGGAATTTGCCAGTCTTTGAAGGCGGCAAGGGCCACAACAACTATGGCGCAATCGACCCAGATCAACATTTGACCAATTGGAATCCTTGTGTATTTGGTGATAATCATGGCTACGATATCGCTGCCCCCTGAAGTGGCCCTGGCTTTGAATATGAGGCCAAGGCCAATGCCGGTCAGAACTCCCCCGAAAATGCAGGAAAGCAATACATCCTGGACCAACGGTGCATCACCGACCATCCGCATCATGGTAATCCCATCCATGAAAATGGAGGAGGAAACAAAGCCATAGATGGTTTTTACACCAAACCGGCGCCCCAGCGTTTTGATTCCGATATATGTTAAAGGAATGTTTACCAGTAAGTTGAAGAGGCCTATCGGGAAGCCGTCTGGCCAAATGGCAATTCCTTTGGTCAGGTAGTGGACAATGATACCAAGACCATAAACCCCACCGGGAACGATCTTGTGCGGTGTAATGAAATAGACGTAACCTATGGCCATGATAAATGACCCGATGGTAATCATCCCGTAATCAAGAAACCATCTGGTCGAAAAAAGTCTTTCCCTGGGAGATAAGGTCATAGCTGAATGGTTTGTATAAAGGTAGGAAAAAATTGGTTTTCAGAGCGAAGGCACCTCGTCAGGAGCAAAAAAAAGGTTCCTTTTGAGAACCTTTTTTGTCAACCAATTTTGATTAAAATCTTTTCTCTTTGATACGGGCTTTTTTGCCGGTAAGGCTGCGCAAATAGAACAACCGTGCACGACGAACATGCCCCATGCGATTTACTTCTATTCCGTCAATAAACGGTGACGTCATCGGAAAAATACGCTCAACGCCTACATTACCCGACATTTTACGAACAGTAAAGGTTTTGGTAGTTCCGGTACCTTTTATCTGAATTACAGTTCCTTTGTAGTTCTGAATCCGCTCTTTGTTACCCTCGACGATTTTATACCTTACGGTGATAGTGTCACCAGGGTGAAATGCCGGAAACTCCTTTTGTTCTGCTAAAAACGCATTTTCAGCAATTTTAATTAAATCCATTACAATTGTTTTTACTTGTTTGACGAACGCAATATAACAGTGTCCAGATGTTTGCTGCCAGAGATTGCGTACGGAAATCGGCTGCAAAAATAGATATTATTTTCCTCTGAAAGAAATTTTTATCTAAAAAATATGCTCTTTTTGTTTGCTGTCCAAAAAAAAATCAGAATCCAAGCTTTTTTCTGAGCTCTTGTGGAACGGCATCTTTGTGCACCATGATCGCAGTTGTCTTGTATTGGATGTAAGGCGCTGATGCATAAAAATATCCGTCGTGGCTATTGTAAGGTCCCCAGGAATTTTTGATTTTGCAGTAGGTTGTACCATTCTGGTCTTTGGCAGTTCCGATGATGTGCATGGCATGGTCGTCGGTTGTCTCTTGCGAATCAAAGGCACCCTGACGTAGTTCCTGTGTAATCACTTTTTCTTTTCCGGGTTTGTTTAGTTTGTAGAGTTCCTTCTCTTTTTCCGTATCAGATAGTTTTTCCCATTTACTGATTTCGGTATCTGTCATATCGGCCTTGCTGGCCTCAGGAACAACTGCAACCCCCTTTTGGGAAGTAGCAAATCCTTTCTCGCTTACATCGGCGGCCCATGCTACTGTATAGCCTTTATCGAGCGCGTTGTCAATAATTTGTTGCAAATCGTTGAGTTGAACGTTGTACAACTTAGCCCACAACCAATTGTCAGGTACTTCAAGTATAAATTGTTGGTAGAATGGATGATGTGTGAAGGAGGTAATCTCAACATAGTCATCAGGATTGATTCCGGCGCAAAAATCGGAAAGGAACGTCAAAGGAGAGTACTTTTTCTTTTCATATTTAAATTCTTCCGGGATTTCGCCAAAATAGGCGTCGGCACTTTTTTGGAAGGCAGTTGACCAGACTGGCGAAATTTTGCGGTTTTTGTTTTGAACCACAGAGACAACCATGTTCTTCAGAAGGTTATCCACTTCTCCGTGAATATGTTTTTTCTCCCCGTAATTTAATCCCGGATAGCTCGATTCAGGAACCAATCCGTAATTTTTCATCACATATAGCATGTCGTGGAGCAAACCCCCGCTGCCGAAATTGGTGTTTCCCTGCATCCTGACATAGCGGTCGGCTTTATCGCGGTAGCAATGGTTTACCAGAAACATCTCCGAAAGATCGACTTCAGGTTTTCCCATCCGTAACAATTCGGATTCGATAAAGGAGGAACTCGCGAATGACCAACATGTTCCGGTTCTGTTCTGATCTTTGACCGATGTATGCGGCAACTCTTTGATTAGGGTGAATTTATAGCTGGTATCCTTTTTCTCCTGCGCCTGGATGGCCAGATTGCAGAAAAAGAGTAAAACAGCAATAGAAATAAATCCTTTGAATTGCATTTTTTTAATTTTTTATCTCCGGATAGTCGACCCGGATGTGGTAAATATTAATCAATTTTTCGTGAAAAAAATCTTTTAAAACCCTGATATCCTTGAAGGTCAGTGGGGCATATTCCAACTGTCCCAATTCAACCTTCTGACGGAAAATATTCTCTACCAAATTGCGAATATTCTCCGAATTCTTGACAAGCAGACTTCTGGAAGCAGCTTCAATGCTGTCGGCCAGCATCACTACGGCCGTTTCCCGGGTAGTTGGTATAGGTCCCTTATATGAAAACACATTTTCTGTTTCCTCATCCAAACTATTGTCGTTGAGATATTTCTGGTAGAAATAGCCTGTTTTGGTAGTTCCGTGGTGTGTTTTGATAAAATCGATAATTTGTTCCGGTAATTTGTGTTTCCTGGCAAGTTCCACTCCTCGCTCCACATGTTCAATGATAATGGCAGCACTATCTTCGCTGGAGAGATCGTCGTGCGGATTAATTCCAATAATTTGATTTTCAATAAAGTAGCCCGAGTTTACAATTTTGCCAATATCATGGTACAAGGCACCTGCCCTGACAAGCAACGGATTACCGCCGATCTTGGCCACGGCCATTTCGGAAAGATTGGCCACCTGAAGTGAATGGTGCATCGTTCCGGGGGCGTCCATGGCCAGTCTTTTGAGCAATTTATGGTTGGTGTAGGTAAGTTCGATCAGGGTCACGTCGGAGACAAATCCAAAAGTTTTTTCAAGCAGGTAAATCAAAGGATAAGTCATCAAAGTAAGGAGGGCATTTGTGGCAAACCACTTCATTTTTATCCATTCTACGGCGCTTAGATTTGCCTCCTGGATCAAAGATATACCAATGTAAATAACAGCGTAAGAAATAAATACAATAATGGCAGTAAAGATGAATTGTTCGCGCTTCTGCATTTTGTTCAAACTGATTACAGCAAGGCTTCCGACAACAATCTGCAGGAGCACAAATTCATAACCATTGGCAACCATGAATCCAACAATCAGTGCTGCAATGGTATTGACGAAAATTGCAACCCGGGTATCCAAAAAGGTACGGATAATAAGTGCCAGCGCTGTAAAAGGTACCACATAGATGTCGAAAGTTCCTAGCCGGATTACCATGGAACAGCAGACTATCATTGCTGTGAGGGTAATCATGAGGAAGGAGATATCCCTTTTGGATCGCATCACCTTTCTCCGGATATTGAGCAAAAAAAGGTAGAGGGTTACGAGCAACATGACCACTAGCACGGCCCTGCCAAGGATAACCATAACATATTTTGAATTTTCTCCCCTGTTTTTCTCGAAAGTGATCCGGAATGATTCCAGGATGTTGAATGTTTGGGCCGATACGATATCGCCTTGCGAGATAATTCGTTCACCCTCCTGAACGATACCATGGTTGGTCGAAAGGTTTTCAAGTAACTTTTTTTCCATCTGTCGGTTACGTTCACCATCCAGGATCAGGTTACTGACAAGATAAGTTTCAGGTTGAAAATTTTCGATGTATGAAATCCATTCCGGATGTGCACTTTTTAATTCGTCCAGTTGGGACTTAATTTCGTTGTAGGCGCTTTTTAATGTGAAAAGTGACGTGATTTGGCTCTCCTTGCCAATGTTGTTTCTTAGAATTTTGAGGCTCTTTTTTTTGAAAGAACTTGAATTATTGATAAAATTCTGATCCAAAATCCCAACTTCATAAATTTGGTGGTACATTTCTGTCAATTTCAACTTCAGGGCCGTAAGTTGAAGGGAACCATTTGCTTTGGATGGTTTTATGCGATCAATATCTATGGAAAGCGAAACCATTTTCACTTTGGTAACCGAATCGGCATAAACCAAATAGGGTATTTGTTCTTTCAGTAAAGAGTCTTTTTCATGGTTGATTTCACTGTCTGATTTCAGTACTGCGAAATTGTACGGGGCAAAAAGAGTAGTGTGCATCCAGGGTCGTCCTTTCTGGTATTCGTACCGGAAACGCGCCTCCTGGGGAAGGGCAAAATAAAGTGCTATGGTCGTAACCAAAAAAAGTGCCGCCAGATAGATTCTGTGCCCTTGTTTTGGACTTAACCTTTTTCTTTTGTTACTGTTCATCTCATTTACAGCAGTAATCACTTAGTCAGGAGACAATAAATTTCTATCTTTGGAAAGAATCAAAAATAGCAATTTTTTAATGAGATACGGAATCTCTAACCTAAGCATCGTTCCGGTTCGCACCGATCCAAGTGAAACCAGCGAAATGTGTACCCAGATACTTTTTGGAGAACATTATAGCATCCTTGATGAAAACAAAAAATGGTGCAAGGTTCAGCTCTTCTTTGACGGGTATGAAGGATGGATCGATCAGAAAATGGTGAACGAAATCCCTGAAAAAACCTTTCTGCAATTGGGTCAGCAACCACTTACGGTTACAACCAACCCTTTTAACATTGTTCAGCCCGAATTGGGTTATGGAAATTTTCTGATCGTAGCCGGAAGTTCACTCCCCTTTTACAAACCGGCCAGCAACACCTTTAAGATAGGATCAGACTGCTATTCCATTCAGGGGGAAAAGATTCAACCGGTCAGGAAAAATGTCAGAAACGTTCTGATAGAAAATGCGCTGAAATATTTTAACTCCCCATACCTCTGGGGCGGTCGTTCGCCATTTGGGGTTGACTGTTCCGGATTATCGCAGATTTTATACAAGATGATTGGCCTGCAGATTCCAAGGGATGCCGGTCAGCAGGCTTTGATAGGGGAGAACATCACATTCGTGGAAGAGGCCTTGCCAGGAGATCTGGCATTTTTCGACAATGAAGAAGGCAAGATTGTGCATGTGGGCATCATCTGGGAGAAGAACAAAATTATTCACTCCTCGGGTAAAGTGCGGATCGACAACATTGACCATTTTGGGATCTACAACATCGACACCAACCGGTATTCTCACCAAATGAGATTGATGCGGAGGATTATAAAAGACAACGACTGACTATTTCCAAAAAAACGATGGATTCCGGATTTTCGAATTCACCACATAGACACATAGAACACATTAGAATCTATTGTGCCCTATGTGCCTATGTGGTGAAATGGGGATATTGATGAATACGCTCCGCCACTCATCCAATTTCCAAAATCTCCAAGTCTATGATTGGCTTTTAATCGATTTTCTCAATATTTCAACAGCCATAGGCCCCTCGTTAAAGAGCAAATCCAGGATGCTTAAATTGGATGTAAAGCCAAATTTCTCCTGAAAGACCTGCATGTACACTGTAGGGGCAAAACGATCATCGTCGGTTTGCCGGTTTGTTTTGGGATGGATGGAATAGCGGAAATCATCCGTGCCTGGGGGTATCCAGGTAGGTGGTAAAAATGTTTCGGTAACCCGGATATTGCATTTCAGATTAAGTTCTTCCAAAACCACCGACTGAATATCATGGTTGAAATCGGTCAGGAATTGCCACTTTTTGGTATGGTAAAATGGAGAGAAGCTCTCTGCGTAGTACTCGAAAAAGGGAGCGTTATTGTAGGCCGATACAATGGCCCTCCAGTGAAGCTTCTGCCAGGGATGGTCGTACGAAATGGCAACCTCACGGATTATCCGTTTGGAATTGGAACCTTCCGTGACAGGAATGGATAGGCTTTGCTGCCCGTTGGCAGTGAGGATTTTACAACGATTGCGGTAGGATTGTTTGAGGAAATGCTCGCTCAACTCAACCCACACCTCGTCGTAGTCCATTAATTTTGTGATGTATTGAACGGGCGCCAGATAGGCGCTGCTCAGCAGGACACATTTGTTGCCAGGTTCCATTCAGAAAAGGGGAGGTTATTTTACCCCCATAAAGAAGCGGTTCCAACGAATTTTGGCCAGGAACGACTTGTTTTTATCGAGGGATAACCAGACAAATGATGCTTTGCCTACAACATGGTCTTCGGGAACAAAACCCCAATACCTTGAGTCGGCAGAGTTGTACCGATTGTCGCCCATCATCCAGTAGTAATCCATGTTGAAGGTGTATTCCTTCGCAACGGCCCCATTGATATAGATCTCCCCATTGACAACTTTAAGCTTGTTCTCCTCATACACGCTGATGATTCTTTTGTAGAGGGGTAAATTCTTCGTGGTAAGTTGAATAGTTGTCCCTTTTTTTGGAATCCAGAGTGGTCCGAAATTGTCGAGGTTCCAGGTGTATTGATCATCACTCGGGAAGATATTCGGATCGCGGTCCTCTTTAGGCCAGGTAACACGTTCCTTGTTGGTGATGAATTTCATGCCGTCCATTTTTCTGTATTGTTTAGCAGTAAGCGAAATAACCATCCTAGATCCTGATCCTTCGATATCTTCCTGGGCAATATCCAGTTTTTCCATGGCATTTGAATTCAGTGAGTTGCCTTGTATGGTTACCAGATATTTGTATTGCATTCCGGGAATCTCCTTTTGCGCTTTGCCATTCACATAGACCTGTCCATTGACAATTTTTAGCGAATCGCCAGGTATGGCGATGCAACGTTTGATGTAATTTTCCCGCTTGTCGACCGGACGGTAGATGATATCGCCAAAGGAGCGTTTGTCGGTATTTATGCGCTCCCTACCATAACTTCTCACCATTTCATAATAGCTGCGTTCCTGCATGTTGGTGGCAACCGTATCACCTTCAGGGAAGTTGAAGACGACTACATCATCATTTTTCACCCTTCCAAAACCACCAAGCCTCTTGTAACCATTGTGGATGATTTCAGAAAAAGAGCGGGTAGAAGCAGTGAATGGCATGGTGTGATGGACAAAAGGAAATGCAACGGGGGTATTGGGCAATTTGGGACCGTAAGCCGTCTTGCTGACAAACAGGTAATCGCCAACCATCATCGATTTTTCCATGGATGAGGTAGGAATGGTATAGGCTTCAATAAAAAAGAGTCTGATGAAGGTGGCTGCGATGACGGCAAAGATGATGGCATCAATCCATTCAACTACCTTGGTCTGCTTCCCATCTACCGGATTTTTCTTTTTCCAGAATGTCCAGTGAACTTTTCCGGTGATGTACATATCGAAAATAATACCCAAACCGATGAGCCACCAGAAATTTTTCAGCCAGATAACCCACAGTAAATATAATACTGCAACAACGCCAAATTGAATCCATTGGCTTTTTGAGACGTCCTTAAACATATTGGTTTCAGTTATAATTTTAACAAATCAGACATGTTGAAAATTCCATTTTTCCCCGGACAAAATTCTGCCGCCAGAACAGCGCCAAGGGCAAATCCCTTTCTGCTGTAAGCATTGTGGGTGATTTCGATGTAATCGACCTCCGAATCATATTTTACGGTGTGCAACCCGGGATAGGGATCCTTTCTTACCGGTTGGATATAAAGTTCTTCATTACTTTTTGGAGATTCGATGGTCCATGATTTTTTGGATCCGTTTTCGGATAAAATTCCTTCTGCCAGGGTGATGGCAGTACCGCTGGGCGCATCAAGTTTCTGGGTATGATGGATTTCTGTCATGGCGACATCGTATTGCTGAAACGGCTTCATCATTCGGGACAGGACCTTATTAAGTTCGAAGAAGAGGTTGACGCCCAAACTAAAATTGGAGGCATAGAAAAAACATCCATTACTGGCCAGACATTCTTTCTCAATCAAAGGCTTTTGCTCCAGCCAGCCGGTAGTACCACTGACGACTGGAACCCCGGCCTTGAAACAAATCCTGTAATTTCGGATGGCAGTTGCAGGTGTAGTAAATTCGATGGCAACATCGGCTTTGGAAAGATTATCTACAGTCAGATCGTGTTGATTATCAATATCAATCTTTAAAACAACCGTATGTCCCCGGCCGAGCGAAATCTGCTCGATCTCTTTTCCCATTTTCCCGTATCCGATCAATGCAATCTTCATGTAACAACTTTCCCTGATAAGTATGATTTTCATAAAAGGAATTACAAAGGTAAGATTTTGTAGGAAAATTGCGACTATTTTTTCAATCGGGCCAGCGGCCTGTGGCCTGCCGCGTCACCATCCATCCTGGATATTCGGGTGCCAGGGCACTTGCTTCGTTGAGTTGCTGCATCTCATCCGGTGTCATTTGGAGGTTGACGGCAGAAATATTGTCGTTGAGTTGGAGCAGGTTTTTGGCGCCAATTATGGTGCTTGTCACTCCCGGTTGCCGGATCACCCAGTTTAGCGCCACATTGGCAACCGACACATTGTGCTTCTTGCCGATTTCGGCCATCAGGTCGATCAGGTCGTAGGCTTTGGCTTTGTTGATGGGAGGAAAGTCGAAGGCATCCCTGCGGCTGTCGCCGGCAACCTCGTTGTGGCGGGTGAATTTGCCCGACAAGAATCCTCCGGCCAACGGGCTCCAGGGCATGATGCCGATGTTCTCACTTTTTGCCATGGGAACGATTTCCCGTTCGATATCGCGGCTGGCGATGGTATAATAATTTTGAGAGGCCACGAATTTCGTCCAGCCTATTTTATCCGCATATCCGTTGGCTTTCATCATCATCCAGGCCGGGTGGTTGCTTATGCCCAGGTAGCGTACCTTGCCCGAACGGACAACATTCTCCAATCCGCGCATGGTCTCTTCCAGCGGGGTGATTGGGTCAACCCCATGGATGTATAGGAGGTCGATATGATCGAGATTGAGCCTCTGCAAACTGTCATTCACGGAGTCCATGATGTGCAGTCTCGAGAGCCCGACCTGGTTGGCCCCGGCCCCCATGCGTATCCTAACCTTAGTGGCGACAAATACTTCCTGTCGGGGAATGGAAAGCGCTTTCAATGCGATCCCCAGCATCGTTTCGGACAGCCCTTCCGAATAGGCATTGGCTGTATCGATAAAGTTGATCCCCTTTTCAATTGCTGTTTTGACGATTTGGTTCACCTCATCCTGAGGCACCTGACCTATTGCCTGCCAATAGCCTTTTCCGCCGAATGTCATGGTTCCGAGACAGAGCTCAGAAACAAGAACGCCGGTTTTTCCTAGTTCGTTGTATTTCATGATTGGTGTTTTGTTGTTATTTGTCTTACGGAATAGCCCTGAATTAGTTATAAGAATGAAGGGTTAAAAAATGCTGTGTATAAACAGACATTAATTTTAGTTTTTAGTACATTCGTTAAAAATTGACTTAACTAAAAAATAAAACTCACAAAAATTACTGCTTATGTTTTCCAATTTTTTTCACAACTTACGTAAAGAATTTACGGTATATCATATTTTACTTCTAATCGGAGCGTTCATGGGTGCAATTTTATTTATTAGCATACCATATATCTTGAAATTTGGAGGTTCAGGATTTTCAAATAGTACAACCGTTTGGGGTGAATATGGTAGTTATATTTCAGGGGTAACAAGCATTTTAAATCTTATTGCCTTCTTGTTCCTAAGCTATTACGTTGCAAAATTGGCAAATAAAAATAATGAAGAACAGATAGAGATTCAAAGGAAATTACTAAAGGCGCAATTTAGACAATCAGAATTACTCAAATACAATGAAGAACTGAATAACACTTTTAGAAGCTTTAGTAATGAAGATTTGTTAAAATTTATAATGTCATTAATTAATTTCAACTTTACTACAATGAATCTAATAAATTTTAAAGGAAATATTTTCCCCATTTTATTAGAAAAGGATATTAATAAAATGGTTTGGGATTATGTAACTGAAATCAAGAATCATACAGGTACATTGAATAAATATAAAAATTACGATGAATATTTAAAAGAGAATGATTTTGCATCATTAAGCTTAATAATGGCAACAATTAAAGCAAAAGGTGAAGAAATTGTTAGGAGATTGCAGGACTCAGTACTAGATGATTTTAAGTAAAGTTTATTTGGATGTAAAGCTTAAAGATAGAATATTAAACTCCTTAGAAACACTTGCATAAGGGATTTAAACTTCTCATATGTCTTACCATTGTAGACTATGGTTAATTTTTTTCGGATCCAAATGTATAAGCAAAATTTCACCTTGTTTCATAGAATTCGGCATAATCAATATCAGAAAAAGCCGTAAATTCAGAATCAGTAGTATAATCTTGATATAACTGTTCCGTGGCCTTTTTCATTTGAGAATTTTCTTCATTTCTTCTAATAGACTGAAGCGTCCTTTCAATGACGAATATTCGCTTTTGCACAGGCAGTTTTTCAATTTCTTTTATCAATTCAGTGGTTCTCATTTTGTTTAATTTTCAATTTGTAAGGTACAAAAAATATTCAGGGAAAAAGTATCAACATGCCTTTATGACAGAAAACATGTTAATAGCAAGCATTCTAAATATTCCCTTCGTGCAAATCCCAAATAGGGAAACACATTTCATAATCATTCCAAATGATATCTCCATACTTAATTGAATATTTTGTAAACAATTGTTTATCAAGAAATTTACTGGTCATTGGGTTTTTTGCACTTTTTAGAAATGTTGAAAAATCGATCAATCTCTCCACTCCGTCAGAGAAGGAAAATTTGATTTTATATTCTCCTTTATATTCCGCTTTGTTTATTGAAATTACCATGATGCTATAATTTTTGGGTTTATATCCTCGCTATGTTCTTATAATTGACCAGTTTACTTTCGCCAATCGTTTGCTCCATGTCACCGGTATAGCAAACAGTTGTATTTTTTATTTTTTCTGGCAAAACCTGACGGATATGTTTAAGTCCTTTTAAAAAGCCTGTATCAAAAGTTTTCGATGATTTGATCTCAATGGCATCGATGTGCGTGGAAAAATCGAGTAGTAAGTCAACCTCATTGTTGTTGGAATCCCTATAATAGTACAGTTGGTAGGGCATGAAGTGGTTGTACTTACTTTTTAGCATTTCCATGACTACCAGATTTTCAAACAATGGGCCTTTTAACGGACTGTTGTAAAGTTGATATGGCTCGGTTATTCCGGAAAGAAATGCCGCCAGGCCAACATCGTAGAAGAAAATTTTGGGCGATTTGGTCAGGCGTTTGTTGATATTGGCATGGAAAGGCCGGAGTAAATAAACAATGTATGAGGCTTCGAGGATGGAGAGCCACGACTGGATCGTAGGAATAGACACACCAACCTCGTTAGCCAGGTTACTTGCTACAAAAATCTGCCCGACCCTTCCCGCGCACAACCGCACGAACAGCTCAAACAGCCTTAAATCCTTGACATGAAGCAACTGGCGCAGATCGCGATCAATGTAAGTTTCGAGGTAACTGTTGTAGTAACGGGTTGGGCTAATTGACGGCAGTGTGTAAGTGCGCGGATAAAATCCTTTATAAAGTAATTCATCGGCGGTTGAATTGGGCGAGACTACCAGGATCTCCTGAATTGAAAACGGCAGCAACCGTAGGATGGCGGTCCGTCCGGCCAGCGATTGCGAAATAGTTTGTGAAAGTTCGAATTGTTGACTTCCCGACAAAATATAGTAACCTGGTTTTTGCAGATTATCAACAATTCCCTGAATGTACGAAACAAGTTCAGGCACCCGCTGAATTTCGTCAATGATCATTCCTGTATCCGATTGATTCAGAAAGGATCTGGGATCTGTTAATGCAAGTTGTCGCGTGTCAGGATCTTCAAGGGAAAAATATTTCTTGTCAGGGTAAACGTTTTTCAATAGTGTCGTTTTGCCCGACTGTCTTGGTCCTGTGATCGTAACTACCGGGAAGGTGTTACAGGATTCGATCAGTTCGTTGTAAATCTCACGTGAAATGTACATTTTATGCAAATTTAAAATAAGACTTTAAAATTACATAAAAATATTCTAGAAAACAACAATAATCATGCAAATCTAAAATACAACTTTAGATTTGCATGATTATTTAAACAACCCCTCCAACCCAAATTTCTTCACTGCATCCTGTATTGTAGACTTTGCCTTCTTCGAAAATTCTTTGGCTACAAGGTCTTTAGCTTCTGAGTAGTCGACCTTGACATCCGGTTTCCTGAGGTTGCCAACCACGTTGATTTTGATCGGGTATTTGTCAATATTTTCTGTTCCGGGTACCATGCCAATAAGGTTGGTCACATCAGGGGCCAGATCATTTTTGTTGACTTTGAAATTGAACTGGTAATTCAGGTCCAGCGCAAGGGTTTGGCTTCCTGAAACAGTTACCTCCTGGTTGGCGACCTTGGTTGTAAAGGGCGAAATGGATAAGGCTCCGTTGGTCAGTACGATGTTGCTGGCAAAATCATTGACTTTAACATTGGTAAAGAGGTCCTTCCTGAAGTATTTGCCGATCTCAGCAAACATGTTGTTGCCAACCAGTTCGAGGTTTTTCATCGAAATCTGTCCGGTTCCGTTAAGTGTCTCGAAGTAAGGCGCATAATCTTTTCCCAATTTACCTGTCAGCGATAATCCCGATAGGAAAGTACCTTTGCTGTTTCCGGCTATGGGCAAAATATGCCTGACAATTCCCATGGATTGGTAGGCGGTTGGAAGATCAAAATCCTTGATATCTATTTTGAAATTGAAGTCTGCCGGACTCTTTTCTTTGGCCGCGTAAACGCCCGACAAGACCATTGTGCCTTTTAGAAGGTTCATGGAGAGTTGGTCTAAATTGAGCTTTTGATCCTTGACCACCAGTTTTCCGGTTGTTCCCCTTATCTCCATCCTGCTGTAAAGCATCCGGTCGACGGCTGCCTGGACGGTCAGGTCAATGCGTGCAGGGATGACGTAGGGTTCGCCGAGATGGGTAGTATCTTTGCTTTGGGTGCTGCCGTTCATCAGCTGGGTTACATCAAGCAGATCGGACTTTAGCTTGATGTTGCCCAAAATTGTTCCATCTTTCAAAAGATAGGCCCAATAATTGGCAATAGAACCATCTACCGTGAAGTCGCTTTGGCCAAATTTCCCTTTCATGGAAGTGATGGTCACCTCTTTGGAATTGAAGGCGAATGTGCCGGACTGGATTCCAACTCTTTCAGGGAAAGCAGGAGATCTGTAAAAAAAGTCATTCAGCGTAACCGCTCCTTTGGTTTGAAAATTGTTGTATTCACTTTTGGCAATGGCCGACCAGGGTCCAAAGAAATGGATGTTGGCATTTGCGCTTCCGCCAATTTCCATGGAGTCGAGCGGAATGGTCTGACGTAAGGAATGAAAATCGACCTCGCCAACGATATCACCCATCAGAAACGGATTGCTGACCGGCGTTTTCACCGCCAGATTGGCAATGAAAGGATGTCCGGCAACAAACGCCTCAAACTTGCTGACTGAAATTTTCATCGAATCAAGAACTCCTTGTGGCTTACTGAGACTGGCTATCATTTGGATTTTACTGATCTCATTGGGCTTGGAAGGGTATTTCAACCTTCCGTCGGTCAGTTTCAGGTCGGCCGAAAGGGCCGGAAATGTCGTATCTGAATAGGTGCCCTTCAAAAGACCGCTGAAAGTGAGGCTTCCGCCTTTTTCGTAGGCTCTAAGTTTATTTTGTTGTGATTGTGGCAGAAATCCAATCAAATCTTCAAGTGTTGAACCGGTTGACTGAAAGGCGAGGTCGTACTGATCCTCCTTATCGCCCATCACGAAAGTTCCTTGCAATTGCACTGGTAAATTGTTGATATTAAATTTATTGTTAAGAAATCGAAAGCTCATTTTATCGAAATTTGCCAGAACTCCCCCTTCGCCATTCATTGTCATTCCGCTGATCAGTTTTTTACCGCCATATTCAAAGGCGATGCTGTCGGTTTCTCCTTTGAAACTCAATTTGGTGTCGCTGCCCTTCAAAAAGCCCGATAATTCAAAATTGCCGTTTTTAAAACCAGTCGACATTTTGGCTTGCTCATCTCGGTAGGTGAGCAGTGTATTGATTAACTGAATTTTAGATAATTCAATTTTCATCGGACTCTTGGCTTCAGAAGATGAGCCCGCTGATGAAGGCTTTGTGATATCCCAATTGGCTTTCCCGGTAGGGGAGACCAGAAGATTGAACTGCGGGTTAGTCAGGATAATTTCCGAAACGGTAATGCCATCGCTTTTCCATAGGGATGAGAGCGCCATAGAGGTTGACAGGGTTTCAATCTTCATTAGTTGTATGCCTTCGAATTCGTTAATCCCATTGATGGTTAGATCATTGAGGCGAACATCCAATTGTGGAAATCTCCTGAAAAGGGAGACATCGGCATCTTTGAAATCCAGCCTGGCCAACAGCGACTGGTTGGCCATCTCCTTCACCTTGGTAACGATTTTGCCTTTGAAGAGTATCGGAACTAAAACGATGGCTAGAATTATGGCGGCCAAAACTACACCAGATATCAAAAATACTTTCTTCTTTCCCATGATATTTTTTTGTTAAAAGACTGCTGAAACTATTTTACTTGGTGCCCTTTGTGTAACCCTTTGCGAAATCTTTGTGTTGATTTTTTTTTTTACCACGAAGGTCTCAAAGGAAGGCACAAAGGTTCACTAAGTAAAGTTGAATTTACAAGGTGATCAATAATTTTCTAAGCATGAACAGCGAATTCTGGCTGGTTCTGGTGATGTTGCGTTCGCGGTCATTGCCGAAATTGAATAGTTGCGAAACGACTTGATCCCTGAAGGCAACAGCAATCCAAACAGTGCCAACCGGTTTTTCCTCAGTACCGCCACCCGGGCCGGCAATGCCCGATGTTGCAATTGCAAAATCGGTCTTCATCACCCTGCATCCATTGAGGGCCATCGATTCAACAACCTCCCGGCTTACGGCGCCATGTTGATTTAGCAGCTCTTCCTTGACCCCTAAAATATCCTTTTTAATTTCATTGGAATAGGCCACGACCGAACCTTTGAAATAGTCTGAACTGCCAGGATTCTCTGTAAAAAGTTTTGCAATGGCGCCTCCGGTACAACTTTCGGCAGTTGAGACGGTCCACCCTTTTTCGGTCAGGAGTTTTCCGATACTTTCGGCCGGCGATTCATCGTTGTAGCCATAAATGTTGGGAGCTATCAGTTTTTGTAACCCGGTGATTTGTGATGCCACCTCGGCTTCCATTAGCGCCTGTTCCATTCCTCTCGCAGACAGGCGAAGTCTTACTCCTTGCGGACTGGGCAGATAGGCCAGTTTGATGAATCCGGGGAGGGCATCTTCCCAGTCGGCGATCTTTTCGGCAAGCATTGATTCCGGAAGACCTTGTGTCAGGACAGTTCTGTGGAGGATGGTTGTAGTTTGAAAATTGTTCCTCAAATAAGGCAAAACCTCAAATTCCATCAGGTATTTCATCTCGTAAGGCACTCCCGGCATGAAAATAAAGGAGCATCCGTTTTTTCTGAGGAGTAGTCCTGGGGCTGTTCCTAACTTATTCTGAAATACATGACTGCCCTCAGGTACCAGGGCCTGGTCGCGGTTCAAACGGTTGAGTGCGATACCCCTTTTGCTGAGCAGCTCTTCAATGTTTTCCAGAACGTCGGCGTTCGCGACAAGTTTTGTTCCAAAAAAATCACAAATGGTATCCTTCGTCTTGTCGTCTTTGGTGGGGCCCAATCCGCCGGTGACAATCACAAGATCTACTTTTCGGGCCGATTCGATAAAGGTTTCTGTGATGTGGTCCGGATCATCCGATATGCTGATGATTTGCCGTACATTGATCCCTTCGTCGTTCAGTTTTTGGGCCATCCAGGCCGAATTGGTATCAACGATCTGACCGATCAGGATTTCGTCGCCAATGGTGATTATATCTAAATTCATATCAATTACATTAAGTCATATCCAAAAGGAGCCAGGCTTAATCGCATCAGCTTGAAATGCTGAATTCCGAATGGGATCCCTATGATTGTGATGCAAAGTAAAACACCAAATACGAGATGTGCAACCGCTATCCACAATCCGGCAAAGATCAGCCAGATCAGATTCAGCAGACAAGAGAGCCCCGGAATGGAGCCCCCGTTGGGCCGCACTGTTTTGCCGAATGGGGCAAGCGTGGCGATGCCAATTTTTATGGCTTGCAATCCCCACGGAATACCAACAATGGTGCAACAGAGGATCAGTCCACCCCACAGGTAACCCAGGAAAGCAACGAGTCCGCCAAAAATTATCCAGATTACATTTCCGATAAGGCTCATAATATCAAATTTTGTGCATTAAAAATATTACACAGAGTTGCACAGAGAAGCACTGAGTTTCACAGAGGCGAACAATTGAAAAAACTAATTGTTATTGAAATTTGAGATCATGATTAAGATGAACACTCAAATAATAAATACTTTTTAAACCCTTCAAAAAACATTTTCTTATTCTCCGTGGTCCTCTGTGCTTCTCTGTGCAACTCTGTGTAATATTTATATTGGTACGTATGTTATTAATTTTTGGTGAAGGTACAAATTGGGACGCAAAAGATATTTTATTCTTTTCTTTGTTCAGTTTTTTTAACAATACGTATGAGGGGCTTATCAAAACATTTACAAATTAAATGGTAGAAGGGACTCTACCTAATGCAACAGATTGCTTAGCTCCGCTCGCAACCACGATGCACCGTCATTGCGAGCGGAGCGAAGCAATCTGTTGTCATCTCACGATCTCGAACTATTGAGGTTGTTGTGAAATGTATCAATCTGACAATTCATTTCAATTTTATCAGCCAGACATCGGTGACTTTGGATCTTTCCCTCCAGTTGAGTGTGGATTCTTCGGGTTGATCGAAAGTAACATCGATCATGCCGTCACTCACATATTTTGGATTGAGCGGAAACTCCTTAAACTCCTCATATCCTTTGTTGTAAATGGTTGGTTCGACACGTTCGCCATCTACCCTCAGCAGTGCTTCGCGGTAGCCAGCAACCCTGATCAGGTAACTGCCGTTTGGATCAAGATCGTTGTATTTCAAGACCGGGAAATTTTGAAATAGCTGTGTTGACAATCTTCTCCGGCTCAGTCCGCCTTCCCACCATGCGACATCTGTTCCATCGTCTGAAACGGTAAGTACGTGGCAGCTTTTCGATATATCGGATACATTGTCGTAGTAGCTGCCCGGACCGGGATTTTCCCATTTCGCAATGACCTCCAGGCGGGCCAGTTTCTCCTTTTCGGTAGCCATCTTCTCAATTTTTTTGAACTCATCTGCCAGCCACCAGCGGTTGTTGAGCGGATAATCGATAAAATCGAGAATGGCGCCTCTTTCTGAACCGCTTGCCATGTATTTCTTAACGCTGGTTTGTAAGCCGATGGATTGCCATAGCGATTCGCAAAGTTCGACGATCCTGGTCCTTAAATCGCCTGTCACCGGCACTTTATCCCCTTTGTTTACCAGTTCCATGGCCATGTTCATCGATTTTTCCGAACCCAGAAGAGGTGCTTTCAACAGTATCTCGTTGGCCTCTTTCTCCAATTTTTGCTCGTAAGCCTTTCTGCGCTTTACGAACACATCGTAGTTTGAACGCATCAACAGCATCTGCCATCGCCAGTTTTTGTTTAATTCGGGATGTTGGTTCTCCAGGTTTTTCCAAAACGAGTAGGTCGTTTCAATACCACCATTCTCCTCGGTTGGACCAACCCAGTTACGCTCAAGGGATAAAATTCCGTCCGCTCCGGCTTCCGCGACGGCGTTACCAAAAAAGAACCGGGCATATTCGACCAATAGGTTCCTGACAGGTCTTGTCGGATCCCATGCCATCTGGCTCCATGTTACTTTGTTGATATCGTCATGACAGCCATCGGAGTAGGAGAGGAATCCATCGGTAAAGGGGGCAAAGCGGTTGTGGATTTTGGCATAATAGACGGGCTGGGGATTGCAAACTTCCCTTCCTTCCGTTAACGCGAATGCCTGGTCCCAGTTTAAGGTCGGATATTGGCAGCGAACGGTATGGGTCAGGTCCGGATAATGACGGTGCATGTATTTTTTTGGCAGGCGGAACCTGGTGGCAGCCAGATCGGGACTGCTCGGGCCGGTTACAACACCCGTGAGCCAGTCGGGTTGGTTGGTTTCGAGGTATTGGTAAAAATAGTCGACCTGTTCGTCGCTGAATCCCTGAAGGGAGATCCACATCGTGGCCTTGGGATGGTATTTTTTCAACCTCTCAGTGACCGCTTTTAAGAAGGGCATTACATCTTTTGGGTGGTTACTTCCCGGATCGCCACCTGGAAAGAAGACACCATCCAGGTAGGGGCAATTCTTGTAGTACTCTTCGTGTCTGGCAACCTCTTCCTTGAACTTGACAGGGTCTGAAAGATCTACATCGGCAGGTATCCAGTCCCAGTGGTCCAGACCATATTCGTGACATATCTCAGCAATTTTGATGTTCATCACATCCCTTGGATATTTCATCAACGGATTGTTTTTGCCATCGTGAAAAGGGATGTTCTCGATGCTGTTGGTGCCGAAAAGAGCCAGTTCGCGCAGGTATTTTTCATACTGCTCCATGGTCCAGGAGTCCCAGGAGTTGGCAGTGTTACGGTATCCGATTTGATGGCCCCGGATGGGATATTTCGGTGAAGTGGCAATTTCATTCTTTTTGTCAAAGAGAAATTTGCCGCGCGATAGTCCGGCCGTCCTCAGCAGTTGTCCGATGGAGAAGATGGTTCCACGCTGGTCTGCAGCGATCAGCCACAGGATCTTCCTGCCATTGGATTCATCCACAACCAGACGGTAACCCTCCGGTTTGTTTTCCGGCTTCAGATCTGAATTATTGGCAGGAACTTTTATTCCTCCCAGCTCTTTCTCTGATGAGAGCACCATGGCAACGACCGGTTGTGCACCGATCTTTTCGACCTCTTTGAGTTGAATGGACGTGCGTTGGAAAATCTCTTCTTTCAGTACCCGGATGGCTGTTTCACGAACAGTCGAGGGAATATTTTTGGATGCAATAATCGTCGCTTTGCTCAGGTCCGTAATTTGAGCAGAGAGCGAAAAGGTAAAAAATAGTAGTAATGTCAGCAAATGTAGTTTTCTCATGTTAATTGGATATTGTATTAATAGTTGTTCGTATTACTCTCTCAGGTCGCACATTGCAGCCGGTCCTCCATCGGAGTCGATGAAATAGGTGACCCAATTGAGATTTCTCAAATTCGAGCTGGGTACAAGGTATTATTTCATTTTTGTAGGGAAGGTAATCATCCCCTATGAAAGCGGAATAGAAGTAAACAGGATAACCCATTTTCCCTTTTGGGGCTTTGTAATACCAGTTCATCTCCCGCTTCAAGGCATCTTCCCATGTGGTACTGGGAAGCAGATAACCATTTTTGTCATTGACAGCATCATGAAAACCAATTTTACCTGCAGGTCTTTCGATGTGAACTGGCTTCAGCATCCGGTAGGAGATCATAACCGGAATCATTAGTACCAGAAAAAGAACGATGAAAATCATTCTTCGTTTTTGGCTACTCGTTGTCCTCATTTCGCAATCTCAATTTTCCAATCTGTAAATGAGACAGTATATTGTCGGGTATCAGGTCCGCCCGCAGCCAGGCCAATATCCACAGATTCGCTGATTCCCGGAATATCGGTTGAATGCTTTTCTATGATCCAGTTGGTGCCATCGAGGCTCACATACCCACTGAAACTGTTGCCGTGGCGAACCAATTTCAGGAAGATTGGGGTTTTACTATGCTCTGGAAGATTCTGGCTACTGGCTTTGTGCATGCACCCGTTGGCAAATTCGTCGTATTCGATACCGGCCCTTCCGGGAGTTCCGAAAAGCAAAACAGAACCTTTGCTGCCTGGTTGAACATCGAAACTTTTGGCCATGTCGTTGCGGACAAAAAGACCGCTCCTGAACCATTCGTGGGTACGATCGCCAAATTTGACAATTTTCACTGTTGCCACGAAATCACCTTTAATATCTTTCACGTAGGCAGCCGCATAGGAATCCTCCGCATGGTAGAAATCGGAGCCACAGGCGGCAATCGTGAAACGGTTGTTCTGACTGTCAGATTCAACGGCATATGGTTTCGAACGCGGTGACCCATATTCCAGGATCTTCATTTTGGAGAGATCCAGCGAAAGTTTGGGTTGTACAAGTATATTTTGCACGGAGCTGTTGCCAATCCTGATGGTATGGTTTCCTGCCGCGATTTTGAGGTCAAAACGTAGGTTTCCAGATTCATTTGCCTTCAAGTCCATTGAGTGCCTTTGAATACTTTGGTCGTCCAGAAAGATTACCGCCTCGTACTTCTGATTTTCGGAGGTAAGGTTTTTTGCAGTAGCCTGAAGGGTTATCGGTTCGCCTTCCAGGCATCTGGTCGTCGAGAGTTTTAAATTTTCAAAAACTACCTGAGGCTTCGTACCCTTCACGTTGATCTTTTGATGCGGGATCGATCCGATTGAGAGCAGGTGCTCACCTGAATCGTAAATTCTCAGCTGAAAATCGATGGTTCGGCTGTTGTTTTTGATGATCGGGAAGAGTTTTGTCTCGTAGATTTTACCATCCAGATAAAGCTCTACGGGAGCTATTCCTGTGGATCCGGTATTTTCTACTATGGCTGAGAGCTGAATGACACCGCCGGCAGAGTAGGAGCCCGATGGCTGACCGGATGGAACAATGGATAATTTGCTATACCTGAAGTCCGGGACTCCGGCGATAATCATTTCAGGTGCATTGGCTGGTGCTTCAATTTTGAAATTGTTGCGGTAGGTGTTGTCCTCGGGCTGTGCGGCACAGTATTTCATCTCGCCCTGTTCCAGGTCGTAATAAATATTCTCCTCGGTGAGCCACCCCTGCGACATATTGTCGAACCAAAATCCGACGTTGTCGTTGAAAAAACCGGCGTGGACTTTGTGCACCAGGTTCCGTCTGACCACTGAATTGAAAACCATTCCGGCAGTTTTGATGGCGCCCGAATCATCCGCGTCTTGCTGAACATCTTCCAGATGGTTGTATTCTACGGTATAATTCCCATCCAATGCATCCTCCTGGTTGGACCAATCGCCAACGTCGATGCCGTAGCGGCCGCGGGTTTTGGTGATGTAGTTGTGCGATATTGTTGTCGAAAGCGTGTTGTTGGCTAAAATGGAAATGCCTCCGCAATCGAAGAGCCTGTTTCGGAAGATCATCGTTTCGCGGATAATTTTCGGACTATCTCCTGCCGATCCTGTTGTTACCCCTTTGTTATAGTCCACTTCACTTTGCCATACGGGTTTAACGGAGCCGGTTACATAAATGCCTCCGTTGTCGATGGACTCAATCTGATTGTCGAATATTCTGGTTTGGTAGCATCCCGCCCTGACTGAGACGCCTGTTCCGGCGCATGATCTGACCCGGCTTTCTGCCAGTTCGCAGGCATGGGCAAATTCAAAGGATAAAGCGCTGCTTCCGGCTACGACACCTTCGAAGGTCAGGCCATAGAACCGGAGGTTGCGCACAGGATGACCCTTTTCGCCTTTAACAACCACCAATTGGTTTAAATTTGCGACCGATGTAGCTGACTTGTTTGGATCGCCCGTCTCTTTGGATGCGATGTAACTGAGTTCTTTGGCCTTCCTGTCAAAATACCACTCTCCGGCGGTATCGAGCAAAGTTTTCAAGTTTTCTACATAATATCTTGGAGGTACGATTACGATACCTTCCTGGGGTGTTGAAAGGGTTGCTATGCCGTTTTTTTGGTCAATGCTTTTGATGCTATTGATTCCGGTATGCCAGCGCAGTAGCATGATGACCTTGTTGCCGATCAGATCTTTCCAGGATTCCAGCTCTCCTTTGTCAAAACAGAACGCATCAGTTTTCTTCGAGATACTTGTTGGAATGAAATATCCACTGTTGGGCTTCCTGGCAACTGTTTGCTTTTTTCCGTTTACCAGAAACATGTTAACTGAGTCGGCATCCAGGAAGGCAGACCAGACACCCTTCTTCAATTTCCAACCTGTAACCGGCCGGCCACCGGAGAGTACGGGATGCTCTCCCGGAAAGGCAGCATAGGTGACGTAATGGTCCTTTACTTTGTGGTATTCGAATGCACCGGTCGGAAGATTGGTCTCGACCCTTTCGCCTCCGTCTGTAGGTTCAAATTGCAGAGGCTGGTTCAGATAATAGTATCCTTCACGTATGTAAACTAGTATATCTTTGCCGCGGCCCAGCGGATGCGGCGATCCGATCCACCTTTTTTCGATAGGTTTATCTTTGGGGAAATAGACTTTTGATTTCAATGCTTTTACCGCCAATTGGGCCTGATCGATGGTGGCAAAAGGTCCGTCCGTTTTTTGGGAATTAGGCTCAGGAATTGTACCACTCCAATTGTCATTCCCGGTAGGGGAAACATAAAAATCAGCTTTTTTTTGCGAAGGACTGAATTTTTCCCATTTTTCTCCCTGCAACAATTTTCCATCCCTGGATTGTGCATTCAGGATAGTGTACAAAAAAAACAGGCCACAAAATAGCAATGAGGTACGAAAAACCGGTCTGGTTTGCGTTAAAATATTCATAATCAGTAAAATAGTAGTTAATAGCGGGGAATTGAAGTGGTAAATGTAAAAAAAAATCCTGTTAACTAAACCAAAACGATTTAATATTGTCTAACCAGTTCAGTATGAAGGAATCAAGTTTTGTATAATAACAGTTTCTTAATTAATGTTAAAAATTTATTATGGAATTGGACGAAAAATAAAATAAATGCAGTCCAGGGTTCACAAATTCATATTATATATTCTTGCCTATTCTCCAGGACGGGAGGATCTATTGCACAAACATTTTACCGGGTTGAAGAACAACCGGTCGATGGCAGTGTCCCAGAATAGCAAAATATCCAATAATTAGCACTATCTTGCAAAAGTTTTCACAATTTGGGAATAATAATCTTTGTCAGATTATGTGCCGTTCCTTCCTTAAACGTTTTGAAGTATAGCGGTTATCTCAAAATAATTCACTAAAAAAATCTTTCCCATGGCATCGAACATGTACGAAAAGAAACCAGCCTCATTTGTATCGCCGGATCTTTCAAAATTGCAGGCAGTAGTTATTGATATTAAAACGATTCTCTATATTGCCCTTGATGCAGACCCTAAACTCGCGAAGAGTGCCTATCTTTCAAGGGTTGGAATGAAGAAACTTTAAAAAAGGTCCTGGTTTCGAATCCGGGACCTTTTTTGTCTTATTTGAGAATATACTCCTTCAATTCGTCATTCATTTCGTAGGTTAACCTCTTCAATTCAGCAAAGAGTAGAGGAACTCCTTCAGGTGAATTCTGTTTGGCCAAATCCTCAATTCGTCTGCAAAGTTCGTGGGGCGCCGGCGCCATAAAGTTGCCGATTACGCTTTTCATGCTGTGTGCATTGAAAGTGAGCTGTTTAAGGTCATTATCCGCAATATTTTTTTCAATGGTATTCAGACGTTCTTCAAACTCTTCGAAGAAGTTCTCAATTACATCACGGATAATCTCCTCATCATAATATTGAAAATTCTCATTGAATTGTTCCCAGTTTATAGTAGACATAACCAAGATTTAGATGGTAGCGGCAAAATACTCAATTGTTTTGATTAATCCCTCCTTCAATTGAATTTTAGGTTCCCAGTTCAGCATTTTTTTTGCCAGTTCGATATTGGGTTGTCGTTGCATCGGATCGTCAGAAGGCAATGGCAACCTTACTATATTGGATTTTGAATTGGTTAATTGGATTACGGTTTCTGCAAGCTGCAAGATGGTAAATTCGTTTGGATTACCAATATTGACTGGTCCTGTAAAGTTTTCGCCGGAAGCCATCATCCTGATCATCCCTTCTACCAAATCGTCAACATACTGGAAACTCCTGGTCTGAAGTCCGTCACCGTAGATGGTAATATCCTTGTTTTGCAACGCTTGAACGATAAAATTCGAAACAACCCTGCCATCATTTGGATGCATCCGGGGACCGTAGGTGTTGAAAATCCTAATGATTTTGATCCTTACATTGTTTTGCTTGTGGTAATTGACAAACAGTGTTTCAGCGGCCCTTTTCCCTTCGTCATAGCAAGATCTCTCACCGACCGGATTTACATGTCCCCAGTAGGTTTCCTTTTGCGGATGCACCTTTGGGTCTCCGTAAACCTCGCTCGTAGAGGCCTGCAGGATCTTTGCCTTTACCCTCTTAGCCAGTCCCAACATATTGATGGCACCCATCACTGAGGTCTTCATCGTTTTGATTGAATTGTACTGGTAATGGATGGGAGAAGCCGGGCAAGCCAGGTTGTAGATCTCATCTACTTCAATGTAAAATGGATTGGTCACGTCATGACGGATCAGTTCAAAGTAGGGGTTGGAGAGCAAGTGAACGATGTTTTGCTTCTGTCCAGTAAAGTAGTTGTCGAGGCAAACTACATCATGTCCGTCGTTCAGCAATCTTTCACACAGGTGAGAACCTACAAAACCGGCACCTCCGGTGACTAAAACCTTTTTCTTGATCATATTGTCGCTCTGATAAATTTCAAAACCTGCCACCCTAAAAGAGATGAAGGTCCAATTCTTTTGGTTAAATTATTAAATGGTTGTATCAATTCCGATGCAGAAGTATTCGAATCCCTGACGTTGCATTTCAGCGACTTCGTAGATATTCCTTCCGTCAAAAATAACCGGTCTATTCAGTAGTTTCTTTACGATCTTAAAGTTCGGGAATTTGAACTCGGACCATTCAGTAACCAGTAACAGACAGTCGGCGTCAATAAGGGCTTCGTATTGATCTTCGGCATAGGAAATCATATCCCCTAACAGATGCGCAGCCTCTTTCATGGCAACAGGATCGTATGCCTTCACTTTGGCCCCCGCCTCAAGTAACTTATTTATAATCACAATAGAAGGAGCTTCACGCATATCATCCGTCTGTGGTTTAAAGGACAATCCCCATATGGCAATGATTTTATCTTTCAGATCGCCCTTGAAATAGTTGTGGACTTTCTGGAACAGAACAGATTTTTGATCTTGATTTACAGCTTCAACTGCTTTCAATACGCGCAAATTGTATTTGAAATCTTCACCCGTGTGAATCAATGCTTTTACATCTTTCGGGAAGCAGGAACCGCCGTATCCAATACCCGGATAGATAAATTTGTTGCCAATTCTGGAGTCAGATCCGATACCTTTCCGCACCATATTGATATCTGCACCAACGATTTCGCATAGGTTGGCGATATCGTTCATAAAGCTGATTTTGGTGGCGAGCATGGCATTGGCCGCATATTTGGTCATCTCGGCCGATGTGATATCCATGAAAATGATGGGGTGGCCATTGAGCGTAAATGGTTTGTAGAGACTTTTCATCAATTCTTCAGCCCTGGGTGAATTAAGACCAACCACAATCCGGTCAGGTTTAAGAAAATCGTCGATTGCAGCTCCCTCTTTTAGAAATTCGGGGTTCGAAGCAACATCAAATGGAATGGTCACGCTGCGTTTGTTCAACTCCTCCTGAATTACTTTTTTAACCTTCTGTGAGGTTCCAACGGGCACAGTGCTCTTGGTTACAAAGAGGAGATAATCCTTCATGTTTTTGCCACAATCGCGGGCTACACTCAGCACATACTGCAAGTCTGCACTACCATCCTTGTCCGGAGGTGTCCCGACCGCCGTGAAAAGTACTTCACAATCTTCCAAAGCTTCGGCCAGTGAGGTTGTGAATTTTAGTCTTCCCTTCTTCATGTTTCGGAGTAGCATCTCCTCCAACCCGGGTTCGTAAATTGGGACAATTCCATTGTTCAAATTGTCTATTTTTTTCTGATCAATGTCGACACAAGTGACTTCAATACCGACTTCCGAGAAACAGGTACCGGTTACAAGACCAACATATCCACTTCCGACTATGACTACTTTCATGCAAAAGAACTTTGAGTAATATATTTTATTAATTTTAATATAATGACAACCAGTACATTAAATATTTAAATTTCGCTTTTAGAAAGATAGTACCTGGTTATATTGAAAAGCATGAATTTAGCAATTTAAAGTAGTTTATGTTCAGGAGTAATTATTTTTTTCAAGTAATAAATAAACAATTCACCTCATGTGGGTTCATTAATACCAAATGCACCTAACCGGATCCGTGCCCCTGAATACAATGCTTCCTGTTTCACCGCCCGGACATACAAAAGTGCTTTGCTTGAATTTCATTGAATCCGGAAGATTATTTAGCTTTCCTGCAACATTAACAGATTTCAGTTCATTAACCAATCCAACTCCGGTGGCTTTGAGGAAAGCCTCCTTAAATGTCCAGATTTCCAAAAAACGGTCATGGAGATTGCCATTTTTACAGAAGTCAGCCTCTTCCTTAGAGAAAGCGTATTCGATTAATTCGTTCAAATCATCTTCTTCTGACAATTCTTCAATGTCGACCCCGATTTTTCCAGCGAAACTAAAGCCCAATAAATAGGAGCTGTTTGTGTGACTCAGGCTGAAAAAGAGGTTTGAGTTTGCCAGAAAAGGTCTCCCGAACCTGTTCTTACAAATTTCGACATCGGACGGATTCATTCCAAGCCAGTTACCAAGCATGATTCTCAGCGTTACATGGCAGGAGATCCAGGTTTTTCTTTGGATTGAGGACCTGATTCTGCTTACACAAGCTATTTCGTCCGGAGTCAGAACCGCGAACATCTCCCCCAGATCGGCAGGTCTGTGATTTCCATAGACCACCAAAGTTCTTCGATCGATGGAAATCTTAGGAATTTCGAAAGCTCTTACCCAATTCATCGTCATATCTTGACAAAATTTCCCTGGCAGTCATGGCATTGATCAAAGTCCTGGGATCCTCATATTCTTCATCAATTTGCTTGTTCATATGTTGTTGCTAAGCGTTAGCCCTCCTCATGACGAATTTTTCTGTCTCCCCAATATTGGATTATTTGGGTGAGAGCATCAATATTTATTGGCTTGGTAATATAATCGACCATACCCGCTTCCAGGCACTTGTCGCGGTCACCGGCCAACGCATTTGCGGTAATGGCAATGATCACCGGCCGTTCTTCTTTCCAGTGTTCAATGATCATTTTGGTTGATTCATATCCGTTCATGACAGGCATTTGGATGTCCATGAAAATCAGATCATAATACTTTCCTTTTAAAACATCAACGGCCTCCTTCCCATTTGCTGCAAGGTCGACCTTATATCCCAATAGTTTGAATAAATTGGTAATAAGCTTCTGGTTGATTACATTGTCCTCTACAACCAGGATAGTTAACGGATATTTGATTGAAATATCGCTGAACCTTCCCAAATCTTTCGATTTTTCGACAGCTACTTTGTTTACAGGCATATCATTTTTTACTTTTACTTCAGCTATTTAGGTGTGGTTAATTCAATTTGGCAATGAATGACCCATATAAAAAAGTGCTGTCAATGCTTTTTACCACCGGACAACACCTTTAACACAATATTAATTGTATCACTAACTACATCAAATATATAAAAAGTATCTGGTATGTTTGAAGTTTGATCAAAAGAATTGTTTCATCAGTATAAATTTTGTTTTTTCAATGGTCTGATGGAATACCCGCATATTCATTTTCGGTTGATGTGAAAATTTTCTCGTGGGTATTTCATTTATAAATATTTGGTTAATTTAGATCCAAACTAATAATGTATTAACAAAATGAGAAAAATTTTTAATTTACTGATTGCCAGCTTTTTACTGCAGGACTTTATCCCTGGGAATTCCCAAGGCCAAAATCACGTGATCCCTGTTCCGCAAAGCATGCTTTGTCCGGGGGACTATTTTACAGAGCAGCAGGGAAAGGAATTTCTTGAAAACCAGAGAAAAAGTTATGTCAATAAAAATGATTGGGAGAAGCGTGCAAAACTAATCAAGGAACATATTCTTAAGGGAACGGGATTGATCAAATTCCCCAAGAAGTGCCCTTTGAACCCAATCATTGGGGCCAAGAGGGTTTTCGATGGTTATCAGGTGCAAAATGTTGCCTTCGAAAGTTTGCCCGGTGTTTACGTAACCGGAAGTTTGTACACACCAACCAATGCCAAAGGCAAATTGCCAGGAATTATCAGTCCTCACGGTCACTGGCACAAGAAAGGCGATGTAGGCAGATACCGACCCGATGCACAGAAACGGTTCGCGGCTATGGCGCGCATGGGTGCGATGGTCTTCGGCTACGACATGGTCGGTTATGGCCAGATGGAAGAACTCGGATGGAAACATGATCATCCCGAAGCGCTTAAATTGCAGCTATGGAACAGCATCCGTTGCCTCGATTTTATTCTGGAAATGGGCGCCGATCCTGAAAAAATTGCCTGTACCGGGGCATCAGGTGGTGGTACACAAACATTTTTACTCACTGCCATCGATAACCGGGTGAAGGTTTCTGTTCCAGTAGTAATGGTTTCTGCCCACTTCTTTGGCGGCTGTGTATGCGAAAGTGGTATGCCGATTCACAAGGCTGTAGGTTATCAGACAAACAATGTGGAGATCGCCGCCTGTGCGGCTCCAAGGCCGATGTTGCTAGTTTCAGATGGTGGCGACTGGACCAAGAATAACCCTGAGGTTGAACTTCCCCACCTGAAATACATATACAATTTCTTTGGCAAATCGGATCCGGTACAGAATGTTCACCTTCCTAACGACAAGCACGGTTACGATATCAACAAAAGGGCGGCTGTCTACCCGTTTTTGGCCAAATACCTGGGATTGGACCTTTCCAAGGCCATGAACCCTGACGGTACTGTAAAAGAAGACATGATCGTGATCGAAGACCAAAAGGCGCTTTATCCATTTGACGAACAGCATCCTTTCCCTGCAACCGGTATCAGATCGAATGACCTGGTAAAATGGTAAATATGTAAAATTCAACACAAAGTACACCAAGGAAAACACAAAGGTCACAAAATAAGCACTTTACTTTGTGACCTTTGTGTCTTCCTTTGAGCCCATTTGTGGTAAAAAGCAATTAATAATTTATCAAATAATGCTTTACATAAGAGTTTTTCGAATAGGAGTTGTTATATCGCTTCTTCTGCAAGCTGTACCGGATCCTTTGCAAGCACAGAAAGCTGATACAGGCAAGTTGCAGGGAGCCTTATGGATTGCTGCAAAGAACAATCAGGTTATTGTAGATTCCCTTATGTACGGAGATCATCCGGCGCCGCTGTTCAGAAAGGATTTTGCCCTGACCGGTAAACTCCGAAAGGCAACTTTAACCGTAACGGCCGCGGGGTACTATTTGGCCTCCATCAATGGCCAGCCCATCCAAGACAATGTGCTGGATCCTGCCTGGACCAATTTCAGCAAGCGCATCTACTTCGCGACTTACGATGTCACAGCTCTTCTCAGAAGTGGTACAAATACCATCGGTGTTGAGCTCGGAAATGGTTTCTACAATTTGCTGCCATTGAAAATGTTTGGCAGAAATCTCAGAACCTTTCTGCCAACCGGAGAACCACAGTGGATTGCCAGACTACAGCTCACCTATGTAGATGGAACATCGCAGTCTGTCGTCACCGACACAAGCTGGAAAACAGCGGACAGTCCGCTGATGAGGAACAATGTTTACCTCGGCGTTCACTACGATGCAAGAAAAGAGATCAAAGGATGGAACCAACCGGGATTCGACGACGGGATGTGGAACCATCCGGTAAAGATGAAAGGTCCGGGCGGCTTACTTCAACAATCTTTCTTTCCGGCTGTCAAAGTGACCAAACAAATTCAACCGGTTGACATCCGTTCCGTTGGCAAAACCACCATCGTCGATATGGGAACCAACATGACCGGCTTATACAAAATAAAGCTCACAGGAGAACCGGGCGATACGATCCTTTTCAGGTTTGGCGAGCGCCTGTACGAAAATGGAACGCTAAATCCCATGACCACAGTGGCCGGACAGGTGAAACAAAAGGGTAGGGGAGGCCCCGGGGCTCCGGATATAGCCTGGCAGACAGATAGCTACGTGTTCGGGGCCGAAAAGACAGCGATCTGGCAACCGCAATTCTCGTTTCATACCTTCCGGTACATGGAAATCACAGGATTGCAGTACTTGCCTAAAAAAGAGGATATTGAAGCCCTCTTTTTCCACTCGGATGTGGAAAACCAGAACCGGTTTACCTGCTCTTCCCCGATCCTGAACGATATCCAGAAGATCTGCCGTCAGACCTTTCTGGGCAACCTCATTACAGTGCAGTCGGACTGTCCGGCCAGGGAGAAATTCGGCTATGGGGGCGACCTGAATGCGACGAGCGAAACCTTTATCTGCAATTTCGATATGCAATCCTTTTACCGCAAAACGGTTTACGATTGGGTGGATGCCATGCAGGACTCCATCTTTATCGACACTGCCCCCTATGTAGGCATCAAATATTGCGGCATCAGCTGGGAATCGGCCTTTCTGACCACTCAGTTCAAGTTGCTTCAATATTATGGTGATACTGCAATCATCCATGAGTTGTACCGGAAGGACCTTGAGTGGATGGACAAGGTGAATAGGTTACACCCCGATGGACTTGTGGACAAAGGGCTAAGCGACCACGAGTCGATGGTAAAAGTACCGATGCAGCTGATTGGAACGACCCACTACCTCGATTGCGCCCGCATCATGCAACGGTTTGCGGAGATCATGCACGATGATGCCAACGGCGAAAAATTCAGGGATCTTGAAAAGTCCCTTACCAGGAAGCTGCTCGATCAGTTTTGGTACCGGCCTGTTCCGGGTCCCATCAACCGGCAGACCCTCTTTTCGACAATGATCTACTACCGGATCATTCCATCAAAAGAGCTTTCTGCAGCCACCGACTCCCTGCTCAAGGCCGTTCGCAGCGAACCTGCTGGCCATTTCACCACGGGCATCTTCGGCACCAAATACATCCTGGAGGCGCTCTCCATGACAGGCCATGCCGATGAGGTTTACAAGATCCTAAATAGTACGGTCTATCCGGGCTGGGGATACATGATCAGCAAGGGGGCCACCACACTCTGGGAGACCTGGAAGGAGAGCGACAACACCTATTCCAATTGCCATCCCATGTTCGGAACCGTTTCGGAATGGTATTTCCGGTGGCTGGCCGGGATCAGGCCGCTGGACGAATCTCCCGGCTTTAAAAAATTCCTGATAGCGCCGGTTTTTCCGGAAGGGCTCAACCATGCCGAAGCGGTTTACCATGCTCCTGACGGTGATATCAAAGTTGCATGGAAGCGGGATGACAAAGGGGGCCTCCTGATGAAGTTGACTGTTCCATTGGGCACAACTGCCCTGTTTGAACCATCCGTAAAAGCGCGTACACAGTGGAAAGTGACAAATGTAAACACGAAAAAATCCTTCGAAACAGATCTCAAAAAAGTGGTGGTAGCGTTGAAGGAGGGTGATTACGTGATCAATTGAAAATTAAAAATTACAGATTAATAATTGGAAATAAATAAATTTTGCCGGGAGGACTCAAGCTCAATAGAAATACTTGAAATCAATGCCGTTTCCGCGGTAGGGGATAGCCTTTCAATTCTATTTTCCTGATTGTTTTGGCATGTATTCAAACGACTCCCCCCAAATCAACGCCACAACCGGGTATTTGGATGCTTTCAACTGTTTGTAGGTAAGTTCCAGATAGGCATCATCCCCCCAATAGGGCAGGCGATCCCAGACGGTGTGACCCAGCTCCAGCTCGTGGCCTGGCAGCACCAGTTTGGGGTTAAAACCCTTGGCAACCCTGAGGATATCCATGGTCCAGGCATTGGGCATCAGGATGTCGACTTTATGGTGTTTGGTCACCTGGTCGATCCAATCGTAATCGATCATGAAATCTCCCTCATTGAGTTCATCACCCGTATGGGCAACGGTAATACCATCGGGTGTAGTAACCAGGGAAACGTTGTTGTCGATGGATTTCCCCTGATGGCCGGGGTAGCAAATCACCTCCAGCATCCGGTTTCCGGGGAGTTTAATCTGATGAACTTTTTCTGCAATAGGTTCGGGATGCATAATGCGGGAGAAAATCGAATCCTGTTGCCAGACCTGCGCAGGCGAAATAACGGGTTTTCCCGCCTGTAGAAACAGTTCCGCCACTGCCTTTTCCGCGTGGTCCGAATGTCTGTGACTGATGAAAAGCAGGTCACATTGTTTGACGATCCGTTCAAGTTCCGCTGTTGAAAGGGCAAACTCCTTCGATCCGGAGGTGATGCCGCTCACCAGGTCGAATGCTATGGTGACGGTTTGGGTGCGGACGATAAATCCCATGTCGTATACCTTCCAGATTCTGGCTCCCTTGGTTATATTTGCTTCTTCCAGCTCTTTTATCAGCTTGCCGTTTTGCGCGTGGTAGAAATCCTGGGCCGGTTTTCTGAAAGCCGCAAATTTTTCGTGAAAGACGGCATCCAGCAGCAGTTTGGCATAACCCCGCTCTTTACCTTCCTTCAAAACCGGTGGGTATTTAGACAATATTGCCCGTACCGAATCGAGAAATACCGCCGACTGGCGGTCGAGATAATCATTGTCTTTCTGGCTCAGTTGAGGATCCGGTGATCCTCCGCCAGCGCTTGCTTTCGGGTTTTGTGATTGCGTATTGTTTACAAAAGTTGTGCTAACCACACACAGGATGGTCAGGTAAAAAATAATGGTATTCATTTGTAGTATTAATAGTTATAATAGTTGATATCTCATCTCCGTCTCTCCGTTTCCCCGTTTCAATTCAATTTTCAGAAGTTCAGTTCTCCAAGTCTCTCCGTCTCTCCGTCATCCTAGTCATTTCCATCATTCCTTCACATCTCCACAATCGTAATCCCCGATCCGCCAAACTGCACATGTTCGTCCCGGAACTTCTTAACGGCAGGTTCGGAATTGAGGTAAGCACGGATAAGCTCTCTCAGGATGCCGTTCCCTTTTCCATGCAGGATGTGCAGCTCGTGGGCCTCGACCATGATGGCCTCGTCGATGAACTTCTGTATCTTCTGTAGTCCCTCCTCGGCGCGCATGCCGCGTACATCGATCCTGGGTTTGAAATTGAGCTTCCGATCGTTGATCTCCCTGTTGACCTGGGAGGTTGTATAGTTTTCCTTTGTTTTTTTTACCTCGTTGTGGGAGATGAGTTCAACCCTGTCGCGCTTAACCACAGAGCGCAACTGTCCGAATGCAACTACCAGGTTGCTGCCATGGATCTCCAGGATGATACCGGGAGCCTCTTGTCCCTTGATTTTGATCCAGCTTCCAACTTCCGGCTCATCCTTTTTGACAAGCTTTTCGGCTACGGCTTTATTTGTTTCTTCTTTTTGTGGCCTCTCCCTTTTAGCGATCTCCCGCTGCCTGATCTTCTCCATCTTACGGACAATCTGTTCATCCTCGGAATCTTTGGCAGTAGAAATAATCTCTTTGAACTCTTCCAGCTTTTTACGTATATCCTTTGTCTTTTCTTTTTCGGCAGCAGCTTCCTTGATCTCACGGATGGTCTGTTCCACAATTTTGTTGGAGGTGGCCAATATCTCCGCGGCCTCTTTTTTGGCCTTATCAAGAATATCTTTTCTTAATTTTTTTACCTCAGAGAGATTCTCCTCGTAAGTAGAAGTAAGATCTTCCAGCTTCTTCTCCGATTGCCGGATGTTCTGTCGTTTGGTCTCCCAGTAACGTTTGTCCCTGACTATGTCCCGGAGGTGCTTGTCGAAGTCGATGTGGTCCTTCCCAATCTTATCCGTAGCTTCCTGCAGAATATCCTCTGGCAAGCCTATTTTACGGGCTATCTCGAAAGCGAAGGAGCTTCCTGGTTTGCCAATCTGAAGTTGAAACAGCGGTTCCATCTTGTTGGAGTCGTACAGCATCGCTCCGTTCACAATTCCCGGCACAGAGGAGGCGAAATGCTTCAGGTTGGTATAGTGGGTGGTAATGACGCCGTAACTTTGCAGGTTGTTGATCCGGTTCAATATTGATTCGGCTATGGCGCCACCCAGCATGGGTTCAGTTCCGGTGCCAAATTCATCAATCAAAACCAGTGATTTAGGATTAGAGTTTCTGACGAAGAACTTCATGTCGCTCAGGTGGGAACTGTAGGTACTCAGGTCGTTGTCGAGCGACTGGTTATCTCCGATATCAATGAAAATTTTGTCAAAAATGCCGACGATGCTATCCAGGTGCAATGGGATAGGCACTCCGCACTGAACGCTGTATTGAAGCAATCCTACGGTCTTCAGGCAGACCGATTTGCCACCGGCATTGGGACCGGATATCAGCAGGATGCGGTCATCCTTTGTTAACTTGATATTTAGAGGAACGATCTTCCTTTTTTCCCTGGCAAGATTTCGTTCCAGAAGCGGATGCCTGGCATCCAGCCAGTTCAATTCGGGGACGTATTTTAGCAACGGCTTTACCGACTTGCTCTCGTTCGACCACAACCCCTTTGCGCGGATAAAGTCGAGAATACCCAGGATTTCATACGACGATTCGAGATCATCAGCATAGGGCCTTAGTTCATCTGTAAATTTTGTGAGAATTTTTACAATCTCCCGTCGTTCGGCGGATTCAAGTTCCCGGATACGGTTGTTGGTCTCTACAATCTCCTCGGGTTCGATGTAGGAGGTACGTCCGGTAGCGGATTCGTCGTGGACAATCCCCCGCATCTTGCGCTTGTTGCTCGACAAAACAGGAATGACAGCCCTACCATCACGGATCGAGACAGTCACATCTTTTTCGACTAAGCCGTCTGCCTGCGCATGTTTGAGGATTTTGGCCATGATCTTCGAAATACCCGCCTGTAAAGAGAGAATCTCCCTCCTAATTTTCACCAGCTCCGGTGACGCATTGTCCTTGATAGTTCCTAATTTCGTCAGGATCTGATCTATGCGGTCATAAAGAAACGGATAGATCTGGATTCCTTTCACAACCAGATAAAGCCGCGGAAAAAGTTCCTGCTCCTTCTCCTTGAAGAAATTGGCAATGGATCGGAGGGTTTCGAGCGATCTTTTCAGGTCGAAGAGTTCAAAAACCTCCAGAAATGTACCCTGAATCTTTGACTTTCGGAGGACCGACCGCATATCGATGAAATATCCGGTTGGGAAATTGAGCTCATCGCGTATGATCTTCTGAAATTCAACGGTTTCATCCAGCTGTTTTTCAATCAGATCGGCGTCAGAAGTGAAGCTGCAAGCTGCCACATGTTCTTTCCCCATTTCGCTCAGACAGCGACTGCCCAACAACTCCCTGATCTTGTCGAAGCCAATTTTATTCTCAAAATTTTCCGGATAAATATTCATCAGATGATTTGATTTCGCTGTAAAAGTAGCAAGAAAACAGAAGGAGTACAATGTAAAGAATCGTCTGGCTATTAAAAAACCCAATAGGCGACGAATGCTTTTGAAATTTTTTCATTATCCGTAGAAAGGCTATTTTTGATTAACTTTGCTTGGAGATTTATAACAAATATTTTATTTGGTATAATGTGATTTATGAAGCTTCCAGTTCAGAATTAATTATCATTGATTGTCCATTTTCAATTATCCATTCATTAAAATATGGTCAGAATCATTTGCAAGTTGTTGTTGCGCATTATGGGATTTAAAGCGGTTGGCGGCATTATTCCTGAGCCCAAAGCCATTGTGCTTGGCGTACCACATACCTCCAACTGGGACTTTATCATCTCATTTGTTTACTACAGGGCTGTTGGCGGTAGATCCAATACCATGGTTAAAAAGGAGTTTTTCTTCTGGCCTTTGGGTTATTTCGTTCGCTGGATGGGGGGAATTCCAGTCGACCGCTCGAAAGGGGCTAGTCTTGTCAAGCAAATTATTTCTGAGTTTGAAAAACGAGAGGTGATGCACCTGGCCATAGCGCCCGAAGGAACACGCAAGCCGGTTGCCAAATGGAAAGGTGGGTTTCATACCATTGCCCGGACCGCAAACATTCCGGTTTACATGGCCTTTTTCGACTGGGGACGCAGACGGATCGGATACACCGAAAAGATTGAATTAACAGACGATCTTCAAGCGGATTTGAAACGTATCAGACAGTGGTACAAAGACCATGGTATCATTGGAAAAAATCCCGAAGGGATGAATTATGGCGATGATTTGGATTAACATCAGATAGTAATACTTTAAGTTATGGATCAGCTTAGGATTTCGTTGGTTCAATTTGATGTGGCTTGGGAGAGTCCGGAGTTTAACAGGGCGAAACTAGACCCGCTGCTGGAACCTCTTATTGGTCAGACAGATTTGATCCTCCTGCCGGAAATGTTTACCACCGGTTTTTCGATGAATGCCAGTGATTTGGCCGAATCCATGGAGGGAGAAAGTGTCTCCTGGATGCTTTCGTGGGCAAAAAAATGCCATTCAGCTATAGCCGGAAGCTTGATTATCAGAGAGAACGATCAATTGTTCAACCGTTTACTCTTTGTTATGCCTACCGGGCAAATTGATTGCTACGACAAAAAACATCTGTTTTCGATGGGTGACGAACATCACTATTTCGATTGCGGAAACAAAAAAGTGGTTGTCAAATACGAAGGATGGAGAATCGCCCTTTTCATCTGTTATGACCTTCGTTTTCCTGTATGGTGCCGTTCAATTAAAGATGCCGACCTGATCGTATTTACTGCCAATTGGCCGGAGAAGAGAAATCTTGTGTGGAAAACACTTACGAGGGCCAGGGCGATTGAGAATCAGCTTTATGTTGCATGTGTCAATCGTACCGGCATTGACGGAATGGGGATTGCCTACATTGGTGAAAGCGCTGTTATAGATCCAAAGGGATTGATTATGTGTGATATGGCCTACGAATCAGATGTATCTTCTACCTGTTCCCTGTCTTTGAAAGAGTTAAACAGGTTCAGGGAAAAATTTCCTGTTGCCAGGGATGAAGATACCTATCAGATATTGGGTTGACCTAAGCTTCAAATTTGTTCCAAAGCACAGTTTGTTCCACCGTTTTCCGTTTCTTGTCGGGTATAGGAATAGAAGCGGGGTATCCGATAGGAATCATTGCGATAGGCTCAAAATTACCAGGAAGATCAAATATTTCAGCACATTTTTCTACATTGAAGTGGCAGATCCAACATGTACCCAAACCAATCTCGGTAGCTGCCAGCATCAGATGGTCAACAGCAATCGCAACATCAATATCCGTAAAATCCTTGTCGTCTGTTGGCCGGTGCCATCCTTTATCATGATCACCAATGGCGACAATGCAAGCCGGTGCTGTTTTAAACCATTCGCGGTGATAGCAACCGTGAAGCCGGTCAAGGAGTTCAGGATCAGTCACGACAAGAAATTTCCAAGGCTGGAAATTAACAGCGGAAGGCGCCAGCAGGGCAGCCCCGATCACTTTTAAAAGGAGTTCGCGATCCACAGGCGTTGATTGATAGCTTCTGGCTGAATATCTCCTTTGGGCAAGATCTTTAAAATCCATATGTTTTGATGGTTTTTGCGATGACAAATTTACAAAAGTTTATGAATTTCTGCCAAAGGATGTTAACAAGTGAGGAATGAATTTCCATTTGAAAAATCCACCATTTCAGTCAGGATAAAGACCGGCTAATATTCGGTATAAAATACGTAATTTTGCAGTCCATAATTTTTAGGTAATAAGCCTATATAACATCATACAAAAATGATCACAGTTTCAAATCTTTCCATCCAGTTTGGCAAAAAACCACTTTTTCAGGATGTAAGTTTAAAGTTCTTGCCCGGGAACTGTTACGGGGTAATAGGTGCCAATGGTGCCGGAAAATCTACCCTGCTTAAAATTATTGCCGGTGATCTTGCCTCGACAAAGGGTGAAGTTCTGCTTGGCTCCGGCGAACGCCTCTCGGTATTGAAACAGGATCACTTTGGTTATGAGGAACATCCGGTAATTGATGCGGTAATGATGGGTTTTGAAGAACTTTGGCTTATACTCAACGAGAAAAATGTCCTGTATTCCAAGAGTGATTTCACGGAGACCGATGGGCTAAGGGCCGCCGAACTGGAAGAACGGTTTGCAGAGATTGATGGCTGGAATGCGGAGAGTGATGCAGCAGCCCTCTTGAGTGGACTTGGAATTAAGGAGGAGTTTCACCACAGGTTGATGAAAGATCTGAGCGGGAAAGAGAAAGTCCGTGTTTTGCTGGCACAGGCCCTTTTCGGAAAACCGGATAACCTGCTGCTGGATGAGCCAACCAATGACCTCGACCTGGAAACAGTTATGTGGCTTGAGAATTATCTGGCCAACTATGAAAATACCGTACTGATAGTTTCCCACGACAGGCACTTTCTGGATTCTGTCTGTACCCATACGGTGGATATTGATTTTGGAAAAGTTCAACTTTTCGCAGGAAATTACAGCTTCTGGTATCAATCCAGTCAGCTGGCGCTGCGCCAGCAACAGGCCCAGAACAAAAAGGCCGAAGAAAAAAGGAAAGAGTTGATGGAGTTCATCTCCCGGTTCAGCGCCAATGTCGCCAAATCGAAACAGACTACCAGCCGAAAGAAGATGCTGGAAAAGCTCAATGTAGACGAGATTCAACCTTCCACTAGAAAATACCCGGGCATCATCTTCCTTCCGGACCGGGAAACAGGTAACAAGATTCTGGAAATAAAAGGATTATCAAAGAGTATTAACGGTGAACTCCTTTTTAAGGATCTGGAATTCAATGTTGAAAAAGACGATAAGATTGTCTTTCTTTCCAAAGATCCCCGGGCCATGACGGCCTTCTTTGAGATCATCAATGGTTATGATCAGGCGGACTCGGGCACCTACCACTGGGGACAGACCATTACCCATTCCTATTTGCCGCTCGATCACTCTAATTTTTTTACCAACGATTTAAGCCTGGTGGATTGGCTGATGCAATTTTCAGACGATTCAAGCGAAATCTATCTGCGGGGATATCTTGGTAAAATGCTTTTCTCTGGTGAGGAGGTCTATAAAAAGACTCATGTCCTTTCAGGAGGTGAGAAGATGAGGTGCATGATTTCCCGGATGATGTTGAAAAACGCAAACGTCCTGATCTTTGACAATCCAACAAATCACCTTGATCTTGAATCGATCCAGGCATTTAACAACAACCTTATTGCCTTCAAGGGAAACATTCTGATGGCCTCGCATGACCATGAGTTCATTCAGACAGTTGCCAACAGGGTCATTGAACTGACGCCCAATGGAATCATTGATAAAATTACTGAGTATGACGACTACATCTCCAACGACGAGTTGAAGGAGCGGAGGAGACTTATGTATCAATAATATGTATAAAAACTTGGAATCATAGCAATTATTCCCCATCTTTGTTGACCAACCTTCAAAATTTTCGTTCTTGTTTTTGGCACCGTTCATAACCTTAACCCTTAATCGTTATGCTTTCAGTTGTTGTTATCGATGATGAATTACTAGCCCTGAACCTTTTATCTTATCTGCTCGATAATTTTACCTCCGTTCAGCTAAAAGTTGTGGGAAAGGCCATGAATCTGGCAGATGGTATCGAATTGATCAAACGTACCAGTCCTGACCTGGTATTTCTGGATATTGAAATGCCGGATGGTAGCGGGATGGAGATTTTCAACCACCAGCTTTCCCAAAAAACGAAAATAGTATTCGTTACAGGGCATGATCAGTATGCCATAGATGCTATCAATAAATCTGTCGCCGGCTATCTTTTGAAACCGGTTAATTTCATTGAATTGCAGGATGTTGTCAAGAAAGTGGAGAAAATGATTAGGCTTGAACAGCAGCAACTTGAGCTGGAAGACAGGATCAACATTTTGGGCACTGCAGAGGTACCGGGTAAGAACCTTATCTTTGATGTGGAAAGTGGTTTTGTAATGGAAAATACCAAAAACATTGAATATATAACTGCTGATCAGTCGTATGCGACAATTTTTACCCATGCCAAAAGAGAGTTTGTCGTATCAAAATCTTTAAAGGAGCTGGAATCTTATTTACCTAAGAATCAATTTTACAGAACCCATAAATCTTACCTCGTAAATATTTACTACATACGCAAATTTGTTAAATCGGGAGAAAGCTATGTCTTATTGAAGAGCGGGACAAAAATACCGGTGTCTGTCAGAAAAACCTCTGTCATCTTCAATGAAATTAAACAGATGCTTGCCCATGAATCCTCCATAGAGTGAATAAGTAGCTCCATATTTCACGGCAGATCAACGTGGTTTGGTTGACCGTATTCCTATATTAGTTTATAATGTGATGGAATTTTGCATTATTTTTCGTAAATTTGCACTGTACTATTTTGAAATTGAGGGAATGTGTGAACTATGTAATTAATAAAAAAAGTTATGTAACAAATCCTCATCAAAATTGGGTCAATTTTGTCAGGGTATGATAATTAATGGAGGGAATTATATAATTTAATAAAAGCAGAAATGAGAAAAATTATTTATTTGTTACTTATCGGTGTTGTAATTAGTACAACAAGTTGCAATCGTAAGGAGATTGAAAGACTTAAGGCTAAAAATGACAGCCTGATGATGGCGGGTAGTTCGAAAGATGCTAATCTGGTAGAATTTGTTGATGCGTTCAATTCAATTCAATCAAATCTTGATTCAATCAAACAAAAAGAACAGATTATCGACAAGACTGCCAAAGGCGGATTTGAAGTAAAAGGTGACCGCAAAGAGCAAATTCAGAGCGATATCAATTACATTTACTCTTTGTTGCAGAAAAACAGGCTTTTGGTTGCTGATCTATCTGCCAAGCTGAAGAAATCGGGCAAGCATGTTGCCGAACTCGAACTGATGATCAAAAACCTTAACAATCAAATTACTGAAAAGGACGGACAGATTGCCAGTTTGAAAGAAGAACTAAGTAAAATGAATATCAAGGTTGAAAATCTGAATACCCAGGTTACCGAATTGAATACCAATGTTTCCAATCTTAGCAACGAGAACAAGGACAAACAAAAGGTGATTGAGGAGAAGACAGCTGAGTTAAACGCTGCCTATTTCATCATTGGTACGATCAAAGAACTTAAGGAGAAGGGCATCATTAAAAAAGATGGTTTCCTTGGAACGGCGAAAGATGTGAACAGCGATATCGACAAGTCTTTGATGACCAAAGTTGACATTACTAAAGTTACCTCTATTCCAATCATGAAGAAGAAAGCAACTGTAATTAGTACACATCCTGCCAGTTCTTACAAAATTGAAGGTGAGAAATCAGCCGACAATCTGGTTATTCTTAACCAGGCAGAGTTCTGGAGCTTGTCCAAAGTTTTGGTGATAAGTGTAAAATAATGATCCAAATTTGATTCAAAAAAGAGGCTGTCTCATAAGGTGCGACAGCCTCTTTTTTATGTAGTCTTTAAATTATCTTTGCGATTGCTATTTCCGTTAACATTCTGAACTGACTTGTGAAAAACGAAATCAAAGATAAAAATTATTGGATTGAAGTCTGGAACCGATTTCGATCAGGTGACCAGGAGGCGTTTGCTGTGTTGTACAACCTGCACATTGACTCTCTTTACCATTATGGTACAAATCTTTGTAAAGATGATGCCGCAGTTAAAGATGCGCTGCAGGAGCTGTTTCTTGAACTTTTTCTGAAACGTGATAAAATAAAGATCGCCCCAGAAAACCTAAAGTATTACCTAATACTGGCATTGAAACGAAATTTGATTAGAAAATTGCAAACCGAGAGAACCTTTATACGCGGGTTCAAAAATCCTGTTGATTTTGAACCCGAATACAGTATCGAATTTCAAATTATAGAGCAGGAAAAAGATGCAGAGATCAACCGGAAGGTAATGAAGATACTCAACCAACTCCCTGCCAAACAAAAGGAAGCCGTTTACCTGCGTTTCAATGAATCGCTTGAATACAGCGAAATTGCCGGGATATTGGAGATTACCGTAGAATCTGTTCGAAAACAGGTTCATCGCGCATTGAAAACAGTTCGTGAAATAATTGGTAATAACCCGATTGCAATTTATTTTGCCCTTTTCATGAAAAAAAGTTAAAAAAACTGTCCATGTTTTAATTGTTTGTTCCCTTTAAGGATGTAACAACTAACTAAGCATGGAACAGCTGAGCAAATACATCGAAAATAAAAACTTCATCATTTGGGTATTTCAACCCGATGCGGAACTGGAAACATGGTGGAATCAGTTCGAGACAGATCATCCGGAGGAGAAAAGGAACATCCAATTGGCTAGAAAAGTATTGATGAAGTTCCGTACCGCCAACAAAAAGTTGACCGAAGAAGAAAAAATCCTCTTATTTTCAAGGGTATTAAAACAGGTAGAAGAAAAACAGCATACAGGAAAAGCCAGGCGGTTGATAACTGGTTTGTTGAGATATGCCGCTGTAGCTTTATTGTTTTTCTCGATCGGGGCACTTTTGTTCTTCAAACAGAACCAATTCAATCCGCAATTCTATACTCAAACGCAGGCAGAACCAGTACCCGAAAATTCTGCCAAACTAATTCGTGCTAACGGAGAAAATATCTTGCTTAAGGATAATAAATCGGTTCTCCAATATCAGGCCAATGGAAAACTCGTGGTCAACAACGATACCATCAGCGCAGAACAATCAAAACCCACAACTGCCATGGCGATGAACCAGTTGATCATCCCTTTTGGCAAAACATCAGAAGTGCTGTTGCCCGATGGCACAAAAGTCTTTCTCAATGCAGGAAGCCGTTTGGTTTACCCCGAAAATTTCACTGGAAAGACACGAGAGGTATTTTTGATTGGAGAAGCCTTTTTTGACGTAAGACACGATAAAAACCATCCATTCATTGTTCAGATCGATGATTTGAGGGTAAAGGTGCTGGGTACCCGGTTCAATGTATCTGCTTATCAGACCGACAATGTAGTTGAAACCGTTCTGGCAGAAGGTAAGGTGAGTATAGAACAGAATAACGCCGGGTTGTTTGACAAAGCCACAGAACTTGCGCCCAACCAGCTGGCATCTTTCGACCGGACAACAAAAGAAACCAAAGTAAAAAAGGTTGAGATTAACAATTACATTTTGTGGACAACGGGGTTATTGCAATTTGAAAGCACCGATCTGAGCCGTATTACCAAGCGGCTCGAACGCTATTACAACATTCGTTTTAAGTATGTTGACCCAATGTTAGGTGGTCTGCGTATCTCCGGGAAATTGGAATTAAAAGAGGACAAAGAGGAGATTTGTGAACGTATAGCCAGTGCAGCATCAGTGAAAATTGTAAATAAAGGAGATAATGTCTTCGAAATTTTAAAATAAAAAACCGGTTGGTGTTCCAGCACCCCCCGGTTTCGAGTGTGTTAAACTTTATTAGTGTATCATTTAACGGTTCAAAGTTATGAAAAAAAAACGAGAAATCTTGTTCCCGTTTGGGGACGAGATGCGATTAAGAATTAGAAAGATGAAACTAACCCTTCTTATGGTCTTTCTGGTCATGGCCACTTTCGGCAACAGCTTTTCCCAGGTGACACTTTCGCTTCACTTTAACAAGGCCAACATTCAGGAAGTCCTGGGGAGCATAGAGAAAAAAACCGACTACATCTTTTTGTACAAGGACTACATCTTAAATGGCTCACAAGAAATCACAGTCGATTTCCAGGATGCCAAATTTGAAGAAGTGCTCAAATTCATCTGTGAGCAAAGTAATGTCGATTATGAGGTACATGACCGACAGATTATTCTAAAAGAAAAGGCAAATGTTATGGAGCCATTGGTTCAGCAACAGCCCAAAAGGAAGGAGATTACTGGAACAGTTAAAGACAACAAAGGGCTTCCGTTGCCTGGTGTAAGTGTCGTCGTGAAAGGAACCACGACAGGAATTGTTACTGATAAGGATGGAAAATTTACATTATCCGTGCCGCTTGATGCGAAAATACTGGTGTTTTCATTTGTCGGAATGAAAAAGGAAGAAATAACCCTCACTGCAAATCCAACGGTCAATTTGGTAATGTTGGAAGAAAACGTTGGCATGGATGATGTCGTAGTAATTGGTTACGGTATTCAAAAATTAACTAAAGTATCAGGTGCGATTTCTACTGTTAAAGCTGCTGATATTATGAAACTAAATCCTGTTAGAATAGAAGAGGCTTTGCAGGGTGGGGCTTCAGGAGTTACAATAATAGGCAACGGTTCTCCAGGAAGTAAACCATTGGCATTGATAAGAGGGATTCCTTCTTTTACAGGTACTGATCCCGTTGTAATTGTTGATGGTATTCCACAAACGCTTACTGATTTGAATGCGATCAATCCTGCAGATATAGAATCTGTCAGTGTATTAAAAGATGCTGCGACCACCGCCATTTATGGAGTAAAAGGTGGAAATGGTGTTATTGTAATAACAACAAAAAGCGGAGGAAAAAATCAAAAAACTCAATTTGGCCTCAATACTAATATTGGGCAACAAGGAGTAGTAAAAGAAATAGATATGCTAAATGCAACTGAATATGCCACTATAAATAATGAAGGCAGTTTAGTTTCAGGAGGGCAAAAAATCTTCAATGACCCGGCAGCATTAGGAGTAGGTACAAACTGGCAAGATCAGATATTTCATAAAGCATCTGTTTCTTCGTATAATTTAACTGCTAAAGGTGGTGGCGATAAGATGAGCTATTTCATTTCGGGGGGGTATTTAGGACAAGGCGGTATTGTTGCAGGTAGTGATAAATCAAAATTCGAAAGATACAACGCTACAGCCAATTTGATTTTTGATTTAACCCCAAAACTAAGGTTAATCCTAAATACCAGCTATGCCCATACACAAAGAAAGACAGTTCCTGAAGGCTCTTTCGGCGCCGTTATAGGTAATGCATTAAATTTTGACCCTACAGTGCCAGTTTATAATACTGTACCCAATACAATAGGAACTTACAGATTTAGTAACCTGATAACAAAACAAAATGTAAATCCATTAGCGCAAATAGATGCTACGCATAATGTATACAATGAGGACAAATTATATGGAAAAGCCGAGTTGCAATATGACGTGCTAAAAAATCTTAAAATAACCTCTCGTTTGGGTTATGTGAAATGGGAATCACTGGGTAAAATATTTAATCAGCTTGCTTTCTATGGCCCGGCACATGAATTTAGTTCTCTTAATGCCGACGCTACGATAAAAGGCACTAACCACAATAGCGTAAATGAAGATGTGAATGCATCCTTTAATTATACCTTTGAAACATTTGCAAATTACAGTTACATTTTTAAAGAAAAGCATACATTTAATGCTGTGGCTGGTATATCTGCAGCGCAGTTAACAGGTCATCGTTATTATATGACCAGGCAGGATATTCGGGATAATTCCTGGGACTGGGCTGATATGATTGCCGCAACAGGAGTTAATTCAGCATCAAATACCAATGCAATTCAAGTAAATAAGTACAAGACCTTAACCCGGAGAAATGCATCCTATTTTGGAAGAATTGAATATGACTATGAAGCAAAATATTTAGCTTCATTTTCAGCCCGTCGTGATGGCTCAATGGCTTTTGGTAAAAATAATCGATTTGCCAATTTTTATGCAGGATCATTGGGTTGGGTGGTAACCAAAGAAGATTTCTTTAAATCGGATGTAATTAATTACCTGAAAATAAGAGGAAGTTACGGTACTTCAGGTAATGAGAAGGTCGATCCAGTACTAGCTACCGTAAGTATTGGCGGGCCGAATTATGAAGGTGGCGGTACTCCAAACAACAACGGTTATCAATTTGACGGGCTTTTAGCATCTGGCGCAACAATTAGCTCATTTGCCAATCCATTCTTGCGATGGGAAAAACAATCTCAACTTGACATTGGGTTTGATGTTACCCTGTTGAAAAACTTCTCCCTGACTGCTGACTATTTTGATAAGAAAGTAGATGGATTGTTGTTTGTCAGTCCTATTCCTTTCTATGCCGGAACCCTGCCGGCAATTTCGTCCAATGTAGGCTCAACAAAAAGCAGCGGCGTTGATTTAACAGTATCATATCATAATTCAGGCGCTAAAGACTTAAAATTCAATACATCAGTCACTGTCACATCCGCAAAAAATTTAGTTACTTCGACGAATATCAATGGATCAGCGTTTCTCTCGGGAGGAGGATTAGTTACTCCAAATTATTATCTGGTAACAAGATATCAGAAAGGTTATCCTCCAGGATATTTTTACGGCTGGAAAACGGATGGATTGTTTCAAAACGCAGCTCAAATCGCGGCAAGCCCGACTCAAAATGCAGTACCTGGAGATATTAAGTATGTAGATGTAAGCGGTCCTAAAGGTATACCGGATGGTAAAATTGATGCTTACGATAGAACACAAATTGGAAACCCTTATCCAAAATTTACTTTGGGTTGGAACTTAGGGTTTGAATACAAAGATTTTGATTTGAGTGTCTTTACATATGCCTCTATTGGTAATGATATTTATATGGGGGGATATACACGGGGTTTTGTGTATGATAATATGCCTGTATCTGTTTTAAACAGATGGACAGGCGAAGGTTCTACCAATGATGCCAGAAATCCTCGTTATACATTTAAGGATAATAATGAAAACACACGGCCTTCAGATAGGTTTATTGTAAACGGGACATTTGCTAAAATCAAAAATCTGGAAGTTGGATATACCTTGCCTTCTCCATTGTTAAAGAAAATAGGAATTAGCCAATTAAGGCTTTATTTGCAAGCCAAAAACCTTCATACATTCACCAAATATCCTGGATTTGATCCTGAAATATCGGACGGCAGCAACATTTTAAATACGGGAGTGGATTTAGGTTTATACCCTCAGTCCAGAACTTATTCAGTTGGATTGAATGTTAAATTTTAAACTATAAAAAAAGTCAGTATGAAAACTATTAAAATAATAACAGGGTTAGCCTTGTTTATAACATTGTGTACAGGCTGTAATAAATATCTTGATTTTAATCCACATTCGGAGTATAAGGTAACGGAATTGGATTTTCTAAAAACAGAGGCCGATTACAGACAAATGGCTGTGAGTTGTTATAGCCCAATGCAATGGATCACTCATCAGCCGCTTATTTATGGGGATCTTGCTACTACCAATTCAGTATCCGGGGGCAATAGCGCCACAGATCAGAATATACTTCAAAATATAGATGATTATACTTTAACTTCTGCAACACAAAATGCAGAAGCAGTAAATTTATGGCGATTTACCTATGAAGGAATTAACAGGGTGAACTATATGGTGCAACATAAAGATCAGAATCCTACAGGTTTAAAAATAGACTTTGCCGGGAAAGATGCTTTGTATGGTGAACTCTTTTTTATAAGGGCTTACGAATATTTTATGTTAGTCAGGAATTTTGGGGATGCAATAGTATTTACAGATAAAAGAGTAGAAATTAGTGATTTTGGAAAGATGAAAAGAGTCCCTAAGGCTGAAGTATATAAACAAATAGAAATTGATTTAAATGCGGCTATAGCTGTATTGCCAACTACTCCGGCCCAGAAAGGCAGGATTACCAAATATGCGGCTCAGGCTTTGTTGGGAAAAATTTTACTTTATGAAAATAAGATACCTGAGGCTGCAGCTATGCTGGAGAATGTGATTAATGGCTCGTTTAGCTTGGTGACTAATTTTGGAAGCCAGTTTCTGCTGGCAGGCGAGAATGGTCCTGAATCCGTCTTCGAAGTTCAGTATTCAAATGATTCCCCTTACTGGAATTGGGCTGGTCGAAATTCCGGCCAAGGAAATTATGCAGTATGGGAAATGGGGGTTGTTGGAATTAGAGGAGCTGCCGGCATGCCTTATGCAGACGGAGGGGGATATAATTTACCCACCAAAGAGTTATATAATGCATATGCTCCGGGTGATCAAAGAAGAGACGCCACCTGTTTTGATATAGAGGCCTATAAACTGGCAAATCCTGCTTTGAATGTTACATATACTATTGTGCCGTATAAACATACCGGTTATTTTAGTAAAAAATACCTGCCAATGTTAGGAGAAACGAGCGGACAGCCTCAGCTAAACTATGGAAACAATATTCGGACCATCCGATTTGCTGATGTTTTATTAATGGCTGCCGAAGCCAATGTTGCTGCAAATGCTGCAAAAGCCCAGGGTTATTTAGATAGGGTTAGGGACAGGGCATTTGGTGATGCTTTACATCGCGTACCAGCTACGAAACAGTCTATTTTGGATGAACGAAGATTGGAATTGGCTATGGAAGGAGAATATTTTTACGATTTAGTAAGAACTGGACAGGCGGCATCAAAAATTCCGGGTTTTAAAGCCGGTAAAAATGAAGTATTTCCAATTCCATGGGAAGACGTTGATAATTTCGGGGTGACTCAAAACCCGGGCTATTAATTATCACGAATAAAGTTTTATATAACTAAGTTAAAGTGGAGGAGTCATGCAATGCCTCCTCCACTTTTTTCTTTATATATAACTGGTTAACAGTCTTTAAGCTCTACTGAATTCACTGGAAATAAAGATTTTCAGCTTTTGGTTTTTGTTGGTCCCCTGCAGGAGAAACCACATAAGAAGAGTAAATATATTATTGTAATAATACTGGTTTCAATAAGTCAAAACTCCTAGATCATGAAATTGTTGATTTCTTTCGCCTTGATTATTGCACTCATGCCTTTCGAGGTTCAATCACAGGAATCCCTGCAAAAATTATATCCTGTCAATTTCTCTCAGGTAAATATTACGGACCCTTTTTGGAATGGAAGGATGACTGCAGTTGCGACAAAAACATTGGATGCATGTATTCTATTTTCTGAAATAAAGACTGGCCGAATCCGGAATTTTGAAAAAGCTGCCGCTCGTAGTGGAAAACATGAAGGCATTTATTATGATGACTCTGATGTTTACAAAGCTATAGAAGCGATGGCATATTCATTAAAGGACAATCCTAACCCTTTAATTGAAAAAAAAGCGGATGAATGGATTGATAAAATTGCTGTAGCCCAATTGCCGGATGGATACCTGAATACTTATTTTGAACTGACTGATATTTCGAAACGCTGGACAGAAATAGGTAAGCATGAAGATTATTGTGCAGGCCACCTGATTGAAGCGGGAATTGCCTATCATAACGCTACTGGTAAAAGAAAATTGCTGGATGTGGCCATTAAATTTGCTAATCATATTGATACTTTTTTGCGAAAAAGCAATCGCCAATGGTTTAGCGGCCATCAGGAAATAGAGTTGGCACTCATTAAATTGTATCACCTTACAAATGACAGGAAATATCTTGAATTGGCACAATGGTATCTGGAACAGAGAGGCAAGGGTTACGGGAATGGGAATCAGGATTATTGGCAAAACAGTCTACCGGTAAAAGATCAGAAACAAATTGTTGGACATGCTGTAAGAGCAATGTACATGTACACAGGAGTGGCGGATGTTGCCGTAATTACCAATGATTCGGGATATATTAAAGCGATGAATTCCATCTGGGAAGATGTAGTGTATCGTAACATGTATATCACTGGTGGTATCGGTGCACAGGGAACAAATGAAGGTTTCGGAACTGACTATGATTTACCTAATGAGAATGCGTATTGTGAGACCTGCGCCTCGGTTGGTATGGTTTTCTGGAATCAACGCATGAACATGCTTACAGGTGATGCCAAATACATTGATATACTTGAAAGAAGTTTGTACAATGGTGCATTAGATGGACTATCTCTTGGTGGTGATAGGTTTTTATATGAAAACCCTTTGGCATCATCTGGCAAATCTCAACGCAGCGAATGGTTTAATACTGCCTGCTGCCCATCGAATATTGCAAGGCTTGTATGTTCTTTAGGAAATTATATTTATTGCCAATCTGCAAATGCAGCATGGGTTAACTTGTATATCGGCAGTGAAGTAAAACTGCCGGTTGAAAAACAGTTTTTTTGTTTATCGATGCAAACTTCTTATCCCTGGAAGGGAAATACCACCATTAACATTACTGGGGCGCCAAAAAAAACATACCAACTTAGGCTGCGTATTCCGGGCTGGTTAAAAGAACCTGCGCCAGGCGGTCTATATTTTTATACCACTCAGCAACACAACGCATCCATCGAAATTTCTATCAATGGTAAATCAGTATCTTTTCGTGAAGAGCTGGGGTATGCCGTAATTGATCGCAAGTGGACAAAAGGGGATTTGATTGAAATCAGTACACCAATGGAAATTCATAGAATTGCCAGTCGGGCTGAATTAAAACAAAACAATAACCGTTCAGCCTTGCAATATGGCCCAATGGTTTATTGTGTCGAAGGGGCCGATAATAACCAGCAAGCCTGGAATTTTATTCTTCCAGTTGACACAAGTCTTCATATTCAATATGAACCAGGATTACTGGGTGGCGTAAATACAATATCCTTGGAGGCGAAAATTATCGCTCCAAGTGCTGATGGTCAAATGGTACAGGTCATTAATAAGCCCCTCAAAGCTATACCGTATTTTGCGTGGAATAATCGTGGTGCCAATGAAATGCAGGTATGGTTACCTACTTCTTTTGGAGATTTAAAGGCTAACCGGTAATTGATTAAGAATGAAAAATTTAACTGAAAGTAAAAAGTATGAAATCATTTAAAATCTATATTCTGTTCCTCTTTTTTTCACTACCAATATCAGTGAGTTTTGCACAGAATACCTTAAATAGTTCCGAATTCCTATCGCCTCCAAACTCGACGAAAGTGAATACCTGGTGGCATTGGATCAGCGGGAACATCACCAAAGATGGCATTACCAAAGATTTGGAGTCGATGAAACAACAAGGCGTTTCGCAGGCAACGATTCTAAATATTGGGGATCAGACAACGTGGTTTAATCCCAAAACGTATGTTCCGGTGCCAATTAAATTTAATTCGGACGATTGGTACAAAATGTTTCAATGGGCCTTAAAAGAAGCCAATCGGTTGGATATAAAAATTGGTGTTCAAAATTGCGATGGCTGGAGTACAAGTGGCGGTCCGTGGATTTCGCCGGAATTATCGATGAAAAAATATACATGGTCAAAATCAATCTTTGATGGAGGCCAAGTTTTAAACACTCAACTGCCACAGCCTGCAGCAGTCAATAATTTTTACCGCGACGTGGCTGTTGTGGCTTATCCAATTGATGAGAAACAAAATTCAATTCAGAAACCCAGGGTAAATATTGACATCAATAAGGTCTCTACCGGAGCAAAACTTAATGATGGAAATCCGAATAGCAAAATCGCAATTAACAAAGGGGACCTGATTAATTTCACGTTTGAAACAGATGTCGATGCCTGTAAAATATCATTGTTTAGAACTGTGGTGTTTACATGGGGAAATTTAGACAAGGTGATCAGTCAGTTTGTGCTTTCCTCCTCTGTTGATGGAAAGGTATATACAAAAATTTCTGAGTTGGAATTTGCCGGTGTCAACAAAATAAATACTCTTACTTTCCCTGCCACTAAGGCAAAATACTTTCAAATCGAATGCAAAAAAGGGAATAATGAGGTGGCCGAGCTTGAAATTCTTAGAGCAAATGAAATGCCGGCTTATTCACCCCAGGTTTCGTTTTTGCTGGAAAAAACTGCCTTTCTAACTCCTGCTCGTGAAAATGCTTTTGACACACCCTTAAAAAATAATGGATGCGGAATAGCTGAAAATTCGATCATCGATCTTTCAGGGTATATGTCGCCTGATGGAATACTGAAATGGAAGGCCCCCAAAGGTCGTTGGCAGATTATCAGGTTTGGCTATACCACTACCGGAGTTACTAATTCTCCGGCAACTTCCGAAGGAATTGGTTTGGAAGTAGATAAAATGGATACGACGGCCCTAAACATTCACTTCAATAGTTTTGCAGGCAAATTGCTCCAGTCTGCAGGGGCATTCAAAGGAAATACTTTTAAGTTTTTACTGATTGATAGTTGGGAATGTGAATTTCAGAACTGGACTAAAAATTTTCCTGAAGAATTTAAAAATCGCAGGGGTTACAACATTCTGCCGTGGATTCCGGTTTTATGTGGTGACTTTGTTGGGACTCCACAGCTTTCAGACGCTTTTATTCACGACTTTCGCAAAACGATTGCTGACCTTATCGATCAAAATTATTACAAACAATTTAGTAAGCTATGCCATAGAAATCAATTGGAATTGCATGCCGAAGTAGTCTATGGTAACAACGCCATGTATCCTCCATTGGATATTTTAAAATCGAATAGCCATATTGATTTGCCGATGACTGAATTTTGGGCCAATCCAAATTCGAACGGAATTCCTGAATATGCACCTGAAATCAGGCCAACGGTTTACTTTCCGCCTTATGCTGCCTTGGCCGACAAAAAGCAAATTATTGGATCAGAGGCCTATACTGGCTATGCAGATTACTCCGATTCACCAGCCAACTTAAAACCTTTTGGCGACGCTGCCTACTGTTCAGGAATCAACCAGATGATCTTGCATAGTTATGTACATCAGCCATTGGATAAAAAACCCGGGGCAACCTTAAGTGGGTTTGGCAGCACATTTAACCGGAATAATCCGTGGTGGGAATATGCACAAGGCTGGATGACTTACCAGGCACGTGTTCAATATGTATTGCAAAAAGGTGAACCGGTTGTCGATGTGCTATTTTATGTTGGCGATCAATTTCCACAATATTATAGTTTTAGCAAAAGCATCGTCAACGATTTACCTTATGGATTTCAAGCCAATGCCTGTAATTTCGATATGTTGACAGATGCTAAAGTCAATGGAGGCAAACTTTCTTTTGGTGGGCTACAGACTTTTCCGATTCTTACTTTACCCGGGCTTACAATAATGGATTTTGTTACGTTAAAGCGAATTGCCGAATTGGTGAAAGAAGGAGTTGTCGTTTTAGGGCCAAAGCCTCTGGAAATGTTATCGGTTTCGGATATCAAAACTCGCACAGCAGAATTTAATCAACTGGCCAATTCACTTTGGGGCAATTCAACCGAAAATCAATATGGAAAAGGAAAAGTGATTTCAGGAAAATCAATTGGCGAAGTATTAAAACAGCTCAAAGTAGTTCCCGATTTTACGACCAATATGCACGATCCGAAAGAGATCATGTTCATCCATAAAAAGTTGGGAGATACTGATGCTTATTTTGTTTTTAATCAACAAGCCCGAAGCCTTAACCGCGAATTGATCTTCCGCATAGTAGGTAAAACTCCCGAAATCTGGAATTCTGAAAATGGTTCTATAACAAAGCCTGCAATTTATTCCATAGAGAAGAATCAAACCCGGATACCGGTTAGTTTTAAACCTCACGAATCTAAAATATTTGTATTTAGAAATGGCGCCCCCGATCATTTCATTACAAAAGTTTCGTTGGAAGGAAAACCAATCTTTCCACAGCAACAACTGGCTGATACTACCCTAGCAATTCCGCAGGCCTCCTTCAGCAAAAGCAAATTTGGTTTTACATCCAATCTGAGCGGAGAATATTCATTCACAATCAATGACAATCGGATAGTTAAGACGAATTTGGTTCAGACTAAGATCGAACCAATTGATGATTTTAAAGCAACGATTGAATTTTTCCCGATATCGGATGAAGTAATTCAACCGGTTGAGATCACTAAATTGAAATCACTGACCGAATTTGAAGATCCGGCCATCCGCTATTTTGCCGGGAAAGCCAAATATACCATCAGGTTTAATGCACCGGCAGTTTTTCTTTCTAAAACCGATTCTGTTGTTTTAGGGCTTGGCAACATTGATGCCACCGCCGAAGTACGTTTAAACGGGAAATTGCTGGCCTTTGCCTGGATGCCCAATACAGAGCTGGTCGTTTCTGGTCTGTTGCAAGTTGAAAACAAACTGGAAATTACCGTTGCCGATGTCTGCCGCAACCGGTTCATAGGCGATTGGAATCAGTTTGGAATGATTCAAAGCATTTGGAGTACATCAAACGCACTTAAAAAAGAGATGTCTTTAAAACCTTCAGGATTAATGGGACCACTGAAACTGGTAAAATATAACACAAACTGGCTATGACAAATCAATGAGAAGTCGCACCAAATAATAGATTAAAATGAGAAATATATTTTCAATAGTAGCGATTTTGGTCGGGATGATACCAGTGCTCTGTTCTAGTCAAAGCAAAGAGAAATTGGGTACTTCAATAAGTAAGAAAGTGTCTCAGGACAGAATGGAGAGAATTTACAATGAGATAAAAACGCCATTTAAATACGGAGTTGTTTTTAGTCATCCCGATTCAACGAAATTAATGGATAGCCCAACTATTTTTCGCGAGAATAATGTTTGGTATATGACATATATCGTTTTTGACGGACAAGGGTACGAAACCTGGCTTGCCGAAAGTGATAACTTACTTCAATGGAAAACCAGGGGGAAAATTCTTTCTTTTACCGGGGATACATGGGATGCAAATCAAAAAGCGGGCTATTTATCACTAGTCGACTTTAATTGGGGAGGGACTTATTCAGTTGAAAAATATCAGGATAAGTATTGGATGTCCTATATAGGAGGGAACTCAAAAGGATACGAGGCGGGTGTTTTAGGAATTGGTATAGCAAATTCAAATACTCTGACTGAAGAAAAAGAATGGAATAGGATAAGTAAACCAGTATTATATCCGAAAGATGCAGATGCAAGATGGTTTGAAAACAAAACAATTTATAAAAATTTAATCGTACATGATAAGAATAAACTAACTGGTCATCCTTTTGTAATGTACTATAATGCCAAAGGCGATACCGCCAATTACGAAAGTATAGGAATGGCTGTTTCAGATGACATGGTTTTATGGAAACGCTTTGGCAATAATCCTGTTGTCACCAAACATAAAGGAATTTGCGGCGATGCGCAAATCGCTAAGCTCAATGCTGTCTATGTTATGTTTTATTTTGGCGCATTCTGGAAACCCGGAGCTTTTGAAAGATTTGCATGTTCCTATGATTTGGTAAATTGGACTGAATGGGTTGGAGAAGACCTGGTAGCCCCTTCAAAAGAGTATGATAAATGGTGTGCTCATAAACCTTGGGTAATAAAGTGGAATGGGATTGTTTTTCATTTTTATACTGCCGTAAGTGAACACGGGAGAGTGATTGCCCTATCTACATCAAAAGATTTAACAAAATAATTATTTATCCCGTGAGAGTCTCATATATTATTAGCAATCTGTTGTTTCTTTTTTGCGGTGTACAGATTGGTTTTTCGCAAACCAATAAACCATTGTCCGAAAGCGCAAAGAATATAGCCGCTAAGTACAACCAAACTTTGCTAGGTGAAAATGTATTTGTGTTCGATTCTTCTATGGATATGAATGAAGTTCAAACATTGATCGACTCTATTTATACCGGCCAGATATTTCCCGCAAATGAATTTTCAAAAAACCGTTATGCACTGCTGTTTAAACCTGGAACCTATAAGTTAGATGTCAGGGTTGGTTACTACATGCATGTTATGGGTTTAGGAAATTCTCCCGAAGATGTGGTGATAATAGGGGCTGTCAGGTCCAACTCAACGCAGGGAGGTCATGTGCTGTGTAATTTTTGGCGGACAGCAGAAAACTTAACAATTGTTCCTGGCATTGATTCGACCAATACCTGGGCTGTTTCTCAAGCTGCTCCTTTGCGCCGTATATATGTAAAAGGAAATTTGAAATTGTTTGAAGGGGCCTCCAGTGGAGGCTTCATGGCCGATTGTAAGATTGAAGGGACGGTATTTTCAGGCTCTCAACAACAATGGTTAACCAGAAATACTGTTTTTAAAAAATGGGACGGTGGCGTTTGGAACATGGTATATGTTGGCGTTACCAATGCCCCAAAAGAGAATTGGCCCGAAAAACCCGTTACCACCATCAAGGAAACGCCAGAAGTGCGAGAGAAACCTTACTGGATTTTTTCCGGAGGGAAATATGCTTTAAAGATACCGGCAATAAAGAAAAATTCAACCGGCGTTGATTGGGATAAGACAAATTATGCTGAAAAAACTGTTTCAATCGATGATTTTTATATTGCTAAACCTGATATGGATAATGCCGCATCGATTAACAAAGCTTTAAATAATGGGAAACACATTCTTTTTACACCGGGGATTTATTCATTAAGCGAAAGCCTTATGGTTACACGTCCCGGAACAATTATGATGGGAGTTGGAATGGCTACGCTCGTTCCTGAAACAGGGAATAAGGTAATTGAAGTTTCAGATGTTGAGGGTGTTACTATTGCCGGTTTACTTATCGATGCGGCAAAAATCCCTTCAGAAACACTTATGCAGATTGGAAACCTTAGATTAAAAAAGAATCACGCAGCAAATCCTACCTATTTGTTTGATGTATTCTTCAGGGTTGGCGGCCCTAATGAAGGATCTGCCTCTAATTGTCTGGTCATTAATAGTAATAATGTTTGCATCGATCATGTGTGGCTTTGGAGGGCCGACCATGGAACCGGTGTAGGCTGGGACAAAAACAAATGTGCCAATGGATTGATAATAAACGGTGACAATGTTACCATTTATGGTTTGTTTAACGAACATTTTCAGGAATACCAGACCATTTGGAACGGTGAAAATGGCCGGGTATATTTTTACCAAAGCGAAATGCCTTATGATCCGCCGACTGTTGATTCCTGGAAACATGGCGAAACCTGTGGATATGCATCGTACAAAGTTGCCAATCATGTAAAAACCCACCAGGCTTGGGGAGTAGGTATTTATAATGTATTTTACAACGCTCCGTTAATTGTTGATCAGGCGATAGAAACTCCATCAGCAGTTGAAAATGGGTTTTATCATAAAGTCATTTTTTGGCTAAACGGAAATAAGGAAAGTATCGTAAAGAGCATCATTAACGGTAAAGGTGGAAGCATCAACAGTTCAAACAGAAAAGCGACTATGGAGTAAGGAATATTTACCTGTCAGAAGATAAATGGAAAGCGTAAAATCATATTCTGTGCAAATAAACGGTATTAAATTATATATTTGACGCTGTTTGTTTATTGAAATGCTCCAATGGCCGATAACTACCAGATTCAATCAGATACCTTACTTTGGAATAAATTCATCAGTAGCGATGAAGACGCATTTCGTTTGATTTACAAAAGTCATGTCCAGACACTTTTTAAGTATGGATGTAATTTTACGCACGATGAAGCGCTCATAAAGGATTGTATCCAGGATGTTTTTGTGGATCTGATGAAATACAGATCAACTATAGGATCAACCAATAACATCAGGCTGTACCTGTTCAAATCTTTGAAACGCAAAATTATCAGATCACTTCACAAAAGCGATATTTACCGGCATCTGGAATCAGATAATTTTCCTTTTTTATATGCACTTTCTTCTGAAGAGGAAATAATTGAAGATGAAAGCATTATAAGCAGGACCCGGCATTTGGAATTAGCCATGTCTACCCTAAGTCCCCGACAAAAGGAAGCAATTTATCTCAAATATGTTTCCAATCTGAGTTACGATGAGATCAGTAGTTTGATGAAAATGAATTACCAGTCAGCCAGAAATCTGATATTTAGGGGGTTGGAGAAATTGAGGGAGAGCTTTCCGAAAGAAATCGTTTTACTTTTCTTATTTGGGAAACGGTTACAAAAATATTTCTGATTAATTGAGTACAAAATCAGGATTTCCTGCTTATAAGTGAAAATGTACGCTTATGAAGGATTCACAGGAAAAGCCATCAATTGATTTTATTCATCAATCTGAGTTTGTTGAATGGGTTTTAAGACCTACCGATGAGTTGAATCAGTATTGGAAAAGCTATATGGCTGAGAAACCGTTGGAGATAGGCAGGATCAAACTCGCCAAACAACTTATTATCGGAATAGTTCCCAAAGAAAAGCCACTTAATGAAGTAGAGGTAAATATCTTGTGGAGTAAGATCAATGAATCCGCTAAATCCAGAAATAGAAAGATAATCAGTATAAGGAGATGGTCTGTAGCTGCCAGCATACTCATGGTAATCGGTCTCTCAGGCTGGTTTTTGTTTGTTCACACATCCAAGGAAATCAATGAAATCAATTACCATTCGGTTGTTGTTAAGCCCAAGCCAGGGAAGGATATAAAGTTAATCCTAGCTGATCAATCGGAAAAAATTTTTTCAACCAAAGAAGTTGATTTAAAGTACAATGAAGATGGATTACTGCTAACCAATTCAGGAAACCAGGTTCCAAATAAATCTGTTGATCAAAATCAGTTAACAGAGAAAATGAATCAGCTAGTAGTTCCCTTTGGTAAAAAATCCAAAATTGAACTTGCGGATGGAACTAAGCTTTGGTTAAATTCCGGAAGCCGCGCAATATACCCTGTAGTATTCAAAAAAGACAAAAGAGAAATTTTTATAGAGGGGGAAGGATTGCTTGAGGTTGCCCACGATGCTTCCAGGCCATTTTATGTTGTAACCGATCTAATGAAGATCAAGGTCCTTGGGACAAAATTTGACCTGTCCGCCTATAAAGAAGATGCCACTATCTCAGTCGTTTTGGTAGAAGGGAGTGTGGAAGCAACCTCCGGAGACAAAAAAATAATGCTGAAACCCAATCAGCTCCTGAGTTACAATAAATCAACCCATGAATCCACAATCAGTCATGCAAATGTTTTGGAGTATGTGTCGTGGATTGATGGATGGATGTTGTGTGATAAGGAGAAAATTACCTCAATATGTACCAAACTATCAAGATACTATGATGTCAGGATTGATGTTTCAGATCCTAAATTCAATAGTATGACCATTACAGGCAAACTTGATTTAAAGTCCAACTGCGAAGATGTATTAAAAGTAATTTGTTCGACTGCACCAATAAATTATACAATTTCAGAGAACCAGATTACCCTCATTATCAGAGAGAAATAAAATAAGACCAAACTAAATGTAAATTAAGAACTAATCAATTCAGATGCCTATGAATTAACTAAATGTCAAAAAAAAGACAGGCTATATTGGACTATAACCTGTCTGAAGTTTTAACGCCAATTCGAAGAACATTAAGCAAATTAAAACCAAACAAATTTATGCAAAATTTCGGGTTATTGGTTCCTTATTCCCGGAACCTTAAAAAATTCGTGCTAGTTATGAAATTAATTACGCTGCTACTATTGACATCATTAGCAACGGCAACTGCCAAATCCAGCTACTCGCAACAGACAAAATTCGTACTGAATCTTGAGCATGTTACGGTCAAACAACTTTTCGATAAGATTGAAGGTAGCAGTGAATTCATTTTTGTATACTACGACAACATCATCGACCTCAATCAGGAGGTATCTGTTATTGCAAATAACGAAACGGTCGAAGAGATACTCAATAAGGTATTCGAAACATCTGAAAATACCTTTAAAATCTTCGACAGGCAGATTGTTATCGCAAAAAAAGAGAATTCTGAAGCGGTTTTCGCAAAATATCCGGATCCACCGGTTGCAAAGAAGGAATTGTCGGGTACCATAAATGACAGCAAGGGAAATCCATTGCCTGGCGTATCAATTGTTGTCAAAGGGACAACATTGGGTACCGTAACTGATGCGGAAGGCAAATTTTTACTGACCATACCGGTCGATGCCAAGTCCCTTGTCATATCATTTATTGGGATGAAGCCCCAGGAAATTATCCTGACCAGGGAAACGGTAATTAATGTGGTCATGGAGGAGATGAATGTTGGGATGGAGGAAGTGGTGGTGATAGGTTACGGTACTCAGAAGAAAGTTACTGTCACCGGTTCAATTTCCACAGTTTCAGGTGACATCATTACTAAATCACCTTCTCAGGGCGTTGCAACCGCTCTTGCCGGTCGCGTCACAGGGGTGGTTACTACCCAAGTGAGCGGACAACCAGGGAACAGCAATCCGAGTGTTTATGTTCGTGGCGTGGGTACTTATACCGGAGCATCAGGCGCCTTATCTCTTGTGGATGGTGTGGAACGATCGTTTCAATCAATTGACCCGAATGAAATTGAGAGTATTTCGATATTAAAAGATGCTTCAGCAACTGCAGTTTTTGGTATCAGGGGGGCAAACGGGGTCATTATTGTCACGACCAAAAGGGGCGTGGAAGGAGCACCTAAAATCAGTTTTTCCGGCAATTATGGAATTCAGGTACCAGCCAAACTGGTGTCGACGGAGAATAGTTATTCCTATGCAACCACATGGAATAAAGCGCAGTTGTATGATGATCCAAACTTGCCGGTTTCAGGTCTGAGGTTTTCTCCTTTGGCGATCAATTCATTCAAGACCGGTAAATATCCGGAGATATTCCCGAATGAAAGTCTTGCTACCAAAATTTTTAAAGCTACCGCTCCTCAGAATCAGGAAAATATTAATATATCAGGAGGCAGTAAGTTCGTAAAATATTTCATTTCGCTGGGTCACTTCTTTCAGGACGGATTAACCAAGACCTTTGGAGATCCTGACACCTATCCCTTTCTATATAAGCGGTATAATTTTCGCTCAAATATTGATGTAGATCTTACAAAATCGACAAGAATCAGCCTGACAATGGGCGGGACAAATGAATACCGTCAGCAGGACCAATCTGGGAGTTATTATAGAAGCGTTCCATTTGCGGGTGTTGTAATCGACGGGAAACGTTATCGCAACAGAGAAACTTACATTCCCGGGGCAACATTCGATGTACTTGACAACATTAATTTTCAGGCCGGATTCGTTGGTTACTATACAAACACTAACAACCTGGACATAAGCATTCAACAAAAACTGGACTTTGTCACCAAAGGGCTTGTATGGAAGTTTAAATATGCTAACAATGCAATCTGGACCAGAAACGTTTCAAGAAGCAAGGATAAAGTTGTGTATGAACCTCTTTTCAAATGTACAGTTGATCCCACAGCTATTGGGGATAGTACAATAGTAACCAGGGCGACAGGGACAGACGCGTTACTAAGTTATGGTGAATCATCAGGAAAATCGCGAAACTGGTACCTGGAGACTTCTCTTCGGTATGACCGTATTTTCGGTGATCACACCGTGGGCGGTCTGTTGCTTTATAACGAGAGCAGAAATCCCTATCCTGGTTCATTCGCCGATATCCCGACTGGATATGTGGGAATGGCGGCAAGGGGTGAATATAAATACAAATCGAGGTACTTGTTTGATGTCAACCTTGGATACAATGGGTCGGAAAATTTTGCCGAGGGGAAACGTTTCGGATTTTTCCCTTCAGCATCGGCAGGCTGGATTTTGACAGAGGAATCATTCTTGAAAGACAAAAGCTCACTGCTTAATTTTTTGAAACTGAGGGCTTCTTATGGAAGTGTAGGAAATGACGGAGGTATAGGAAGATTTCTTTATTTGGCCGATACTTACAGTCTGAACAGCGGCCGGGGATACAGTTTAGGGACGACGCTCAATACAAATGCAATAATAGCGAAAGAAGGAAGAATAGGGAATCCTGACGTAACCTGGGAGAAATCGGTAAAACAGAACTATGGTTTTGATGCGACACTTCTTCAGAACAGGCTGTCAGTGACTATGGATCTCTTTTTCGAACTTAGGTCAAATATTCTTACTACCCGTACTACGGTACCGGCAATTTTAAGTTTAGCTATGCCTGCAGTTAATCTGGGAAAGGTTCAAAACCGCGGTTTTGAACTCGAAATGAGATGGAGGGACAAAATCGGTAACGTTAATTACAATATTGGCGGTAATACCTCATTCGCCCGCAACAAGATTCTCTTTATGGACGAGATACCCAAAAAGGAGACCTATCTTTACCGGACTGGCCAATCAGTGGGAAGGATCTTTGGTTATTCTTTTGCTGGTTTCTGGACACCGGAAGATGTAGCTCACTATAAGGATTTTCCTGAAGCCGGTTGGATTCCAAGAGCCGGAGATGTCAGATATAACGACCTAAATATGGACGGAAAGATCAACGACCTTGATCAAGAGCCAATTGGATACCCGAATTATCCTGAAATTATTTACAGCGTGTCGGGTGGTGCAGATTACAAGGGATTTGATATGAGTTTCATGTTTACCGGAGTGGAAAACGTTTCAAGGGAATTCCCCCTCTCCTCTGTATTTTCGGTTCCCTTTAGTTCAGTCAAAGATGCCGCTTTGATGACATGGTTTCTCGATAATCAATGGACGCCTGAAACCGCTGCCACTGCCAAAGCGCCTACGATATCATTTATTGGAGTAGCCAACAACAATAAATCTTCAAAACTATGGACCAGGGATGCCTCGTATCTGCGTTTGAAAAACGTTGAAATAGGATACCGTTTTAGCCCGGAGGCATTAAAGCGATTGGGGATGACGAGCATGAGAATTTATGCCAGCGGGTATAATCTGCTGACCTGGTCCAAATTGGAATTGATGGATCCCGAGCAGGTTCAGTCAACATATCCATTGGTAAGGATCATTAACCTTGGCGTGAACCTGACCTTCAAATAAACTAATATTCAACTATCATGAAACCCAACAATATAGTAATTATATTATTGATTGCAGCATCGCTTTCTTTGGTTTGCGGATGCGAGAAGTTACCTCTTGGCGGAAATTTCCTGACAAAAGCGCCAGGAGTAGATGTAACTATTGATACTATTTTTAATAAAATGGAATATGCCGAACGCTATTTGACAGGCGCTTACGACTATATGCGTTATGGATTGGTTGTCAATGGTAATGCAGCAGATGAGACTAGCAGGGCGCAACCGGATCCCTGGACTGCTATCATGGGCAGGGATATTATGGCATCCATCACTGATGAGATTCAGTCATATCTTCCGGATGGAGGAGCATGGACGATTTGGTACAGCGGGTTATATGATGCCAATACCGAGAGTAGAGGTCAGCAGAACGGCAACTATCCTCCCGGCGCCTCGAGCAGATATAATTTTACCCAGGAATACAGTTGGGCAGCCATACGAATCTGTTATAATTTCATACAGAACGTGGACCGCGTTCCCGATGGTGATGCTGCTTATAAGAAAAAGTTAAAAGGTGAAGCTTACGGGATCATTGCCTGTATGTACACCGATATGTTCAGAAATTTCGGAGGGCTACCGTGGATAAACCATGCCTACACCATTACCGAAATTACCGGTCAGATGCCAAGACTAACTGCTCAGGCTACCTGCGACTCGATTGTTAAGCTTTGTGACAAGGCAATAGCCGATCTACCCTTTGCCTATCAAGGCGCTGACCTTGTAAACTATGACGGTCGTTTAACCGGAGGAAGTATGATGGGGCTTAAAACGCGCGCGCTTCTGTTCAACGCGAGCCCGCTTTTTAACGCCAGCGCTCCTTATCTTGATGGAATTGGCGCGCAGCAGAAATTGGCATGGCATGGCGGATACGATGCCGAAAGGTGGAAGAAAGCCATGGATGCAGCTCATGATCTGATTGTAAAGGGTGAAGCCACCGGCGATTACAAAATTTACAAGAAAGCGGGAAACAGCTTCAGGCAAGATTTTCAGGAGGCCTATTACCTCAGGGGCAACGGGGAACAGCTAATTTCCACAAGAAAGTTTTTCAGGTCGCCAACATCGGCAACTCCTGCCAATTACATTTTCTATCGGGATGGAAATTCAGGAGCCGGTACAGGAGATATTACCCTTGACCTTGTAGATGCCTATCCAATGCTTAACGGGAAGCCCATTAGCGATCCTACATCCGGATATAATCCAAATGATCCTTTTTTAAACAGGGATTGGCGGCTAAAAGAAACTGTGACTGTTAATGGCGACGCGTGGCAGGGACGAACTGCGGAAATGTGGATCGGTGGACGTGAGCGGCTAACAGAAGCAGGCAAAAAGGCAGCCACAGGTTTTTTTCTTAGGAAATTTCTCCTCGAAGCCAATTCGGCAACAGCCCTCAATTCGATCATTTGCTGGCCGTACCTGCGAATGGCAGAAATATATCTGTCGTACGCTGAAGCAAGCAATGAATACAAAGGCGCACCCGATGCCGAAGCGTACAGGTGTGTCAACATTGTCAGGAACAGGGTAGGATTACCGGATCTGGCGGCGGGAATGACCAAAGTGCAGTTTCGCGAAGCTGTAATTACCGAAAGACAATGCGAATTTGCCATTGAAGAAGTCAGGTGGTATGATATGGCCCGATGGAAAAGGGATACCGATTTTACTAAAAAACTCAGAGGACTGAATATTTACAGATCAGCTTCTGCTCCATATACTTACAACTATAAACAGTTTTTATTGCCCACACGATATTGGCAGGTGAATTGGTCGCCCAAGTACTATTTGCTAGCGTTTCCCAATGATGAGATACTAAAGGGTTATGGATTAATCCAAAATCCGGGATGGGAGTGATAGTTTGGACGAGTGTTAATAATTTAAAATCGGAATAAATGAAAATAAATATTCAAAGATATATCTACCTGTTCCTTTTGGTATTACTCGTAATTTATCCTGGGTTTGCCCAGAAAACGATGTTAACAGGAACGGTAAATGATAAAACAGGTAAGCCGGTAGTAAATGCGCTTGTTACGATCAAAGAACAACCCGGGGTAAAAGTTTTTACTGATACTGAGGGAAAATTCAGTATTTCCGGGGTAAAAGGTCAGCTCGTTGAAGTAACTACCAGAGATCAACGCCATAAATCACAGCGGATTGAAACAGATCAGATCGTTATGGTAATGAACCAAAACGATGCCTTAATCCAGGTTGGGTATGGAATGGAACAACGACAGGAGGATGTTACATCCGCTATCGGGATCGTCAGGGCCGGGGAATTGACAAAAAGTTCTGCCAGGAATCCTGCCAATGCCCTGTATGGGCAAATACCGGGTTTAACGGTGCTGGAGAATGGAGGCGCGAGCTGGACTGCAAACCCAAACCTTTTTATCAGAGGAATTGGAACTACGCAAAATACCGCCATATTGATATTGGTTGACGGGTTCGAACGTCCGGTCTCCACATTATCAGTGGATGAAATTGAAAGCATTGAGGTACTGAAAGATGCAGGCGCTCTTGCCATGTATGGATTACGAGGCGCTAATGGCGTTTTATCGGTGACAACCAAAAGAGGTACTGGGAAAGGACTTTCAGTGAATGCAAATTATGACCGGGGAATGACGAAGGCTTTCCGGTTACCTGAGTTTTTGGATGCTTACGGATATGCAAAAGCAGTTAACCAGGCACGGGCAAATGACGGATTGACTGACCTTTATTCACAACCTGAATTAGACAGATATCAATCAGGAAGTTCACCCTACCTGTATCCCAATGTTGATTGGAAAAAAGCGTCGTTCCGGGATTTTGGGCATTCCGATAAATTGAACCTCACATTGCAGCAGCAGGCCAACGCATTCAGGTACCTGCTTTATTTGAACTTTGATAACGAAGCAGGAATATTGGGGCCTGTTAAAGAAACCGGACCTAAAACTACTCAGTTTAACAACCGTACAGTCAATATGAGGCTGAACGCGGAAATAGATATTACGAAAACGACTAAATTTTCAGTAAAACTTGCCGGAAATTTAGGGGAAGGTACCCGACCGGCCACAGGAGCTGAAGGCGATATCTTTAGCGATATTTACAACACGCCGGCAGCGGCTTATCCCGTTAAAACCTATCACGGTATATGGGGAGGGACACAAACTTACGCCAACAATAACCCTGTTGCGGAAATAGGAGGTATTGGATATACAAGCGAGGGAAGACGCATGTTTATGACAGATTTTGTACTGGGGCAAAATCTTGATAAAGTATTAAAGGGCTTGTCGGTAGAAGCAGGACTATCTTATGATAATTCATTCAGCTACCGTGATGTAAGATCAAATGGATATCAATATGAGCAGCTTACCCCCATTCTTGATCCAATAACCATGGCTGTAACAGATACCATTGAAAATACATACGGGACAAACAGCGCTACTACTTTTGCATCCTCACTGACATCGTACTATCACAGGGCAACTTTTTTTGGAAATCTGAAGTATTCATCTTCGTGGGGAGACAATGAGTTAAAATCGATACTTTTTGTGCAACAGGAAGAGTATAAGGGCGACGGTCAGTTCACCACTTACAGGCGTCTTTTGAGCGCCGGTAATTTACATTATGGGAAAGCCGGAAAATATTTTGTCGATGCGACCCTGGCCTGGGGCGGAACTGATCTTTTACCGGCAGCAGAACGATATGGATTTTTTCCTGCGGTGTCAGTAGGATGGAAATTGGGAAAAGAGGAGTGGCTAATTGGCAGCAAGATATTGAATGATTTGAAACTAAGGGCTTCCTGGGGAATGACGGGAAATGATCAGGTCACTCAAAACATCAGCGATAATAGATGGCAAGGATCAACCGGATATTATTTTGGCGCCAATAATACCGGAGCTACAGGTAATGCGGAAGGACGGCTTGCCTCATTTCCGCTTTCCTTTGAAACTTCCTATAAATCCAATATAGGCGTTGATGCAGGTATTTTTAATCTGTTGGATCTAAGTCTGGATGTTTTTTACGATAAGAGGGAAGGCATCCTTACGACAACCGACGGATTATATAGTCAGGTACTTGGCGTTGCTTTGCCCTATAGCTCAACTGGCGTTACTTCCAATAAGGGATTTGATTTGGGATTGAACCTGCATCAGTCCTTCAAAGACTTTAGCTATCATGCAGGGGCGCAATTATCTTATGCCAAAAATAAGATAATTGAACAGAATGAAGTTTACAGGCCATATGATTATCTTAAAAGAACAGGAAAAAGTATCGGTCAGGCTTTCGGATTACAGGCGATCGGTTTTTTTAATGATGCAGCAGACATTGTAGCCAGCCCCAAACAGACTTACATGGCAGTAAGCCCCGGCGACATCAAATATAAAGATCAGAATAACGATGGTTTTATTGATGATTATGATCAAGTACAAATTGGCTACGCCACCAATACCCCTGAAATTTATTATTCGGGTACGCTTGGCATGGAATACAAAGGATTTGGATTCGATTGCGTTTTTCAGGGGATTTCAAACTACACGGTGTATTTGAATACACCCAGCATTTTCATCCCGCTCAGATCGAATACCAATATTTCTACATTCTCCAACAATTCCTGGACTCCTGCAACTGCTTCGATGGCAACTCTGCCTCGTCTTTCAATGACTGAAAATCTGAATAACTATAGAAGTAACAGTGTTTGGCTTGTTGACGGATCGTACCTGAAATTAAGAACAGCCGAGATTTATTACAATTTTCCCGAACAGATGCTATCTAGATTTAAGCTCAAAACAGCGCAGTTGTATGTAAGAGGAATAAATTTATTTTCGATTGATAATATAAAAGTTGTTGATCCGGAATCGATTGGAAGCTCATATCCTACAATGTCTTCCTATAATCTGGGTATTAAAATTGGGTTTTAATCATTCAAACACATAGTTATGAAAAAAATATATTCTTATATATTGAAATTTCCTAAGTCATTGATTGCAGTTTTATTATTAATCCCATTATTTTGGGGCTGCCATTTTTTGGACTATACCGAGTATGATTCAAATAATGAAAACTATATGTTGTCATACATTGATCCTACCAAATCAATTCTGACCAATATCTATACCTATCTCCCGAAAGACTACAACAGTGTGGACGGGGCCATCAGGTCTTCGGCAACAGACGATGCCGAACATGTATGGGATGCATCAGCCGTTCAAAGGTTCAACAATGGAGGTTGGAGTGCGATTAATCCGCTTGATGATCAGTGGGGCAGAATGTACACAGCCATTAGGGCTGCAAATGTGTTTTTGGATAAAGCCGACACACTGACATTTCCTGCAATAAAATATGCGGTCAATTATAAAGATTTAATGCAAGCATACGCTTTATATCCTTATGAAGCCAGGTTCTTACGAGCAATGTATTACTTTGAATTAATTAAGAGGTATGGTAATGTTCCCCTTGATACGGTAAGGCTGACACCTGAACTTGTCAATAATGTAAAGCCTAATTCATACGATGAGGTTGTCAAATTCATCGTAAGGGAGTGTGATTCGGCAGCCGTAAAATTGCCGGTTACGTTTTCTACATTCATCAGTAAGGAGACCGGACGGGCAACGAAAGGCGCTGCCATGGCTTTAAAAGCGCGAACTTTGTTATATGCTGCCAGTCCTTTGCATAATCCTTCGAATGGTGCTGCCAAATGGATTACAGCCGCATATGCTTCAAAAGCGCTTATCGACCAGCTTGGAGCAAGTTACACCCCGCTTGCCGCTTATAATACAACCTGGAATAACCTCACCTCTAAAGAATTGATCTTAGAGACCAGACAGGCAGATGACAGGGCATTTGAAGCCGCAAATACTGCCGTGGGCTATAATGGAGGAAATACCGGAACCTGCCCTACGCAAAACCTCATTGACGCTTATGAGATGAAAACGAGCGGCAAAGGGATCTTAGAGGCCGGTTCAGGTTATGATCCGGCAAATCCGTATTCTACTTCAGGGGCATCCGCAAGGGATCCAAGGCTTGATATGACAATTCTCCGTAATGGCTCTATCTGGAAAACCCCCTTGGTAATTCAAACCTTCCAGGGAGGATTAAATGCTGCACCCAGACCAAATACAACTAAAACGGGTTATTACATTAAGAAACTTATGGTCGAAAGTATTGTCGTTGATCCTTCTTTAACCCTGGGAACTGCACGACATGTATGGCCAGTTTTCCGATATACCGAAGTACTTCTGAATTATGCTGAAGCAATGAACGAAGTTTATGGACCGGATGGAGCAGGCCCAGCCCCTCTTGATAACCTGACCGCACGTGCGGCAGTGAATATCGTCCGTGCAAGAACCGGAGTAGCAATGCCTGCGTTCCCGACAGGAATGACACAGTCAACTTTTAGGGATAAACTAAGGAACGAACGCCGGGTAGAACTGGCTTTTGAAGACCATCGTTTCTGGGATATCAGAAGGTGGAAAATCGGACCTTCAACCACCACCATTAAGGGTGTTGACCTGACAAAAGACCCTGTCACCGGCGTAATAACCTATACCCCCAAAGTGGTTGAAACTCGCGTGTGGGATGACAAAATGTATTTATATCCAATTCCACAGAATGAGGTTTTTGTAAATAAAAACCTTGTTCAAAATGCAGGCTGGTAAATAAATTGTTTTTAATCTAGTCAAGTAACTTCATTAGTTTACGCTAATGAAGTTACTTTTTCAATAGAACTGTACATTATGAAGATTAAGCCTAATATGAAGTTTAGCAGGGAAATAATACTCAACACGAATAAATCGATCTATTATTCAGTAGTTTTTGCTGTGCTGTTGTTACTCCTTTTTTTAAACTGTAATAAAGAAACTAAAAATGTTCCAGGGATTACTGTCCCTGTCCTAACTACCAATTCGGCCAATATCACCAATACCTCAGCCGATATTGACGGGAAAGTGACAAGCAATGGAGGTGCTGCCGTAACTGCCCAGGGTATTTGCTGGGGCATCAATATGAACCCAAATATTGCAGGTGAAAAAATTAGTATTGGTCCAGGCTCAGAGAGTTTCACTATTAAAATGACCGGATTGACCCCGGGTACAACTTATTATGTTAGGGCTTATGCCACCAATAGTGCAGGGACAGGCTATGGTAATCAAAAATCGATTCAAACGCCAATCTCTACAGGAGAAGACGTACCTGGTTTTGGTCCATTTACGACAATTTTGGCTCATGCCAACCTTCAGCCACCGGTGGGTTGGAACCAAAATTTACCCCTGTCGGACCAGGCCAATAGTAGTCATTGGGTTTTAAACCCATCCTTTTCAGATGAATTTAACACGACAATTCTTAATGCAACAAATTGGACAAACACGAATACGGGCCTGGGCTTCAATCAAGGCAATGACCCGGCGCTGTTAAAGCCAACCACTTCAGGTATGGAGTTTTACATGCACGATGGCCCGGTATCAGGCCCTTATCAGTATCGGGGCTCCTGGATTGGCAGTAAAACAAAGCTTTTATATGGTTATATTGAATCAAGTATCGATATGGCGGCCAATTATGCCAACAACAATATGTTCCTCTATGCCAAAGACAATACCCGGTGGACTGAAATAGATGTTGTTGAGACATATCCTTTACCTCGTTCCAACGGTGTCAAAGCCTCCTCAAATGCTCATGTATGGTATTCACCGCTTATCAGCGCTCACACGGAACAACAAGTTGCTTTTGTGCTCGATGGCGGTCAAACATTTGCGGATGGATATCACGTATTCGGTTTGGCCTGGACACCAACAAAACTCTCCTGGTATGTTGATGGACGCCTTGTCCGCGAAGGAGTGAATACATCCTGGCACCAACCGCTTAATTTATTCATCGGTATTTGGGACTACCATGGTTATATGAGCAAAATGCCCTCGGATCAGTTTAATATTGAAGCAATGAAGGCGAAATACGTCCGTGTTTGGACGGCGGCGAATTAAGGGAAACGGGATTTGCAAAAAAAAGACACCAAGTAATATGGCGACGAATGAAATCAAGATTGTGAAAATTAGGGTAAAATGACACAATAGATTAGAGCGCGTTCCGCCTTCCAAATTGTAAACAGCAATTAATTTGCCAACTCAAGATCCTTATATCCCTGGGGATTCAATCAGGAGGAAACAATACTCCAGATATGGGGTGCGAAATGATCACCCTTATTACAGCGGTATGCTTTGGAAAAGCCTATGATGTTGCATCTAAAGGAAATGACTCCAATGCCAGCTCATTAAAATCCCCGTTCAGGACCATTCGAAAAGCAGCGGATGTAATATGATAGATTATTCTTAATGTAAAACTTTTAGAAACGATAAAACTCTGATGATGTACTCCGATTTCGATATAAGAACCTGCAAAACACACTGTGGAAGGAACAGAAATAGACTCCTTCGAAGTCTGGCAATATTGGTCTTTCTTGTTTTTCAGATTTCAGTATTGGCTGCAAAAGAAGCGCCTCTACTTTACACAACAGCGGATATTACAAAGCTGTATGTTGATCCGGTAAATGGGTCGGATTCAAATACCGGAAGCGAGGGAAAACCATTTCAGACAATTGAACGGGCGCGTGATGAAATCCGCAGGCAACGTACATCAATGTCTGGAAATATATTCGTTTTTCTTCGGGGAGGGGAGTACAATTATGCCAACCGTTATACAATCCGCCAGGCAGGACAGGGCGGCAAATCATATGCTATCCGAAGAAGTGAATTGACCTTTGATGAGCGCGACTCCGGTTCCGATGGTTTTGAAATCACCTACAAAGCATACCCCGGAGAACATCCGGTAATTAGCGGGGGAAAGCGGATTACAGGTTGGAAATTATATGATCCTGAACGAAATATTTATAAGTCCAACATCGGGAAAGAGATTGATTCAAGGCAATTGTATGTGAACGGTCGGCGGGCGATTGTCGCAAGGAGTGAAGGAATTCCCGTTAACCTGACACTTGAAAATGACTATGGACACACTACTACTGACATGTTTATGTCGGGCTGGAAGAATAAAAAGGATATTGAATTTGTATATTTTGATCAATGGGTACAGTTCCGTATCAAAGTGGATACCATTACCCCGGGCAATGGTATTGCATTAATCGGGCTGAATAAGCCGGCGTGGCAATTTGCAATGAACGGTAGAAATATAAAGATCAAAAACATATCCAACCTGTACTATATCGAAAATGCTTACGAATTATTGGATTCGGAGGGTGAATGGTACCACGATCATCAATCTGGTGATTTATTCTACAAGCCCAGGAGTGGCGAGGATATGTCAACAGCCGAAATTGTGATCCCTGTGATTGAAGAGCTTCTGACCGCGAAAGGAAGCAGCCCCGACAATCGGTTCAGGAATGTCCGGTTCGAAGGATTATCCTTTGCATATGCGGGGTGGCTTCGGCCGAATATTGTCAAATCACATATCAGCAATCAGAATAACACGATCAGGAATGAAAATAATCGTCTGCCCGAAGGTGCTATCACTATTGAAACCGCTCAGGGGATCACATTTGAGCGGAATTATTTCTCAAAACTGGGAATTACAGGATTATTAATGCTTGGAGCAATCAGGGATGTAACGATCTCCGGAAACAAGTTTGTTGATATTTCAGGTGGAGGAATGAATATTGCAGATGGTTCTCTCCAGCCTAAAGATCTGGAGAATGTGATTATCAAAAACAATTATATCCGTAATATTGGTGTTGAATATCTACCTTCTGCCGGAATCTCTGTTGCACAAGGTAAACACATCTATATCGGACATAATGAAATCAGTGATTTTCCCTATACCGGAATTCACATGGCCTGGCACAGTAATGGCACTATTACAGAGCATGTTACGATCGAAAACAATTATATACATGACTACCTGACCACAGAACTCTATGATGGAGGTGGAATTTACACGCTTGGGGTCAATCCTTTGGGAAATACTGAGAATCCTGTCTATACTGTCCAAGGCAATTACATTCGTAATCAGCTTAATCATAATGCACCGTTATATCCCGATAATGGCTCCACATGGTGGCTTGCAAAAAACAACGTGGTTGATATTAAAGACAGCCCGCCGTTCTGGGCTAAAAATATTAAGCATCAGGTCTTGCTTACCAATCAGGGAGAAAACCTGAAAATAACCAATAATTATGTTACCACTGACAGGTATGTCGACCGTGGTAAAAACAATATATTCCAATGGAACCTATACCCTGACGCAGTATGGCCGCGGCAAGCGATTAATATTATTTCAAATGCCGGGTTGGAGGAACCCTATTATGATTTATGGGATATTGATGAACGTTTTAATATCATTATGAATCCCGGGTTTGAAACGAGACAGGAAAATGTCTGGCATACTGAAAATGCAAAATGGGGCTGGATCACGGGGGAACATTACAGGAATGGCGCATCTGCGAAAATAACAGCTATAGAAACAGGAGGTCTGATTGCTCAAAAAATCAATGTACAAAAAGGATTGCATTATAGCGTTTCAGTATGGGTAAAAAAGGAATCAGAAAGTAATCTTCCGGCATTACTTTACCTAAAATCAGGTAAAGATGAAAAATCAAGGTTGCTGAAGCTGGATGAAGGAAACGTCACAAAAGGCAAATGGACATTGCTTCATGGTGAATTTGATTTTTCAGGCAACGAAATATCAGATTCTGTAAAAGTGTTTGTTCAGGTAAACAGTAAAGCAGGTGAATCATATTACCTTGATGAATTTCGTGTTATTGAAAAGAACGAGGCAGATAAAAAAATGCTCCGGGAAGCTATTAAGTCGGCAAGAAAAATTTATGACCAGGCTGTGGAAGGTGAAAAACCCGGAGAATATCCATCCGGATCGAAAACCGAATTTCTGGCAGGGATCAGGGATGCTGAAATGGCTATAAGTGTTATTACAGGGAAACAGCAGTTATACAAGTCATTGAAATCCATTTATTCTAACCAGGTATGGTTTAAAAACAGGTGCAAAAATGAAATAGATACCGTCTTAAATGAAAAAAATTAAAGAAATCGCCAGCACTTTTCCGGTAGTTATTGCCGGGCTTATGCTACTCCTTTTTTTTGGCTGTAAGAAAGAAATTAAAATTGAAGTGCCGGCTACTATTCCTGTTTTGACTACCAATACGGCTAATATCACCACTAACTCTGCCGATATTGACGGGAAAGTGACAAGTAATGGCGGTTCTGCTGTAACAACCCAGGGCATTTGCTGGGGCATCAATGAGAACCCCACTATTGCAGGTTCCAAAACAAGTATTGGTACAGGTTCAGAGAGTTTCACCATTAAAATAAAGGGATTATCCCCGGGTACGACCTATTATGTGAGGTCTTATGCCACCAATAGTACAGGGACAGGATATGGCGATCAAAAATCTTTTCAAACATTCAATGAAACACTCAATGAAATAATAACTGACAGTGATGGCAACCGCTATCATTCAGTTACCATTGGAACGCAGGTATGGATGGTTGAAAACCTCAGAACTACAAAGTACCGCGATGGAACTCCTTTACCCAATGTTACCGACGGCAATTCCTGGGGAACACTAACCACAGGGGCCTATTGCTGGTGCAACAATGACGGACCAACGAATAAGAACACTTATGGGGCTTTATACAACTGGTATGCCATCAATACCGGCAATCTTTGTCCCACGGGCTGGCATGTGCCAACCACCGTAGAATGGACAACGCTTACCGATTATCTTGGAGGATTGGATGTTGCCGGTGGCAAGCTGAAACAAACCGGAACCACGGGATGGGCCGATCCAAACGCGGGAGCAACGAACGAAACCGGTTTTACAGCCGTTGGGGGAGGTTCGCGTAACAATACGAACGGGGCATTTGCCCAGATTGGGACCAATGGTTATTGGTGGTCCGCCACCGAGAGTACAACAACCGGTTCCTTGCGCCGGGGCATGGGCTACCCCAACGCTTCTGTCACCGTAAACGCTCATCCTAAAAATTATGGGCTGTCTGTTCGTTGTATTAAAGATGTGGTTTCCAATCCGGTAAACAGCCTCGATTACCGCTTCGATGGTTCAATCTCCCAGCAGGTACTCCAGAACTATCTTTCCCGGGCTATCCACATGGGGCATCTTTGCCAGGGCATAGGGAACTCTGTTGACAACTTACGAATGTTAAAGTCGATTGGGGCAAAATTCGCCGGACGGGTATTTTTTATGTGGGGTGGTGAGAGTCAGTTTCCACAATTACTTCAACAAGCCCGCGACATAAGTTTGCAGGTCCATGCGAACGATCCCGACATCATCCTTGAAGGGGCAATACTCGAGTGTGTCACTCCGGATGTCGACAAACTCCCCATTCCGGCGTATGTTTTCCAGGATTTTGGATTGCCGGTCGAAAAGCGCAATTTCCGCTGCGCAGATATGCTTTACATCAATAATCAGATCTATGACACCGGCAAAGTTCCGGACATCACCTATCAGGAAACCATGCTGTGGTTCTATTATCTTGCCACGTCATACATCGATATCGGCCTGGAGGCGATTCACTGGGGAGTTATGGATGCCATGGGTGGGAACGATAAACCCCTGGGATGGAAAAATTATTACGACTTGTTCGCGCGTGTTCGTGCCTATGCCAAGATACATGCGCGACGACATTACGTGCTCAACAACGGGGACGTATACAGAGGCATTGTGGTGGATGGAAAGCTACTCTTTGACTTTCACTCCGCCATCCTGCACTCCTACGATAAATATGTAATGCCTGGCGGCACGGGAATAAAAGAGGTGACTGACAAACAGGGACAGTGCATTCTTACCTCAGGTTATAATAGCTATGGTGGCATCACTCCCAGTGGGTGGTCCTGCACAAGACTTCCGTATATTACACATTTAGACAACTCCGGTCGCACCGGAGTGGAGGGTGTGGCCGGTCAGCCAGGATTTTTATGGGGGTACGACGAGATAAGCTGGTTTGCACACCAACCAGAGGCGTACCGCAACGAGTTTCTCCGCTATGCCGATAACTATATAAGTAACTACTATCCGGACCAGCCTGGGCACCTTGAAATGCCGGGCATCCGCGTGATTAATCCGGACATTAATGCAAATGGCACTTACTTTGCCAACTCAAGTTCCTTATATCCCTGGGGATTCAATCAGGAGGAAACAATACACCAGATATGGGCTGGGAAATAAACATTTGATCACAGAAGAAAAAATTGAATAATTACAAGCTAAAATGAAAAAACGCAAACAATTTTCAAAATCATTTTCGGTCGTGTTTGCCGGGCTTTTATTACTCTTTTTTTTTAGTTGTAAAAAGGAAGTCAAAATTGCCGTAGAGACGACTGTTCCTGTCCTGACTACCAATGCGACCAATATCACCTCAACCAATGCCGATATTGAAGGTAAAGTGACAAGTAATGGCGGTTCTGATGTAACAACCCAGGGTATTTGCTGGGGAATCAATGAGAACCCAACTATTGCAGGTAATAAAATAAGTATCGGCACAAGTTCAGAGGGTTTCACCATTAAAATGACTGGATTAACCCCGGGTACAACCTATTATGTGAGGGCTTATGCCACCAGTAGTGCAGGTACAGGATATGGCAATCAAAAATCTTTTCAAACACTAAGTGAAATAATCACTGATATGGATGGTAATATCTATCATTCAGTTACCATTGGAACGCAGATATGGATGGTTGAAAACCTCAAAACTACAAAGTACCGCGATGGCACTCCAATACCCAACCTTACAGACGGAAATTCCTGGGGTACAGGATCATCCGGAGCCTATTGCTGGTATAACAATGACGGATCAACGAATAAGAATACTTATGGGGCTTTATACAACTGGTATGCCATCAATATCGGCAATCTTTGTCCCACGGGCTGGCATGTACCAACCACTGTAGAATGGACAACGCTTACCGATTATCTTGGCGGATTAGCTGTTGCCGGCGGTAAAATGAAACAAACCGGAACAATAGGATGGACCGATCCAAACGCGGGAGCAACCAACGAAACCGGTTTTACAGCCGTTGGTGGAGGTGTTCGCAACACAACGAATGGGACATTTGCCCAGATTGGGACCAATGGTTATTGGTGGTCCGCTACTGAGAGCACAACAACTCATTCCTGGCGCCGGGGCATGGGCAGCTCCAACGCAGCTGTCTCCGTAGGCGAAAACCCTAAAAATTATGCGTTGTCTGTTCGTTGCATGAAAGACGTGGTATCCGATCCTGGAACCAGCCTCGATTATCGCTTCGACGGTTCCATCTCCTTACAAGTCCTTCAGAACTACCTGTCCCGGGCTATTCACATGGGGCATCTTGGCGAAGGAGTAGGAAGCACTGTTGACAACATACGCATGGTGAAGAACATTGGTGCAAAATACCTCGGCAGGGTAGTTTTTGTCTATGGTAAAGAGAGTACGTTTCCGCAACGGCTTCAAACCATCAACACCATTGGAGCACAGATTCATGCGAACGACCCCGACGTTATACTTGAAGGAGGGGTATTCGAGTATGTCAGTACTGACGTTAACACCTTGCCCATTCCGGCTTACGTTTTCCAGCAATTTAACCTGCCGGTCGAGACCCGCAATTTCCGGCAGTCCGATATGGTGTTCGCTGATAATCCAATCATCAACAGACCATACACGGTACCGGATATCACCAAGATGGAGACCCGGTTGTGGTACTACTACCTCGCCACCTCCCAGATCGATGCGGGTATTGAATCAATCCACTGGGGATTTTTCGAGCCACAAGCGGTGAATGATAAAGCCAGCGGATATACGAACTACTTCGATATGTTTGCGCGGGTTCGTCTCTACGCAAAGACACACGCGCGAAGACATTTTGTACTCTGTAACGCTGATGCAAACGTAGCTCCCGGGAATGGAGGTGATCTGCTCTTTGATTTTGGCTCAGGGAATCTTCATGCCAATGGAATACAAGAGGTACTCACAGACCCACAAAAATGCATCCTTACCGGAAAATATGGAAGTAGCGGAAACGGAGTGACACCCAGTGGCTGGGCGACTACAAGGCTTCCTTTCCTGTCACATTTTGATAATAATGGAAAGAGTGCCGGTGCTGGTACACCTGGGGATGGATCGTGGCATTGGGACGAGATATCCTGGTTTGCGAACCAACCGGAGTCATACCGCAACGAATTTCTCCGTTATGCTGACAACTATATCAGCAATATATGGCCTGGTAATGCCGGTCATCTTGAAATGCCGGGTATCCGAATAATTACGCCGGCCATTAATGGAACAAGCAATTACTTTGCCAACTCGAGTTCCTTATATCCATGGGGATTCAATCAGGAGGAAACAATACGCCAGATATGGGCAGGGCAATGACTGTATTCTACCATAAATGGGACCATACACGAAAGCGTATTCTGGAAATCACTCTTGCTGATTCAAAAGCCGGCGTTTATTGCGACCCTGAATGGATAAACCTGGTTAAATCAGACCCTGCATTAATGGAGGAATTTGACAAAGCTGTAGCGAAAAATAATTGGATTGGGGAATAAATAGGTTGTCCACCTTTTGGATTTTTAATTCTAAACATTATGGAAACCAACAGAAGGAATTTTTTAAAAACAGGACTTGCTTCTCTGGCTGGCATAACATTAGCAGGCAAAAATGTTGCCAGTGGCAGATCATCACGGCTTAGTGGCCCCTTGCCGACGCCGCCGGAGCAGTCGCTGCCGACGGTCTATTTCGCTGATGGCTGGCATGGTGGAGCTTATGGGCACATGCCAATTGGCACCTTGCGGGACGTACTTCGCTTTCTGGAACAGACGCCTGGCTGGAAGGTGTGCCTGGAAATCGAACCGATGTCCTGGGACGTATTGCTCCGTCGGGATCCACAGGTTTATGAGGAACTGAAGCGGTTGCTGAGCGATCAGCGTGTGGATGCACCTGTGGAGTTGGTTGGCAACAGTTACGGTCAGCCGCTGGCTTGGGCGTTCAACGGCGAGAGCAACATCCGGCACCTCACACGCGCCCGTGAGATTCTCCGCGAGCACTTCACGGGCGTTGCGGAAGACACTTACGCCGTGCAGGAGCCTTGTTGGACGAGCGCTATGCCGCAGATTCTGCGTTCGATGGGGTTCGCCCGGGCGATACTCAAGAACTCCACCACCACATTTGGATATACAACGGGTTTTGACGCCGACATGGTTGAGTGGATAGGTCCTGACGGAAGTTCGTTGCCTGCTGTTCCGCGGTACGCCTGTGAGAACCCAGTACACCCCCACAAGCTCGAATCATGCATGCTGGGCTTATCAGACGATAAGATCGCGGACTTTGCCCGCAAGTGCATCGAGCATGGTATCCCACATCCGAGCGGCATGGTTTTTCAGGATCTGGGCTGGGTGGCGAGGAAAGCCGTTAATTCTGGCACTCACTTACGGTTCGTGACTTGGCGCGAATACTGCGAGACGATTGCGGCCAAGCCGGCGAAGCCCTGGCGCTTCACTCAGGAGAACATCCGGGTCGTGCTGCCCTGGGGCGAAAAGGATCTGCATCGCTTGTCGCGCGAAGTGCGGTCAGCCGAAAACAAGCTGCTGCTAACCGAGAAGATGGCCGCCATGGCGAACGTGTTTCGCGGACTGCCGTTCCCAACTGAGCTGCTGCGGCAAGCCTGGGACAACTTGTTGTTGGCTCAGCATCATGACTCGTGGCTCGTGGTCAGGGGCAAGGGACGCCGGAACTGGGCCTGGAGAGTAGGCTCCTGGACATGGGAGGCCGAGAATATCTGTGACCAGATCATCGCGGATTACTCCAACGCTTTTAAAGGCAATGCCGGAGTCACCATCGGAAAACCCCTGGGTGCGCAGTGGGTGCGCGTGTTTAACACCGTAGGCACAAGCCGCGTTGACATTGTCGAGCTGTCTGTAGCGACCGACCCGGGCACGCAGTCCGTTCGCGTCATCGATGGCCAGGAGAAAGAAGTAGTTGCACAGATAATCCCGGTGCGAAGCTACCAGACAGACAAGAGTCTTAACGCGGCGACCATATTGTTTAGGGCACTCACCCCCGCAGTGGGGTACAGCACCTATCGCGTGGAACCGGTATACGAGAAGAGCAGTGCTGTCGGGACCGACGTAAAGCAGTTGAGTCCAGGAAGAGGAATGAAAGGAGCAGTATACGAAACGATCAACGCCTTCGGAGTCAACGGCGCTCACGTTGGCACCGAACAAAACGGGTCGATTTCGATCGAGACCGATCTGTATCAAATCCGGCTTGATCCCGCCCGTGGGGGAGCCGTGACAAGCCTATTTTCGAAGGATATGAACAAAGAGTTCTGTGACCCGGCGAGCGAGCGGCTGTTCAACGAATACCGGGGTTACTTCATCACCGAGAAGCAGTGGGCGAGCAGCGCAGAAAAATCAGCGAGGGTGGAAATCGTTGAGAATGGCCCAGTCCGGGTGCGTGTCCTAGTCGCTGGTGAGATATTGGGGCGTCCATACCGCTCGACCATGACCGTAGTGCAGGGACAGAGACGGATCGACTTCCTGGTCAGTTTCGACTTCGGAAACGAAACGTTTATCGGCGACCCGTTCTACAGTAAAGGCGGACATGCTGGAACGCAGCGCAGGTCGCACCATAACTGCTACTTCAAGCTACAGGCCTTCTTCCCAGTATCGGTGCGTAATCAGACGCTGTACAAGAACTCCGCATATGACGTGTGCCGGAGCGAAAACGAGGACACGTTTTACACACGTTGGGATTCCATCAAGCACAACATCATCGTCAACTGGGTGGATGTGATCGATGACCGCGAGCAGCATGGGCTGGCCCTGCTTTCCGATCATACCGGCAGCTACGCTCACGGCAAGGACTATCCTTTGTCGCTCGTGCTGGCGTGGGGCTATGTTGGGGCCTACTATGGAGATTGCCCACTCTCAGGCGAGCACGAGGCGGTCTACGCGATAATCCCACACGGCGGAAACTGGGAGCAGGCGAAGCTATCCCAGGAAGCGGCACATTGGAACGAGCCACTTCTGGCGCAGATCATGAAGGGGAAGTCAAAGGCGGGCGACGAGACACACTCACTGATCACCGTCTCGGGAGATGGTGTTGAGACGCCTACCCTGTTAGTTGAGGGGAAAGATCTGCTGGTTCGACTCTTCAATGCCGGAGGCGACGATTCCCAGCGAACGGTGTCCCTGGCGATGAAACCTGTGCGCGTTGAACTGGTGGAACTGGACGGCAGAACGATCAAGAAGCTGCCATTAGAACGAACGGCTCAGGGGCGATACGCCGTGCGGCTGGCCATGCCGCAATTCGGCATTCGCACCTTACGTTGTTGTGGTGTTGCTAAAACTGTGTGAGTTGAAAATTCCGCTGGTGCCGGAATGAATAATAACGGTCTTGCTAGCTTGCGTCCTGATCACTGGTCTGCTGACGGGCCGCGCCACCGCGCAGATTCATGCCATCGACCCCGACATCCTACTTGGAGGAGGTGTATTCGAGTATGCCAGTACCAAGTCAGACATAATACTATAATTTTCTTAAAACTAAAAAAGATGATAACTGACGAAAGAATTCAAAAATTTCCGAACTGGATCAAAAGAGTCCTGTTTTTCTTAAAGAAATCACGTGTGCCGGGAAAAATTGTTTTTATAATTATTTCTTTACTGGCAACCATTTGGTTCCTGATACGTGTAATCCCGAAACCCTCCAGGGCAACCTACCCCTGCATGCAGGTTGCGGCGCCAATGATGTCGGGTTTTGTGATCTGGATACTGACACTTTCAGGAGCTGCCTTTGCATTCAAAAAGGCCAAAAACAAATTGTTCGAAGCCAAATATCTGGCCGCAGGACTGTTTCTGATTATTGGAATTTCTTCTGCCGCCATTTTTTCTTTTCAATCCCCGAAAGAGGTCAGGGCTGCTGAGCTGAAAATCTGGTACAAACCTAACATCCCACTTGGTGTAGCTAAAGGAATGTATCCGGGCAGGGTTGCCTGGGGACATAATCCTAAAATTGCAAGTTGGGATCAAAAGACCGGCTTTTGGTGGGAGGATAGGTTCAACAACCAGGAAGAAACAGATAAGCTTTTCTCCGAAACCCTGCTCAGTCTGACCAATGTCAGAAATGAAAAAAAATCATGGGATGCCTTGTTCCGTTTTTTCAACAAAACCAAAAAGAATAGTGATACAGGATACAAACAGGGTGAAAAGGTGGCGATCAAAATCAACCAGAACAATACCAGTTCACATGAGAGCAGCGGTGAAATAAATGCCAATCCGGCTATGATACTGTCACTTTTAAAAAGTCTGGTGAATAAGGCCGGAATCGCGGAGGAAAATATTACTGTTGCAGATCCGAGCAGGTTTATCACCAACAACATTTATGACAAATGCCATACGGCATATCCGAAAGTTCATTACATCGATCACGATGGAGGCGACGGACGGGAGAAATCAACTTTTGTAGAAAATGGTTTTGTTTATTCGCAGGATTTCAAGGGGATGGTCCACGGACTTGCAACTTGTTTTGCGGAAGCCGATTATGTAATTAACCTGGCAATCATGAAAGGGCATGTAGCCCAAGGCGTTACACTATGTGCAAAGAATTTTTTCGGATGCACCAGCATTGAAACCGACTGGCATAAGAATTCGCATGGAAGTGGTTTTAGTCAAAGTAAGGCGGGCAAGCGGCAATACTCGGTTTATCCTGATTTCATCGGGCACAAAGACCTGGGCGGGAAGACAGTGCTTTATCTGATAGACGGAGTTTACAGCAATAAGGGTTTAGGCGGACTTCCCAAATCAAAATGGACAATCTCTCCCTTCAATAATGAGTGGATGGGCAGTTTATTTGCATCACAGGATCCTGTTGCCATTGAATCGGTCGTGCTCGACTTTGCGCTTGCGGCATGGCCCGATGCACCCGACATGATGTACAGCGATTATGCCATGGAAGAGATGGCCCTGGCCAACAACCCACCTTCAGGCGCCGTTTACGACCCGGAAAGGGATGGCACCCCTCTTGCCAGTCTTGGAACTGCTGAGCACTGGAACAATCCAACTGACAAGAAGTATAGCCGTAACCTAAAAAAGGGCAATGGTATAGAACTGATTTATAAGAAGGTTAACTAGTTTTAATAACAGTAAAAAAATAAAAAATGAAAGAAAAATTAATGTCATTTAAATTTTCAGTGAGTACACTCGTACTAAGCTTAATTTCGATAAATGCAGCCTTTTCTCAACTACCTGCTGATTACAAGGGTAAACCTTTCGAGGATTCTTTTTACAAAAAGGGAGCACAAGTTATTCCCGGTAAAGTGGAACTCGGTTATTATGATTTAGGGGGCGAGGGCATTGCTTACCATGATTTTGACAGCACAAACCAGGCTGCCGGAAAGTTGAATTACGAACAGAATTGCCCCGCATCTGGCAATCTAAAACCGGGTGATTACATTTGCCATTTCAGGGAAAAGGAGGGTGTGGACGTTTCCTATACAAAAGATTTAGCTGATTTCAAAAATGCGAATTTCTTTGAACCTCCAATCAATCAATTTTATATAGGATGGGAGGCAGATGGGGAGTGGATCAATTATACCGTAAATGTGAAAAAAGCAGGTAAATTCAAAATTACGGCCCTTTATGGAAATAATGATAATAAATCAACCTTGTGGATCAATAATGTGAAAGCTTCAGATATTACTTTGCCCAAAGTGACCGGTAGTATGCATATATGGAATAAAGCGGAAGTTGGCTCTATAACATTCCCATCAACAGGTCTTAACCTTCTCACGCTGCACCTCAATAGAGGATCGAATTTAGCCTACTTCGAATTTGAACTTGTTGAAGAAATAAAGTAAAAAAACAAACTATCTACGATGAAATAGCCATGATAAGAATATCACAAACCGGAATGAATATTTCCTCATGGCTATTCCATACGACCTTAAAAAAACAAATTATATACGTATGAAACGACGAGATTTTATTCATGCAACAGCTGGCCTTTCAGTATTGGGATTTCTTCCCAAAGGATTAGCAGGAAGTGTTTTAATGTCAGAAGACAGGTATGTTTCTGAAGCTTATGACGACAACAAGGTTGTCCGCGTTTACAATCAAAATGTTTCCGATTACAATTTTTCGGGCGAGCAGGTCTACTGGAAAACCATCAACAAAGATGTGTTGACGCAAATGCTGTCAAAATCGCTCTTTGAAATATCGGGTGAAAAAAAAGTAGCAAAGGCCTGGAAGAAAATATTGGAAGGCAATAAGAATGCCAATTTGGTGGAGCGAAAAATTGTCGTCAAAGTCAATTTCAACAATACGATCCGTGACATTAACAAGACACTTAACAATAGTCCGGCCATGTTAAGTGTCCTGGCAAAAAGTTTGATAGATGCAGGATTACAACAAAAGAACATCTGCATTTTCGATTGTTCCCGGCCTTTCCCGAAAGAAATTAAATCCGAAGTAAGGAAACAAAACCTGGAGCAAATAGTTATGATCGGGAAGAACGATAACCCTGCCGTAAGTGAAAAAACAATCTTTTTGTCTGACAATAAAGGTTTTCCAAAAGATGGAAAACCTACCGATCAATATCCAATTCCGCAATTGCTGATTGATGCCGATTATCTGGTTAACCTGCATTTGGTAAAAATGCACAGTCCGGGTGTTACCGGTGCGATGAAAAATCTATTTGGAATTTTGGGAAATGTTGGCTTTTACATGCATAAAAAGGAGACAAAATCCTTTTCTGTTTCGAATCAATTGCCCGATATCTCGTTGAACGAAGAAATTAAAAAACGGGCCCGGTTAAATATTGCAGAATTTGTTTTTGGTGGCCATACTCCTGATTCGGTGGATAAATTCACCAATGAAGCGTTTTTCCCCAATGGAATGCCGGCAAGTTTGATTGTATCGCGCAGTCCATTTTACCACGATACGGTACTGTACAGCTTTATAAATGCAGAATATCAAACCTGCAAGCCTGAAAATCTACGTAAAGATTTAGCAACAATTGGCCCGGACACATGGCTGAAAAATTCATCGGAAAGATATCCCGCATGGAAATACGAGCAAGCCGGATCTGCTGACATTAAAAAGGAAGGTCATCCATTAAAAGAACTGACTTTTAAGGGCGTGAATTATGTGTCGGTATAGTAAAATGGATGAAGTGGACGAAACCGTGTTGGGTATTGATGCTCCCGATTTAATTGGCTGGCCAGGAGGACAACCTGTAAAACTAAAGGATGGAACTATGCTATCAGTCGGATTCAGTGGTTTTCGTGGCGAAATAGATTTAGAGATTGTAATTAAGGCGCTTACGAATTTAAATTATTTATAAAAATTAAATCAATACTTTAAAATGGATTATCAACCTTCAGAAAAGAGGTACAGCGACATGATTTACCGGCGATGTGGCAAAAGCGGAATAGACTTGCCTGTAATTTCCCTGGGCTTGTGGCATAATTTTGGCGGAGTGGACACTTTTGAACCCTTTCGCAAAATTATCTGGAAGGCATTTGATGCCGGAATAACGCATTTCGATCTGGCAAACAATTATGGACCGCCTCCTGGATCAGCCGAAGAAAACTTCGGTCGCATTCTTAAAATGGATTTCCAATCCCATCGTGATGAAATGATTATTTCCACTAAAGCAGGTTGGGATATGTGGCCAGGTCCATACGGCGATTTTGGTTCGCGCAAATATTTGATTGCCAGTCTGAATCAAAGTCTTAAGAGAATGCAGCTTGATTATGTGGATATTTTCTATTCGCATCGACCGGATCCATTTACCCCTTTGGAAGAAACGATGGGAGCATTGGCTAGTACTATAAATAGCGGGAAATCCTTATACACGGGCATTTCAAGCTATGAAGCGGAAAGAACCCAACAAGCCGCAGACTTACTCAAATCGTATCGTACACCTTGCTTAATTCATCAGCCTCAATACTCGATGTTTGAACGTTGGGTGGAGGATGGATTGATGAACGTACTAGGTGAAAATGGCATAGGTTGTATTGCATTTTCGCCATTGGCGCAAGGATTACTTACAAATAAATATCTGAATGGAATTCCTGAAGGTTCCAGGGCTGCAAAAGTAACCGGGTTTCTGCAAGCCAATGAAGTTACTGTCGAAAGAATTGAGAAGGTAACAAAATTGAACGGGATTGCTAAAAACAGAAATCAATCGTTGGCTCAAATGGCCATCGCCTGGTTGCTGAAAGACGAACGGGTAACTTCAGTTCTTGTTGGTGCGAGCAGTACAGAGCAGCTTGTCGATAACCTTGCTTCACTTGCTAATTTAAAATTCCAACATGAGGAATTGAAAATGATTGAGGAAATTCTAACAAACGGCTAAATAATAGCGGATAGATTCTCAATAAAATTTTATTTATCACATTAGATAAAAAATGAAACACATTTTATTATCAATTTATCATATGAAAATCATAATCTTCTCCGCTTTATTTTTATACTTGATTTCTAGCGGCAAAATATTCAGTCAGGTAAAATATGTCAACCCTTTAATCGGAACAAATGAGCGGGTCGTTAGCGGGACCGGAAAATTTGAGCTGACCGATCGGGGTAAAACCTACCCATTGGTAGGCGTCCCCAATGGCATGAACAACTGGACACCACAAACCCTGGAAGGTGAAAGAAAAAATTTTCCACCCTATTATTATGGTGATACAGGTATCCAGGGTTTCAGGAACAGCCATTACATGAGCGGTTCGGCGGTCAAAGACTACGGGACATTTACCATTATGCCCATGACGGGTCAATTAATTCCCGGGGCAAAGGACCGGGCATCCGAATTCAGCCATGACAAAGAGGTTTCCTCTCCAATGTACTATTCGGTTTTTCTAGAGAGGTATAAAGTACTGGCCGAACTTACCGGTTTGTCCAGATCTGCAATGATGAAATTCACGTTTCAGGGAACCGGTGCACATTACGTGATTGTCGAACCAAACAGCGATACCGGTGAGGGGTACATTGAAATTGACCCCGAAAAGAACGAAATAGTTGGTTACAACCCGGCTTACCGTATTTATCAGGGATCAGGAAAGCCAGCCGGTTTTAGCGGCTATTTTGTGGTCAGGTTCGATAAGCCATTCGCAGAATACGGGATATGGGAAAGCAGTACATTAAAAAATGGGCAGAAACAGATTAAAGGAGAAAAAAAGCCGGTTGGCGCTTTCGTCCGGTTTTCTGAAACCCCTGAAGTTGTCCAGGTCAGGATGGGCAGTTCGTTCACAAGTATAGATGAGGCCCGCCGGAACCTTGAATCAGAAATTCCGCATTGGGATTTTGACAAGGTAAAACGGGCTTCTGAAGCATCATGGAATAAGACTTTGGGTAAGATAAAGGTAAAAGGGGCATCAAAAGAGGACCTGGTTAAGTTTTACACGGCCATGTATACGGCCAACCAACTGCCCCGGGTATTTAGCGACATGGATGGCTCGTATCCCGGGTTTGCCGGTGAAAAGCAGGTACACCAGGCCAAAGGGTATGATTATTATGCAGATTTTTCGATGTGGGATACTTATCGGTCGGTACAACCGTTGTATACGATCACCAATCCGGGGCGTGACCGTGATATGGTCCGCTCGTTTATCCTGATGGGCCAACAAGGAGGCTGGCTGCCGATTTTCCCGCTTTATAATAGTTATACCTCGGCCATGATCGGCGATCACGGCATAGCACTGATTGGTGATGCTTACCTGAAAGGCATTAAAGGTTTCGATATTGAATCTGCCTATACCCTGATGCGAAAAAATGCCTTTGAATATAATTCTGACTACCAGAGTTATAACGATGGCAAAGGACGCAGGGCTTTGAAGTCATACCTGAAATATGGATACATCCCGGTGGAAGATACTGTGAAGGAAGCATTTCACCAGAGGGAACAGGTATCGCGAACGATGGAATATGCTTACGACGATTACGTTCTTTCACAGGTGGCGAAGAAACTGGGAAGGAGAGAAGATTACAAAGAATTGCTGCGCCGGTCACAAAACTACAAAAATGTGTACGATACGGTCAGTGGTTTTGTCCGTGGCCGTTATGCCAATGGGAAATGGGTCGAAAAATTTAATCCCTACATTCACGGATCAAGCAGGAAGGATACGGGGAATTTCTTCATTTGTGAAGGTACCCCGTTTCAGTATACCTGGTCTGTTCCGCAGGATGTATCAGGACTGATCAGGTTAATGGGTGGAAAAGAACCCTTTTTGAATAAACTTGATGAGTTTTTTGAAAAGACCCACTACTGGCATGGGAATGAACCTTGCCACCATATTTCGTATCTTTTCCCATTTGCAGGCGAACCCTGGAAGACGCAGAAATGGGTACGAAATATAGTGGAGAAAGAATATGAACCAGTCCCCAACGGTTTATGCGGTAACGACGATGCCGGGCAGATGTCGGCATGGCTGATATTTAGCATGATGGGCTTTTACCCTGTTTGTCCGGGTATGCCCTATTATGTGATTGGAAGCCCGATGTTCGAGGAGGTCACTATCCAGGTTCAGAACAATAAGCAATTCACAATAAGGACGATAAACAACTCTAAAAAGAACATATACATTCAATCGGCCATGTTGAACGGGAAACCCTTTGACCGGTCGTTTATCTGGCACGATGAAATTGTCAAAGGGGGCGAGCTGGTTTTTGAGATGGGCGATCAGCCCAATAAAACCTGGGCAACCGGTGCAGAAAGTATTCCTCCAACAATCCGTTAAACATCTGAATGGAATATTTCAATTTGGTGATGACAAAATATCAAACTTATGAAAACCCTTCTTGCTTTTTCGATCCTTATTTTTTCTATTCTGTTCTTTTCTCCTTTGACTTCAGCCGCCAAAAAGCCTGCCAGGATCTTAGCCGAAACTGGTGGAGATGTTTATGACAAAGACACTTTACCTAAGAATGACTCTCATTACCAGAAGGTCAAGGACTGGGTCGAAGATAATACCGATCCCAGTTATCAACATCCTTCAGCTACAACAATTGAGGCATTTCGTGATATAAAGTATGGTGTGCGCATACACTGGGGGACATACTCGATCAATGCGAAAGGGCGCGAATCCTGGCCATTCCTAAAGCTTTCAAACCAGGGGAAGCAAGCCTATCAGGAGTTGTACAAGACGTGGAACCCAACAGGTTTTAATGCTGAGGAATGGATGAAGCTGTTCAGCGACAATGGTATTAAAATGTTTGCAATGACTACTATGCATCATGACGGATTCTCTATGTTTGACACGAAAGCCAGGGTCAGGAAGAGGGTCAACTGGATAGCACCGGGAGGTCCTGCCCTGGAAGATTGCGACTTGGCTTACAGCATCATGGAAACGCCCTTTCACCGCGATGTGATCAAGGAACTTTGTGATGCGGGTCACAAGTACAAGCTCAAAATAGATCTTTATTACTCTCATCCGGATTGGTACAACGCCGATTACCGGCCTTATTGCAATCATCCCCTGAATACACCGGATGCCAGGGTGCATCCTGAACTCTATGGCCCCCAGGCGAATGTTGGCACTGTTATGATGCCAAATACAACACCTGGAGAAGATGCCCGTATGATGGACTACCACCGCAAGCAACTCACTGAACTTCTTACCAATTACGGAAAGATTGATATGGTTTGCCTCGACATGTGGTTAGGCAAGAAAGTGTGGCCACAGATGCGGCAGGAGATAAAAGACTTACGCAGGATTCAGCCTGAGGTGATGTTCCGCGCACGCGGCATTGGTAATTATGGCGACTATTATACACCTGAGGGATTTATTCCCGGAAACAAGGAGAATACCGATATGCCGTGGTTCGTAATTTACCCTTATGGCAAATATTTTTCTTATGTAAAAAATGATGATTTCAAGGGCGTTGCCTGGATTATCAATAACCTCACCGATATTGTTGCAAAAGGAGGCAATTTCATGGTAGGTATCGGTCCCGATGTCAATGGACAATTCGATCCAAAGGTGATAGAGGCGATTAAAGAAGTTGGAACCTGGTTAAAGGTCAATGGGGAAGCTATTTATGCTACACGTCCACGCGAGGGGGACCTTTGGAAGGAGGGAGGAGATACCATTCGTTATACTATGACAAAAGATAGGCAAACAGCATATGCGATAAGCCGTGCCTGGCCAGGAAAGCTACTCAGACTAAAAACAGTAGAACCAAAACAAGGATCCAAAATATATATGTTGGGTTGGTCAAACCCTTTGAAATGGAGGTATAACAAGCAATCAGGGTTGGATATTTCGCTTCCCGTGGAATTGCAGGAAGGGTCGATACAGCCCTGTAAAATAGCCTGGTGCTTTAAGATTTCGATTTTTAATTAATTGACTTCTAATGTTGCACCAAATTCCAATGGGTCTCGTGTACTGACCGCCATAAGAATAGCACAAGGATTAAATCTGAACGAGAAGAAATGACAATAATATTCTCACCGAAAAACAAAATTTTAAACAAATGAAGCTTAAAATCTTTTTTATTATGCCAATCCTCCTAATTTTTTTAGGGGGATGCATTTCGCAAAAAGTTACCCGTGAAGATACCGAATGGAGTGATTTCTGGTGGGGACACGAAGGCGATACCACGAAACCCCGTGTATTGTTTATCGGAAATTCAATTTCAAGAGGATATTATACTGCCGTTTCAGCCAGATTATCGCGAGTAGCCAATTGCGACCGTTATGCTACCTCCCGTAGTATCGAAGACCAGGCATTATTAAGCGAAACCAAAATGGCCATGGCAAAGTACCACCATGCAGTCATCCATTTTAACAACGGGCTTCATGGATGGCACCTTACCAACGAGCAATATGAATAAGGGCTAAGAAAATTTGTGAAATTTCTGCAATCAAAGAAATCCAAAGGATGTCAGCTAATTTATTCACTTACAACCCCATATCCATCCAAAGAACCGGGACAAAAACTGGATCCTGTAAAAAATCAGGTCGTGATGGACCGGAACAGGATTGCCCGTAAAATCATGGAAGAAAACGACATTCCAGTAATTGATTTGTACGGATTAATGGAACCGGAATTGGAAAAATACAGCGGTTCTAAAGGGAATGTTCATTATAACAATGAAGGCTATGAGAGACTTGCCAAACAGATCAGTAATGAAATCTTAAAACGGATCCAAAAATGAAATCTTTAGTTTTAATTATTTTAATCGGATGCTTTTCCCTTATCTGTTTTGCCCAAAACAGCGATGATGGCTATATAAAATATGAGAAGGTACAATTGACTCCATCGGAGAAGCAAACCTTGAATGAGTCCTTAAATAGATCGCACAAACGATATGATCCCGAAGGAAAGATGATCACTTCGAACTTGCATGGGTATAATTATCACACTGATGCTGAAAGCGGCGTATACCATGATATTCGCAGTTCATTTTGGTATGCGGCCTCTTTGCTCGATCTGGGGGACCAGCAATACACACAGAGGGCATTCGATGTGATTGAAAAAACGATGTCTTTACAGGATCAGGACCCTGATTCCAAATCATACGGCGTATGGCCTTATTTTATGGAAGAACCCCTCGCGACTAAAAAAACGCCGATCGACTATAACTGGGCCGATTTTAATGCTGTGACCCTGCTGGATGTTTGGATGGGGCATCAGGAAGAAATTCCGGAAGCGTTGAAACCGACCATCAAGAATTCGATCATACTGGCTGCAAAGGCAGTTCAGAAAAGGAATGTGGGACCAGGGTACACCAATATTGCCATTATGGGAACGTATGTTACCTACACAGTCTCACATTTGTTTGATCTTCCGGAGATGAAGGATTATGCACAAAAGCGATTGAAGACTTTTTATGATTATACTCTAGATAAAGGAGGTTTTTCGGAATACAACAGCCCCACTTACACCATTGTCGCTCTGGACGAATTGGAACACATGAAAATGCATATCATTGAGCCATCGGCCAAACAGATGATCGATTCGCTCTATTCTATCGGTTGGGAAATGATTGCCAGGCATTACCATCAGCCAACCGGTCAGTGGACAGGGCCACACAGCAGGTCTTACGGTACCCTGGTCGGTCCATCGTTTTATGCGATGCTGAAACAGGGGTCAAACGGGAAAATCGTTACCGGAATGGAAGAAAAACAAGGAAATGTGAAGATAAAACATCAGATTCCCGAATATCTTTTGCACTATTTTCTCGCACCTGAATATCCACGCACCGAAACCGACACTTTTGAAAAAGCAGAACCTCAAATTATCGGAACTTGTTATATGGCTGACAAATATGCACTCTCAACATCCAATCTGTCCAGTTTATGGAATCAACGCCGGCCATTTCTTGCTTACTGGGGCGATGCGCAAAACCCAAAATATCTTCAGGTCCGGTTTTTACACGATAGCTATGATTTCACAGCTGTAAATTTTCAAAGTCAACAAAAAGAAGGCAATGTGCTTGCTGGTATTAGCTTTGCAACCAACGGAGGCGATAAACACCCGTCCTTTGACCGATTAAAGGAGGGAAAGTTCAGGGCCAAAGACCTTCGTTTACGTTTTGAATTCGGAAATGTAAAAGCAGAAGACCTTCCCATTCCTTCGTCGAATAATGCCGTTGATAGTTTCTTTATCAATGGTTTACAATTCAATCTTCAACTTTATCAGACAATTTTCGACCAGTTTAAAGGACATTGGGAAAAAGGTGGCAACGAGAAGGCATCTTGGATAGATTTTGTTATTTATTCAGGTGATGAAATTGATTTTAACCTTTCAGAAATGAAACAAGCAACCCTGGGATTTACGTTTTCGGTGGGAATCCAGGGAGTTCATTTACCGACAGATAAACCTGAATTTTCAATCAAAGACGGGATATTAAATACAAAATGGAATGGATTAATGCTGGATATACCTGTTAAACCGCAACCCCGTATTGGCTGGGATTTCTGATGTTATCAAATTAATAAGGTATGAACAATTTCTATACAGTATCAAAAATGAAAAATCAAATTTTACTTTTTCTATTTCTTTTGGGCGCCATCCAAAGCTTTTCACAGAAAACCTATCAGCCTACCTGGGAATCCATCGACAGCCGTCCTGTTCCGGCATGGTTTGAGGATGCCAAGTTTGGCATCTTTATCCATTGGGGATTGTTTTCCGTTCCAGCTTACAGTCCGACCAAACGTGACAAAGTAGGTGTTTACGAACAATATGCCGAATGGTACTGGAGCCGTTGGATGAAACCTTCCAAAACCCAGCAATTTTTCATCGACTACCACAACCGTGTATATGGCAAAGATTTCAAATACCAGGATTTTGCCAGCCTTTTCAAGGCCGAGATGTTTGACCCCGATGCATGGGCAGAACGCTTCAAAGAGGCAGGCGCTAAATACATTGTTTTGACCTCCAAGCATCATGAAGGTTTTACACTGTGGCCAAGTCAACAGAGTTGGAACTGGAACGCTGTAGATGTCGGCCCGCATCGGGACCTTTGCGGGGACTTGTCTAAATCGGTGAAAGAGAAAGGACTACACATGGGATTTTATTATTCGCTTTACGAGTGGTTTAATCCATTGTACAAATCCAATTTGACGCAATACGTTGATGAACACATGATTCCGCAAATGAAGGATCTGGTCACCCGTTACCAGCCTGATGTGTTATGGACTGATGGCGAATGGGACCACCCGAGCGAGGCGTGGAAAAGTACGCAGTTCCTGACATGGTTGTACAACGAGTCGCCAGTAAAAAATATGGTGGTGGTCAATGACCGTTGGGGCAAAGAAACCCGCAGCAAACATGGAGGTATTTACACCACAGAATACGATCTGGTTCATGAGGGGAATGCCAATGATACCAAATTTGAACATCCATGGGAAGAGTGTCGCGGCATTGCAGGTTCTTTCGGATACAACCGCAACGAAGTACTGGAAGACTACTCAACTTCCGAAGAACTGGTGCACATCCTGATCAACAAGGTAGCCCGTGGCGGAAACCTGCTTCTCAACATTGGTCCAACCGCAGATGGCCGTATTCCTGAAATTATGCAACAACGACTTGCAGATATTGGATCATGGCTGAAAGTCAATGGCGAAGCAATTTATGAGACAAGAAAATGGGAGAAAGCACCAGCGGTATCGCCAGAAACAACAGTGTACTTTACTAAAAAAAGGAGCGAATTGTATGTGATCGTAACCAAATGGCAGGACAGTCCGATCGTAGTTAAAGGGATTGGCAAAACAGAATCAGTAACGATGCTTGGCTTCAATGGGAAAGTGAAATACTCAGTTTCAGCAAACAGTATAACGATTACCCCGCCTGCAATTACCCCTGCAACAAATCCATGCGATTATGCCTGGGTGTTCAAGATAAAGGATGCAATTTCATCGCATTGAACGTAATTTAATATGTAAATAATTTTAAAGTGATAACATGAAAATAACAACTTCAATTTTCTCCTTTTTCCTTTTACTAAATGTCTTGACGACAAATGCCCAACACCAAAGTTATGATCTGAAAAACTGGCCGAAAGGAAAATCACCATTAGAAATTGGGACACGTATTGCTGAAAAGTTTCTGAATAGCCCTCATTCCCGTTATGGGAATACCCATCCTGATACTCCTCCAACGCAGATTACTTATCCGGATGTTTGTACCTGGTTGGGCGGCATGTGGTTTGCTGAGGTCTCTAAAAATAAAAAATTGTTCAACCGATATGAAGGTCGTTTTGCTCCCCTTTTCGACAAGGAAGCAAATCTTTTGCCAAAACCAAATCATGTTGATAATAATGTTTTTGGATCGGTTCCCCTGGAACTCTACATCCAGACAAAACAGCAAAAATATCTTGATCTTGGATTGAAATATGCCGACGCTCAATGGACGTTGCCAGTTGGAGCAAAGCCTAACGAAAAAAAACTGACGGATCAGGGCTATTCCTGGCAAACCCGCATCTGGATTGACGATATGTTTATGATCACAGCAGTGCAGGCACAAGCTTACAGGGCAACAGGCGAAAAGAAATATATTGATCGGGCCGCCAAAGAGATGGTGCTTTATCTCGACACTATCCAATTAGAAAACGGTTTATTTTATCATTCACCCGATGCTCATTATAGTTGGGGAAGAGGCAATGGATGGATGGCCGTGGGAATGGCAGAGGTCCTTCGCGTACTACCAAAAGACAATCCAAATCGTACCCGAATCATGGAAGGATACCACAAAATGATGACTGCTTTATTAAAGTATCAGGAAAAAGATGGCATGTGGCGGCAAATCATCGATGATCCGGAGGCATGGGAAGAGACATCAGGAACCGCTATGTTTACTTATGCGATGATTTCCGGGGTTAAAAACGGCTGGCTCGATAAGAAAACGTATGGCGCAGCCGCACGCAAAGGTTGGCTGGCCTTGGTTTCATACATCAATGCCAACGATGAACTAACCGAAGTCTGTGAAGGAACAAACATCAAAAACGACCGCAACCATTACATGCAAAGAAAACGCATTGTAGGGGATCTGCATGGACAGGCTCCTCTGCTTTGGTGTGCTACGGCTTTGATAAGATAGAATTACTGAAAAACTTTAGGTTCAGTTGCAAGAAGAAAAAAATAGGCCTTATGAGCAAGCCTGGATATAAAAAATCAGATTGACTGATATTTAAAATAATACTTAAATAACCCTAATTATTAAGGACAACTTTAGCTACAATTGAAATTGGTGAAGAGTTCCAACGAATAGATATTCGATGTACGCCTGTTTAAAACGTAAATAATATTACTTTTCAGCCTATGTTTTACGCAAATAATATTACTTTTATGCCTATGAAAAAATCAAACAACTATATTCTGCGTGAAATAGACAAGGCACTAATAAGCTGGAAAAACGAGGAGAGCCGAAAACCCTTGTTGCTTCGCGGACCCAGGCAGGTTGGTAAATCTTCCGCTGTACGCAATCTTGCTCATTCGTTTGACTATTTTATTGAAATCGACTTTGAAGCACAGCTGAATCTTCATGCACTTTTTAGCCAGTCACTAAATCCTAAAGATATTTGCGAGCAATTGTCGTTGTACTTTGAAGTGCCGGTAATTGAAGGAAAAACATTGATGTTTTTTGACGAAATACAAAGTTGCATTCCAGCAATATCTTCGTTGAGGTACTTCTACGAAAGATTGCCAGGGCTCCACCTCATTGCTGCCGGGTCATTGCTCGAATTTGCGCTGCAGGAGTTGCCTTCATTTGGGGTAGGACGTGTCCGCTCTATGTTTTTACGACCCTTCTCGTTCAATGAATTTCTCAATGCATGTAATCAAAACCAATTGGCAGAGGCCATAATTAATGCATCAACTGCAAATCCTATACCCGATCTGATTCATAAAAAGACAATCTCCCTGTACAAACGTTTTATGGCCATTGGCGGAATGCCGGAGGTTGTTGCCAAATATGTGGACAGTGGTGATATACTCCAATGTATGGGCATTATTGACGATTTAGTGATTTCTTACCAGGATGATTTCGCAAAATATAAAAGACTGATGCCGGCACTTCGGATTAGAGAGGCATTCGAGGCTGTGGTATTGCAAATGGGAGGCAAATTTATGTACACCAAAGCGGCATCAAATAGCGACCCAAAGCAAATCAAGGCTGCATTGGAGTTACTTATCCTGGCAGGTTTGGTGATTCCGGTCACACATACATCCGCGAATGGGATCCCGCTTGGTGCCGAAGTTGATCCTAAAAAAAGAAAAATGCTAATTTTTGACACCGGCATTTTTCAACGATTGTTAGGATTAAATATAGGTGAGCTGATAATTGGTGAGAGTTTTGAAGTTGTAAACAAAGGGGCATTGGCCGAATTATCGGTTGGATTGGAACTCTCAAAATCATCATCTTATTACCGAAATGAACCACTTTACTATTGGCATCGTGAAAGTGCAAGTGGAAATGCAGAAGTCGATTATCTATTTCAAAAAGGAGAAAAAATTATTCCCATCGAGGTAAAATCTGGTATAAGGGGTTCCATGCAGAGCTTACATCTGTTTCTAAAGGAAAAGAACATTGAGATGGGAGTTCGGTCTTCACTTGAAAATTTTGGACAATTTCAAAACATTACCACAGTTCCCATCTATGCGATCTCTGTCATAGGAGATCCTGAATCGTGGATTAAATAAAAAACAATCATGAGAAAACTAATTTTTCTACTTGTCACATGCCTTCTAACTGGGGCATCACAAATTTTTGATCCATAAAACAGATGGCCATGAAAAAGATATTATAAGTTACTTTTAGCAGCAGTATCTTATCAGGACTATTTTAGCCCAGCTTTGCAGTAATTTATGCCAAGTATATCATAAAATTTGGTAAGCCTGATCAGTCGACTCTTGAAGTTTTCGAAATCTTTAGGTCCTTTAGGCGACCAAACTGCTTCAGCCAATGCTGCCGCACGCGGATATACCATGTATTCGACCTGTTGCGGCGTTTTCATGTACTCTGTCCATACATTTCCCTGGGCTCCCAATACATATTTTGATTCCTCTTCAGTAAGTGAGGCAGGAACAGGTTCGTAACTGTAAACTTTTTTAAGAGGCAGATATCCACCAATTGCCAGTGGCTCATTTTTTGGATCTGCCTGGTAGTGATCAAAATAGCAGTATTCTCCGGGTGTCATAACCACAAAATGATGCTCTTTGGCAGCAGCAATTCCACCCTTCTCTCCTCTCCAGGACATGACAGCCGCATTGGGAGCCAGACCTCCCTCAAGGATTTCGTCCCAACCGATCATTTTTTTCCCGTTTTCATTTAAGAATTTTTCTATCCGTCTGACGAAGAAACTTTGTAGTTCATTTTCAGATTTAAGTCCTTCCGCTTTCATCCGTTCTTTACATATCGGACATTTTTGCCAGCGTGTTTTTGGACATTCATCGCCGCCAATGTGAAAATATTCCCCCGGGAATAGGGGGATTACCTCTTTTAAAACATCCATCAGGAAAGTATCTGTCCTGGCATTCCCGGCGCAATAGACATCGTCAAAGACGCCCCACGTAGTGCCCACTTCATAAGGTCCCCCTGTACATCCCAATTCTGGGTATGCAGCCAATGCAGCCAAAGCATGTCCGGGCATTTCAATTTCTGGAACTACCGTGATAAACCGATCCGCAGCATAGGCTACAATCTCTTTAATGTCGTCCTGGGTGTAAAATCCGCCCACAGGGGTACCATCATAGTTCTTGCTGCCGTAATGGCCAACCAGGGTCTCCTTACGAATAGATCCGACTTCGGTAAGTTTAGGGTATTTTTTGATTTCAATTCGCCACCCCTGATCTTCGGTCAGGTGCCAGTGAAATGTATTTAGCTTATGTAACGCCATGTAATCAAGGTACTTCAAGATAAATTCCTTGGGCATGAAATGACGGCCAACATCCAAATGCAAACCCCTCCAGGCAAACCTTGGGAAATCTTTGATTTCAACGGCAGGTACAACAACTTCTGCTAGTTTTTGCTTGATGGGCGGCATCAGTTGCAGCAATGTTTGAATACCATAGAACAAACCATTTGGCGAAGGGGATTCAAGCACGATTCCTTTTGAAGAAACTACCAGGTTATAGCCCTCTTTCGAAATTGAGAGTCCGGTATTTAATTTGATAAAAATGGTTTTCTTTTCAGGAGCACCTGAAAAAGTTATCTTGTTTTTAATTTGGTATAAATCCTCCAGATGGCTTGTCAGGTTAGAGGTCACTTTTTGCATCTCCTTACTTTCACTATTGATCAGGATTTTTGTCTGCGAACCAATCGAAAATGTTCCTTCCATGTTCGTCAGGGAAGCTGGCATTGGGACAACCTGAACATCAGGTCGCCTGACGTCGGCCTGGCAATACCAGAACCCGATGCCAAGAAGAGAGATGATCGCAAGGCTAAAATATTTTCTCATGGTAAAAACATTTATATTTTACCCGCAAAACTACACAAATACTGTTTTCTAAAAGTCAATTTTTGCCGGAAGAAATTTATAAATGCGCCAATCATCCAATTATCCGCCAAAGATCGACTAAAAATTACATCGTTGGTTAATCTTGTGATGCGAATAAATCTGCTATGGTTTTTACAAAAGGAGTGCAGTGGCTGAAGAATTTCCTGTAACCTTCGCACAAATAATTGAGCCCTTTTTCACCGGCGGGGCTCTGGATAAACCGGTTTTTGGGACATTCTCCATGGCACATGGCCAATACTTCACAATTCAGGCAATAGTTTGGCAAAGAGTTGAATTTAGCCTCTCCGAAAGCCACCTGCATCGGGTGATCCAGTAATTCGGATAAATGTTGATGATTGATGCCGTTTGTCTGGATACCATTGATGATCTTTTTGTTGTGATGATTATGTTGTTTCTATAATTCAATGGCTTTTCTATAGAAATCAATCCCGGCCAGGGTTGGTTCCCCTCCGTGCCATGAAAACAAAACGGGTTCTTCCGTTGCGGATTCCAGGTGTTGGATGATGTATCTTTCAAGCAGTTCATCCGACATTTGAGACTCGTTGATAGCGTACAAATCCTGTTTTTCGAGGTAATAGCAATAGGCGCAACCAAGATTGCACAAAGCGCCGACCGGTTTGACAAATAGCTGGAATTCGCGTGTGGACAGGGAATTTTCAGGAGTCATTTTCTTTTCTTACAGAGAAATATAATCAAATATAAAGTACTTTTTCATAGAAATTGTTACAATAACAATATTTGAATGGATTGTTGATGTGAGATATTGTCGATTTGTTACTTTTGAGATTAGGTTGCTCACTCTTGAATCAAGATTCCCCGTAAATGAATAACAAAAAAGTTCACGCAGAGGTCGCAAAGGAAAACCGCAAAGGAGCGCAAAGGTTAACCCTTTTTTCTTTGCGTCTTACTTTGCGTTCTTTGCGTGAAACAATAGAGTTTCTGGAATACCTACGTACAATATGCATTTAATCAATAAATTAACTAATATATTCTCGAATGAATAAAAACAAATACATGAACCCGTACCTTGCCGGAGTGCTGCTTGGTCTGGTTCTTTTGGCTGCTATGTTTCTTTCGGGGCGGGGTCTTGGTGCCAGCGGAGGAATAAAGGATACTGTTGTGGCCATGGTTGGAGCTGTAGACAAGCAGCATGCGATGAATACGCCCTATTACAGCAAATATTACCAAAATGGCGAACACCCGCTAAAAAACTGGTTGACACTCGAAATTTTCGGAATGGTTGTGGGTGGTTTTCTGTCAGGCGCACTTTCTCACCGTTTGAAATTCAAAATTGAAAAATCACCCAAAATTTCCAACAGGAAGCGGTTGCTGTTTGCCTTTCTTGGCGGCCTCTTTTTTGTGTACGGTGCACAACTGGCCCGTGGCTGCACCAGTGGAGCCGCGCTCTCGGGAATGGCTGTCCTTTCTGTTGCGGGTTTTGTAACCATGGCTGCCATCTTCGGATCGGCCTACCTTTTTGCATGGTTCTTCAGGAAGCTGTGGATATGAAGGATAAAGGATAAAGTAAAAAGGATAAAGGATAAAGTAAAAAGGATAAAGTAAAAAGGATAAAGGATTTTGTCATTCATTCAATAGTTAATTATTTAGGAAAAATTTCAGAGTCGTATTAATTGTTCTGTAAAGGCTTAATCGTCAATGATTAGCAGAATAGTAAATAGTAAATTGTTTAATTGTAAATATTTAGAATCTATGGGACCTATTTCAATCATATCAGAATTTCCGGAGTGGCTCAATCTATTGATCGCCTTCTTCGTTGGTATTGGCTTCGGTTTTGCCCTGGAACAGGCCGGATTCTCATCCAGTCGCAGATTGGCAGGAATGTTTTACGGTTATGATACTACAGTCATAAAAGTGTTCTTTACTGCTGCCATCGTCGCGCTTGCCAGCTCACAATTACTCAGTTTCTTTGGACTGTTAAACCTGAAGTTGGTTTTTGTAAACCCCTACTATGTAAATTCAGCCATCCTTGGCGGAATCATTATGGGTGCAGGTTTTATCATGGGCGGATATTGTCCGGGAACAAGCATCAGCGCACTTTCAATCGGGAAAATTGATGCCCTGATTTTTCTGCTTGGTGGAATGGCTGGAGCTTTTCTTTTTATGGAAACCTATCCATTCATCCAGACATTTGCCATGGAAAATTACCAGGGCAACATGAGAATCGATGAATGGTTGGGGGTTTCGCCAGGTGTTTTCACCCTACTGCTGATTGTCGCTGCCGTTGCACTGTTCTGGTTTGCCGAGCTTGCCGAAAAAAAGTTCAGCAGGCCGGATATCACCTCCGATCTTTAATTCGAAAACAGATGGATGCACGTATAAAATATTCACTGTTGCTGGTAGGAATCGGGATCATTCTTGCCTTCCTGCCATTCAACGCTTCAGACTCCTTTCTCCTAAAATCGGACGAACTGCTTTCAAAATCGACCTCCTCAGAAAACAGTTTTTCAGTTGATCAGGTAGCCCGGATGGTGAACAAGGAAGATAGCACCATGCTGTTGATTGATCTTCGGGAAGCGTCGCAATACAAGGAATGCAACATCCCGGGATCCTTAAATATTCCATTTTCAGATCTCCTGAATCCATTGTGGGAAGGGACCTTTAATCAAAAAAAGGTCAAAAAGATATTTTATGGAAATGGCGACCAAACGGCCAATTATGCCTGGGCCATCGCCACAGGATTAGGATATAAAAACAATTTTGTCATGAAGGGCGGACTGAACGAGTGGTTTAAAACGGTGATGTTAAGCCAATTCAAAGGTGAAAAGATTTCTCCTATCGAGAATGCCCTTTATGAAACCAGGTTCAATGCCCGAAAGGCTTTCACACAGGTGAACAGTTTACCGGACAGCCTGAAGAGCCGTTATTTCAAAGCGAAAGATATCAAGCAATTAAAGCTCGACGGGGGCTGTCAGTAAACCTTAAAATCAACAGAATAATGAAGCAAATAAAAAGTTTAAGGATCATCATACTGGTAGTGGGAGTTCTTCTGATTCTGGTAATCATTAGAAATTCGGATCAAAATGTTTTCCAGGAGAAGGCGAAAACCGCCTTGGAGGCTACACGTAACGATGCCAATATTGTCTCATTCGATCAAGTCAAAGCGCTTACGGCACCTTATTTGATCCTCGATCTTGGGAGCGCACCCAGACCCGACTCCCTTCTGTTTCAGCATGCTTTAAAAATTACCTTTAGTCAGCTTTTGGAGAAGGCAAACCGAAAAATCCTGAATGAAGCCAAGGGAGAGCTAATCCTTTATGCTGATGATGTTCCAACCGCCTCCAGGGCCTGGGTAATATTGAATCAGTTGGGTTATAAGAATTTGCGGATACTATCTTTCGAGAACATTCCAGAGGGGTTAAAATACAAATTCCAGCCCGACACCACTTCCAGGCTGGAACAAGATACCATGTAAGTTTTAATTCTTGACGTAGGGAAAACTTTCGATTTCGTTTTCAGTAAAAGGAAGCCACGAAAGCAACTTTTTATCTTGCAGCATTTTACTGTGCATAAAAGCATTGTTCCCAAACAGGACCGCCTTTGCGTTGTAGCCGAACAATCGTAGATAAGCCGCTACAAATGCTGAGTTGTGACCGGTTCCACAATAAACAGCAACCTCCCTGTTGGTCGGAATCGATTCCATTTCGGTGATGATTCCAAGCGTTCCATTTGTTTTGTAACGCATGGCGCCCGGTATATGTCCCGCATCATACTTATCTTTTCGCTCAAAGTTGATGGTATAATACTCTTTGGGTTTTTCAAAAACCTTATCCGCAGTGATAAAAGCATCAGCATAACCGGCAGCAAACAGACCATTGAAACGAGCCGTTATGATCTCTTCACCGGTCGATTTGCCTGAATTCATTTGCGGAAAATCGGTGGATGAAGCCCTGGCATTCTCAGTTAACTCGAGTTTGCCTTCATATTTGTCGGAAACCTCCTTCAGCCACACATCTTTGGCGAAATTTTTGTTCCAGCCACTCATGCCCCAACGCAAGGCATAAACATTTCCATAACCCATTAAACGCAAAAGTGAAGTGGCGTAACTCGAAACCTGTCCAGAACTGCAAACCATGACAATCTTGTCAAGTTCAAATGGCTTAATCACATTGGAAAAGTAGTCGGGGATTTTGCTGAATTCAACATTTACCGCTCCTTTGATATGTCCCTTTGCATATTCATCCTTACTTCTCAGGTCGATGATTTTGATTTTACCATCCAGCTCTTTGTAAACTGCAGATGCTTTAATCAATGAGGGAAAACTCCGGCTGTTCACGTAATCACCTGTTGTCTCTAAGAATTTCAATAGTTTCTGAGCCTCCGGGTTTACCTCCACGGTTGTCGATTTGAGCTCTGATGCGGGAGCTGTCCCCGCCTGCTTCGGTTTACTTCCCCCACCGGAACAGGAGGCCAGGAATGCGATAAAGACTATGGCAATGATTGATTTGATCGTTTTCAAGTAGTTCATAATAAATAATTTGGTCAAATTATTATTTTTTCGGTACCACCAAAACATTCTCCTTGTCGTATTGAAGTGTTTCTGTCCGCTTGCCTTGATCGTCATATTTATAGGCTACCATGGCTACTCCGTTACCGGGATTGTTAATGATCTTTCTCTCCTTGTCCATCGAAATCCTCTTGACCACAGCGCCATGTGCATCAAATTCAGTTTTAGTAACCGGTACGTTCTTACCGCTCAGATATTCATTGTCCTGATCAAACATCGAAGTTTCAGTCACATAGCCGTTCGGATCGACCACATTCACCCTTTTCGCCCAACCCCAGTAGAGGTTTGAAAGCTGGCCAACTTTGTTGTGCACCGAAAAGCTCAAGAGATCACCGGAACTGTTGTTCTCAAACTTAAAATAGGAGACGCCAATATCCCCGCAATTCTCAGCCGTACAGTTGTACAAGGTATCGGCTTGATAATTGGCCATCCTGGTAACGTATCCGCTATTACCGTATGAGAAGCGAAGCTCATAAAATGGGCAGAACTCATTCATTATCACACTGGCGCCAGCCAGATTGAACCTCAATTCTTTAATCATGCCATCAGGAAGCTTCGTCCACTGATAGTTGTGAATTTTATTCCGGTTTTCCACAGGAGCGTTGTTCTCATCCAGGAAGCGCATGGCAACCCTCATTCCTGAGACGTCCAGTGTGTATTCAAAAATCGAAGCCCCGCCGTTTTTGATGGGTTCGTTCTTCTCATTGAAGAAGCGTTTGATCTGTTTGTCTGCTTCGTAGGTATAGGTGACTTTCGCAGCGTTCAATGACGAATAATCAAGCAGCACGTTATTGCGGTTGTATTCAACAGAAACCAATTGCTTGTTCTCATTGTATGTAAACTTATAATTGTTGATGGTTTTGGCCTCTTTGGCAATTAACTCATGTGCCCCTTTTTCGGTGTCCCAGGGTGTTTCACTGAATTGAATGGCACGGTAATATTTCACCGGACTATCGGCCACTTTTTTTGCCGGTTGTACACAGGCCTGCATGCCAATTGCGATTAACGCGAATAAAAACAGTTTGTGGAATTTCATTTTTAGATAAGTTAAATGGATGATTAATGCTGTTTCAGATATGTTGTTCTGTTTTATGGCTCTTTAACGTAAAAATTGGATAAAGGTTTTGGATTAGTTGATAGCTTCGCCTCTGGGTATATTCAAAAAATATTTCAGTAGTTTAATTCTGTTACCGAACTTAGCTTTTGGTAAACTACATCTTTGAAATTTTTGAAATGAGCCTTGCCACATTCAATTTTTATTTTTTCACTTCCCCTCAATTCCTGACCGGAAGATTTGGTTTCGGCAACAAAATAAATCTTTTTCTCTCCCTTGAAAACGATTGCCCAGTCTGGATTGTATGGGCCGATAGGAGTCGGGATTTTAAACCAGGCAGGTAGTTTAAAATAGAACTCAATTTGTTCGCTGCTCTCACAATCTTTGGCAAACTGACTTTCAATATTGCTGTCCAGGGGGATGTAGTTTTCATAGATCGTTTTGGAACTGTCTGCAACACAATGTGTAAAATTATCAAGATATATTTCAATGTTACTGTCGTCAAACAGGCTCATTTCGTAAATCTTATCCCCAATCTTCTCATATTTAATTCCATCGACCATTAATTGATGCAATTCGCCTTTGATGTTTGAAACTACGTTATCCATAAACAATTGTGGATTGATTAACAACTCTTTCAATCGTTTGGAATTTTTCAATATTTCCAGAATGGTGCTTCGTGTCAGTTCTGTTTTGTTCTGAATGTAAGCAAGCATATCAGGAATATCAAAATCATGGGTATAATTGTCCTTAATCGTGTCACTGATTAATTTACCGCTAATCCCTTCATCCGTGATCATCACTTTCTGTTTGGTGGACCGGACCATTGGCCTTTTTGTCTCATCCATATTTTTAACTGCATTGGCAGCCAGGGTGATAAGTTTTGCAGTATTATAATCGACAGAATATTTTGTCTGGAACCTTATCTTCTCCCAAATCTGTAAAAACAATGGATCCGCATCGAATCCCTTTCTGTAATAGACTTTTTCCTTCTTACCCTTGTCTTTTGTCCTGCCTGTGAAATCTACGCCGCAATCTTCCTCAATCTCTTTTTGCAATGCTTTGGCAAAATCATCGTAACGTTCATTGGCTACCACTGTCAGTCTGTTGATGTTGCGGTCAAAGATCCTATCGCCATTCTGATTGACCGATAAGCGAAGCCCCCTACCAATTTCCTGGCGTTTTTTAATGGTTGATTTGGTTTCATTCAGGGTGCAAATCTGAAACACGTTGGGATTGTCCCACCCTTCACGCAAGGCAGAATGGCTGAAAATAAACCGGAGTGGCACATTCAGGTCAAGCAATCTTTCTTTATCCTGCATGATCAGTTTGTAGGTGTCATCGTCTAACTGTGTCTCCCCTCCGGTATCTTTTACCCTTCCTTTGTTATCTTGCGAAAAATAGCCATTGTGAAGATCTTCAACCGGATAGGTTATTAACCCCTTGTAAACCGGTTTGGAAATTTCCTTCTGATAAATTTCTTCAAACCATTGTGCAAACTTTCCCTTAACAGGATTGCCATCGGAATCATATTCACGGTAGTTCTTCACTTTGTCAATAAAAATCAGCGAGAGAACTTTTATACCTTTTTCCTTGTAATTTTTTTCTTTTTTGAGATGCTCCTCAACGGTTTTGCTGAGCATAAACCGCATCACCTCATCATTCATACCTCCTTGTGTCTCACCTTTCTTCAATACAATTCCATTGCTCAATTCTATCTGATCGTTGCCAAAATCAATCTCATAGATTTTTAGCCCATCGTATTTCTCATTGTTGTTTGATAATTTGTACAATTCAAGGTTCTTGCCATTAGCTGTAACAGACTTTCTGTTTATTCCGTCTTTGGTAGCAACATCTATTTTAACTTTGGCGTTAATTGAGTTTCCGGTTCGAGTAATATTTTCCAACTGAAGAAATGGAGTGTTAAAATCGTTCTCACTGACCACGGAATCTACTTCTATCTGTTTTACCAACCCTAAATCGTAGGCTTTGACTGGATTGAGCGAATAGACAAGGTTGTATAGATTGGTATGTGTTGCAGAATAGCGGAGGGTACAAAGCGGATTCAGGTTTTCGATTGCCCGTTTCCGGATTTCTGTTTCCATGTTCTGTGGTTCGTCCACAATTACAAACGGATTGCAGCTATGAATGAATTCAATCGGCTTTTTACCTGAAAGTTTATCGTTTGGCTTGTTGATAATATTTTCATCTTTCGCAAAGGAATCAATGTTGATGACCAATATCTGAATGGTATTGGCTGATGCAAAACTCCTCAGGCCGGAAACTTTGCGACTGTCATACACATTGGAGGTAACCGGCACCTTGTCGTAAAGATTTTGAAAATGCTCCCCGGTAATTTCCAGATTTTTCATCACTCCCTCCCTGATGGCAATAGAGGGAACCACGATGACGAATTTTTTAAACCCATAGAGTTTGTTCAGTTCATAAATGGTACGCAGATAGACGTATGTTTTACCTGTTCCTGTCTCCATTTCTACGGAAAAATTCCAACCATTGGTGATGATTTCATCCTCCGTGGAGATCTTTATCCCGTTGTTTTTCTGAACAAGTTGGATGTTTTCGGCGACCTGATTGATATTTGAAAAGAGCAGATTGTTTCCAAAACCATTTTCTTTCAGCAAGGTCCCAGAATGACCCAATGTAAACTCAAAGTCATTGCCGTTTAAGGGCTGACCTTCAAAGATATCAGTGATAGCCTTGACTGCTTCTATTTGGAATTCCTGTTTGCTATCGAAATGGAGCTTCATGTCAAATAATTTAATCTCCTATATGCCTCACGAATGGCATCCTTAAATTTTAGGTAGGATGGAAGCGTATCAAGTTTTTCTATTGTTAATTTTTGTCCGATGGGCAAATAAAGCTCTTTAATCGTCAAATCTTTTCTTTTTCCTGTTTTCCTCGGTTTTTCGGGGTTTAAAAAATGCCTATTGAAAGACAGTTAGTTACGTCGATTTTTTTGTAATTTTGGGTGGCTCGATTTTTATGCAAAATGTTCATACGCCAGAAAAACAA